>NZ_JBFDTP010000002.1:1450000-2175000 GCF_040719375.1 Clostridium sp. AN503 | reverse complement strand
CAAAGCAGCGGCAGTATCCGGGCAGTGGCCGGACACCGTAAACAGGATATCGCAGTCTCCGCCGCAATCCATCGCCTCCGCCGTATCTGCCGTATCTGCCGTATCCAGCCTATCCGTCATATCCACCGTATCTGTCGTATCCAACCTGTCCACAGCACATCCCAGCAGCCGGGAAAACAGTCCCTGCCGCCTAAAATCCGGGTGGGTGAATGCAGAACACTCCACAAGGGAATCCTGGTAATAAACAAGAGCCAGGGCGCTTTTAAGCACCCCGTCCCGGCCATAGTACAGCCAGTGGCGGGGACCGGAAAAGTGCATTGTCCCGCCGCTGTTTTCCTCACTCTTGTCCTCCTCAGATTCTCCGTCTGCCGGATAGGAAAGCCGGATGTTGTCGTGACGGCAGCATAGCTCCACCAACAGCCGGATATCCTGCCGCTGTTTTTCGGAGAGGTTCTGTGTTTCCACAATGGAAATATTGTCGTAGTCATTCTGCATGGGTGCGGTCCTTTCTGCGCAAAGCTGTAAGAAAATGAACATCACCGGAGGATTTTCCCATACCGGGCGCTGTCTGGAAACAAGTATACCGAAAAAACATAAAGAATACAAGAAACAGGATTGTTATTTCAAAAAGGCAGTGGTAGAATACCAGACTAAAGGAGTGTGCGATTATGAAATACGTGAGAGAATGTGTGATTATCTTTGGGATCACTCTGGCGGGGGAGCTTTTAAACCTGCTTCTGCCCCTGCCGGTCCCGGCCGGGGTGTATGGTCTGTTTTTGCTGTTGCTGCTTCTGTGCAGCGGCATCCTGAAGCTGGCGGATATTGAGGCCACGGGAAATTTCCTTCTGGATATCATGCCGATCCTGTTCATCCCGGCGTCCGCAGGGCTGATCGAGAGCTACGATGCCATCAAGGTGATCCTGGTGCCGATCGTGGTCATCAGCATTTTGTCCACCATCGCAGTCATGGTGGTAACCGGCAAAGTCACAGAGGCGATGCTCCGCCTCACCAGAAAGAAAAGCAGGCCACAGGGCCAGGAAGAAGACCAGACAGAAGGAGGACACAGGTCATGAGCATATTACAGGAATCCCTATATTTCGGATTTGTACTCAGCCTTCTCGCCTATCTGATCGGTGTGCGGCTCAAGAAAAAGCTGGGCTGGGCGATCCTGAACCCTTTGCTGGTCGCCGTGGTCCTGGTGATCGCCTGCCTCGTCATATTCAAGATTGATTACCAGACCTACAATTACAGCGCCAAATACATCAGTTATCTGCTGACCCCGTCCACGGTCTGCCTTGCCATACCACTGTACAAGCAGTTGGAGCTGCTGAAGAAGAATTTTGTGGCGGTCGCCGTTGCGATCCTGTCCGGAGTAGCCGCCAGCGCCGCCAGCATCTTCGCGATGTGTCTCTTCTTCCGCCTGGAGCATATCCATTACGTGACCATGCTGCCCAAGTCCATCACCACAGCCATCGCCATGGGAGTCAGCGAGGAGGCAGGCGGGATCGTGACGATCACCGTAGTCTGCATCATGATCACCGGAATCTTCGGCAACATTGCCGCAGAGACCATATTTAAGCTCGCCCGCATCCGCGAGCCGATCGCCCGCGGCCTGGCCCTCGGCACCTCCGCCCACGCCATCGGAACAGCCAAAGCCCTGGAGCTGGGCGAAGTAGAAGGAGCCATGAGCAGCCTCTCAATCGCAGTAGCCGGCCTCCTGACCGTAATCATCGTCCCCCTGGTCTCCGGCCTAATTTAAATAAGCTTTTGTCCCTGGCCAGGAGTTACCGTAGCCGTTTCCGCATTTTGCGGCGGCGGACCGGCGGCAGACCTGATGGGTTTTTGCGACTTTGCAGGCCAACAGCTTCTTATGGCCGAAACCGGAACAAAAACCCATCAGGTCTGCCGCCGGTCCGCCGCCGCAAAATGCGGAAACTCAAGTCCTTTCTGCTTGAAAGCGCCCTATGGATATGATAAAATAGGTAAGACTATAGGAAAATCAGTAAAATAATTCCATATACATGAAGGAGGATATCATGATTCATCAGTTGATTGAGAAGATTCAGAAGACGAAAGCGCCGGTCTGCGTAGGGCTTGACCCAATGCTCGGCTATATTCCGGAGCATATCTTAAAAAAGTCGTTCCAGGAGTTTGGCGAGACGTTAGAAGGCGCTGCCGATGCGATCTGGAATTTTAATAAGGAGATCGTGGATCATACCTTTGATCTGATTCCTTCTGTGAAGCCGCAGATCGCCATGTATGAGCAGTTCGGCATCGAGGGCCTGAAGGCCTATGAGAAGACAGTGCGCTACTGTCAGGAGAAGGGACTCTTAGTCATCGGCGACGCCAAGCGCGGCGATATCGGTTCCACCTCCGCGGCCTATGCCACCGCCCATCTGGGCAAAGTCAAAGTGGGAAGCGCTGTCTGCACCGCGTTCAATACGGATTTCCTGACTGTAAACCCGTATCTGGGAACCGACGGGGTAAAACCGTTTGTAGATGTGTGTAAGTCTGATGATAAGGGCTTGTTTGTCCTTGTGAAGACCTCCAATCCGTCCAGCGGGGAATTCCAGGACCAGCTGGTGGACGGCAGGCCGGTATATGAGCTGGTTGCTGAAAAGGTAGTGGAGTGGGGCGCGGACTGCATGGACGGCGCATACAGCAACGTGGGCGCAGTGGTGGGAGCCACCTACCCGGAGATGAGTGCGATCTTAAGAAAGCTGATGCCGAGAACCTACTTCCTGGTGCCAGGCTACGGCGCGCAGGGCGGCACGGCGAAGGATTTAAAGGCGTGCTTTAATGAGGATGGGCTTGGGGCGGTGGTCAATTCTTCCCGCGGCATCATCGCAGCTTATAAGCAGGAGAAATATGCCAAATTTGGCCCGGAGCATTTTGCAGAGGCGTCCAGACAGGCAGTGATGGATATGGTTGCTGATATTAACAGCGTACTGTGATCAGGAGGACTCATGGAGAAGACAAAACTGACAGCGAAGGTGGTCAGCCAGGAAAAACTGACCGATGATATATTCAGCATGTGGATCCAGGCGGAGGAGATCGCCGCGGCAGCGAAGCCGGGGCAGTTTATCTCAGTCTACACAAAGGACGCTTCCAAACTGCTCCCGCGTCCCATCAGCCTCTGTGAGGTGGACCGGGCAGAGGGCAGGCTGCGGATCGTGTACCGCGTGGTGGGCGCCGGGACGGACGAGTTTTCCGGGTATCAGGCAGGAGATGATATCACGGTGATGGGGCCTCTGGGCAACGGATTCACGCTGAAGGACAAAAAGGCGTTCCTGATCGGAGGCGGGATCGGGATTCCGCCGATGCTGGAGCTTGCAAAGTCTTTGAACTGTGAAAAGCAGATGGTGCTGGGCTACCGGGACGTTCTGTTTTTGAATGAGGAATTTGAGCCGTACGGCTCCGTCTATGTGGCGACCGAGGACGGAAGCGCCGGGACAAAGGGCAATGTGATCGATGCCATCCGGGCGAACGGGCTCCAGGCGGATGTGATCTATGCCTGCGGCCCCACTCCGATGCTGCGGGCGCTGAAGGCTTACGCTAAGGAGCAGGGGATTGAGTGCTGGCTATCCCTGGAGGAGAAGATGGCCTGCGGGATCGGGGCATGCCTGGCCTGCGTATGCCAGTCCAAAGAAGTGGACGACCATTCCCACGTGCACAACAAGCGGATCTGCAAGGATGGCCCGGTATTCCTGGCACAGGAGGTGGAGCTGTGATAAATACAAAAGTAAATCTGGCAGGTGTGGAGCTTAAAAATCCGGTGATGACTGCTTCCGGTACCTTTGGAAGCGGCGCAGAGTACAGTGAGTTTGTAGATTTAAACCGTCTGGGCGCGGTGGTGACAAAGGGCGTCGCCAATGTGCCGTGGCCGGGCAACCCGACGCCCCGCATTGCGGAGGTCTACGGCGGGATGTTAAACGCGATCGGCCTGCAGAACCCTGGGATCGATGTATTTGTAAAGAGGGATATCCCGTTTTTAAAACAGTATGATACGAAGATCATCGTCAATGTCTGCGGCAGGACCACGGAGGACTATATCGAGGTGGTGGAGCGCCTGGGGGATGAGCCGGTGGATCTTTTAGAGATCAATATCTCCTGCCCCAATGTGAAGGAGGGCGGCATTGCCTTCGGACAGGACCCGAAAGCGGTGGAGGCCATCACCAGAGAGGTAAAAAAGCACGCGAAGCAGCCGGTCATCATGAAGCTGAGTCCCAACGTGACGGATATCACAGTCATGGCAAAAGCGGCGGAGGCGGGAGGCGCGGACGTGCTCTCCCTGATCAATACCCTGACCGGTATGAAGATCGATATCAACCGCAGGGCCTTTGCGATCGCCAACAAGACGGGCGGCATGTCCGGCCCGGCAGTGAAGCCGGTGGCGGTGCGCATGGTGTATCAGGTGGCAAATGCGGTGAGCCTTCCGGTGATCGGCATGGGCGGGATCGCTACAGCTGAGGATGCGCTGGAGTTTATGATGGCAGGTGCGACCGCGGTTTCCGTAGGTACGGCTAATTTCTACAATCCCTATGCTACGGTGGAGATTGTGGAAGGGATGGAAGCATTTATGGAGAAACAGGGCGTGGCGGATATCAAAGACCTGATCGGCTGCGTGAAATAAGAGGCTGTGCAGGGCGTCGCCATGCGCGGGATAGAAGATAAAAGGAGAAGACCATGGAAGATTACAAGAAAGAATTTATAGAGTTTATGATCGACTGCGAGGTGCTGAAATTCGGTGATTTCGTGACCAAGAGCGGAAGGAAGACCCCGTTTTTTGTGAACACCGGTTTTTACCGCACCGGCACCCAGCTGCGCCGCCTGGGCGAGTATTATGCCCGTGCGATCCAGAATGCGTTTGGCCTGGATTTTGATGTGCTGTTCGGGCCGGCTTATAAGGGAATCCCGCTGACCGTGGCAACCACCATGGCGATCAGCGAATTTTATGATGCGGATATCAAGTACTGCTCCAACCGGAAAGAAGTCAAGGACCACGGCGATAAAGGCATTCTTCTCGGCAGCCCGATCGCTGATCAGGACAAGGTTGTGATCATTGAGGACGTGACGACCGCAGGGACCTCCATCGAGGAGACTCTGCCGATCCTCCGCGCCCAGGGCGACGTAGATGTGCTGGGGCTGGTGGTTTCCGTGGACCGGATGGAGCGCGGCCAGGGAACCAGGTCAGCACTTAAAGAGATTGAAGAGAAGTATGGTTTTAAGACCACGGCGATCGTTACCATGGCGGATGTGGTGGAACATCTCTACAACAGGCCTTACAGGGGAAAGATTGTCATTGATGATGCGTTAAAGGCAGCGATCGATGCATATTATGAACAGTATGGCGCAGAGTAAGGAGAAGGCATATGGAAAAGGTTTATAAGACCATGCAGCGCACAGGGGCGTGCAGCATTGCAGTCGGGATCATCGTTCTGGTGACCGGACTCACTGTCGGGATTGTGTCCATTGTCTGCGGCGGGCTGCTGTTAAAACGCAAGGGTGACATTACATTTTAGTAGTCAGAAAAGGGCAGTTTCTGCTCCGCAGAGGGGCGGGGACTGCCATCTTGGTTCACAGGGACAGAGGCCAATTATAATCATTGTGAATAAATGAGGAAGTTATGATAAAAAATACAACCAGGAACCAGAAAGCGGGCTGGGTGCTGTTCATTGCATATCTGGCGCTTTTGGTTTATTTCATGTTTTTTGCCGAGTCCTTTGGGAGAGATCCTCAGCAGCGGGACTATGCATACAATCTGGAGCTGTTTAAAGAGATCAAACGGTTCTATCACTATAGACATCAGTTGGGAATGGAGGCATTCCTTTTAAATATTGTGGGCAACGTGGTGGGCTTTCTGCCCTGCGGTTTTTTTCTCCCGATCGTAAGCCGAAGGGGGCGCAAGTGGTACAATGCCATTCTTTTGAGCTTTGGCCTGAGTCTGTGCATCGAGACGACCCAGCTTATTTTTAAAGTAGGGAGCTTTGATGTAGATGATCTGCTGCTCAATACGCTGGGAGGAGCGCTGGGGTATGTGGTATACCGCATCGTCCAGAGGCTCCGCATAAGGAGGAGACAACGTGCGCAGAGATAAACAGAAGATATCTTATATCCGGAAGCCATTTGCGAGAAAAAGCTTCGTGGCCCTGCCCTTTGCGGCGGCAGCGCTGGCGTGCTGCGTTGTCAGCCTTGCGCTCAGTGTCCGTCTGCAGGGCAACGGCGGACTCAATGTGGCTGCCTGGGGAGTGAGCAGTATGGTTTTTTCTGTGGTGGCCCTGGTATATGGGCTGCTCTCCTTTTTAGAAAAGGAGATGAATTATATTTTGGCGAGGATTGCTGTTGGGACCGGCGCGGTCCTGGTGATCTTCTGGTTCTGCCTGACGATCGTAGGAGTGTTCGGGTAGGTTTCAATGTTTGGCGGCGCAGTCTGCCGGTGCAGGAAAGGGATGGCTGAATGAAATATCAGGAATTATGGAATGAGGAAAACACCCGGATCATGGAGCGGTACGACCTGGCAATGGAGCGGATCGCCCAGATTCCGGATGAAGAGCAGGTGGAGGAGCCGTTTCGCAGTTATTTCGTGGAGATGGCCCGTTTTGTCGGGCAGATCGAGGACCTGGCAAGGCGGCAGCTACGGGAGGACTTGGAAGGGCTATCGCTCAAGGAGCTTGAGCGTCTGAACCGGGAGCTGTATGGGGATATCCTGCCGGAACACTATGAGACCAGCTATGGGAATCCGGACTATGCGGCGGCTCAGCTGGGGGAGGAGTATGGAAAGCTTCTGTGTTCCTTTTATGCACAGCTTCGGGAAGCCATTGTCTTTGCATACGAGTGCAGGCTGACGGATATCACGATCCTCTGTGAGACCCTGATCGAGATCTACAATGCGTTTGAGGACGGGACTCCGGAGGCAAAGTCCGTGAAGGACATTCTGTACTGGTTCCACAGCGATTACACGGATGTGACGCTGACTTACCGGATCCGGGAACAGCTGGACCCGTCTTTGACCTTTGCGAAGGATATCATTATGGAGAGCGATCTGTCGGACTTGAGGTATCTGTACCGGTTTGGAGAGTATATTTCGGATGCGGAGCTGCGGATCGCGGGCTTTATGAATACACTGCCGGAGGAGACCATTGAAAAGATGGCGTCCACCTATACAGAAGGGTACCGGAAAGGTTTTGAGGTCATGGGCCGTGACCTGTCGAAGAAAAAAACGGTGGGGATCCGGTATGAGCTGGGGTTTGAGCGGATGATCCGTGCCGCGGTCCACCAGTTTGAGGCGATGGGGCTGGAGGTCATTTTGTACCGGGCGGCGTCCTGGTCGGTGACAAAGAGCCCCAACCGGAGGATCGGTTATCACAGCGCTTCTCCTAACCGCCAGTACGATTATGACCACCGATATGACCAGGCAGTCTACTTTGACAAGGCATTTAAGGAGAGGAAGCTGGCGGTGCTCAAGACGGCCTATGAGACATACCGGAAAGAAGCGTCCTGGTATGCGGGGCCTGCTGTGGTGGAGACCTTTGGCGAGGATGGGTTTGACCCGGTGAATAAGTCTGCGGCATGTTCCCTGAGTGAAAAACAGGAGGCGCTGACGATCGCTTATGCCAATGAATCCATGCCGGTCACCAACCAGTATATTCCGGGGGAGGAGACCAGCTTTACGATCATTGCATTCCCGGTTCCGGCTATCGGAGAGGATTTTGAGGAGATCTTTGCGGAGACGATCCGGATCAATACGCTGGATTATGAGATGTACAAGGAGATCCAGCAGCATATCATCGAGGTGCTGGACCAGGCAGCCTATGTGCATGTGACCGGGCGCGGCGGCAATCAGACGGATATCCGGGTATCGCTTCATGAACTCTCTGATATTGCAAAAGAGACGAATTTTGAAAACTGCGTGGCGGATGTGAATATACCGGTGGGAGAGGTATTTACCTCCCCGGTACTGGCGGGAACCACAGGCATCCTGCATGTAGGAAAGGTTTATCTGGGGAATATCCAGTTTAGAGATTTAAAGATCCGGTTTGAGGACGGCATGGTGAAGGAATATTCCTGCGGCAACTTTGATGACCCGCAGGAGGGAGAGAAGCTGATCCGCCAGGAGATATTAAAAAACCACGACAGCCTGCCCCTGGGCGAGTTTGCCATCGGGACCAATACCACGGCATATGCCGTGGCGGAACGGTTCGGGATCGTGGAGAAACTCCCGATTCTGATCGTAGAAAAGATGGGGCCTCATTTTGCGGTGGGAGATACCTGTTACAGCTGGAGCGAGGATTCCCCCATGTTCAATCCGGACGGCAGGGAAGTGATCGCCCGGGATAATGAGATCTCCATTTTGCGGAAGGAGGATGTGTCAAAGGCGTATTTTGGCTGTCATCTGGATATCACGATCCCCTATTCGGAGCTTGGAGATATCACCGCAGTGTGCCCGGATGGACGGGAGCTTGCCGTGATACGCGGCGGACGGTTTGCGGCGGAGGGGACGGAAGGCCTGAACAGGGCGCTGGATGGCCTGCCTCTCTAAAATGACGGCGGGGTGATGGCGAAGATCACCTGCACCGGCGCATTGGTATGATTGTGCCAGATGTGCTGTGCCTGCGGGGGGATCCGCACGCTGTCGCCCTGCCGGAGCGTAAAACGGCGGGTATCGATCTCCAGTTCTACCGTCTCCCCGGAATAGAGAAAAGCAACCTCCTCGCCCACATGGCTTTGGGCGTGGGAGCTGGAGCTTGAGGCAGCCGGGATCACCATCATACAGAATTCGATGCTGCCCCGGGTGTCCGGCGTCAGCAGCTCATAGAGGACGTCAGGCTCGTCCTTCCGGCCGATGGTCTTTCTGAGGTTCGGTGTGACGACCGGCTGGTCCTCGGACTCTTCCCTGAAAAAGTGATAGAGGGGGGCTTCGAGAGCATCTGCCAATGCCCTCAGTGTATTGATCGACGGATTGACCTGCTCGTTCTCGATCTGGCTGAGCATGGAGGGGGTAATGCCGGCGATGGAGGAAAGCTTGCGGATGGACAGGGCTTTCCTGGTCCGCAGTTCCTGTATTTTCTTTCCGATGTTCAAATCTTCCAAAATGGTTCTCCTTTCGGTCTGCAGGTATATCTTCACACTAAGCTCGTGAAATACCTCGCTAAGTGTTCATATTACACCATGGTCACTAAATTCGATCTTCGCCTATGGCTCGATCTCATTAAGTGTCCAGGTATATCTTCACACTAAGCTCGTGAAATACCTCGCTAAGTGTTCATATTATATCATATCGCAGCCGATGGCTGCAATCAAACTTTAAATCACCAAAATAAGAATCATCCCATCCGTAGATGCTTGTGCTATAATGCACTTATGCGGTATCTGCGTACCGATCAATTGGGAACTACATTCCCCTGTTAGCATTCATACAGATTTTTCTGCTTATGCCAACCAGGTTACTTCTAATATTGTTTCTTACGTAGAGGATATGGCTCTGTCCCTGAACCGGCCCCTTATTGATCTGACTTCTTCCAAACTTCCTGTTCCGTAATGGCGGCAAAAGCCACCGTAATTAATTATAGGAAATCGTTCCGGATGTGCTTGTTTTCACACTATTATAACGATTCTTTCACATATCGTCAGCACCCGATATGTTAGTATTAAGTGATTTAAAAAGAGGCAGGGAGTATTTTGTAAAAAAGGGGGATGGCGGAGCTGATAAATGGTAGTTACAGCGGCAGGTGTGCGGTATGATAAAAGAAAAAATAGTGGAGGTAGCATATGTTTCGAAAGTTTAAACGGTTAATGACCTCGGCATTGGCGATAGTCATGGTGATGACGGTTTTCAGCCCTGTGCCAGTTAAGGCAGAAGAAATAGAATATAAAACGATAACCGGTTTAATCACTCTTTCTGGCGGCAGCGGCAGAGTGGAGGATGTAAGAATATCGGTCAAGTACGGTGCCAATGTGGAGTCTGATATAGAATGGGTAGGCAGTCCGGATGCAACTGGCCGTTATTCAATACCAACAGATGTCCATAAATCCACTCTTGCCGTCCTCAATGTGCGCGCTGAATTGCCGGGCTATGTTTCCAGCGGCAAGAGCCTTTTCCTGGATGAAGACACTGCGGATTTGATTTTGGTAGCGGAAGGTGCTCAAAATGTTTTTAATGTCAGTGGTATGATTAAAATGAATGGTACTACGCTGCCTGCGGGTTTAAACCCCATTGTCAATTTTAATGTGACCAATTTAGGACAGCAAAAAGATCTTTCGACATCCAGAGGCTATTATACCTGTACCGCTCCCGCTGGCTGTGATGTTGTCATTACACCAAGGCTCGATGGGTATACCTTTACACCGGAATCAGCCAGAATTGATAAGATAGGCAGAAATGAAAACAGCATCGGTTTTGTGATGACCAAGAACGAGGAGGTTCCGCCGGAGACAACGGCTCCACCTGAGACCGAGGCTCCGCCTGAGACCGAGACTCCACCTGAGACCGAGACTCCACCTGAGACCGAGACTCCACCTGAGACCGAGGCTCCGCCCGAAACCGAGGCCCCAAAAGATACAGTTAATCTGTATTTTATGACAGGATCTTCCCCTGCTGAGCCTGGAGAGGTTTTTGCTCAATATGAGGTACCAAAAAATTCCAGAAGGAATCAGACCACAGTTGCTAAGACGATTGGTTCAAGCAAACCGGAGAAAGAAGGATATACCTTCAGCCATTGGCAGGAGCAAAGCTTCAGCGATCATTCCAAGTTGGGAAACAAAATTGTCAGCGTTATCAGGGTTGATGAGACCGACCAGTATATCTATGCACAGTATAATAAGAATCCGGAGATGGTGAAGCTGTATTTTATGACAGGCTCCTCACCGGATGACCCTGGAGAGGTATTTGCAGAATTTGATGTTCCCATGCATTCCAGGGGCAACACGACAACTATTGCAAAAACCATCAAAAAGAAGACTCCCGTAAAAGAAGGCAGCGAGTTCAGCCATTGGAGAGAGGCGAAGCTGAGCGATCCGTCTGTGCTGGGCAATAAGGTTACAGGGGTCATATGGACCAATGACACAGATCAGTATATTTACGCACAGTATAAATAAGTTCTGCTGAATACTATTTGCAGTAAACTGCCTCCCCAGAGGAAACGTTCCTAGTCGAGTTGGTAAATCAAAAAATATGTTTGTTCTAGGGCTGTGAAAAAATAGAGTTGATTTAATTCCATTTTTCCACAGCCCTTCCATTTTTATAAACATGCAGGAGAACAGCCATTATGGCCAATAGAAACTAGAAATAACTCTAATCTTACCGGTTCCGAAGGTTCTTTCTGCTTGTATGGAGCTGTTCATTCGTAGCAGCGCTTCAAGGATGCTCTTCACTGGTTTGTCGAATATTTGTGTCCTTAGAATGCTTTGGTGTTTTATTTTCATGTTCTTCTAATACAATAATATAAAGTCCCCGATTAAGGAAATTAATTCAACTCTAAATCAATTCATAAAAAAACATCCCTTTAATATGTTAAATATATATTAACACTATATAAAAAAGATGCTATTTTCTAAACAAACATGACATTTAATACAGTAAAACATCAAAAAACGCACAAAATATGTTTGTTATTAATTAAAATAATTGACATATTGACGAACTGATGTTAATCTATACTTAACACTAGCTTCGAAGCTTGTAGTGATGCCGGACTGCAGAACGGCGAACCTGTTACACGCGGTATATACGATGGAGAGGAGTTATGCAATGTTAGAGGTGTTGATTAAAAATGCAAAGATTATTGATGGCAGCGGAGCGCCGTCTTTTATGGGGTGTGTAGGGATACAGGATGGCAGGATCGTGATGGCACAGGGGGATGAGGAGTCCAAAGAAGTGATCGATGCTGCGGGGCGCGTTGTCTGCCCAGGATTTATCGACGCACATTCTCACGGGGATATGAGGCTTGGTACGGAGGACGCGCATCTGTTTAAGACGACACAGGGGGTGACCACGGAGATCGTCGGTCAGTGTGGTCTGTCCATGGCTCCGGTTGCGCCTGAAAATCTTGTGGATATCCAGAACATGCTGTCTATGGGGACCACAAGTTTTCCGGAGGACATGGTGAACTGGACGAGCTTTAGCAGATATTTAGAGTATGCCGACACACAGCCGCTCACGGCCAATGTCAAGATGTATATCGGCCACAGCAGTTTGAGGATCGCGGTCATGGGCATGGCGAACCGCCCGGCTACGGACGAAGAGCTGGAAAAAATGAAAGAGATCTTAAGGGATGCGATGGAGGCCGGTGCGGCAGGGTTTTCCACGGGTTTGATCTATACGCCCAGCTGTTATGCAGAGGAGAAGGAGATCATTGAGCTGGCGAAGGTGATCGCGCCTTACAACGGAATCTATGCAAGCCATATGCGCAATGAATCCAACGAGATCGTGGAAGCGGTGAAGGAAACCATCAATGTGGGCAGGCAGGCGGGGGTCCGCGTGGATATCTCCCATCACAAGATGTTGGGCAAACCCAACTGGGGAAAACAAAAAGAGACGCTGCGCCTGATCCATGAGGCGCGGGAGGAGGGGATCCAAGTCATCTGCGACCAGTATCCTTACACCTGCAACATGACTACGCTGAATGCCTGTATGCCGCCGTGGTATTTTGAAAATGGATTCAGTTCCATGACGGACAAGCTGAGAGATCCGGAATTCCGCAGAAAGCTGAGAGCGGAGATGGAGGACCCGGAAACCCCGTATGACAATTACTACTTAAATGCCGGAGGCTGGGGCGGTGTGTACGTCTATTCTTCTCCCAGGACTCCGCTGGCGGAAGGGCGTTTCATCACAGAGTATGCGGCAGAGATTGGAAAGGACCCATGGGAGGCTTTCTTTGACCTGTGTGTAGAGAACAACTGTGAGACTGGAGGCGTATTCAGCAGTATGTGCGACGAAGACGTCTGTGAGATCATCCGCGACCCGTACTGCGTTGTGGGCAGCGACGGTCTGACCCGCAGCTGGAATGAGAAGGGCCATCCGCGCGCCAGCGGGACATTCCCTCATGCGATCACCTATTTTGTCCGGGAAAAGAAAATCCTGACGCTGGAGGAAGCCATCCACAAGATGACGGGGCTGACTGCCGAATATCTTCTGGTGAAGAATAAAGGCCTGATCCGGGACGGCTATGATGCGGACCTGGTGATCTTTGATTACGACCGGCTGCAGGATACAGCCACATACAGCAATTCCAACAGCATTACCGAGGGGATCGACTACGTGTATGTCAATGGACAGCTCGTCTATCATGATAAGCAGTTTACCGGCGTTATGTCCGGAAAGATGCTTCGCCACAAAGGATAACAGGGGAGGAAAGAGTATGAACGTATTAATCGCATTTGTAATAACCATGGTGATCCTGTTGGTGTCCCTGATCGTCTTCAAGGTCAGCCCGGGCGTATCCCTTTTTACCTGCGCAGTCATTATGGCTCTGCTCTGCGGGCTTCCGCTCACGGATACCCTGGGGCATCTGACAAGCGGCTTTGGAAGCATTATGACCAGTATCGGACTGCTGATCCTGTTTGGCGGTATTTTCGGAATGATGCTGGGAGATTCCGGCGGTATGGAGGAGCTGGCGAAGGGGCTGCTGCGCACCTTCGGAAAAAAGAACGACATGCTGGCATTAAACCTGGCCGGTTTCATCGTCTCCATCCCGGTATACTTTGGTTCTGCCTACATAACCTTAAATCCGCTGGTGACCAGCCTTCAGAAGTTCACCAAAAAGAAAACGACCGCATATGTGGCGGCGCTCTTTACAGGCCTTTTGCTGACCCACTGTGTGGTGGCTCCCACGCCCGGCCCTCTGGCTGTGGCGGGACAGATCGGCGCCAATGTGGGGTGGTTTATCATCTACGGCATCATTGTGGCGCTTCCGGCAAGCTTGCTGTGCGGCTGGCAGTATGCTAATATAATGAACAAGAGATCCACCGCAGCGGACAGAAACGAGGCGAAGGCGGCGGCAGCGGAGATCCTGGAAAATGAGGAGCTTTTAAAGGCGGACCCGGAAAAACCATCTGCAGGCTTAACCCTTGCCCTGATCGCCCTTCCGATCGTGCTGATCGTCATCAATTCGATCTGCAGCGTACTGCTTCCGGCGGACAATGTGGTCAATATGGTATTTGCTTTTCTGGGCAATAATAATGTGGCCCTGTTCATCGCCATGATCGTGTCTGGCTTTGTGCTCCGCAAATACCTGGTGCCGGTGGTCAGCCCGACGCTGTGGAACTATATCGACAAGACGTCGGATTCCATGGGCAACATTCTGATGGTAATCGGCTGCGGCAACTGTTTTGGAACGATCCTGCAAAAGAGCGGATTGGGGGATGCTCTGGTAGATCTGCTGTCCAGGATGAACATCCCGGTCATTCTGCTGGCATTTGTGCTGGCTATGATCATCCGTGCGGCAGTCGGCTCCGCTACGGTTGCGATGCTGACCACTGTGTCGATCGTGGGTCCGTCGGCGGTGGCGATGGGGATGTCGCCGGTCATCGTAGGTCTTGCGATCTGTGTGGGCACGGTAGGCCTCACCCTTCCGACGGACGCCGCGTTCTGGATGCCGGCCAGGTACAGTAACCTGACGGTAAAGGAGGCGTTTGTCGCGACCACATATCCGACCACCCTTGCCAGCCTCACCGGCTTTGCAGTGGTGCTGCTGCTCAATATCTTTTCCGGAGCCCTGCCTGGAATGTACTAAACAGCAGCGCTATAAAATAATTGTAGAGAAAAGGAAGAAACAAGATGGTTACAGAGAAGACAGTGCTTGGGAAAACATGGGAGGAATGGGAAGCGGCAGTTCCGGTCGTAAAGGACATCCGTGCGCTGAGGGAAACGGGCTGGAGGAATCCGGATAAATGCTGCTTTAAAGATGCCGCAGCGGGGTGCGAACTGACCATGGAGGATATTTTGGATGCCAGCAGCAGGCTGGAGCGGTTTGCCCCGTATTTTAAGGCTGTATTTCCGGAGACGGCTGCTTTTGGAGGAATCCTGGAATCACCTGTGAAAGAGATCCCGCGGATGAAGGAAGCGCTGGAAGCGCAGGAGGAGACAGCGCTGCCCGGAAGACTCTGGGCCAAGCTGGACAGCCATCTGCCGATCTCCGGTTCCATCAAGGCGCGGGGAGGTATTTATGAGATATTAAAGACGGCGGAGGATATCGCCCTGGAGCACGGGCTTTTGCATGAAGGGGATGATTACCGTGTGTTCGACAGCCCGGAGTTTAAGGAGCTTTTTTCCAGATATTCCGTAGGAGTCGGTTCTACCGGAAACCTGGGTCTGTCCATCGGGATCATGAGCGCGAAGTTGGGCTTCCGCGTGACCGTACATATGTCTGCTGATGCGCGCCAGTGGAAGAAGGATATGCTCCGCAGCAAGGGCGTGACAGTCATGGAATATGAGTCGGACTACAGCGTTGCGGTTACCGAAGGGCGCAGGCTGGCGGAGAAGGATCCGTACTGCCATTTTGTGGACGATGAGAATTCAAAGACCCTGTTTTTGGGGTATTCCGTGGCGGCCCTGCGGCTTAAGAAGCAGTTTGAGGAGCAGTATATCCAGGTGGATCAGGATCACCCGCTGTTTGTATATCTGCCCTGCGGCGTGGGCGGAGGTCCGGGCGGAGTGGCTTTTGGGATCAAAATGATCTTTAAGGATGCGGCGCACTGCTTTTTTGCAGAGCCGACCCATTCCTGCTGTATGATGCTGGGGATGGCAACTGGTGAGAATCACAGGGTGAGTGTCCAGGACTTTGGGATCGATAACCTGACTGTAGCGGATGGCCTGGCAGTAGGGCGGGCGTCCGGGTTTGTGGGGCAGTTGATGCGGCCGTTTATGAGCGGCTGTTATTCCCTGATGGATGAGCGGATGTACCGGATGCTGGCCCAGTTGGCGGACAGCGAAGGGATCTATCTGGAACCCAGCGCCCTGGCGGGGATGTACGGGCCTGTGCTTCTGGAGCGGCATCCGGCTTTTCGGGAGTATTTAAAAAAAGAAGGGCTTGAGAAGGCGGTGCACAACAGTATCCAGCTTGTCTGGGCTACTGGTGGCAGCATGGTGCCGGAGGAAGAGATGGAACAGTACTACCAGACCGGAAAAGCACTTATCGTGTAAAAGGAATCATCCTCACTGAAACGAATGCCGTAGTGGTATTGGTTTCAGTGGGGATTTTTTTGTTAAATTGTTTGTTTCTTTACAAACGTGATCTGAGCTATGGCTATTTCTCACTGTTTTTGGTACAATGGGGCTATCAGAAATATCAAACCGCTCCAGTATTTAACATGTAAAAGCTGGAGATCCATGACGCTGTGAAATATTGGAACATATTTTCCTTTTATAAGAGAGGCAGACGTAATAAAAATATTGACGGCGCCAGCAAAATCTAGTATCATACTAATAAGTAACTGATTATTTATAAGAATTACTTATTAGAAAATCTAATAAAAAGATAAAGGAGAGCGAACAATGGCAAAAGTAGGAATTGTAATGGGAAGCGACTCAGATATGCCGGTTATGGCAAAGGCAGCGGAGATCCTGGACAAGTTCGGGATCGAATATGAGATGACGATCATCTCTGCGCACCGGGAGCCTGATATTTTCTTTGAGTGGGCAAAAGCGGCAGAAGGAAAGGGGATCAAGGTCATCATTGCAGGTGCGGGCAAGGCAGCCCATCTTCCGGGCATGTGTGCGGCGATCTTCCCGATGCCGGTGGTAGGAATCCCCATGAAGACTTCCGATTTGGGCGGTGTGGACTCTCTGTACTCCATCGTGCAGATGCCGTCCGGCATTCCGGTTGCCACGGTTGCGATCAACGGCGGCGCCAATGCGGGAATCCTGGCGGCGAAGATCCTGGCTGCTTCCGATGATGCGCTGCTTGAGAAAGTAAAAGCCTACGGGGAGTCTTTAAAGGGCGACGTGGTGAAGAAGGCGGAGAAGCTTGAGAACATTGGATATAAAGAGTATCTGGCACAGATGAAGTAAGATCCGGCGTCAGGTTAAGAGACGGACAGCAGATCATGGAACGCGGGGAGCCGCGGTTGTCATAAGTGAACAAAGTGGAGGATAAATCATGGATTACAAGAAAGCCGGAGTCGATATTGAGGCGGGATATAAGTCTGTAGAGCTGATGAAAGAGCATGTAAAAAAGACCATGCGTGAAGAAGTGCTGGGAGGTCTGGGCGGATTTTCAGGAGCCTTTTCTCTGTCGAAGATCAAAGAGATGGAGGAACCGGTCCTTTTATCCGGCACTGACGGCTGTGGGACCAAGGTAAAGCTGGCGATCATCATGGACAAGCATGACACGATCGGTATTGACGCGGTAGCCATGTGTGTGAACGATATCGCCTGCGCAGGCGGAGAGCCGTTATTTTTCCTGGACTACATCGCCTGCGGGAAGAATGTACCGGAAAAGATCGCGGATATCGTCAAGGGGGTTGCCGAGGGCTGCATCCAGTCTGAGGCTGCGCTGATCGGCGGTGAGACCGCGGAGCATCCGGGACTGATGCCGGAGGAGGATTACGACCTGGCTGGATTTGCAGTTGGCGTATGTGATAAGAAGGATATGATCACCGGCGCGGATCTGACGGCAGGGGACGTGCTGATCGGCATGGCTTCCACCGGCGTTCACTCCAACGGATTCTCCCTGGTCCGCAAGGTATTTGAAAAAGAGCTGACGAAAGAAGGCCTGGACACTTATTATGATCAGTTGGGGGCGACCCTGGGCGAGGCGCTTCTGGCTCCCACGAGAATCTATGTAAAGGCATTGAAGGCGATCCGGAATGCAGGAGTGAAGGTGAAGGCGTGCAGCCATATCACCGGCGGCGGCTTCTATGAGAATATCCCGCGGATGTTAAAGGACGGAACCCGGGCAGTGGTTAAAAAAGACAGCTATGAGGTCCCGGCCATCTTTAAGATGCTGGCGGAAAAAGGCGACGTTGCCGAGGAGATGATGTACAATACCTACAACATGGGCCTTGGCATGATCGTGGCGGTGGATCCGGCTGATGTGGAGAAGACCATGGAAGCCATCAAGTCGGCAGGGGATACCCCGTATGTGGTCGGCTCCATTGAGGCGGGAGAAAAAGGAGTTACTTTATGCTGAGGATCGGTGTGATGGTGTCCGGCGGGGGCACCAACCTTCAGGCGATTTTAGATGCCATAGATGCCGGAACGGTCACCAATGCCAGGATTGAAGTGGTGATCAGCAACAATCCCGGCGCCTATGCCCTGGAGCGGGCGAAGCAGCATGGGATCGAGGGACTGTGCCTGTCTCCGAAGAGCTTTGAGACCCGGGATGCCTTTAATGAGGCCCTGGTGGCTGCTGTGGATGAGCGGGCCCTGGATCTGATCGTGCTGGCGGGATTCCTGGTAAAGATCCCGGAGCAGATGATCGCCCGGTATGAGAACCGTATCATCAATATCCATCCGTCCCTGATCCCATCCTTCTGCGGCGTGGGATATTACGGGCTGAAGGTGCATGAGGCGGCCCTGGCCCGCGGCGTCAAGATCACCGGCGCGACGGTGCATTTCGTGGACGGCGGGATGGATACCGGTCCCATTATCCTTCAAAAAGCGGTGGAGGTGAAGGACGGCGATACGCCGGAGGTTCTGCCAGCGCAGGGTTATGGAACAGGCGGAGTGGGTGATCCTGCCCCAGGCCATCGACATGATCGCCAATGGAAAAGTAACCATATAAGCAATACGACAGACCGGTGAGAACCCGGTCTGTTGTGGTCTGTATAAAGAAGCGGGACAGCAGTGAGGACAATGAAGTCAGGTGAAGGAGGATAAACGGATGAAAGTACTGATAATCGGCGGCGGAGGAAGAGAACATGCGATCGCGTGGAAGGCGGCCCAGAGCCCGAAGGTGGAGAAGCTTTACTGCGCTCCTGGGAATGCCGGGATTGCCGGTGTGGCGGAGTGTGTGGAGATCGGGGTGATGGATTTTGACAAGCAGGCGGAGTTTGCCAAAGCGCAGGGGATCGATCTGGTCATTGTAGGACCAGATGACCCGCTGGCGGCGGGAGCCGTGGATGCGCTGGAGGCGGCCGGACTGCGGGTGTTTGGCCCCAGGAAGGCAGCCGCGATCCTGGAGGGCTCCAAGGCATTTTCCAAGGATCTGATGAAGAAATACAATATCCCCACGGCGGCATATGAGACCTTTGACTCTGCGGATGCGGCGCTTGCCTATCTGGAGACGGCGGAGATGCCGATCGTATTGAAAGCGGACGGCCTGGCTCTTGGGAAAGGGGTGTTGATCTGCAATACCCGGGAAGAGGCAAAAGAGGGCGTAAAGACCCTGATGCTGGACAAGCAGTTCGGCACTGCGGGAGACCGGATCGTGGTTGAGGAATTTATGACCGGACGCGAAGTGTCCGTGCTGTCCTTTGTGGACGGGAAGACCATCAAGATCATGACTTCTGCCCAGGATCACAAGCGCGCGAAGGACGGCGACCAGGGCCTTAATACCGGCGGCATGGGAACCTTTTCACCCAGCCCGTTCTATACGGAGGAAGTGGATGCGTTCTGCCGTGAGCACATCTACCAGGCGACGGTGGATGCCATGGCTGCGGAGGGCCGCGCGTTTAAGGGGATCATCTTCTTTGGACTGATGCTGACTGCAAAGGGACCGCGCGTGCTGGAGTACAACGCCCGGTTCGGGGACCCGGAGACCCAGGTGGTCCTGCCGCGGATGAAGAATGATATTGTGGACGTATTCGAGGCCTGCATTGACGGAACCCTTGACCAGGTAGCGCTGGAGTTTGAGGATAACGCTGCAGTGTGCGTGGTGCTGGCGTCGGACGGTTACCCGGAACACTACAAGAAGGGCTTTAAGATAAATGGTCTCGAGGCATTTGAGGACAAAGACGGCTACTATGTGTTCCACGCCGGGAGCAGATTCGATTCCGACGGGGATATCGTGACAAACGGAGGCCGGGTGCTGGGCGTGACCGCAACCGGGAAGGATTTGAAGGAGGCCCGCGCCAATGCTTATCAGGCGACGGAGTGGGTGCAGTTTGAGAATAAGTATATGAGACATGATATTGGGAAGGCGATTGATGAGGCGCCAGCTAAGTAATACCAGATTGTGCCAGCATGGATAAACTATGAGAATAGAATTGTATGGCAGCAGGTGCTCAGAAACTGGGCGCTTGCTGCTGTTTTACTTATACATTTACACAGCTTTTCATTTCTGATATTTCTTCTTCGGCGGAGCCATGGACGTTCTTCAGCCATACATCGACAGCGGTAAACTGGGATTTTGAAAAGTTTCAGAACCGGATGGATACCATCATTGCAGGTAAACAGGCAACATCGACCTTTCCGTCGGTTCCGTCGTCTACTTTGCGGGAACCATCGGCGGTAAGATGATGATAGAGAGCGGGGCGCTGGTGGGAGCCTGGCAGGGATGCTGGCTTGTCTGGTTTATATTTTTGTGGTAATGTATGGGAGAAAGCAGAAACGGGCGAAGAGGTACCCTGCAAAGCTGTCCGGAATCAATACCAACCGGGTGTATTTCCTGGCGTACTGAACCTGGGCATGAGCATCATGGGCGTGGATCAGAACCTGCAGAAGATGGTAAAGTGCGGCGTTCTTCTGGCGGCGGTTATCTTTGACGTGGTGAGCAAGAGAAAATCGTTTATAGCGAAATAAAAGGAGTGGCAGGATGAGATATCTTATTGGAATTGATGTGGGGACGTCTGCGACCAAGACGGTCCTCTTTGACGAGGAAGGGCATGTTACAGCTTCGGCCTCACAGGAATACCCCCTGTATCAGCCGCACAACGGCTGGGCGGAGCAGCGGCCGGAGGACTGGCGGGACGCGGTCCTTGCCACCTTAAAGCGGGTGGTGGAGGAGGCGGCGGTCCCGGCGGAGGAGATCAAGGGGATCGGGATCTCCGGTCAGATGCACGGTCTTGTGATGCTGGATGAAGCGGGAGAGGTTATCCGCCCGTCCATCATCTGGTGCGACCAGAGAACCGGGCGGGAGGTGGAGGATATGCTGCGCATCCTGCCAAAAGAGCGCTGGATCGAGATCACAGCCAACCCGCCCCTGACGGGATGGACGGCGGCAAAGATCCTGTGGGTGAAGAAAAATGAGCCGGAATGCTATGGGCGGTGCCGGCATATCCTTCTGCCCAAGGACTATATCCGCTATATTCTGACTGGAGACTTTGCGACGGAGGTGTCTGACGCCAGCGGAATGCAGCTTCTGGATGTCCCGAACCGGCGCTGGTCCCAGGAGGTGCTTGAGAGGCTGGAGATCGATCCGGCTCTCTTGGGCCGGGTTTATGAATCCTGCGAGGTCACCGGTACGGTTCTTCCAGAGATTGCGGAAAAGACTGGCCTGTCGGAAGCCACAAAGGTGGTCGGCGGAGCCGGGGACAACGCGGCTGCGGCGGTGGGTACCGGTGTAGTGAAGGACGGGACGGCGTTTACCACCATCGGGACCTCCGGGGTAGTGTTTGCCCACAGCGACCGGGTGACGATCGACCCGAAGGGACGTGTCCACACCTGCTGCTGTGCTGTTCCGGGAGCCTTTCATGTGATGGGAGTGACTCAGGCGGCGGGCCTGTCCTTAAAGTGGTTTAAGGACAATTTCTGTGAGGATTATACGGAACAGGCCAGGGGCCTGGGAGTGGACGTTTACGATCTCATCAACCGGGATATCGCAGAGGTTCCTGCGGGAAGCGACCGGCTGGTCTATCTGCCTTATCTGATGGGAGAGCGGACTCCGCACCTGGATCCGGACTGCCGGGGCGTCTTTTTCGGCTTGTCCGCGATCCATACCAAAGCACATCTGCTGCGCGCCGTGATGGAGGGCGTCTCCTATTCGCTCTGCGACTGCAATGAGATCCTGAAGGAGATGGGAATCCAGGTGGACGAGATGATGGCCTGCGGAGGGGGAGGCAGAAGCCCTGTCTGGAGGCAGATGCTGGCGGATCTGTACCGCTGCGGAGTGAAGACCGTGGAACAGACCGAAGGGCCGGCTCTGGGCGTTGCGATCCTGGCCGGAGTCGGCTGCGGGATATACGAATCCGTGCCGGCGGCCTGCGAGCGGCTGGTCACGGCGGCAGAGAGCACCGTCCCGTCCGGAGATGCAGAGCGGTATGAAGCATATCACCGCCTGTATGACGGGCTGTATCTGGCGCTCAGGGACAGTTACCGGGAGCTGGCAAAGCTGTGAGTCCTGGTATAGGTTAAATGAATTGTAACAGCAGCCATGATCCATCTGCTCCGCACAGGGTTGTTTTTTTGATGTCCCATATGGTATAGTTTAAACGTATCATTAGACAGTGGAGGTAAGAAGGAATGAAAATGGTGGACCTGATCCTTTTTATGGGCCAGAGCAATATGGCAGGGAGGGGGGACGATCTTTCGCTTGCGCCGCCTGTGAAAGAGGGCGTCGGGTATGAGTACCGGGCGGTCAGTGCACCGGACCGGCTTATGCCGGTGTCGGAACCGTTCGGAGCTGAGGAAAATAACCCGGCAGGCGTATGGGAACCGGGGATGAAGACCGGCTCCATGGTGTCTTCTTTTATCAATGCATGTTATAAGAAAACGCGTGTGCCGGTGGTTGGAGTGTCCTGCTCAAAGGGCGGCTCCAGTATCCTGCAGTGGATGCCGGGGACACCTTTCTGGCTGGATGCGGCTGAACGCTGTGAGAGAGCTGAAAGCTGGCTTTCAGGGAATGGATATCCTGTACGGTCAGTGAGTATGGCATGGTGTCAGGGATGTACGGATGGGGACCAGGAAATGACGGCGGCGGAATATAAAAAGAACACAGCGTTGTTTTTCCGGTCCTGGCTTGAGTTTGGGGTTCAGCAGATTTTTTTGATTCGGATCGGAGACCAGAGGGATGAACCACAGCTCTATGAGCCTGTGCAGGAAGCCCAGGAAGAACTGGCGGAGGAGATTTCGCAGGTGGTGATGGTGTCCCGTGGGTTTAAAAACTTGAGGGAGATGGGGCTTATGAAGGATCTTTACCACTATAAGCAGGAGGGCTATAATCTGATTGGGGCAGAGGCGGGCGCCGCAGCCGGGAGGTATCTTGCAGGTCTGTCCCAACAGCGCTATCGGACGTAAATCAGCTCATTACATTTTGCTTAAGATTTCCCAACCATATTGTGATAGACGGCATTTTGTGATAGTGTAATACTATGACAGAAAATGTAGAAATGAGGCGCGGTGCAGGCAGTCGTTTCCAAAGCCGCAGAGTGCGCAGAAATGGAGTGGGTGATGAAAAATAAGCTGTATTATGTTCTTTTTGGACTGTATTTTGTTATGGTAGGATTTATTCTGTATATCAACGGAGTGTTTACGGGGAAGGTGCTGTCCTGGAGCAATGTGCTGATCAATGTGGTATTCCTGCTGATCATCGGCGTTCTGTTTGTGATATCCTTTATCAGCTTCGGAAGGCTGAATTCCTGCACCGACGTGCTGGCAAAGGCCGGAGAACTGATGCAGAAGGAGTATTCCATCAAAGGCGGCTGCCTGTGGGAGGAGTACCGCGACAGGAAGAAGGTGTTTGACAATCCACTTCTGGAGGAGGCCTTTGACAGGTACAGGACCCGCCTGAAGGGATATGAGAAGGGGCACCGCATGACCAACACCTGCGACCTGGACGAGTACATAAATGAGGACCTGCTGGACGAGATTGGGATGACCCATTTTAACGGGAGCATTGCCGGGACACTGACAGGTCTTGGTATCCTCGGTACCTTTATCGGCCTTTCCCTGGGATTAAACTCCTTTAATGGGAACGATATCTATACGATCTCAGACAATGTGGGGCCTCTTTTGGAGGGCATGAAGGTGGCGTTCCATACCTCAGTGTACGGCATCTTCTTTTCTCTGATCTTCAATGTGGCCTACCGGGCGGTCATGGCGGATGCCTATGAGAAGTTGTCCCATTTCCAGATGGTATTCCGGGAATGTGTGATGCCGCAGGTGTCCACCACCGATGAGAACAGCGCCGTTATGCTGGTCTACCAGGCCAACATGGCAAATGCCATGAAGTCTGTGGTGGAGCTTTTGAAGGGCAGGGCGGCAGAGCATACCCAGGGCGTGGAGCAGATGGTGAGACAGTTTACGGAAGAACTGACGAAAACCATGGGCGCTGATTTTGAGAAGCTGGGCTGGACCTTGAACAGCGTGGCAGAGTCCCAGCAGACCGGCGCGGAGAACTGCCGTGAGATGGAGATGACAGCCAGGGAACTTCTGGCGGCCAACCGGGCGATCCTGGATGCGTTTGGGCAGATCAGTTCCAGGCAGGACGAGTTTGCCAGGGAACTGGAGACGCAGCGGAAGATCCTGGCTGACACCTGCAGGAATCTGGATCAGGAGATCGGAAGCCAACTGTATACCTTTCAGCAGATGAAGTCGCTGGAGCGAAGGTAAGCGTGAGCATTTTGCGGAAGAGAGGTACAGTATGAAGAATAAACAGAGAGAACGGGCAGCGTTTACGGAACACAGCTTTTGGCAGTCCTACTCGGATATGATGGCTGCGCTGCTTTTGATCTTTATCCTGATCATAGCCATCACGCTTGCCATCTACAGACAAAAGACGACGGACCTGGAGCGGACCGAGCAGGATCTCAATGTGGCTCAGGAGAATCTGGAACAGGCCCGGATAAATCTGGAGAACTACCGGCTGGAGATCGAGAAGTCCAACAAGGATCTGGCGGCATCTTTGCAGAAGCTTAAGGAGGAGTCCAACAAAGCGGCTATGACCCAGGAGGAGCTGGACGCCGCCTATGCGGAGATCGACAGTGCCAGGGAAGAGCTTGCAGCCACCAAAAGCGAGCTGCAGGATATTGTGGGGATACGGACAGATATCATCGGGGAGCTTCAGGCCAAGTTCAACAATTCCAGCATGAAGGTGGATCCACAGACTGGTTCCATCACCTTTTCCTCGGACGTGCTGTTTGAGTACAACAGCTCAACGCTGACAGACAGCAGCAAGAATACCTTAAAAGGGATCATCCCCATGTATCTGGGCGTGCTCCTGCAGGACAGCTACCGGAATTATGTGGCGGAGATCATCATAGAAGGGCATACGGACACCATCGGAAGCTACCAGAGCAATATGGTACTCTCCTATGAGCGGGCCAGCGCCGTGGCGCAGTTCTGCATGGATCCGGAGAATGGGCTGAGCGGAGATAAGATCGCCCAGCTCCAGAAGCTGATGACAGTCAACGGCAGATCCTTCAGCAATCCGATCTATTTGAATCCGTCCCTGGATGTGGACATGGAAGCGTCCCGCCGGGTGGAGATCAAATTCCGGCTGAAGGAAGACGAGATGATACAGAAGATATCCAATATCCTGGCGGAGCAGTCAGATCAGCCGCCGGGCCAGAGACCGTAGGCAGTAACACAGGAAGCTTAGGACAGTAGATTGAGAGACAGATAAAGGATCAGCCACACAGCTGCGTTAGTCGCATTTGTGTGGCTGATCTTATTGTTATATGGGGGATGTGGAGAGCTGTTTACCGGCGGTCACCGGCAACGATCACATTGTTTTTGCCATATTCGTCAGTCTCGGTTTTGGTGGTATTGTCGGTGTTGTTGGCATTGTTCATCTGCTCGGCAACAGCGTCTGCGTCATAGTAGTTGGCTACCTGGACACCGGTGGTGCATACGCCGTCCGGACCAAAGGCATAAGTAACGCCGTCGATGACTTTGGAGGTGTTCACAAGCATACGGCCATTGTCTTCCGGATTCATATAGCGGAAGCCGCCATCCTTCTTCAGCCAGCCGCTCAAGCGCTTGCCATCGCTCTTTAAGAAATACCAGGAGCCGTCGATCTCTTTGGCCTCATTCAGCACACATTTGCCGGAATCCGGACGCATGTAGTACCAGTCGCTGCCGATGTTGACCCAGCCGGTGCTTAAGCTACCGTCGTTCTGCATGTAATAGTAGTCGTTGTCCAGCTTCAGCCAGCCCTTTACCATGGAGCCGTCGTCCAGGAAGTAATAATATGTATCGTTCAGCGCCAGAAGTCCGGTCGCCATCTGTCCGTTGTCATAGTAGTAGTACGTCTTGTCTCCCACGGTGGTCCATCCGGTAGCGGCCAATGCCGGGAAAGCGGTGGAAATGGTCATCACTCCGATCATCCCGGATAATAATATGCTTCTTGTTCTTTTATTCAATCTCATAGTGCATTCTCCTCATTTCTATAGTAGTAGATGAAATATAGTTATTATATTATAAAGGTTGGAACCGTTCAAGGGTCAAGCGGAAATATACACAAATTTTTCATAAATTGTAAGAAATAGTCCTTGACCCTTACGCAGCGTGATAGAGTAATATGGAATCAGTTACAGAAAAACAGCACACAGGAAGGAGATTATATATATGAGGACCGTAAAAGAGGTTGCGGACCTGACCGGGATCAGTGTCAGGACACTGCAGTATTATGATGAGATCGGCCTGTTTAAGCCCACGCAGGTTACGGAGGCAGGATACAGGCTGTATGATGATCCGGCGCTGGAGGTCCTTCAGCAGATCCTGTTTTTTAAGGAGCTGGATTTTTCTCTCAAGGACATCAGGATGATCATGGAGGATCCTGGATTTGACAGGGTGGAGGCGTTTAAGAAGCAGAGAACCTTGCTGGAATTAAAGCGGGACCGGCTGAACCGGCTGCTGTCGCTTTTAGAAAAATTGGAAAAGGGGGAAACACACATGAGTTTCAAGGAGTTTGATCTCAGCGAATATATTGAGACGTTGGAGAAGTTTCGGTCTGAGGAAGCGGAGGCTGTCAGGAAATACTGGGGTAGCATGGAGGCATTTGATGAATTTATCCAGAGAGCCAGAGATCATGAGGAGGAGATCGCCAAGTCTGCGGTCAGGTATTATGGAAGCGTCGAAAAGTATACGGCAGCAATGAAGGATAATCTGGCTCATTTTTCGGAACATATGGAGCATATGCAGGAAATAAAAGAAAAGGGATATGTAGAAAAGAATAAACAGCTCCAGGATGAATTGTATAAGGACATTAAAAGAGACCCGGCCTCAGATGAGGTGCAGGATATTATCAGAAGGCTTATGGAGCTGGGGGAGGAAACCAGTATGAATATGGATATGGGGGAAAATTACTGGGATGTGATGATTGACGGATACCTCCATAATGACACACTCATTGCGGCTATTGATAAGCTCTATGGGGATGGCGCGTCAAGATTTACGGGGGAGGCCTATCGTTGCTATTTAAAAAATAAGAAGTAAAAATCCTCTTTAAAGATGTGTATAAATACGTCCTTTGAAAATAATTGATATTATCAACTAAATATGCTATACTGCCATATAGTTGATAAAGTCAACTTACTAAAACGAAAGGATCACAGGTCTGAAATTTGGATCAGCTGGAGAGGATGATGATATGGAAAAACTGTTTACCCCGCTGCAGATAGGAAATGTGCGTTTAAAAAACCGGATTGTTTTCGCGCCGACCTCCATGGGGCCGTCAGGTCCGGAAGCATATGAGGAGATCGCGGCAGGAGGAGCCGGGCTGATCGTGATAGCTGATCTGTCGGTGGCGCCGTCTATGATGGGAGCGCCGGGGCTGGACTCGGAGGAATATCTGGATGGGTTTAAGCGGATCGCAGACCTGTGTCATCAATACGGCTGTAAGGTCAGCGCCCAGCTGTTCCATCCGGAATATGATCCGGTCTATATCCGTGGGCTTTATCTGAAGGCGCGGGGAGAAGAAGGGCCTTCGCCGGATGAGATCAGAAAACTGCTGGCAGAAAATACCATGGAGTACT
This sequence comes from Clostridium sp. AN503, assembly GCF_040719375.1. NCBI lineage: Bacteria > Bacillati > Bacillota > Clostridia > Eubacteriales > Clostridiaceae > Clostridium > Clostridium sp. AN503. The sequence goes on along the minus strand of NZ_JBFDTP010000002.1, from coordinate 2,147,211 downwards.
GTGACAGGCTTACGGCGGAGGAAGTGGAGCGTATCATCCAGGCGTTTGCAGCGGCGGCAGAGCGGGCTGGAAGGGCAGGCTTTGACATGGTACAGATTCACGGGGACAGGCTGGTGGGGAGCTTCACCTCTCCATTGTTCAACCACAGGGCGGATCTGTTTGGAAACCATGTGGAACTGCCCCGTCGGATTGTCCGTGCCGTGCGGGAGAAGGAGCCGGAGCTGCCGGTGGACTATAAGCTGACGATCCGCATGGAGAAAGAACATCTGGGGCGCGGAGGTATCTCTGAGACGGAGGTCCCGGAGTTTGTGCGGGAGCTGGATGCATGCGGTGTGGACAGCTATCATGTCACTCTCGCCAATCACACGGACGTGGAGAATACGATCCCCCGCAGGAACCACCGGCTTCTGCCCGGCGAAGGATGTTTCGCAGGGCTGGCAAAGCTTGTGAAACAGTATACAGACCGTCCGGTCTGCGCAGTCGGGAAGCTTCAGGCCCCGAAAACCGTGCGGGCTGTCCTGGAGGACGGCATTGATTTGGTGGGTATGTCACGCCAGCTGATCGCAGATGCACGATGGCCGGAAAAAGTGGAACAGGGCATAACAGATGAAATCCTTTACTGCCGGTACTGCAATCAATTGTGCATGGGCGCCCTGCGGGGCGGCCGGCCCATCGGATGTATTTTGCACAGGCATTCATAAGACAGGGTGGGGATCGGGAACGAAGGACGGATCCAGAAGGAGGAAGAGATGAAAAACAGAAGAAGAAAAATAATGACGGCGGTAGTTGTGACAGCCGGCATACTGTTGATGGCAGGCTGCGGTGTGAAGGATACAGCGGCACAGGAAGCATCTGCTGAAAAACCGGTAGACGCAGTCTCCTCCGCTTCCCAGGTGTTTTATAAGGATTCTTCCCTGGACAGGGAGCAGCTTTGGGCGGCTATAGAAGCGAGAAAGGGCGGCTGTACCATTGCCACAGTCAATGAGGACGGGACTCCAAACCTGATCGTGGCGGTGCCCGGTACGGCGGGGGAGGACCACATTTATTTCACCTGGGCGGACAATGTGAGTAAGTCCAATGCCAGGAGGACAGGGAACGCTATGGCAGGCTATTATATCTACAACCCGGACGCAGAGTCCAAGGAGGAGCGCAATATAGGCGCAAGGCTGTGGCTGGAGCTGGAACAGGATGAGGAAATTCTCGAAAAACTGGCGGAATCAGATCCGGCTGTGAAGGCAGGGACTGTATTTACAGTGACGGAAATCCTGCCGTTAGGATGAGATGGGGGAGAGAAAATATGGGAAAGAAGGAGACAATGAGGCAAGAGACATTGGGGCAGGAGACATTGAAACAGGAACCGGCCAGCACCGCGCGCTGTATCGGAATCCTGAACCGCAGCTTTAAACAGTACAGCGAGAAACAGCTGGAGCCTTATGGGCTGACCAACGGGCTGTACCTCTATCTGCTCTATGTCTGTCATTTTCCGGGCTGTTCCCTGGTGAACCTGCGGGACAGCCTGGGCGCGGACAAGGCCTATGTGACGCGGGCTGTGACAAAGCTCTGTGATCTGGGGTATATTAGGAAGGCGCAGCGGGAGGGGGACGGCAGAAGTTACTGCCTGTATCTAACGGAAAAAGGCCAGGAGCAGATGGCGGTCATCCGCGATGTGCCCAGGAACTGGAACCAGACGGCGGAATCCTGCCTTGAGCCGGATGAAAGAATACAGTTAAACCGTCTGCTCAATAAACTCTGTGATAATCTGCCGTCTGGACCTCTACCCAGATAATTTGATGCCAAATGATCCAGGCAAAAAAATTCAAACTGGTTTTACACAAAAATCCATAGACAAATCCCGTCAAAAAACTTATATTAGAGGGAGAAACTTGACATACGGGGTAGAACAAATTATGATTGATTTACATGGCGATATTTCCATACCATTTTTAAAGAAGAGCCGTTTTACCGGAAGCTATCAGGGGATGCGCTACCAGCTTCAGAAATTGGAGAAAACAGTGGAAGAAGCCACGGAGGAAACGCCCGCGAAGACAGAGACGGTCCTGCTGGCTGTCATCTGGCCGGAACCGTTCAATTTTGAGGTGACCCCGGAGGAGAAAAAGCACAGCCGGGAGTTTCCATTTACTACGGATGGGATCTGGGAGGCGGTGGCCTGGCTCAATGAAGAGCATGAGGCGGGGCATTACTGACCGGGAAGCGGATTACCAGGAGGATAAGTCTATGAATTTAAAGCAGGTCACGAGTATTTATTTCAGCCCCACCGAGAGCACCAGGCATGTGGTGGAGCTGATCGCAGAGCAGATACATGGAAACAGGGAGAGCCTTGATCTGACCGATGCGGTGAAGACCCGGCCGGATTATGGTTTTACGGAGAATGAAGCGGTGCTGGTGGGCGTGCCGGTGTATGGGGGCAGAGTGCCTGAGACGGCGGTGCGGCGCCTCAAAAGACTGCATGGGCATAACACGCCTGCGGTCCTGGTGGTCACTTACGGCAACCGGGCTTATGAGGACGCGCTCATAGAGCTGAAGGACATTATGACAGAGCAGGGGTTTGTGCCAGCGGCGGCGGCAGCGGTGGTCACGGAGCACAATATTGTGCGCACCATTGCAGCCGGGCGTCCGGATGACCGGGACCGGGAACTGATAAGCGGTTTTGGGAAGCAGGTGGACGGGCTTTTATCCACGGTGGCAGGCAGCCATTATCTGCCGGGCATCACAGTAAAGGGCAACCGTCCATACAGAGCGTACCATACCGTACCGATGAAGATCAGGGTAGGTTCCTCCTGCAATGGCTGTGGGATCTGTATCCGCAAATGCCCGGTTCAGGCGATTTCCCGCACGGATGCGAAGGTGACTGACGAGGAGCGCTGCATTTCCTGTATGCGCTGTGTCAGAGTTTGTCCCAGGGGGGCCAGAAAGGTCAGCTCCCTGCTTTTGATGGCGGTACGCCAGAAACTGAAAAAAGTCTGTTCGGACAGAAAGGAACCGGAATTTTTCCTATGAGGCTTGAGAACAATCTGGACACGGACGATATCCGAGGGCTGGTGTGGAGGCTTGCGATTCCCTCCATGCTGGCCCAGTTTGTCAGTGTCTTTTACAGTATCGTGGACCGGATGTACATTGGCAACATCCAGGGTACCGGAGAGGTGGCGCTGGCTGGAGTGGGTGTGTGCGGCCCGATCGTAACGCTGGTGTCCTCCTTTGCATTTCTGGTGGGAGTGGGCGGCGCCCCGCTCATGAGTATCCGTCTGGGGGAAAAGAATGAGCGTGCGGCGAGACAGATCCTTGCCAACTGCTTCCTGATGCTGTCGGTGCTGTCGGTCGTTTTAACCGCAGGCTCCCTGCTGCTCCGGGAAAAGCTTTTGTGGTGGTTTGGGGCGGGGGAATCCACATTTCCCTATGCGGTGCAATACCTTACGGTTTACCTGCTGGGCACGGCGTTTGCACTGATGAGTACGGGGATGAACCAGTTTATCATCTGCCAGGGTTATGCAAAGGTAGGGATGAAGTCGGTGATCCTGGGGGCCGCGGCCAATATCGTGCTGGACCCTATTTTTATCTTTGTGCTGCACATGGGCGTGCGCGGCGCGGCTCTGGCTACGGTGCTGTCCCAGCTGTTGTCCTGCGCTTATGTGCTCCTGTTTTTATTTGGGGACCGGATCCCGATCCGGATCACCTTTAAAGGCTATGACTGGCAGGTCATGAAGCGGGTGCTCCAGATTGGCATGACGCCGTTTGTGATCATCTCCCTGGACAGTGTGCTGATCATTTCACTCAATGCCACGATCCAGAAGCTGGGCGGGCCGGGGCAGGGGGATACGCTTCTCACCTGCGCCACGATCGTACAGAGCTTTATGCTGATGGTGACCATGCCGCTTGGTGGGATCACCAGCGGCACCCAGACGATCCTGGGATACAATTATGGCGCAAAGCGGCCGGACCGGATCTGGCGGGCGGAAAAGTGTATCGTCAGCCTGGGGCTTATTTTTACCACGGTCATGTTTCTCGCGGCGCAGCTTGTGCCGGAGTTTTTTGTGAGGATCTTTACAAGGAATGAAGAATATATCCGCCTGACGGTGTGGGCCATCCGGGTATTTACCTTGGGGGTGATCCCGCTGGCGGTGCAGTATACCATTGTGGACGGATTTACCGGAATGGGTATTTCCCACGTGGCGATCAGCCTGTCCCTCTGGAGGAAGGCCGTATTTCTGGCAGGAGTATTCCTGATCCCCCGCTTTGGCGGCGTGACCAGCGTATTCTACACGGAGCCGGTCTCGGATTTTGTGGGCACCCTGGTGTCCGCCGCGGCCTTTGCGCTTTTGTTTAAACGCGTGGTGGGAGATCCGGCAAAGGTGAGAAAGGCGGGGACAGTTTCATGAAGGTGAGAAAACATTTTTATTTTTCAGGAAGGGTCCAGGGCGTGGGATTCCGTTATCAGGCGGTGCGTCTGGCACGGTCCCTGGGGCTTACGGGGACCGTCTGCAACCTTTGGGACGGAAGAGTGGAGCTGGAAGCCCAGGGCGAGGAAGCTGCAGTGTGGGATCTGGTGTCGGCGCTGAACCGCCAGCCCTATATTTCTATAGATGACATGGAGACATCGGACATGCCTCTTAAGGAGGAACAGGGATTTCAGATGACCAACTGGTGATTTTGACATATAGTAATGATAGAACGAAAGAAGGTGAAAACTTTTGAGCAAGGAGATGTTTCAGATTATTGCCGGAATATTAATACCGTTTCTGGGAACCACTCTCGGAGCGGCCTGTGTGTTTTTTGTAAAAAATGAGATCAAACCGGAGGTCCAGAAGGCGCTTTTAGGTTTTGCATCCGGGGTTATGGTGGCAGCATCGGTGTGGTCGCTTTTGATCCCAGCCATGGAGATGTCGGAGCATATGGGGAAACTGTCGTTCATCCCGGCGGCAGTGGGACTGTCGGTGGGGATGGCCTTCCTGCTTTTGATGGATAAGATCATCCCGCATCTGCATATAGGGAGCGATGAGCCGGAGGGTATGAAGAGCAATCTGGCGAAGACGACCATGCTGGTCCTGGCGGTGACCCTGCACAATATCCCCGAGGGGATGGCGGTAGGCGTGGTATTTGCCGGTATCCTGACAGGGGATGCGCCCATATCCATTGCGGGGGCGTTTGCACTGGCGATCGGAATCGCGATCCAGAACTTCCCGGAGGGGGCGATCATATCCCTGCCGCTGCGGAGCTCAGGAAAGAGCCGGGGGAAAGCCTTTGTGCTGGGTACCCTGTCCGGGATTGTGGAACCGATCGGCGCGCTGATTACGATCCTTTTAGCGAAGATCGTGGTGCCGGTCCTGCCGTATCTTCTGGCATTTGCAGCCGGTGCCATGCTTTATGTGGTGGTTGAGGAGCTGATACCGGAGTCGGCGGAGGGTGAGCATTCCAACATGGGGACCCTTGGATTTGCACTGGGGTTTCTGGTGATGATGATACTGGATGTGGCCCTGGGATAAGAATACAGGTCAGATAAAATTAAAATATACAGGAGGATATGAACATGACACAGAAAGAGATACTTGACCAGGCGAGGACCCGTCTGGGTGCATACTGCAAGGGGTGTGAGGTCTGCAACGGGCGGGTCTGCAGAAACCAGATACCGGGGCCGGGTTCTAAGGGCGTGGGAGATACGGCCATCCGGAACTATGATAAATGGAAGGAGATCCGGGTGCAGATGGATACCCTTTGTGAGAACCGTCCGGTGGACACCACCCTCAGCCTGTTTGGCAGGAAGTTTGCCTATCCGTTTTTTGCGGGCCCGGTTGGAGCAGTGAATCTGCATTATGGGGACTGTTATAATGATGCTTCTTACAATGATGTGCTGGTGAGCGCCTGTGCAGCAGCCGGGATTGCCTCTTTTACGGGGGACGGAACCAACCCGGAGGTAATGCGGGCCGCTACGGAAGCCATCGGCAGTGCGGGCGGTATCGGTGTACCGACTGTGAAACCCTGGAATGCGGACACCGTGAAAGAAAAGATGGAGCTGGTGCGCGGCTGCGGAGCTTTTGCGGCAGCCATGGATGTGGATGCAGCCGGTCTTCCGTTTTTGAAAAACATGACTCCGCCTGCTGGAAGCAAGACAGTGGAGGAACTGGCTGAGATCATAAGAGATGCCGGTGTTCCGTTCATTGTAAAAGGCGTGATGACAGTGAAGGGCGCGCTGAAAGCAAAGGAAGCAGGGGCTTCCGCGATCGTGGTGTCCAACCATGGCGGACGTGTGCTGGATCAGTGTCCATCCACGGCTGAGGTACTGCCTGAGATTGCGGCGGCTGTGAAAGGTTCTATGATCATTCTGGTGGATGGCGGTATCCGCAGCGGTGTAGATATCTTTAAGGCTCTGGCGCTGGGGGCTGACGGCGTTTTGATCGCCCGCCCGTTTGTCACTGCTGTGTACGGCGGGGGAAGGGAAGGCGTTGAGGAACTGGTCAGCCGTCTGGGAGCGGAGCTTCAGGATACCATGACCATGTGCGGCGCCCATTCTCTGTCTGAGATCACCAGGGATATGGTGAGATGATAGCAGACTATAACCGACAGGAATACTACACATTCCTTTTATATAGTTGACAAATAGTACCAGGATTGTTATGATTAAACGTACTTGATAAGAGAGGGTGAAAAGCATGGATAGAATCGTGTTATCGTTGTTGGTGGACAATACTGCGGGCGTTTTGAGCCGTGTTGCAGGGCTGTTTTCCCGCCGTGGCTACAATATTGACAGCCTGACGGTAGGCGTGACTGCGGACGAGCGTTATTCCAGGATGACCGTGGTTTCCTATGGGGATCAGAATATCCTGGAGCAGATTGAAAAGCAGCTGCGCAAGCTGGAGGACGTCCGCGACATTAAGGAGTTGAAACCGGGCCATTCCGTTTATCGGGAGCTGATCATGGTGAAGGTGCGCGCCAATGCAAGCCAGCGGCAGGCAGTCAGCGCTATTTCCGATATTTTCCGCGCTACGATCGTGGATGTGGGGAAGGATTCCCTGACAGTCATGCTGACTGGAGACCAGTCCAAGTTAGATGCCCTGATCAATCTGCTGGAGGATTATGAGATCCTGGAGCTGGCGAGAACCGGACTTACGGGACTTTCCCGCGGTTCCGACGATATCCGTTACCTGCCATAACAGCGGCAGCTTTTGCGGGTGCGGTCAGATGCAGGGGCGGACTAAAAAGCCGGCATTGGGTTCAAGCGGAGTTACATAGGTTAGCGATAAGGAGATGCCAAAGGCGGACAGTGAGCCGTCGGCGCCGGACCTTTTACGCATAAATTTAATCACAAAAAGAGATTCAGAGATTTCTGAGGAGGAGAGAACATGGCAAAGATTTATTATCAGGAAGATTGTAATTTATCCTTACTGGAGGGTAAGACCATTGCAGTGATCGGTTACGGCAGCCAGGGACATGCACATGCACTGAACGCAAAAGAGTCCGGATGCAACGTGATCATCGGCCTTTACGAGGGCAGCAAGTCCTGGGCAAAGGCAGAGGCGCAGGGATTTGAGGTTTATACCGCAGCTGAGGCGGCAAAGAAGGCAGATATCATCATGATCCTCATCAATGATGAGCTGCAGGCAGATATGTACAAGAAGGACATCGAGCCGAACTTGGAGGAAGGCAACATGCTGATGTTCGCACATGGCTTCAATATCCATTTCGGCTGTATCAACCCGCCGAAGTTCGTGGATGTGACCATGATCGCTCCGAAGGGACCGGGCCATACCGTTCGTTCCGAGTACCAGGAGGGCAAGGGAGTTCCGTGTCTGGTAGCAGTAGAGCAGGATGCGACCGGCAAGGCGCTGGATATGGCTCTGGCTTATGCCCTGGCCATCGGCGGCGCGAGAGCAGGCGTTCTGGAGACCACCTTCCGCACCGAGACCGAGACCGATCTGTTCGGTGAGCAGGCAGTTCTGTGCGGCGGCGTATGCGCATTGATGCAGGCAGGCTTTGAGACCCTGGTAGAAGCTGGCTATGATCCGAGAAATGCATACTTCGAGTGCATTCACGAGATGAAGCTGATCGTAGACCTGATCTATCAGTCCGGCTTTGCAGGCATGAGATACTCCATCTCCAACACCGCTGAGTACGGCGATTATGTGACTGGACCGAAGATCATTACCGATGATACCAAGAAGGCCATGAAGAAGATCCTTTCCGACATCCAGGACGGCACCTTCGCAAAAGAGTTCCTGGTTGATATGTCCCCGGCAGGCCGTCAGGTTCATTTCAAGGCGATGCGCAAGCTGGCTCAGGAGCATCCGTCTGAGAAGATCGGTGAGGAGATCCGTAAGCTGTACAGCTGGAACAATGAAAGCGATAAGCTGATTAATAACTAATTGATATCAGAGTGATGGGAAGGCCGTCCCGGGCAGCAGGAGTTTGCTGGCTGGGGCGGTTTTTAAATGTGAAACATGTTGTTGCGTCTTTTCCGCCGTCAGGTTTATAATAGATCCAGGCGGAAAGGTTGGTGGCAATATGGACAATAATATTGTGACAGTGAAAGTGGACCGGGCGCTGGGGACATACCATCCGAAGCACCCGGATTTATTTTATCCGGTCAATTACGGATATGTGGAGGGTGTCATGGCGCCGGATGGAGAGGAGCAAGATGCTTATATCCTGGGCATTCATGAAGCGGTGAGTGAGTTTACGGGAAAACTGATTGCCGTGATCCGGCGAAAGGACGATGTGGAGGATAAATGGGTGGTGGTTCCGGAACACGCATACTTCACAAAGGAGGAGATCCGGAAGCAGGTACAGTTCCAGGAACAGTATTTTGATGTAAGAATTGAGATGTTGGATGAAAAGGAATAGGGAGAGAAGACATATGCAGATCAGAGTCCTGGTTGACAATATCAAAAAGAATGAGCTGAAATCCGAATGGGGGCTTGCGGCCTTCATCGAATATGGGGACCATCATATTCTGCTGGATGCGGGAGCTACGGGCAAGTTTTCATCCAATGCGGAGGCCATGGGCTGTGACATTGGACAGGTGGAATACGGCGTTCTTTCTCATGCTCACTATGACCATGCGGATGGGATGGGTGATTTTTTTGCCCACAATGACAGAGCCAGTTTTTATCTCCGGAAGGGGGCAGCGGAGAACTGCTATAGCCGCAAATGGATCTTCTCCAAATATATTGGAATCCACAGGGGGGTTCTGGAAACGTATCAGGACCGGATCGTATTTGTGGAAGGGGACTATGAGCTGCTTCCGGGCGTGACTTTGATCCCCCACAAGACGCAGGGACTGGCGCGGATTGGCAAACAGGCTGGCATGTACATAAAAAAGGACGGAGCCTGGCAGCCGGACTGTTTCGCTCATGAGCAGAGCCTGGTATTTGACACGGAAAAAGGGCTTGTCATATGCAACAGCTGCTCTCATGGCGGAGCGGACAATATTATCCGGGAGATTGCGAAAACATATCCGGACAAGCATATTTACGCGCTGTTTGGGGGTTTTCATCTCTATGCGTCCACAGAGGCGCAGGTGCGCGCCCTTGCAGCCGGGGTTCGGGATACGGGGATTGAGAAGATCTACACAGGCCACTGTACAGGGAAAAAGGCATTTGAGATCTTGAAAGAAGAACTGGGAGAACGGGCCGAGCAGATCTATACGGGAATGGTGATCGAGATATGATTTATAAATTGGAGAAAACAGAATGCGCAGAGCCGCTCTTTGCCGGATGGGAGGAGACACTGATCTGGTCATGTCTGCAAAAGGTAATGGGCGTGGTCTATGCCGATGACTTAAAAATGCCGGAATCTGCCGTGGCGGTATTGGGGGATTTCTGGTTTTTTGCGGGGAAGCCGTCAGAAGAACTGGCACTGTTTGAGCCGAAGGAGGGCGTCGGTGAATTTCGCCTTATGATCCCTCAAAATGAGGCATGGGCGTCAGTGCTCCAGACCGCTTTTGGAGAAAAGGCCAAAAAGACAGTGCGTTATGCCACGAAAAAAGAGCCAGGGATCTTTGACCGTGAAAAGCTTGCAAAAATGGTGAACAGCCTGGAGGAGGGGTATCGTCTTCAGTTGATTGATGAAGTATACTACGACTGGTGCAGGGAACATGGCTGGAGCAGGGATCTGGTGTCTAATTACGAGGATTATGGAAGGTACCGTGATCTGGGGATCGGAGTGGCAGTTCTCAAAGATGGTATTCCCGTGGCGGGGGCATCCTCCTATAGTTCCTATCAAAACGGAATTGAGATTGAGATCGACACACAACAGGAATACCGCAGACAGGGGCTTGCAACAGCCTGCGGCGCGAAGCTGATCTTAGAATGTTTAGGGAGAGGGCTGTATCCCAGCTGGGACGCCCAGAACAGAGGGTCTCTTGCGCTGGCGGAGAAGCTGGGGTATCATTTTGATCGTGAATATGTGGCGTTTGAAGTTTTTACTCCATTCGTTTCCTCAAAGTAACTATCCCACAATTTTGTGCGTACTTAACATATTCTGTTTCGGGGCTTACAATAGCCGTGTAAACAAATCACACAAAATTCAGGAGGTAGTTCTTATGAAAATAGCAGTAGTCTGTGCAAATGGAAAAGCAGGGAAGCTTATTGTGAAAGAGGCGCTTCACAGAGGGCTGGAGGTGACGGCTGTAGTGCGCGGCGCAAACCAGTCTTTGGCAGAGAAGGTGATCCAGAAAGATCTTTTTGATCTGACGGCTTCCGATCTGGAAGGCTTCGACGTGGTGGTGGACGCGTTCGGCGCGTGGACACCGGAAACCCTGCCGCTGCACAGCAGTTCCTTAAAGCATCTCTGTGATATCTTAAGCGGCAGTGATACCAGGCTGCTGGTCGTCGGAGGGGCGGGCAGCCTGTACGTCAACAAGGTGCACACCGCTCAGGTGATGGACGGAGCAGATTTCCCGGATATGTTTAAGCCGCTGGCGTCCAATATGGGGAAAGCGCTGCAGGAGCTTCGCGCCAGGGAGGATGTGAGATGGACCTATATAAGCCCCGCCGGGGATTTCCAGGCGGATGGGGCCAGGACCGGCAGATACATTATGGGCGGAGAGGAGCTGACTCTGAATTCCAGAGGCGAGAGCGTGATCAGCTATGCGGATTATGCGGCTGCGCTGGTGGATGAGGCGGTAAACGGAGAACATATCCGGCAGAGGATTTCAGTGGTGGCGGAGTGATTTTTGCGGTGACGGAGAGTTTTCTGCGGGAGTGATTTTGTGGCAGAGGAGTGACGGAACAGACCGATTTAAGAGACGGGAATTCAAGAGGCAGGAGGATATAGGTATGACACAGCAGGAGAGGCTTTTGTGGCTGATCAAATATCTGATGGAGGAAGATTCTGAATATAACAGGATCCGGGTGCCGGGATCCGTACCGGAGCAGAAGCGTCTTCTGCGCTCTCTGATGAACGTCCGTCCGCCGAAGCCGGTCACAGAAGAATTTTTACAGATCCAGGATGCTTATCTGAATGAAGAAACAAGAGAAAAAGGGATCGTGCGCCCGGAGGATCTGGAGCCTGTCCGGGATGGGATCTATCTGTGGCAGGGGGATATCACCCGTTTGCAGGTGGACGCTGTCGTGAATGCAGCTAACAGCGCGCTTCTGGGATGTTTCATTCCCTGCCACGGCTGTATTGACAATGCCATCCACTCGGCAGCAGGGGTACAGCTCAGGCAGGAATGTGCTGCGGTTATGGGGCGGCAGGGGCGTGCGGAGGATACCGGAGGGGCAAAGATCACAAAGGCGTACAATCTTCCGTGCCGTTATGTGATCCACACAGTCGGGCCTATTGTGTACGGGGATTTAACGGAAGAAGATTGTGGGCTGCTGGCATCCTGCTACCAATCCTGCCTGGAGCTGGCATCGAATTATGGGCTGAGGAGTATCGCATTCTGCTGTATTTCCACCGGGGAGTTCCATTTTCCCAATGAAAAGGCGGCAGAGACCGCCATAGAAACTGTCGATGCATTCCGCAGGAAAACAGGCACGGAGATGGAGGTTATATTCAATGTTTTTAAAGACAGGGACAAAGAGATCTATGAACGGCTGCTGTGACCGGACAGAGAACGCGGCAGGCTGCCGGGATCATACCACGAACGCGGCCGCAGAGCTGGCTGACTGTCTAAAGAAAGCTGAGGCGGTGGTGGTAGGCGCGGGGGCAGGCTTGTCTGTTTCGGCAGGTTTTACTTACTCTGGTGAGCGCTTCCACAGATATTTCCAGGACTTTGCCGATCATTACGGGATCACGGATATCTATTCCGGCGGGTTTTATCCATACCGCACGCTGGAAGAATACTGGGCGTGGTGGAGCAGGCATATTTATTACAATCGTTATGTGGACGCCCCGGTACCTGTTTACAGAGAACTCTTAAGTATGGTAAAGGATAAGGAATATTTTGTCCTTACGACCAATGTGGACCACCAGTTTCAGACTGCCGGGTTTGATAAGGACCATCTGTTTTATACTCAGGGGGATTATGGGCTGTGGCAGTGTTCCGTGCCGTGCCACCGCAGGACCTATGACAATGAACAGACGGTGAGGCGGATGGTGACGGAGCAAAAAGACCTGCGCATCCCGTCGGAGCTGATTCCTTACTGCCCGGTCTGCGGCGCGCCCATGACCATGAACTTGAGGGTGGACAATACCTTTGTGGAGGACGAGGGCTGGCATGTGGCTGCAGGCCGGTACCAGGATTTCATGGATCAGCACGAGGGAGGGCGCATCCTGTTTCTGGAGCTGGGAGTGGGGATGAATACCCCCGGGATCATCAAATACCCGTTCTGGCAGATGACCCTTCAGAATGAACATGCTGTCTACGGATGTATCAATCTGTCGGAAGCATATGTCCCGGAGGAGATTGAGGCGAGGTCTGTCTGTATTTCCGGCGATATCGGCGAGGCGCTGAAGTGCGTCCGGGAGAGCATGAACTCCGATATCCGGCAGGAAACGTCATCTCATCAAGAATAAAAACTGCCGGGCGGTCAAGGCTCCGTCCGGCAGAAATCAATAAAGGTTTCCAGGGCTTTGGAAGTCCGGTTTGAGTGGTAGGCAAAACCGATCGTCCGTTTATGTATGGGAGTGTCAAGGGGGACTTCGACCAGCCGCCCGCTCTCTAAATCATCCTTCACGAATTCTTTGATCACACATCCGATCCCCAGCCCGATCCGGGCAAATTCAATCAAAAGATCCAGCGTCGTCACTTCCAACAGGCTGTTGGCGGTGATATGGCTGAGGCTCATGTAGTCGTCGATATAATTGCGGGTGAGATTGTTCTTGTCGAGCAGCATGATGTTGCCCACCTGGAACACGTCCGCGTCCGCGCCCTCCCGAAGCCGCAGGTTCTCAAGATAGCTGGGCGTTGCCACAAAGATGTCCTCGATCTCCATCACCGGCAGGAATACCAGGTTCTTCTGGGGTCTTGGCTCCGCCACCAGGCCGATGTCGATGCGCTGCTGGTCCAGCATGGACAGGGTGTGGGTGGTGGACTGGCTCTCGATCGTGATCTTGATATGGGGGTATTTTTCAATAAATCCCTTTAAATAAGTCACCATGATAAAACGGCACAGGGTGTTGCTGACGCCGATGCGGATGTGTCCCAGATTGAACTCCCGGATCCGCTTTAACTCCTGTTCGCCGATGTTCAGTTCGTCAAAGGCCGCCTGGGTGTGCTCAAACAGGACCTGTCCCTCCTCCGTGAGCTGCACGCCGCGGGAGTTGCGGGTAAACAACGTGGTGTTTAAGCTGTCCTCCAGTTTGCTGATGGATTTGCTGATGGCAGGCTGGCTGATATACAGCTCCTTTGCCGCTTTTGAGATGTTTCCGGCCTTTGCAACGGCATAGAAAATACGGTATTGTGACAGGTTCTGGTCCATGTGGTTCTCCTTATAACTGACTGTTATGATAACTATGAGTATTATCTATTGTTATTATAGCAATAGAGATGTTATAATACAATCGATTCGTGAAAAAAGTTCCCGCCGTACATGTGCCGTTTAATAGAACATTGTGGGTTTAAATACCCTGGACGTCACATGGAAAACATGAAGAAAAAGGCGGGATGACAGGAGGATAAGATGTCAGTGGGTAAGATCTTTAAATTTCATAATGACCTTGATACGGACCAGATCATAGCGTCCCAATATCTTTTGCTGCCCAACATAGAGGAGATGAAGGTACATACATTTGAGTCCCTGGACCCGGAATTCCCGGGCAAGGTGAAGCCGGGCGATTATGTGGTCGGCGGGGAGAATTTTGGCTGCGGTTCTTCCAGAGAACAGGCGCCCAGCGTGCTTAAGGCCCTGGGAGTCCAGGCAGTGGTGGCAAAGTCTTTTGCCCGTATATTCTATCGCAACGCCATCAACATCGGTCTGCCGGTGATCGTGTGCAAGGAGCTGCCGGATGCGGTGCAGACCGGGGATGAGATGGAGCTGTCTCTGACGGAGGGCGTGGCGAAAGCCAATGGAACCACCTATTCCTGTACGAAGCTGCCGGAGTATATGCAGACCATACTGAGCCAGGGCGGGCTGATCGCATCACTGAACAGGGAGGAGGAGTAAGTTATGGGAATGACGATAGCAGAGAAGATCATAGCTCTCGCTGCCGGAGTGCCGGAGGTGAAGGCGGGAGATATCCATACGGTGAATTTGGACCGGATGATGAGCAATGACGGGACCACCCACTTAACGGTGGATATGTATCACAATAAACTGAAACACCCCCATATTGCGGATACGAAAAAGATGGTGTTCATCGTAGACCACAACGTTCCCTCCGACAGCCCAAAGACAGCGGCGTCCCAGAAAAAGATGCGGGATTTTGCAAGAGAGAACGGGATTGATTTCTGGGAAGGGAAAGGCGTGTGCCACCAGATCATGATGGAGCATTATGTAAGGCCCGGCGAGCTGATCTTCGGAGCGGACAGCCATACCTGCACCTATGGCGCGCTGGGGGCTTTTGGTACTGGTGTGGGCTGCACGGATCTGTTGTACGGCATGGTGACGGGGACATCCTGGGTTCTTGTGCCGGAAACTGTAAAGTTCAATCTGGTTGGGAAGCTTCCTGAGGGTGTGTACCCCCGTGATCTGATGTTGACCATCATCGGCGAGATCGGAGCCAACGGCGTCAATTACCAGGTGATGGAGTTTACGGGCGAGGGGACAAAGAATTTAAGCGTCAACGACCGTATGGTGCTCTGTAACCTGGCAGTGGAGGCTGGGGCAAAGACCGCCATCTTTGAGGCGGATGAGATCGCCCTTGCGTACTTAAAGGCACGCGGGCGCGAGCCGAAGGCGGTGTTTCAAAGCGATGCGGACGCGGTGTATGAGAGAGAGTACACCTTTGACTTGTCGAAGATCCAGCCGGTGGCGGCAAGACCGGATTTCGTGGACGACGTGGTTCCTGCCAGGGAAGTCTGCGGCGTACATATTGACGAGGCATTCCTCGGCTCCTGCAACAACGGGCGTATCGATGAGCTTCGGGTGGGAGCTGCCATTGTAAAGGGCAGAAAGATATCCGATCATGTGCGTTTTCTGGTGGTTCCGGCCAGCCAGGAGGTCTATTTGCAGGCTCTGGAGGAAGGGCTGATCGCAACCTTTATGGAGAGCGGCGCGATCGTGATGAACCCCAACTGCAGCGTCTGCTGGGGAAGCTGCCAGGGCGTGATCGGGGAGAATGAGGTCCTGATCAGCACCGGCACGAGAAATTTCAAGGGACGCGCAGGTCATCCCAGCTCCAGGGTGTATCTGGGGTCGGCGGCTACTGTGGCGGCTTCTGCGGTCAAGGGAGAGATCTGCACGGCGGATATGCTGTGATGCAGTGATCTGCGAAAAGAAAGGACAGACGATATGGAACAGTTTACAGGCAGGGTCTGGGTACTGGGAGATGATATTGATACGGATATCATCATTCCCACGGAGTACCTGGCCTTGAAGACAATAGACGATATGAAGCAGTACGGCTTTTCTCCGCTGAGACCGGAGCTTGCCGCACAGATCAAAGCGGGCGATATCATTGTGGCGGGCAAGAATTTTGGCTGCGGTTCCTCCAGGGAGCAGGCGCCGGAGGTCATAAAGGCACTGGGGATCCGGTGTATCCTCGCCAAATCCTTTGCACGCATCTTTTTCCGCAATTCCATCAACAACGGGCTGCTTCTGATCGAACAGCCGGATCTGTATGATGATATGAAGGAAGGGGATTCCATTACGGTCACGGTCAATCAGGATGTGGACTACAATGGCAAGAGATACCCGATCGCATCCCTGCCGGACAATCTGGTGGAGATCATAAATGCAGGCGGGCTTGTGAAGGCCATGAGAAAGCGCAACGGGCTTACCTGACAGCCGATCAGATAAAAAAGACAGTGCAGCGAGGAGATAGAGAACATGGGACAGACAATCATAGAAAAGATCATATCCCGCAATATTGGCGCCCAGTCCGTAAAGCCGGGCGATATCGTGACCGTGAATGTGGACCGGGTAATGCTGGACGACATCATGATCCCGTTTATTGTAGATAAGTTTAAAGAGATGGGATTTGCAAAGCTCTGGGATCCGGATATGGTAGTTTTGATCTACGATCATCTGGTGCCGGCGAGCCAGCAGGACGATACCCGCCATTATAAGATCGGGGATGCATTCGTAGAACAGTACGGGATACGCAACATCCACCGCAGCGACGGCATCTGCCACCAGCTGATGACGGAGGCAGGGTATGTGAAGCCCGGGGATGTGGTATTTGGGACGGACAGCCACACCACGACCTACGGCTGTGTGGGAGCGTTTTCCACCGGGATCGGTTACACGGAGATGGCGGCGATCCTGGGAACCGGAAGCCTCTGGGTGAAGGTTCCGGAGACCATCCGGATCCAGATCGACGGGACGCTGCCGGAGGGGGTCATGTCCAAGGATATCATCCTGCGGATCATCGGGAATCTGGGGGCGGACGGAGCCACCTACCGGGCCCTTGAGTTTACCGGAAGTACCGTGGAGGAGATGTCCATCTCCAGCCGTATGACCATGGCGAACATGGCGATCGAGGCGGGGGCAAAGTGCGCTCTGTTTACGCCGGATGAGAAGACGGCGGAGTACTGCGGGATTGAGCTGGACGAATTCCAGAAACAGTTAAAAGGCGACGCGGACGCTGTATATTTAAAGACTATGACTTACCGGGCGGAGGAATTTGTGCCGGTGATGGCATGCCCGTCCCAGGTTGATAAGATCCGAAACGTCAGCGAGCTGGAGGGGACCGTCATTGACCAGGTGTTTATCGGCTCCTGTACCAATGGGCGTCTGGAGGATCTGCAGGCGGCGGCGAAGGTGCTGGAGGGCAAAAAGGTGGCGCCTTTTGTGAAGCTGATCGTGACCCCGGCCAGCCGGAAGGTCTATGAGCAGGCGGCGGCCTGCGGCACGCTGAAAATTCTGGCGGAAGCCGGAGCCATCATCACCCATCCGGGCTGTGGCCTTTGCTGCGGACGGACCGGCGGGATACTAAGTGACGGGGAACGGGTCGTGGCGACCAATAACCGGAACTTCTTAGGACGGATGGGTACTTCAAAGGTAGAGATCTATCTGGCCTCCCCTGCAACGGCGGCGGCCTGTGCCGTGGCAGGAAAGATCACGGACAGGAGATAGGCTATGAAGGCGCATAAGACAGAGAAAACCAATGTGATGCGGCTGTTGGATGCGGCGGGGATCCCTTACCGGACTCAGGAATATGAGGTGGATGAAAAGGATCTGTCCGGAGTCCATGTGGCGGAGTCGATCGGACAGGATGTGGACACGGTATTTAAGACCCTGGTGCTAAAGGGAGAGAAGACCGGTTATCTGGTCTGCTGCATCCCAGTGGCAGAAGAGCTGGACTTAAAGAAAGCCGCGAGAGCAGCGGGCGACAAGAAGGTGGAGATGCTTCCCATGAAGGAGCTGCTCCCGGTCACCGGATATATCCGCGGCGGCTGTTCTCCCGTGGGAATGAAAAAGAAGTTTCCTACCTATATAGAAGAAATGGCGGAGCTGTTCGATGAGATTGCAGTCAGCGCCGGCATACGGGGAGCGCAGGTCATCTTAAATCCAGAGGATCTGCGCCAGTATATTGAGGCAGTATTTGCTGATCTGACACAGGAATAAACAATTAAATAGTTTACATAAAAAGGAGCCGACGCTGTTCGACTCCTTTTTTATGCCACCATATTTAACAAAAATGTAACATTTGCGTAATATCATAATGGAAAAACAGCACAAAATAGTGCTGGAAAATTCACCACAGATTATATAATAGATACAAAAAATAGAAAACCCACAAAAAACCGGGGTGTCAGATGTCACAAAAATATTAAAATCTTATTGACATTATCCTCTTTCCCCCACTATAATAACCATCGTCACCACAAAACAGGCAATTTTAGGTTTTAAATCCCACTTTCGACAAAATATGAGGGATTTTTTGGGAATTGCTTATTTTTGAGAAGGAGAGAGGAGTATCGTATGTTTCCATTATGCTCATTTCTTCAGTCGGTCTGCCAGTTCGTCAGCACACTGATCACTCCGGTGGTCCATGTGACGAAGCGGATGTACCGCACTTCGGCAGTGATCCTGTCGGGAGCGGCAGTGGTAGCCGTGATGACTTTTACTTCTGTCGGATTTGCAGGAGGCGGACACAATGCACTGACTGCATACGCAGAGACGCCTTCTGGACAAGATGCGCCGGAGGAGGAAAAGGAGACTGAAGAAATTGCACTGCTTACAGAAGCGAAGATACAATTACATCTTACGGATTCAGACAGCCTGAAAAGTGGACAACTGCTGGTTGGCAATACACTGGCAAGAAATGTACAGGATGAACTTGAGATACGGCAGGAGCGAAGGGCCGTAGTGGAGGAAACCAGGGAACAGATCCGTCAGATAGAAGGAGAGCGCCAGAGAATCGCGGCAGAAGAAGCGAAACGGCGGGCGGAAGAGGAACGTATCAGGAAAGCCGAGGAAGCCAGGAAGGCCGCTGCGGTGGTCCGGTATTCAGATCAGGACTATGAGGTGCTGAAACGGATCGTGGAGGCGGAGGCGGGGATCTGTGATACAAAGGGAAGGATCCTGGTAGCAAACGTGATCTTAAACCGGGTGAGAAGTGATGAATTCCCGGACAACATCACAGACGTGGTATATCAGAAGTCCCAGTTTTCTCCGGTATATGACGGAAGGCTTAATACATGTAAGGTAACAGACCAGACAGTGGAAGCGGTCAACCGCGCGCTGGCAGGGGAGGACTACTCCCAGGGAGCATTATATTTCATGAACCGGAAGCGCTCCCAGTCCGGCAATGTGCGCTGGTTCGACGGAAAACTGACTTTTCTGTTCCAGCACGAAAAGCATGAATTCTTTAAATAAGTACATGAAAATAAGTACATGCTTTTCACAGGAATTTCGGACATAATGTTTATCCGCCGGAGCCCTCGTTACGGGTTCCAGCGGTCTGCGCCGCCAAGTACCAGCGGCCTGCTATAATGAGCCGCCTCGGCTGGAGTGAGTTTTTTCACCCAGCCGGGGCGTTTTTTCATGTCAGAGGATGGACCGGAGCTTTTGTATTCGGCGAAGAGCACCATATGGCGCGACTGGGGCTTATTCCAGTCATGCCAGCCTTCCTCGCAGATATGCTCTCCAATGTGGCAGTTTAGCAGCACCGTCTGCGCAAACTCCCGCCAGGGCCTTCCCAAGTAAGCGGAGTGAGGCGGGCAGTTCCCGGTGAAACGGCAGTGATCCATCACATATCCATAAGCCTGCCCCTCCGGCGTGGAGGCGGCTGTCACATAGCTGTTGATTTCCTGGCCTGTATTTTTGGAAAAAAATTCGCATTTTTCAAAATAGGCGGCGGCGCCTCCAAAAACGAAATCGATATCTCCCTCCAGGTAACAGTTCTTATAATAATGACGTCCGCTGGTCCGCGGTTTCATCTGGCCGGGTCCCACAAAGCCGTTTGGCTCGATCTCCTTTGGCGGGAGCGGAGCCGTAAACAGAGTATCCTGCCCGCCCAGGAAGCGGCAGCTGTCAAACACAAGCCTGTCCCCATCCGCATAGAGCGCCAGCGCCTGCCCCACGTCCGTCCCTTTCCCTGCGCTGTTTTCAAAGGTTAAGTTCCGCGCCGTCACGTCATGGGCGTCAATCAGGCAGGAGTAACTGCGGAAGGTCCCAAGCCGGCCAATGTCGTCACTCGGCATCCGGGCATACAGCCCATAAGTCAAAACCGTAGAGTCCGCACCCTGCCCCACAAGAGTCAGATAAGGCCGGTCGATCACCACTTGCTCCCTATACACCCCACTGTGCATAAAAAGAGTCACCGGCCCTGGCTCAACCTCCTTCAGCGCCAAAAGCGCCTCCGAAACCGAAGTAAAGTCCCCACTGCCGTCCTGCGCAATATGATAAGTACCTGTATGCATCCTGACACACCCCTTCATTCCTAAAATCAATGCTCCCAGTATACCACATCCCTCCACCTCCCTGAAAGTACTTTTCCTGGAAGTTTTTATTTAGGTTGCTCTCTCTTTTGATTCGCAATTTCTTGTAAGATGTTATCCGTGATATTTTATCACACTCCGTCCTTTCGCTCCGTTCGCGACAACCTTCGCCTATTTAAATTGCCCTTAAAACTCAACATTGTATACATAATTCAAATCCTATAGACAACATATGAATTTTCTTATATTTTGCTGTTCCAAATATTGACTTTTTATTTACAAAATGAGATAATAGACTTGATTTCGATAAAATGAAAGAGAGGTTGATGAAATATGTCAAAAATTGATTTGAGTCAGTACGGCATCACCGGAACCACAGAAATTGTTTACAATCCTTCTTATGATGTTTTATTTGAGGAAGAGACCAAACCGGAGCTGGTAGGCTATGAAAAAGGCCAGGTAAGTGAGCTTGGTGCAGTGAATGTTATGACCGGTATCTACACAGGCCGTTCTCCTAAAGATAAGTTCATCGTTATGGATGAGAATTCAAAGGACACGGTATGGTGGACCTCTGACGAGTACAAGAACGACAACCATCCGGCCAGCCAGGAAGCCTGGGATACGGTGAAGAAGATCGCTCTGGACGAGCTGTCAGGCAAGAGACTGTTCGTAGTAGACGCTTTCTGCGGCGCCAACAAGGATACCCGTATGGCGATCCGTTTCATCGTTGAGGTTGCATGGCAGGCTCATTTTGTTACCAACATGTTCATCAAACCTACCGAGGAGGAGTTAAAAGACTTCACACCGGACTTTGTTGTATATAATGCATCCAAGGCAAAAGTAGAGAACTACAAGGAGCTGGGTCTTAACTCTGAGACCGCTGCCATGTTCAACATCACCAGCCGCGAGCAGGTTATCGTGAATACCTGGTACGGCGGAGAGATGAAGAAGGGTATGTTCTCCATGATGAACTATTACCTGCCGCTTAAGGGCATCGCTTCCATGCACTGCTCTGCCAACACAGACTTAAACGGTGAGAACACCGCGATCTTCTTCGGCCTTTCCGGAACCGGCAAGACCACCCTGTCCACAGACCCGAAACGTCTTCTGATCGGTGATGATGAGCATGGCTGGGATGACAACGGCGTATTCAACTTCGAGGGCGGCTGCTATGCGAAGGTTATCAACCTGGACAAGGATTCCGAGCCGGATATCTACAATGCGATCAAGCGTGACGCTCTGTTAGAGAACGTTACCCTGGATGCAGACGGCAAGATCGACTTTGACGACAAGAGCGTGACCGAGAACACCCGTGTGTCCTACCCGATCGACCACATTGAGAAGATCGTACGTCCGGTTTCCGCAGCTCCGGCAGCAAAAGATGTTATCTTCCTGTCCGCAGATGCATTCGGCGTACTTCCGCCGGTATCTGTTCTGACCCCGGAGCAGACCCAGTACTACTTCCTGTCTGGATTTACCGCCAAGCTGGCAGGTACGGAGCGCGGCATTACTGAGCCGACCCCGACCTTCTCCGCTTGCTTCGGCCAGGCATTCTTAGAGCTGCATCCGACCAAGTATGCAGAGGAGCTGGTTAAGAGAATGCAGCAGAGCGGCGCTAAGGCATACCTTGTAAACACCGGCTGGAACGGCAGCGGCAAGCGTATCTCCATCAAGGATACCCGCGGCATCATCGACGCAATCCTGGACGGCTCTATTGCCAATGCTCCGACCAAGCAGATTCCGTTCTTCAACTTTGAAGTACCGACCGAGCTTCCGGGCGTAGATCCGAAGATCCTTGATCCTCGCGATACATACGCAGACGCTTCCGAGTGGGAGACCAAAGCAAAGGATCTGGCACAGCGTTTCGTGAAGAACTTTGCAAAGTACGAGGGCAACGCAGCAGGAAAAGCACTGGTATCTGCAGGTCCTCAGCTGTAATTTATATGACTGGATCATCTTTACGGCACGGCCGTGAGATGATATGATAAAAGGGAATTGGGCAGCCAAACCGCATGGTTTGGCAGTTCAGTTCCTCTTTGATTCCTGACAACTTTATTGACAACAGAAAGGATTTGCTGTTTTTTATGAAGAAAAAATATGTGCTGTTTGATCTGGATGGAACCCTGACGGATTCTCAGGATGGAATTTTGAATGCCATTGAATATGCTCTTGATTATTACGGGATTGAAGTAAAAGACCGGAACACGCTGCGGCCGTTTTTAGGACCGCCTCTGGCTGACAGTATGCAGAAGTATTGTGGGTTTGATCCGGATAAAGCCTTTGAAGCAGTTGTGAAATTCCGGGAGTATTACAACACAAAGGGGCTTTTTGAGAACCGTCTGTATCCGGGGATCGAGCGGCTGCTTCAAACGCTTCAGGAAAAAGGCTGCCGGCTTTTTGTGGCTACGTCCAAGCCGGAGCAGACTGCACAGGAGATCCTGGCGCATTTTAAGCTGGACGGATATTTTGATTATATAGGCGGAGCGACTCCTGATGAGAGCCGGGTGAAAAAGGAAGATGTGGTAAGGTATGTGCTGGAGACAGCCGGGATCCCCGATGGAAGAGAGGCGGTCATGGTCGGGGACAGGAAGCACGATGTGATCGGAGCCAGGAGGAATGGCCTGGAGTCTGTGGGAGTGCTCTATGGTTATGGCGACCGTCAGGAACTAATGGAAGCGGGAGCAGATTATCTGGCAGAAACGGTAGAAGAGGTCGCTTATTTCCTGTAATTTTTGGTAATGTATGGTTTTAATAGGGAAAGTGCACAAGTATAAACCCTGGAAATTCAGACATAATTCACAAACTTTGTGTTTCGTATACGAAAAAGATGGAAATTGATTCTGTTTTCTGATAAAATAGAAGTGGTAATGTCGGGCTAAACAAAAAAGGAAGTGTTTGGATGTTTGAAAAAAATGAATACATTATTTACGGAACGTCTGGTGTGTGCAGGATTGAGGATATCACGACCATGAACATGGACGGGGTTTCCCGGGACAGATTGTTTTATGTGTTGGCTCCATCCAGTCAGAAGGGCGGGAAGATATTTACTCCGGTGGACAGCAAGAAGACTCTGATGCGCAGGATCCTGACCAGAGAAGAAGCGACGAGGCTGATCGACGAGATACCCGATATTGAGGAGTTATGGTTTACCAGTGACAAGCTCCGCGAGGAGAAGTACAAGGAATGTATGAGATCCTGTGACTGCAGAGAGTGGATCAAGATCATCAAGACCCTGTATCTGCGCAAGGCAGAGCGCAGCGCCCAGGGGAAGAAGATCACATCTACGGACGAGAAGTACCTGCGTATGGCTGAGGATTATCTCTATACTGAGTTGGAGATTCCGCTGGAAGTTTCCAGGGAGAATATGGAGGAGTATATCTCAGGCCGAATTGAGCATATGCAGGCGTGATATCAGGAAATAGCCGGTGAGAGCCGGATGGATAGGAACTCAGATTATAACAGGCGGTGCCGTTTCTTGCGGCACCGCTTTCTGATGGAGACAGAAAATGCGCTGCGCCGGGCGGATCACGGTTCCGCCGGCACAGGGCATTTGATTTGCAGCTTTTAAATATTTATTTTCCGTATTTCTCCTCACAGTACATGCAGCGGTAGGTCTCCGTCTTCTCATCGGTGAGATAGAAGATATGGGGCAGCTCCTGCTCGATGGAGGTAATGCAGCGCGGGTTCTTGCACTGGATGACATTGGTGATCTTCTTGGGAAGGCTCAACGCCTTTTTTTCAACGATCTTATTGTCCCGGATGATATTTACGGTGATATTGTGGTCAATGTATCCGAGTACGTTCAAATCCAGGTTGCCGATCGGCCCCTCCACCTTGATGATGTCCTTGCGGCCCATCTTGTTGCTGCGGGCGTTTTTGATGATAGCCACCTGGCAGTCTAATTTGTCCAGACCCAGATGGAAATAGATATCCAGGCTCTTGCCTGCCTGAATGTGGTCTAAAACCACGCCTTCCTGTAATCCACTGATATTTAACATGATTTTTCTACCTCCAGTAAAGTCATGATAAGGGCCATGCGCACGTAGACGCCGTACTGTGCCTGTTTAAAATAAGCGGCTCTCGGGTCGTCGTCCACCTCCGTAGAGATCTCATTGACGCGGGGGAGCGGATGAAGCACATACATATTGTCCTTTGCCAGCTTCATTTTCTGCTTGTCCAGGATGTAGAAGTTCTTTAAACGGATGTAATCCTCCTCGTTGAAGAAGCGCTCCTTCTGAACGCGGGTCATATAGAGGATGTCCAGCTCCGGCATGGCGTCGTCCAGATTGTTGACCTCTTTAAATTCCACATTATTTGCCTTCAGCACGTCCTCGCGGATATACTCCGGCACCTTCAGCTCATCCGGGGAGATCAGCACGAAGCGGATATTCGGATAGCGAACCATGGCATTGATGAGAGAGTGGACCGTGCGTCCGAACTTCAAGTCCCCGCAGAGGCCGATGGTCAGGTTGTCAAGCCGTCCCTTAAGGGAACGGATGGTCATAAGGTCTGTCAGAGTCTGGGTCGGATGCTGATGCCCGCCGTCCCCCGCATTGATAACCGGGATGCCGGATTTTTGGGAAGCCACCAGTGCAGAGCCCTCCTTCGGATGCCGCATGGCCGCGATATCCGCGTAGCAGGAGATCATCCGGATCGTATCCGCCACGCTCTCCCCCTTAGCCGCCGAGCTCGAATCGGCCGAAGAAAAACCAAGTACACTGCCCCCAAGACTTAGCATTGCAGATTCAAAACTAAGTCTGGTTCTCGTACTTGGTTCATAAAACAAAGTCGCTAATTTTTTACCGTCACAAACGTGAGCATACTCGGGAAGATGATCAGCAATATCAGAAGCCAGCGAAAGCAGCCGCTCAATCTCCTCCACAGAAAAATCCAACGGGTTCAACAAGTGTCTCATAGCGTATCTCCTTTGTTATAAAAGTCAAATGTCATATCATTCGTGGATAATTATATCTGATTCCCAACAAGATTACCAGTACTTTTTTAGAAAAGTATAATTGGAGATATCAATGCGAAGAAAATGCGTTGAAATACGTTAGATTGCATAGGATATTATATTGTAAAAAAACCTTAAGGAAGATTAAGAAAATAAAGATGCAAAGGTGAGGAGGGATGGTGTATAATCTACACGTAAGCAATGAGCAGTGCCAAAAAGGACAAAACCAAATTTTCGTTGTGCTTGCACAAAAGAAAATTTGGTTTCGGCCTTTTTGACAGGGCGAAGCCCGTGAGCTGGATGGAGCGAAGCGGAATCCAGCTTACGCACTGCGGAGTCCCCAACACCAGTACCCCACAACAAACCGCGATGATGAAGCGCAGCGCCATCGAGCCCGTCTCTCCTTTTTCCGCCGAGCCCGCTCCCCCCTCCTCATCGCCCCCCCCACAGGAGCCCCCACCCCATGGAAACACCCTCCAAGCCCCAAACGAAGACCCCGATCATCCAGGTAAAAAACCTATACAAAATATACAAAGTAGGCACCAACAAAGTCTACGCCCTAAACGGAGTAGACTTCACCATGTACAAAGGTGAGTTCTGTGCCATAGTCGGCCCGTCCGGCTCCGGCAAATCCACCCTGTTAAACATGCTGGCCGGCTTAGAAAAGCCCTCCAAAGGCGAGATCGTCATAGCAGGGAAGCACATGGAGAAGATGAACGAGAACCAGTTAGTAGCCTTCCGCAGAGAAAACGTAGGCTTCATCTTCCAGTCCTACAACTTATTACAGACCCTAAACGCCGTAGAAAACGTAGCCCTGCCCTTATCCTTCCGCGGCATCCCCCGTCGGATCCGCAACGAAAGAGCCAAAAAATACCTGAAACTGGTAGGCCTGGAAAAGCAGATGAAGCACATGGCAAACGCCATGTCCGGCGGACAGCAGCAGCGCGTAGGCATAGCCCGGGCGCTGGTGGTAAACCCCAAGATCATTTTTGCGGACGAGCCCACCGGCAACCTGGATTCCAAGACCACAATGGAAGTCTTAAAACTAATGCGCCGGATCGTCCGTGAGCAGAACCAGACCCTGGTCATGGTCACCCATGACAACCATCTTGCCACCTTTGCAGACCGGCAGTTCCACATTGTGGACGGAAAGATATTAAAGATAGAGGAGCAGTACCATCCCGATGATGAGGACTTTACTCCAGAAGCCTTCCTGGAAGCGGAGCTCCATACACAACCGCCGGAATCCCCGGATACCCCCGCGGAACCAGATTCCGGCAGCACACCTGACAACCAGCTGACTGAAGCGTAAAGAGGAGATTAAGAGTATGAAAATGTGGAAACGTAGTCTGACCGCCCTCCTGGCGGTACTCATGACGATTGCAGCAATGCCGGTGACCGCGTTTGCCGATGAGGTATCCGTATCAACCGATAAGATCACCCGCGGCAAAACTGGAAAGAACATGACAGTGTCTTTCCAGGTTGACAGCCATGGAACCAGGATCGAGGATGCGGCGATCGCATTTGATGTGACCGGAGGCGAGATCTGGGACGAAGATGAGGAAGACAGGACGCATGGCTATGCATTTCCATTTGAGGATACCACATCCCTTCCTGACAGAGACAATCCGAAAAGGATCGGAGCCCTGAGCGGCAAAAAGACCGTTTCCCTGACAGGCCGCGTGCGCAGCGACTTATCCGAAGGCTACTATAAAGTTCCGGTCATTGTTTTGCGTAAGGTGAGTGGAGAAGGCTACACAGACCAGATCGGATACGGAGACCTCCAGGTCTGGATCACCAAATCCACCACCACAGGCGACGACGATGACGATGAGAACAAGACCTATGACTTTGTCCTGGGCGAAGGACAGAGCACACCGGACGGCACTTATCCCAATGTGATGAATTTTACCATCAACCTCCGCAACAACAGCCCCGCCACCGTATACAACGTAAAGGCAAGCATGGTTTTAGACCCGGACAGCGCCAAGTTCCCCTTCCAGATCAATGACGCCAACTATGACAGGATGTTTGAAAAGATCGGAGTGGATGAGACCGTACCCCTGGGCTACAGCTTTGCGATCCGCGAGGATACATACACCGGTTACTATCCGATCAACATGAAGATATTTTACTCCGACAGCTCCACAGGCGATGAGCTGCAGACCTACGAGACCTCCTTTTACGTCCATGTGAACAACAAGGAGAAGGAGGATGATTATGAGGAATTCAATGAACATGACAGGACAAAAGCACGTCTGATCGTAGACGGATTCGTAACTACTCCTGAGACCATTATCGCCGGAGAAAGCTTTGACCTGGTACTGCAGGTCAAGAACGCGTCCAGCAGCGTCTCCGCCTCCGATATCCTTCTGACCGTAGAGTCGGAAAAGGTATCCGACAGCCCGGTATTTACCACGGAGTCCGGCTCCACCTCCGTTGCCTTAAGCTCCTTAGGAGCCGGGGCGACAAAAGAGGTAAAGTTCCGCTTAAGCTCCCGGGCGGGTGTGGATCAGCGTTCCTACGGCCTGACGATCAAGGCCAAGTTCGACAGCCCGGAGTTCAAGAATGCAGAGGAGAGCATGGCGGTGGATATCCCGATCAAGCAGATCCCGCGTCTGAACACAGGTACCTTTGAGATCATGCCGGAGTCCATCTCCGTTGGAGAAGAATCCAACATTATGTTTGGTATCAACAATACCGGAAAGGTCATGCTCTACAATGTGATGGTCAAGTTTGAGGCGGATTCTATCCAGACCACGGACACCTACGTCGGGAATATCAAGCCCGGCGAGACAGGCAATGTGGACTGTATGCTGACCGGTGCTGCGCCTACGGCTGACGACGGGAAGGTAAAGGTCATTATCTCATACGAGGATGAGAACGGCGAGGTTTCCGAGGAAGAGAAGGAACTGTCCCTGTTTGTGACGGAGGATATGTCCTTTATGGAAGATATGGACGTGGGCAATTTCGATGATATTCCCATGGAAGAGCCGGGATTTATGGAAAAGTACCAGAACCTTCTGCTGCCGGCAGCATTGGGAGCTGTGGCGGTATTGAGCCTGATCCTGATCGTGATCGGGATCAAATACCGGAAACATAAAAAAGAGCAGGAAGCATTTGAGGATGACGAGGAATAACCGCAGACCATATACCGGAAATGAGGACAGAAGACCATGAGATTTGTGGATTTGCTCGGTATGAGCCTGAACAATTTGAGAAGAAGAAAGCTGAGGACCGCTCTGACGGTCCTTGGCGTGATCATCGGGACGGCATCTATCGTGGTCATGGTTTCCCTTGGTATCGGCCTGAATGAACTGAACCGTGAGCTGATCTCCTCCTACGGCAGCCTGACGGCGGTCGAGGTGCGGAGCGACAGTTACTGGGGCGGAAGCGATGACAAGACAGAGCCGCTTTATATAACAGATGATACGGTGAAGCAGATGGGCCGGATCGAACATGTGACCAGCGTATATCCACTGCTGGAGGTCCAGGTGATCATGAGGCAGGGGAAATATTCCTCAGGCATGACCCTGACCGGAGCGCCGATCGAATATCTGCAGCAGATCCCCCTTGGACAGGGAAAGATTCCCACGAGGGACGACAAGGAGCTTCAGCTTATTTTTGGAAATGCCGTGATCCAGTGGTTTACGGATGACAAGGGCAATGGAGGCAATT
Source organism: Clostridium sp. AN503 (assembly GCF_040719375.1). NCBI lineage: Bacteria > Bacillati > Bacillota > Clostridia > Eubacteriales > Clostridiaceae > Clostridium > Clostridium sp. AN503. The sequence continues at coordinate 2,118,139 of NZ_JBFDTP010000002.1, read as the reverse complement.
ACTGGATGACCGGGGAACTTCCCGATGTAGACCTGATGGGAAGGCCGCTTTTTGTGATCTTTGACACGGATGCTTATTATCAGTCCCAGGGAGAAGGTGAAAATAAGCCGAAAGCCCCGAAGAAATACATCCTGCCAACTGCGGGGATCGTAGAAGGAACTGTGGACGATTACAATGACTATGCCTACTCCGTGTACACCCAGCTGGATCTTCTGGAAGCACAGTTGAAAAAGATATTTAAGAAAAATGTGATTCCGGGCCAGCCCACCAACAAAAAGGGGAAGCCCTACCGTTACTTTATCTATAGCTCCTGTGTGGTCAATGTGGATGAGATGGAAAATGTGACGGATGTTCAGAAGCAGCTTACAGACATGGGATTCCAGGCTTACAGCCGTGCAGACTGGATGGAGCAGTCGGAGAAACAGTCCAATATGATCCAGGCGGTGCTTGGCGGTATCGGCGCGGTCTCCCTGTTCGTTGCGGCGATCGGTATCGCCAATACCATGATGATGTCCATTTACGAGCGGACCAAAGAGATCGGCGTGATCAAGGTGCTGGGGTGTGATATGGGAGTGATCCGCAATATGTTCCTTTTGGAGTCCGGCTTTATCGGATTTCTGGGGGGCGTCATCGGAGTTGCGTTCAGCTATGGGGTGTCCTTTGCCATGAACCGGTTTCTTGCCATCGCGCAGACCATGACCGGTATGGACGGGGATATCTCCAGGATTCCGTCCTGGCTTGCCCTGGCGGCGATCGGATTCGCGATCCTGGTGGGGATGGCCGCCGGATTCTTCCCGGCTCTGCGAGCTATGAAGCTGAGTCCGCTGGCGGCGATCCGGAATGAATAGAAATGAATAAAAATGAAAGATAAAATACTTGCAAATCCGCCTCAAATCTATTATGATAAATCCAGAGCGTGCGACTGGCGGATAAGTGGGGAACCACAGGGGAGCACGTAACAATAGTCAGAGCCGACCGCCTGGGCGCCATGTTTTTGTGGTACCCGGGCGGTCTTTTTGCAGTATAGAAGAAGGGAATCCCTGAACGATTTGTGGGATGCGCATTGGTGTATCTGATATGGTTTCTGAGAGACGTTAAAAAAGGAGATATCAACAAAGGAGGATATTCTATGAACATGTTATCACTGGAGCAGGAACTGAAAACCAACGATTACCCGGGCAGAGGGATCGTGATCGGGAAAACACCCGACGGAAAAAAGGCGGTGGCTGCCTACTTTATCATGGGCAGAAGCTCCAACAGCCGGAACCGTGTGTTCGTTGAGGACGGAGCGGGGATCCGCACCCAGGCCTTTGATCCGTCCAAACTGGAGGATCCGAGCCTGATCATCTACGCACCGGTCCGTGTGCTGGGCAACAAGACCATCGTGACCAACGGAGACCAGACCGACACCATCTACGAGGGCATGGACAAGCAGCTGACCTTTGAGCAGTCCCTGCGCTGCCGCGAGTTCGAGCCGGACGGTCCCAACTACACTCCCCGGATCTCCGGTATCATGCACCTGGAGAACGGCGGCTACAACTATGCCATGTCCATATTAAAGAGCAATAACGGCAACCCGGATGCCTGCAACCGTTATACCTTTGCCTACGAGAATCCGGCTGCGGGCGAGGGCCATTTCATCCACACCTATATGCACGACGGCGATCCGCTGCCCAGCTTTGAAGGCGAGCCGAAGCTGGTGGGCATGATGGACGATATGGACGCGTTCACGGACATGCTGTGGAACAGCTTAAACGAGGACAACAAGGTGTCCCTGTTTGTACGGTATATTGATATTGAGACCGGCGCCTATGAGACAAAGATCGTCAATAAGAACCAGTAAAAGCTATAGTTGACAACGAACACATACAGAGAGGAAGAAGATCATGAACGAGATGGAACTGAAATATGGCTGTAACCCCAACCAGAAACCTGCAAAAATCTTCATGGAGGAGGGAGAAGAACTGCCGATCAAAGTATTAAGCGGCAGACCGGGGTATATCAACCTTCTGGACGCATTCAACGGATGGCAGCTTGTGCGGGAGTTAAAAGCCGCTACCGGTCTCCCGGCGGCTACCTCCTTCAAGCATGTATCCCCGGCAGGAGCTGCGGTGGGCCTGCCTCTGGATGAGACCCTGGCCAAGATCTACTGGGTAGACGATATGGGCAAGCTGTCTCCGATTGCAAGCGCTTATGCAAGAGCCAGAGGCGCAGACCGGATGTCCTCCTTCGGCGATTTTATTTCCCTGTCGGATGTGTGTGACGTGGACACGGCGAAGCTGATCAAGCGTGAGGTTTCCGACGGTGTGATCGCGCCGGGCTATGAGCCGGAGGCGCTGGAGATCTTAAGATCCAAGAAAAACGGCAACTACTGCGTGATCGAGATCGATAAGGACTATGTGCCCGCACCGATCGAGCACAAGCAGGTGTTCGGCGTGACCTTTGAGCAGGGGCGGAACGATCTTGTGATCGACAACGACCTTTTAAGCAATGTGGTGACGGAGAACAAGGAAATACCGGATCTGGCAAAGTTAGACCTGGTGATTTCCCTTATTACCTTAAAATATACCCAGTCCAATTCCGTTTGCTTTGCCAAGGACGGTCAGGCTATCGGTATCGGCGCGGGGCAGCAGTCCAGAGTGCACTGCACCAGGCTGGCAGGACAGAAGGCCGACAACTGGTTTTTACGCCAGGCGCCCCAGGTGCTGGATCTGCAGTTTGTGGACGGGATCAAGCGTGCGGACCGCGACAACGCCATCGACGTGTACATCGGCGACGAATATATGGATGTTTTAGAGGATGGCGTGTGGGAGAAGACCTTCAAGGTAAAACCGCCGGTATTCACCAAAGAGGAGAAGAGGGCGTGGTTAAACCGCATGACCGGCGTGGCTCTCGGCTCTGACGCGTTCTTCCCCTTCGGCGACAACATTGAGCGCGCCAACAAGAGCGGAGTGAAGTACATTGCACAGCCGGGCGGTTCCGTGCGGGATGACAATGTGATCGAGACCTGCGACAAGTACGGCATTGCCATGGCATTTACCGGTATCCGCCTGTTCCATCATTGATCTGTGAGTGGGTAGGAACGGGCTTGGCGCTGTAACTGTGAGGGTACTGGACAGCTGCAGGAAGTTTTTGATAATAAATGATAAAAAATGTTGACTAAAAGCATCCACTTTGATATAATTATAACAAAACAAAGGGGAGATGGCCGATGCTGTTTACCAAAGAGAGTGACTATGCGATCCGGATCGTCCGTGCGCTGAAGAGTGGAGAGAAGCGGAATATCAGAGAGATCTGTGAGCTGGAGCAGATACCGGAGGCATTTGCCTACAAGATCACCAGGAAGCTGAACCGGGCCGGTCTTGTGTCGATCCGGCGCGGTGCGGGCGGTGGTTATGTGTTGGGGAGGCCGATTCATGATATTACCCTTTATGATGTCATAACTGCCATCGAACCTGATTTTGCGGTACTGGAGTGCATTCACCATTTCTGCGACCGGCAGGAGCGGAAGGAATGCTGTAAGGTACATCACGAGATGTTAAAAATACAGAATACCGTCGAGGCGCTTTTAAAAGCCAGGTCCCTGGACGACATTCTGGAAAAATAGGGCCGGCAGGCTATGCCTGTCATCCCGGGCAGAAAGATTCCATCAGGAATCTTTTTGTCAGAGCTAAAAGTGGACAAAATTAGTCAAGTATAAGAAGAGGAGGTATTATCATGAATGAATGCTATGGCTGCACCACGTGCAAAAGCGCGGACAAACCGCTGGAGGGCTTTATCGCAGGACTTCCGATGGAGACGTCCCATCACCGTGTAGAGGGGCAGAGCACCAAATGCGGGTTTGGTCTGCAGGGGGTATGCTGCCGTCTCTGCGCCAACGGCCCCTGCCGGATCACGCCGGAGGCTCCGAGGGGGATCTGCGGAGCCAGCGCGGATACGATCGTAGTGCGCAATTTCCTGCGGGCGGTGGCATCCGGTTCCGGCTGCTACATCCACGTGGTGGAGAACACGGCGCTGAATGTCAAAAACGTGGCGGAGAAGCGCGGTGCGATCAAGGGGAAGAAAGCCCTTGACCGTCTGGCCGGGATCTTTGGGATCGAGGAAGAGGATATCTACAAGAAGGCAGAGAAGGTGGCGGATGCGGTGCTTAAGGATCTGTACCTGCCAACCTACAAAAAGATGCAGTTGGTGGAAAAGATGGCGTATGCCCCCCGGTTTAAGCGCTGGAGCGAGCTGGGCATCCTGCCGGGCGGCGCCAAGTCGGAGATCTGCCACGGCGTGGTAAAATGCTCCACGAATCTAAACTCCGATCCGGTGGATATGCTGGTGGACTGCTTAAAGCTTGGGATTTCCACCGGTATCTATGGGCTGACCCTGACCAACCTGCTAAACGATATCGTGCTGGGCGAGCCGGAGCTTCGCATGGCTCCCGTGGGGCTGCGGGTGATCCATCCGAAATACATCAACATCATGATCACCGGTCATCAGCATTCCATGTTTACATACTTACAGGAACGTCTGACCGATGCGGATGTGATCGCCAAAGCCCAGGCCGCCGGGGCGAAGGGCTTTAAGCTGGTGGGCTGCACCTGTGTGGGTCAGGATCTTCAGCTCAGGGGAGCGCATTATAAAGAGATCTTTGACGGACATGCGGGAAATAACTATACCAGTGAGGCGATCCTTGCCACCGGAGCCATCGATGCGGTGATCTCAGAGTTCAACTGTACGCTGCCGGGTATTGAGCCGATCTGTGATGAGCTGAACATCAAACAGATCTGTATCGACAGCGTAGCGAAAAAAGCCAACGCACAACTGATGGAATTTGATTTTGAGAGCCGGGAGGCCGTCACAGAGGAGATCATCGACATGGTGGTGGCTTCCTATAAAGAGCGGAGAAGCGCGGTTCCCCAGCGGCTGATGGAGAATCATGGGTATGAGAACACCCTGACAGGCGTCAGTGAAGGTTCCTTAAAAGAATTTTTAGGCGGAAGCTGGAAGCCGCTGGTGGACCTGATCGTGTCCGGTGATATCAAGGGTGTGGCCGGCGTCGTAGGCTGCTCCAACTTGACAGCCGGAGGGCATGACGTGCTGACCGTGGAACTGACAAAGGAGCTGATCGCCAGGGATATCATTGTATTGACGGCGGGCTGTTCCTCAGGCGGGATTGAAAACTGCGGCCTGATGACCCCGGAGGCGGCGAAATACGCGGGGCCGAAGCTGCGGGCTGTCTGTGAAAAACTGGGTATCCCGCCGGTCCTTAACTTTGGGCCGTGTCTGGCGATCGGACGTCTGGAGATCGTGGCGACAGAGCTGGCGGAGACCATCGGTGTGGATCTTCCGCAGCTTCCCTTAGTGCTCTCCGCAGCCCAGTGGCTGGAGGAACAGGCTCTGGCAGACGGCTGTTTCGGGCTGGCCCTGGGACTGCCGCTGCATCTGGGACTGCCGCCGTTTGTGACAGGCAGCCCGGTGGCGGTGAAGGTGCTGACTGAGGACATGAAGGAACTGACCGGAGGACAGGTCATCATCAATCCGGATGCGAAAGAATCCGCGGATATCCTGGAACAGATCATCATGGAAAAACGCGCCGCATTGAGCATATAGAAGGGGGGCGTGCCATATGAAACGGATTATCATCGATTCTTCCAAGTGCGACGGCTGCAAGAACTGTTCCGTCGCCTGTATGCAGGCCCACAGGAAAGACCAGGGGACGGTCTATGATCTGGATCTGACGGATCCGGCAAATGAATCGCGCAATTTTATCCAGAAGGATGAGACCGGCGCTTACAGGCCCATATTCTGCCGCCACTGTGATGTGCCGGAGTGTGTGCTTTCCTGTATGAGCGGCGCGCTGACGAAGGATGCACAGACGGGGCTTGTTAACTATGACGAGACCAGATGCGGCTCCTGCTTTATGTGCGTCATGAACTGCCCCTTCGGCGTGTTAAAGCCGGACCGGGTGTCGCGCAAAAAGGTGATCAAATGCGATTTCTGCCAGGATCACGGCGGGGAACCCAGCTGTGTAAAATCCTGTCCGAAGCAGGCGATCGTAGTAGAGGAGGTGTAGGTATGGCTTATGTGATACTTGGAGTCGGAGCAGCCGGGATGAAGGCTGCGGCAGAGATTAAAAGCCTCAGTCCGGGGACGGAGGTCGTGATGATCTCGAAGGACCGGTATGTACATTCCCGGTGTATGCTGCACCAGTATTTATCCCATGAGCGGGACGAGCAGACGCTGAATTTCACAGATCCGGATTTTTTTGAGAAGCATCATATTTACTGGATCCAGGATGGCGTGGACCGGATTGATACGGCTGGCAGGTCGGTTACTACGGAAAACGGAACACAGATAGTCTATGAAAAGCTTTTGATCGCCACGGGTGCAAACAGTTTTATCCCTCCGGTGGGGGAACTGCGGCAGGGAAAAAATGTATTCGGTCTCCGTCATCTGACGGACGCCCAGGCGATCGACCAGATGGCGGAGCATTCGGAGAAGATCCTGGTCATCGGCTCGGGCCTGGTGGGGCTGGATGCGGCCTATGGCCTGCTGGAACGCGGAAAGCAGGTGACGATCGTGGAGATGGCTCCCCAGATCCTTCCGGTCCAGCTTGACGCCCACGGGGCATTGGAATACCAGAAGCGGTTTGAGAAGGCCGGGGCCACATTCTATCTGGGCAGGAAAGCCGATCAGGCGGTCTGCGGTGAGGATGGGATGATACGCAGCGTTACTCTTGACGATGGGACAAAACTGGACTGTGATATGATCATCGTGGCGGCCGGAGTGAGGGCTGCGGTGGAATGTCTGGAGGGCAGCGGGATCCTGGCGGACCGGGGGATCAAAGTAAACGAATATATGGAGACCAACATTCCGGACGTCTATGCGGCCGGGGATGTGACCGGACTCTCCGGCATCTGGCCAAATGCCCAGAAGCAGGGGCGCGTGGCGGCCCAGAATATGTGCGGCTTCCGTTTTGCATATGACGATCCGTTTGCAGCGAAGAACACCATCAACTTTTACGGCCTGGTGTCCCTGTGCGTCGGGAGGATCAAGGCAGAAGAGGGAGACAGTGTTGTGATCCAGGAGGATAAAAATGTGTACCGCCGGGCGGTGATCCGGGATAACAGGGTAGAAGGGATCCTGCTTCAGGGAGATATTTCCGGCGCAGGCATCTGGCAGTATCTGATCAAGAACCGGATCGATATCGGACACATCCGCAAACCGGTGTTCCAGCTTACCTTTGCTGATTTTTATGGTGTAGGGGAGAAAGGAAAATACCAGTGGGCCACAGCTGCGGAATAATAAAATAGAAGCTGTATTTTATCATCCAGGCCTCTGTTTGTGAGACAGAGCCTGGATGATTTTTTTATAAAGAAAAAAGAAAAACTATTAAGGTTCTATAAAACCAGTGTTTTCTTGTTGCAGAGACAGGCAAATAAAGATAGAATAGAGTAGAAATGTGAAAATGTTGTCAAAATTCGGAGCCAAGCAGCAGAAGGATTGCAGACAGGAACAACACAGGAGGGGAAAGTAAAGAATGAATCAGAATCCATTTGGCGGCGGTCCTTTTGGGAATGGGAACAATAACGTCGATCTCGGCGGTATGTTTGAAGAACTGCTGAAAAAGAAGAAACAAAAGAAACCGCAGCAGGAACCGGGGCCGGAGAAATTCGACTCAGACGGAAAGCCGCTAAAACGCCATAATCCCATGAAGGGCTTTGGTTTTGCCCTTGGTTTCGTGGTGGTGGTATTTGCAGCTATGAACAGCTATTATATGCTGGACGAGGAGAATTATGCGGTAGTGACCACCTTGGGAAGCGCCCAGGCGGAATCCCAGGCAGGGCTGCATTTCAAGATCCCGTTCATCCAGAGTGTGCATATGGTGTCCAAGGGGATCAAGGGGATGCCCATCGGCTATGACCCGGAGACCAAGATATCCAACGAGGAAGAATCGGTTATGATCACGAAGGATTTTAACTTCGTCAACACGGATTTCTATATCGAATATATGGTCAATGATCCGGTAAAGTATCTTTATGCATCCTCAGAGCCGGAGGCGACCTTAAAGATGCTGGCCCAGTCTTACATCCGTGATACGGTTGGCGTGTACAACGTGGACGATGTGATCACCACTGGGAAGGCAGCCATCCAGTCGGAGATCAAGGAAAAGCTGACCAACCGGATGATCGCGGAGGATATCGGCCTGTCGGTGGTGAATATCACGATCCAGGATGCGTTCCCGCCCACCACAGAGGTCATGAATGCCTTTAAGAACGTGGAAAATGCCAAGCAGGGCAAGGAGACTGCCATCAACAATGCCAACAAGGACCGGAATGAGAAGATCCCGCAGGCCGAGGCCGAGTGTGACCGGATCATCAAGAGCGCCGAGGCGGAGAAGGAAGCCCGCATCAACGAGGCGCAGGGCCAGGTTTCCCGTTTTGAACAGATGTATGCGGAGTACAGCAAATACCCGCTGATCACCAAGCAGCGTATGTTTTATGAGACCATGGAGGAGCTGCTGCCCAGCATGAAGGTATATATCGTGGATGAGAGCGGTACCCAGAAGATGCTGCCCTTAGACAGTTTCACCTCGTCCATGCAGGCGGATGCGGCTGCGCGGGCAAACGGAGCCGGGGCTTCGGGAACCGGAGCTAATAGCGGGACCGCAGGGCAGGCAGCATCCGGCGCAGGCCAGGGAACAGCATCACAGGGCGGGGCTTCCGCCCAGAGTGGAGGCACAGCCCAGAACAGCGCATCACAGGCTGGCGGGACACAGAACAGTTCAGATGTAAATATTGAGGAGGTGGCACAGTGAAGAAGGCAGGCAGGTTTTTAAGCGGGTTCGGCGGGCTGGCGGCAGTAGCGGCGGTTTTGCTTCTTGGCGCTTCGCTGGTGGTCACTTACCCGGATGAATATAAACTGATCCGCCAGTTCGGCGAGATCGTCAGAGTAGAGGATACCCCGGGCGTGTCCTTCAAGGTACCGTTTATCCAGACGAGCGCGTCCATTCCAAAGGCGCTGCAGATCTACGATATCCCGAAATCAGATGTGATCACCCGGGATAAGAAGAGCATGATCGCCGACGCCTTTGTCCTCTGGCGGATTTCAGACCCGGTGCTGTTCACAAGACATTTGAACGGACAGGTGGCGCAGGCACAGTCGCGTATCTCCGCGTCGGTGTTCTCCTCCATGAAGTCCGTGATCTCCAATATGGACCAGGCTGAGATCATCGAGAACCGGGACGGCAAGCTGGCGCTCGATATCAGCGGCAATATCGGTGAATCTCTGGACGGTTACGGCATCCATGTGCTGGCGGTGGAGACCAAGTCCTTAGATATGCCGGACGATAACAAGCAGGCGGTCTACGACCGCATGATCTCAGAGCGGAACAACATTGCGGCGTCCTTTACGGCGCAGGGCAATTCCTCCGCCCAGAAGATCAAGAACGACACCACCAAGGAAGTGTCGGTGATGAAGTCCAAGGCCCAGGCAGATGCGGAGAAGACTAAGGCGGAGGGCGAGGCCCAGTATATGCAGATCCTCTCCAATGCCTACAACGACACCAGCAAGGCGGATTTTTATAATTTCGTCCGTTCCCTGGATGCGGCGAAGGCAGCTTTAAAGAGCGGCAATAACACACTGATCCTGGATAAGAGCTCGCCGATGGTACAGGTTTTCTATGGATATTGATACAGGGCAGATGTTCTACACAGCTGTGGTGCTGACCGCAGTAAAAACAGCGCAGTGAAAGCAGTACAGGAAATAGTATAAGCAGTGCGAAAACCTATAAGGCACGAGGCAAGCCACCTGAGCATAGATTATAATTAAGTAATCTTTCAGGTGGCTTTCTTTGAAGACATTTCCAAAGCCTTTAACACCAGGAGAGGAAAAAATCTATCTGGAGCGCTGCAAAGAGGGTGACCAGGAAGCTCGTAATGTGCTGATAGAACGGAATATGAGACTGGTGGCTCATGTGGCGAAAAAGTATCAGAACACGGATTACGATATGGAGGATCTGCTGTCGGTGGGGACCATTGGCCTGATCAAGGCGGTAGGCACCTTCCATGCGGACCGCGGCTCCCGGCTCGCCACCTATGCGGCCAAATGTATCGAGAATGAGATCCTCATGCTGCTGCGCGCCAGTAAAAAATATACTCGTGAAGTTTCGCTTTTTGAGCCCATCGGGGTAGACAAGGACGGGGAGTCGGTCAGCCTTGTGGATGTCATTGAGATGGAGAACCGCGAGGTCCTGGAGGACCTGATCTTGAGCCAGGATATCCGTGAGCTTTACGAAGCCTATGAAGCCTGTTTGAAGGAACAGGAAAAAATCGTGATCGGTATGCGTTATGGTCTTTTCGGCAAGATCCCCCGCACGCAGCGGGAGATCGCCGCCCAGCTTGGTATCTCAAGGTCTTATGTATCCCGGATTGAAAAGAAAGCCCTCGGCAAATTGAGGCAGGGGCTGGAAAATTAGCTTGATATCCATCGGATTTTCAGTATAATGTAGATAAAGAATGGGGATCAGGAATATAGGATGAGAGCGTTGAGGTGTGATACATGAAAGAGAAAAGACTGCTGTGGGCCAGAGGCGCCATGTTTCTTGCGGCGTTTCTGGTCCTGCTCGGGGCAGTGAGGATCAGTGCAGAGCAGATACGGAACAATCTGGAGAAGGAGATCCACAAAACGCTGCAGGATGTGGCAGAACAGAATGTGATCGCAGTGGAGCAGGAGATAGAGTCCAAGCTCAGCTTTTGCAGGGGATCGCACGCAACCTGGATCTCACAGAGGAAGACAGGGAAGATATGCTTGAGCATCTGCAGGCGTTTGTGGATATCTACCAGTTTAAGCGCATGGGGGTTATCTATGCGGACGGCACTGTGTGCACTACGGACGGATATGTGCAGGATATGTCCTACCGGGATTATTTCCAGAAGGGCATGCAGGGAAAAGCGGATGTGACGGATGCCATGGAGGAGGCTATCAGCAGTGAAAAAGAACTGATCAATGTTTTCAGCATGCCGGTTTATGCACAGGATAAAACGACGGTTGACGGCGTGTTGTTTGCTACATACCGGACAGGCCGGTTCCAGGATCTTTTGAATATAGAGTCTTTTGACGGGAATGGGTACAGCTTTATCGTGCGGAGCGACGGAAACATGATCACGAATTTTGAGAAATCTCCGATGCAGGATGAGCGGAACATGTTTACTGCCCTGGAAGAGGCGTCTGAGGACAATCGCAGCCAGGTGGAAACACTGCGGCAGGATATGGAGCGCGGAGGACAGGGGATTGCCCAATATTGGTATGGCAGGGGGAAATATCTTTATTACAAACCGCTCAATCTGGCAAGCGGCTCCCAATGGTATATCATAACCACGGTTTTGGAGGATGTGCTCATGGAGCGGCTCAGACCGGTCATGCGGACGGTGGATGGTCTGCTGGCGGTCATGGTAGGTGTGGTAACGGCAAGTATCCTGTCCTACGTTTATTTGGGCCATAAAAAGAAAAAGGAACTGCTGCGGATCGCGTATGAAGATCCCTTGACAGGCGGCGATAATTTTGCGTGTTTTCAGGAAAAGATGGACGCTAAAAAACGGAGTCCCGGATTTTTGGTATCCCTTGATCTGGCAGGGTTTAAGATCATCAACAATACCTGCGGTGTGGAAAAAGGCGATAAGGTCATCTGCCAGGTGTGGGACATCCTGCAAAAGGCTCTTCTTCCATCCGAGCTGGCGGCCCATGTCAATGCGGATTGTTTTGTCATGTTTTTAGAGGGAAGTAAAAAAGATGCCCTCAAGCTCCGGCTGGACCAGCTTGCAGAGACCATAACGTCATTGTCCACGACGCTGAAGATACCAAAGCTGGTTCCGGTGATGGGCGTATATCAGAGTGATAATATGACGGAGATTGAAACGTGCTACGGCTGTGCAAATGAGGCGAAGCATCTGATCAAGGACAGACGGGATAAGAACTGCGCATTCTATGATGAGCTGGATCTCCAGCTCTTACAGGTTGTGCGGATGGTGGAGGACGACTTTGATGAAGCGGTCAGGGAAGAGCGTTTTGAAATATGGTACCAGCCCAAATACAGTGTGGAGGAAGGGACGGCGGTTGGAGCTGAAGCGCTGGTCCGGTGGAGAAAACGGGACGGCGGTCTGATTTCGCCTGGCGTGTTTATACCTGTGCTCGAGAAAAATGGGATGATCCTGAAGCTGGATGACTATGTTTTCCGCCACGTCTGTGCACAGGTCAGAAAATGGGAATCTGAGGGGCAAAGGATGCTGCCGGTATCGGTCAATATCTCCCGGGTAAGCCTTTATTATTCGGGTATTGTGGAGCAGTACTGCCAGGTGATGGAGTCTTTTGGACTAAAGCCTGATTATATCCAGCTGGAGATCACGGAGAGTGCGGTAGTGGACAACCTGGAGATCGCGGGTCTGATCCGGCAGTTCAAAGAAGCAGGCTTTAAGCTTTTGCTGGATGACTTTGGGAATGGTTATTCATCTCTTGCCACGTTAAATACCATGCGGTTTGATACGATGAAGCTGGATAAGAGCCTGATCGATTACATCGGGGATGCAAACGGGGAAAAGCTTCTCCAGTCCATTATCCTTCTGGCCCAGAGCCTGGGGCTTTCTATTACGGCGGAAGGCGTGGAGAGAAAGGAACAGCTGGACTTTTTAAAGAGCTTAAAGTGCGACGAGATACAGGGTTTTTACTTTTCAAAGCCGCTTCCGCTCCCGGATTATGAAAAGATCCTGGACGCAGGATAAACTGCCAGAATAAAAATGCAGGGTTTTGAAAGAAATTTGCATTGTTTTTCAGTGCTTTCCCATATATAATAAATGGGAAAGCATTTTTAGTTCACAGGAGCAAAGTGACAGCAAAAGGAGGAAGTGTTATGGCGACTATTTTAGTTACAGGCGGGGCAGGTTACATCGGAAGCCACACCTGCGTGGAGCTTTTGAATGCAGGTTATGACGTGGTTGTAGTGGACAACTTATGCAACTCCTGCAGAGAGTCCTTAAGACGGGTAGAGGAGATCACTGGGAAGACAGTGACATTTTACGAGGTGGACTTACTGGATGAGCCGGCGCTTGAGCGGGTTTTTGACAATGAGAAGATCGATGCAGTGATCCATTTTGCCGGTCTGAAGGCAGTGGGTGAATCTGTGTACAAGCCCCTTGAGTATTACCACAACAATATTACCGGCACCCTGATCCTCTGTGACGTGATGAGACGCCATGGTGTAAAGAGTATCGTGTTCAGTTCCTCTGCAACCGTCTATGGCGATCCGGCATTCGTACCGATCACTGAGGAGTGCCCGAAGGGAGAGATCACCAATCCCTATGGCCAGACCAAGGGTATGTTAGAGCAGATCCTGACCGATCTGCACAGAGCGGACCCGGAGTGGAACGTGATGCTGCTTCGCTATTTCAACCCGATCGGCGCCCACAAGTCCGGCAGGATCGGAGAGGACCCGAAGGGGATACCCAACAACTTATTCCCGTACATCACCCAGGTGGCGGTAGGCAAGCTGGTGTGCCTGGGCGTATTCGGCAACGATTATGATACACCGGACGGCACCTGTATCCGCGACTATATCCATGTGGTAGACTTGGCGGACGGTCATGTAAAGGCGCTCGAGAAGATGAGCGGTGAGAAAGGCGGAGTATGGATCTATAACCTTGGCACCGGCGTGGGCTGCAGTGTGCTGGATGTGATCCAGGCATTTGAGGAGGCCAACGGCTTAAAGATCAATTATGTCTTTAAGGAGCGCCGCGCAGGAGACGTGCCGGCCTGCTATGCTGACCCTGCTAAGGCTGAGAAGGAGCTTGGCTGGAAGGCGAAGTACGGCATCAAGGAGATGTGTGAGGACTCCTGGAGATGGCAGAAGAATAATCCCAACGGGTATGGGGAGTAAAAAACGGGGAGCTGCTTGCGGCTCCCCTTTCATGATTAACAGTATGGATTAAAGCTGTGTCACAGTCCCGCGTCCTCCCCGGAAAGCAGCGTTTTCATGACAAAGGCATACACCTCCTGGCTGCAGTTCTTCCAGTGGGCGCACATGGTCTCGGCCTGTTCTCTGTCGGGTACGGAGATATCCAGTTCGATCAGGGTGCTTTTGCCTTCCCGGACCTCACAGTGGACCACATAGTCCTGGGTGGTCGACTTATAGTAATCCGCCATAACGCCGACCTCGTTGCGCATGCGGAACCGGTTTTCCTTTAAATAGTTGTCCATGTCCTCGACGATGGCGGGGGAGATGTTCTTGCCAAAAAAGGTAAGGGTCTCTTCTCCTTCCCGGGTGATGACATAGCGGGTGCTGTTGTGGGTGGATTCCGTGCGGATCAGACCGGATTCCTGAAGCTCGCTGAGCGCCTGCTGAAGGGTGAAGTAGCTGGCATACTCGTGCTGCAGGAAAAAGTCCGTGAGCTGTGCATTGGTCAGCGGAAAGTTCACCTGTTTCAACATATAAAGATTCATCAGCTTATAAAGCGTCATTGGTTCCGATAGCATGATATCCAGCCTCTTTCATAACAAAGTTTTTCTTAATCATACCAATTTACTCCTTTTAAATCAAGTGAAAATATGATATTATAATTTGGATGACTAGCTTTTTTTACAGGTGATACTATGAGAGAAAGAATTAATCGGCTGGCCAGGGGGATCGTGGACGCAGATGTCCCGGAGCTTAGGCTCACCCCGGAGTCAGTTGAGTTGACGGTGCAGGCCGGAGAAGTTACAATAAAAGAATTGTCTGTTTCAGATGCGCAGGGCAGGTTTATAAAAGGGCTGGTATATTCTTCCAATATACGCGTCCGCATTCACAACAATGCATTTGGAGGCAGCCGCAACCGTATTACTTACGAGGTGGACAGCAGGCATCTGTCCCAGGGAGATGTGATTGAGGGAGCGTTTTATCTTGTTACCAATGGCGGCGAGAAGAAGGTTCCCTATTCTTTTTCCATAGAATTGGGCGTGTCGGGGAAGACGCTTGAAGCGCTTAAGACCCCGCAGGATTTTGCAAAACTGGTGCAGCGGGACCAGGAACTGGCGCTGCGTCTTTTTGAATATCAGGATTTTGTGGAAGCTCCGTTTATGCGGGAGCTTTCTGTTCGTGTGCTGTACGATGGCTTAAAGGGGCGGCCGAACCGGCTGAATCAGCTGGAGGAGTTTCTGGTGGCGCTCCGGGTCAAGGAGCCGGTGGAGCTTCGGATTGACAGGACGCTCAAGCAGTACGAGAATCTTGCAAAACCGGTACAGGAGGTGCTGGAGGTCCGCAGCAGTACCTGGGGGTATGTGCAGTTTGAGCTGAGTGCGGACGGAGATTTTCTGGAGCTTCCGAAAAAGAGCTTCAGCAGCCAGGACTTCAGGGAAGGCGTCTGTCAGGTCTCCTACATCGTGAATCCGGGGCGTCTGCACCGGGGAAAGAACCTGGGAGCGCTTTTAGTGTCTACGGTGAGGGATTCTTACTCTGTTCCGGTGGAGGTCCAGGCGGACAGCACAGGGAAGGAGCAGTCCGGCCGTACCTGGCAGCAGGATATGGGACAGTATCTTGTGCTCCGTCTGGAGTATGAGGTCGGCCTTTATGAGGACCGCCTTCTGATCAACCAGATGCGGCAGGAGCTGGAGCGGATGCGCAAGCAGTACGGCGAGACCGTGGAAGGCTCCTTAAGGCTGGCGGAGCTGTGCATGTTTGACAGGGAGAAGGAGCGGGCTATTGTCATCCTGGAGGGATGCCGGGATGAGGTGATGCGCCAGAGGCAGGACAAAAAGGAGCTGTACTGCTTTTATCAATACCTGCTCTGCCAGGTCCAGAAACGGGACGGGCAGAGGGAAAACCTGCTCCGCACAGTGAAAAAGTATCTGGCGGAGGAACCGGGCAATACCGGGCTGTATATGCTGCGGCTGAAGCTGGAACCCAGCATGGGTGAAAATCCTGCGGAGCTTTTGGAGGAGATGCGGGTTATGTACCAGCAGGGCTGTCACAGTCCGTTCCTCTATGCCCAGGCATTCAAGCTGTATGAGCGGAATCCGCTGCTTTTGAAGAAGATGGGGGACTACGAGGTCCAGGTGATGATGTTTGCCGTCAAGCACGATATGGTGGAGCGGGAGCTGGCGCTCCGTCTGGCGGAACTGGCCGGCGCGGTCAGACATTACCGCAGTCTCTACCGCCGTCTGTTAGTCAGCCTGTATGAGAAATATCCGGAGAAAGCGCTTCTGGGGGCTGTCTGCTGCATTCTGATCAAGGGAGACTGCCGGGGACGGGAGTATTTCCCGTGGTATCAGAAGGGGCTGGAAGCAGGGGTAAGCCTGACACGGCTCTATGAGTATTTTTTGTATTCTCTGCCGGGGGATTATCCATATCTGCTGCCGAAAGAGGTACTTCTATACTTTTCTTATGAAAAGTCCATGGATGATTACAGCCGTTCGGTCCTGTATACGAATATCTTAAAGTACATGAAGCCGGAAGCCGCCCTGTACAGGCAGTATGAACGGGATATTGAGCAGTTTACCATGGAGCAGCTTTTAAAGTCCCGGATCAACCGCAGGTTTGTGGTGCTTTACCAGCACATGATCTATAAAGAGATGATCGACGAGCAGGTGGCGAAGGTCCTGCCGTCCATATTAAAATCCTACCGGGTCCGGGTGGACAACCCCAATATCCGGTATGTGATCGTATGCTACCGGGAGATGGAAGGGGAAGACGCCTTCCCGGTAAAGGATGGCGTAGCTTATGTCCCACTGTTTTCCGAGCATCCGGTGATCCTGTTCCAGGATGATTACGGGAACCGTTACTCCAATATTTCCTGCCGCAGGCTGCCGGCCATGGAAAAGCCGGGGCTGGAGGAGTTGGAGGAGCGGTGCTATGAGATCTATCCGAACCACCCCATGCTCCGGCTTCAGGAATGTGCGCAGATCGTGGAAGCGGGAATCTCCGGAGAGGCAGACATGATGACCTTAAAGCGCGCTTCGGTGGATTTAAAGCTGCACCCGCTGTTTCGCAGGCAGGTGCTTGGCTGCATGATCGAGTACTACCGCAAACGGTTGGAGTCGGATGAGCCTGCGGTGGTCGATGATGTGGATTATCTGATGGATCTGGACTTAGATAAGCTAAGCCGGGAGGAGCGTGCGGGGGTCTGCGAGACCCTGATCCAGCAGGAGTACATCCGGGAAGCTTATGACGTGGTGAGGGTCTATGGTTGTGAGGGTATCCGTGGCGCGAGGCTCTTAAAGCTGTGTACACGGATGATCTTAAACCGGCTTTTTGATGAGGATGACACGCTTTTGCAGCTGTCCTGCAGCCTGTTTTCGGAAGGGCGGTATGACAGTGTAGTGCTGGATTATCTGTGCGAGCATTTTAACGGCGCTACAAAACAGATGTACAAGATCTTAAACCAGGGTGTGCGGGAACATGTAGAGCTTTACGACATGCCGGAACGGCTGTTGGCGCAGATGATGTTCACCGGGGAAACGGACTGGATGGACCAGGTGTTTGACTGGTATGCAGCCGGAAAGAAGACCAGCGATAACGTGGTGAAGGCGTATTTTACCATGAAGTCTGCTGATTATTTCCTGCGCGGGAAGGATACCGGCGACCGGGTATTTGCCTACCTGGAGGGCGCCGTCCACGGTACGGAGGATAAAAGCAGGATCCCGACGATCTATCTGCTGGCGCTCACACTGTATTACTCTACCTTGAAAACCCTGGACGAGGAGCGAAAAGCATTGTGCAGCAATATGGTAGACCTGCTTCTGGAGGAAGGGCGCGTGTTTGCCTATTTTCACGATCTGGGCCGGCTGATCGAGATGCCGGATTCGATCATGGATAAGGTGACGGTGGAGTACCGGGCGGCAAGGGATTCTAAGCCGGAGCTTCAGGTCCGGGTCCTGCCGGAGGACGAGGAATACTACTTCGAGGAACTTAAAAAGGTCTATCCGGGGATTTTCGTGCGTCAGAAGGTGCTGTTTGAGGGTGAGATCTTAGAGTACCGCATTTATGAGATCAGTGGGGAGAAGCGGGTCCTGGTGAAAGAGAGCAGCATTTCCTGCGACACGCAAAAGAGCGGAAGCGACGGGAGCCGGTTTGCCGCATTGAATGAGATGGGACTTTGCCTGTCGCTGAAAGAAGAGCAGGCACTGAAAGAAAAATTACAGAAATACTTGACTGACAACGCTGTGATGGAAGAATTGTTCGGACTGATGTAGCGTGGCAGCTTGCGTTAGATAAGGGGTTTTTATGGATGGACTTGTTGTCGGCATAGATTTGTGCGACGAGTATACACAGATTAACTGTGCGGAGGAAGAAAAAACATGGATGATCCCCACGGTGATCTGCAAAAATAAAACCGCAGATGAGTGGTATGTGGGCGAGGAGGCTTATGCCCATACCTTAACGGGCGATGGGATCATTGTGGACAAGCTGGTGAAGCTGGTCTTAAAAGAAGGGACCGCCACGCTGGGAGATATCAGGTATGAGGGGAAAACGCTGTTAAAACTGTTTTTGGAGCGTGCCCTTGAGATGCCGCAGCAGCAGTATGGCAAGCTTGCTGTGCGTCAGCTGGTGTTCACGGTGCGCAGGCTGGAGCCGAAGCTGATCGAGGAGTTGTATAACTGTGCAGAGCAGTTGGAGATACCAAGGGAAAGGGTGCATGTGATCAGCCACCCGGAAAGCTTCACCTACTATATCCTGAGCCAGAAAAAGGAGATCTGGAACGGCGCAGTGGGCATGTTTGACTTGTCCGCCGAGAGGCTGCGCTATTATGAGATGAAAGTGCAGCGCGGGATGAAGAAAACCACGGCAGTTGCGGAGTATGAGGATCTGGAGGAGGGGTTTAACCTGGATATCTTAAAGACCCCCTCCGGAGCTAAGCTGGCGGATAAGATCCTCTGTTCCTGTGGGGAACGGATGATGCAGAAAAAGGTGTATTCTTCTGTGTTCCTGACCGGAAAAGGGTTTGAGAGCCGGGACTGGGCAGAGGAGTTTATGAAACTATTGTGTACCAAACGGCGGGTTTATATGGAGCCGTTTGTATTTGCCAAAGGCGCGGCATACTGCGCCCAGGATTGTCTTCAGCCAAAGACATCCTATCCATATACCATGATCTGCGAAGGGCGGCTCAAATCCACGATCTCCATGAATGTGATGCACAAAGGGCAGGAGACTTCCGTTGTGGTCGCTGCGGCAGGAGAGAACTGGTATGAGAAGGCAGCGGTCATTGACGTGATACCGGACAGGCAGGACAGTGTGGATTTTGTAGTGACGCCGCTGGATATAAAGAAACAGAAGCTGGTCTCCATACCCCTGGAGGGATTCCCGAAGCGTCCGGACCGCACGACAAAAGTGCGGATCGAGGTGTCCTTTTTAGATGAGAGGACCATGGATGTGAGGCTGAAGGACAAAGGATTTGGAGAACTGTTCCCGGCTTCGGAAGTACAGATCAGACAAGAGGTTATGCTATGAGTTTATTGCTGTGCAGACAGGAAAATGTAAAACATCCGTACTATGCGGAAAGCCTGGGGATCCATCTCTATTCTTCCCAGGAGCTTTCCTATGTGATCTACCACTATCCGCTGCTGGTGCTGGACGGATTCGTGGGAGACGGTCTGCTGGACTTTCTGAGGGATGAGTTAAACCATGGGTTTCTGGCCCTGAAGCTGGAACGCTGGCTGAAAAGCAACGAGGATCCGGATGAGACATTGATCATGATACTGCAGGAGTGCGATTACTACAACCCTGCGGAGATCAACCGATACCGCCAGAAGCTTGCAGCCATCCGAAAGAAGCATCCGGCTGAATACCGGAAGCTCAAGGCCGACGAGCTGTTTTCCATGCGCCAGTACGGAAGGGCTGTGCGGCTGTACCGGGAGCTTTTGGATTATCCGCAGGATTCCTGTGTGGATGATGCATTTTTGGGGACCGTCTGGAACAACCTGGGCGCCTGCTACGCACGGATGTTCCAGTTTGAAAAAGCGTATGAGGCGTATGAGATGGCTTATTCCAGGAGCAGCCAGCCCCAGGTCCTGGAGCGGCTGTACTGCCTGACGAAGCTGGATGAGCGGCTGAAGCTCAGCGACCGGTTCGGGATCCTGGTCACAGAGGAGATGCGGCAGGCCTGGGACGGGAACATGAAGACAGCCAGGGAGAAGGCGGAGCAGGCCGACAGCCTGCGGCAGTTAGACGAGCTGTTCAAGCGTGACCCGATCAAAAGACAGGCGGGAGAGGCACAGCTTCTGCACAAGTTGAAGCAGGACTATAGAGCGATGGTGTAGAAAAGAAAAATTGGTTTTGGCTTGACAAATGTTGGTTTAAACACTATGATAAGGACTATATAAAAGGCTGGGATAAAGAGGAGTACGGTGAGAGCGCCTGACAGAGAGAACCGTTTATAAGCTGGGAGACGGTTTCGGGCGGCGCGGCGGAAGGTAGCTTTGGAGCCGGGGTTCTGAAGGGTTTGCGAAGGTGTGCATGTTTGATGCGTGTCACCGCTGCAGGCAGGTAGGAATCCACGTTTGATCCGCGTTAAGGATATTTGAGTTAAAAACAAAGGTGGTACCGCGGAAGTTGATTTCGCCCTTTATGCAGGAGAGTTTGGTTCTGTATAAGGGGTCTTTTTTATTTCAAAGGTAAATGGCTGCTTTGGCAGCCGCAGGGAAAATAATGCAGAGGAGAACTAAGATCATGAAAGAACTGGAAAAGACCTACAACCCATCGGCTATTGAGGAGAAGCTCTATCAGAAATGGCTGGACAACAAATATTTTCACGCGGATGCGGAGCGCGGGAAGCGGGAAGGGAAGAAGCCGTTTACGATCGTGATGCCGCCGCCGAATATCACGGGGCAGCTTCATATGGGACATGCGCTGGACAATACCATGCAGGATATCCTGACCCGCTATAAGCGGATGCAGGGGTATGAGGCGCTGTGGCAGCCGGGAACGGACCACGCGGCGATCGCTACGGAGGTCAAGGTTATCGACAAGCTGAAACAGGAGGGGATCGACAAGCATGACCTGGGCAGGGACGGGTTTTTAGAAGCCTGCTGGGACTGGAAGAAGGAGTACGGGACCCGTATCATCAACCAGCTCCATAAGCTGGGGTCCTCAGCCGACTGGGACCGGGAGCGGTTTACTATGGATGCGGGCTGTTCGGACGCAGTTTTAGAGGTGTTTACCAGACTGTATGAGAAAGGCTATATCTATAAGGGTTCCAGGATCATCAACTGGTGCCCGGTATGTCAGACTTCCATCTCTGACGCGGAGGTGGAGCATGAGGAGCAGGACGGTTTCTTCTGGCACATCAATTATCCGATCGTGGGTGAGGAGGGCAGGTTTGTGGAGATTGCAACCACCAGGCCGGAGACTCTGCTGGGGGATACGGCGGTTGCGGTGAACCCGGAGGATGAGCGCTATCAGGATCTGGTTGGCAAGATGTTAGAGCTGCCGCTGACAGGACGCCAGATCCCGGTTGTGGCTGATGCATATGTGGACAAGGAGTTTGGGACCGGCTGCGTGAAAATCACACCGGCTCATGACCCGAACGATTTTGAGGTGGGCAAACGCCATGATCTGCCGGAAATCTGTATTATGAACGACGACGCCACCATCCACTGCCCGGGAAGCAGATACGACGGCATGGAGCGTTACGAGGCGCGCAAGGCTATCGTGGAGGATTTAAAGGCTGAGGGGCTGCTGGTGAAGGTGGTTCCCCATTCCCACAACGTGGGGACCCACGACCGCTGTAAGACCACGGTGGAGCCTATGGTGAAGCCCCAGTGGTTCGTGCGCATGGACGAGATGGCGAAGCCTGCGATCGAGGCAATAAAGACCGGGGAGCTTAAGTTTGTGCCGGAGAGCTTTGGAAAGACCTATCTGCACTGGCTGGAGGGGATCCGTGACTGGTGTATTTCCCGTCAGCTCTGGTGGGGCCACCGGATTCCGGCCTATTACTGCGAAGAGTGCGGTGAGATCACGGTGTCAAAGACCATGCCGGAGAAATGCCCGAAATGCGGCTGCACCCACTTAAAACAGGACGAGGATACCCTGGATACCTGGTTTTCCTCCGCCCTGTGGCCGTTCTCGACTCTGGGCTGGCCTGAGAACACAAAGGAACTGGAATATTTCTATCCGACGGATGTGCTGGTGACCGGCTATGATATCATCTTTTTCTGGGTGATCCGTATGGTGTTCTCAGGGCTTGAGCAGACAGGCAGGACCCCGTTCCACACCGTTCTGATCCACGGTCTGGTGAGGGACAGCCAGGGACGCAAGATGAGCAAGTCCCTGGGCAACGGCATCGATCCGCTGGAGGTGATCGACAAGTACGGCGCGGATGCGCTGCGCATGACCCTGATCACCGGCAATGCTCCGGGCAACGACATGCGGTTCTACTGGGAGCGCGTGGAGGCGAGCCGGAACTTTGCCAATAAGGTATGGAACGCTTCCCGGTTCATCATGATGAATATGGAAAAGGCTCCCGTATGCGAGGTTTCCTTAGACAGCCTGACCATGGCGGACAAATGGATCCTTTCCAAGGTGAATACCCTGGCGAAGGATGTGACGGAGAACCTGGACAAATATGAACTGGGTATCGCGCTTCAGAAGGTGTACGACTTTATCTGGGAGGAGTTCTGTGACTGGTACATCGAGATGGTGAAGCCGAGGCTCTGGAATGAGGAGGATACCACCAGGGCAGCTGCGATCTGGACCCTGCGGACCGTTCTGATCCAGTCCTTAAAGCTTCTGCACCCGTATATGCCGTTTATCACGGAGGAGATCTTCTGCAACCTGCAGGAGAGCGAGGAGTCCATCATGATCTCCGCATGGCCGGAGTACCGGGATGAGTGGAATTTCCGGGATGAGGAGTATGCGGTGGAGACCATCAAGGAAGCGGTACGGGCGATCCGGAATGTGCGCACCTCCATGAACGTTCCGCCGAGC
This sequence comes from Clostridium sp. AN503, assembly GCF_040719375.1. Classification (NCBI taxonomy): domain Bacteria; kingdom Bacillati; phylum Bacillota; class Clostridia; order Eubacteriales; family Clostridiaceae; genus Clostridium; species Clostridium sp. AN503. The sequence continues at coordinate 2,095,203 of NZ_JBFDTP010000002.1, read as the reverse complement.
AAAAAGGCGAAGGTCTACGTGGTATCGGAGAAGCAGGAGCTGTTAGACATCTTCGAGCACAGCCGGGTGTTCTTTGCAACCCTGGGTTATGCGGGAGAGGTGTTCCTACAGAAGGATAAGAACGGGATCGCCGACGATGCGGTATCCGTTGTGATCCCCAATGCGTCCATCTACATGCCGTTTGCGGAGCTTGTGGACGTGGCAAAGGAGATCGAGCGTCTGACGAAGGAGAAGGAGCGTTTGAGTAGCGAACTGGCGCGCGTAAACGGGATGCTTAAGAACGAGCGCTTCATCAGCAAGGCTCCGGAGGCGAAGATCAACGAGGAAAAGGAAAAACAGGCGAAATATACCCAGATGATGGAGCAGGTTGAGGCACGTCTGGCCCAGCTTCAGTCATAAGCCGGGACATGCCTGCATATATTGAAATGATAGAAGAACAGGCGCGGGAATATCTTTTGAATATACCGCTGTGGACAAAAAAGAAAAATACCCTGGAAGAAGTTCGGGATTTCCTGGCAGAGCTGGGAGACCCGGAAAAAGATCTAAAGCTGATCCATGTGGCGGGGACCAACGGGAAAGGCTCTGTCTGTGCGGATCTAACGTCCGTGCTGATGGAAGCCGGGTACCGAGTGGGTACCTTCGTTTCTCCGCATCTGGTGGATGTGAAGGAGCGGTTTTTACTGGACGGGAAGCCGGCCGCGGAGGAGGACTTTGAGCGAAGCTTCCGCCAGGTCCTTTCCGTGGTGAAAAAAATGGCAGAGCGCGGGTACTGCCATCCGACTTTTTTTGAATTTGTGTTTTTGATGGCAATGGTGCTGTACGGGGAGGTCAGACCGGATTATGTGATCCTGGAAACGGGGCTTGGCGGCCGTCTGGATACCACCAATGTGATCCGGCGGCCTCTGGCCTGCATCATCACCTCCATCAGCCTGGAGCACACCCAGTATCTGGGAGATACGACCGTTCAAATCGCGGCGGAGAAGGCGGGCATCATAAAGCCTGGCGTACCGGTGATCTATGATGACAACCGGCAGGAGGCGTCCGAAGTCATCCGCGGGAAGGCGGAAAGCCTGGGCGCGCCGTTTTATCCTGTGGGAGAGGCGGACGCATACCGGGAGGTATCCTTTGCGGCCCCTTATCAGGCCATGAACGCGGCTCTGGCGGTAAAGGCCCTGGAGGCGCTTTCTATTGCGGGCGTTGACCAGGAGGTGTGCCGCAGAGGGTTGTCCAAAGTCTGCTGGCCGGGACGTATGCAGCAGATCCGGCCGGATATCTGGCTGGATGGAGCGCACAATCCCGGCGGGATCGGAGCGTTCCTCCGCGCAGTAAAAGAGCAGCAGGGCGAAAAGCGGATCCAGCTTTTATTTGCTGCCGTTTCGGACAAGGATTATCACGAAATGATACGGATGCTCTGTCAGGGTCTTCCCATCACAAGGGTAACTGTGGTACACTTAAACAGTGAGCGGGGACTGGACACGGGGATTTTGTCGCAGCAGTTTTTGCAGGCAGGTTTTCAGGGGCCGGTGGAGCAGTATGGGACTGTGCGGGAAGCGCTCGGAGCAGCTTTGGGATACAATACAGAACAGGACAGGCTTTATGCGGTCGGTTCCCTCTACCTGATCGGTGAGATCGAGGAGATCCTGAGGGGAGAAGAGACCGGGGAGAACCGTGAGTGAAAAGGCTAAACACGAAAACGCATAAGGAGGACATGATATGCTGGACTTTGAAGAAGAGATCAGCCGTTTCAGGCCGAGCCTGGAAGTGGGCGAAGTGGAAGAGAGCATTGTAAAAGAGGATCTGACAGACATGACGGATCTGATGATGGAACTGCTGAAAGGAAGACAGGAGTAAGGCGGGTACAGGATGGATACAGGAAAAAGAAACCGCCAGATTGCCAATGCGTATTACAACCAGGGTCTGGAAAAGGCGAACCAGAGGGATCTAAGCGGTGCGATCACATCGTTAAAACGGAGCCTGAGGTTTGATAAGTACCAGACGGATGCCAGGAACCTGCTGGGGCTGATCTATAATGAGATCGGCGAGGTGGGCGCGGCCCTGATCCAGTGGGTCATCAGCCTGAATTTACAGGATACGGACAATCTGGCAGAAGAATATCTGCACAAGGTTCACTCCGCCGGAGGATATCTTGAGGTGGCGGACCAGGCGGCAAAGAAATACAACCAGGCGCTTGCCTATGCCCAGAACGACAACGAAGACCTGGCAGTCCTGCTTTTGATGCGTATGCTGGAGGAACTTCCCAACTACGTGAAGGCGCAGGAACTGCTGGCCCTGCTCTATATTCACCATGAGGATTATATCAAGGCGGGGCGGTGTCTTTACCAGGCTCTCAAGGTGGACCGTTACAACCCCACCGCGCAGCGCTATATGGCTATCGCCAAGCACAATACGGGCCGGGCGGAGATTGAGAAGCGGAAGCTGAAGAATGCGTTTTCCCACAGGCAGATGCAGGATGATGATATCATTATCCCGCCCAGCTACAAGGAAAATACAGGCTGGCAGTCGATCCTTAATATCCTGGTGGGTCTGGTGCTGGGGGCCATGGTGATATTTTTCCTGGTCATGCCGGCAAGCACGGAGGCGATGAATACCCGGCATAACCAGGAGCTGAGGGAGAATTTAGAGCTGATCAACCAGAAAAATATTGAGATAGACGAGCTGAACCGTCAGATCGAGGCGGCGAAGCAGGCCCAGGAACAGGCGGAAGGCCAGCTTGCCACCCTGGTAAATGACAACGGCGGGGTGCTCAGCCAGTACCAGAACCTGATCAAGATCCTGCAGGCGTACCGGGATGAGGATATGCGGACAGCGGCCCTGATCTATGTGGATACCGATATGTCCGTCTTAAATGACGGTGTGGTAAACGGTACCGTGGCGTGGATCCAGGAAGATATGGGGACCAATGGAAGCCGGCTCCTGATGCAGATGGGTGACGAGGCGATGAACCAGGAGAACGGTGCGGCGCAGGCGGTGGATTATTACCAGAAGAGCCTGCAGATCCAGCCGGCCAACACGGAGGTGATCTATAAGCTGGGCATGGCGTTCAAGTCTATGGGCGATACAGACACGGCGAACCAGTATTTTGGAGATATCATCATGAATTATCCCAATTCGGATTATGCGGATGACGCCAAGGACCAGAGAGGGTATTGATCCGGATTATAATGAGATAAGAAAACGAAAGAAAAGAAAACGAAGACACGACAGAGAAAAAGATGATTATTTTCTGTTGTGTCTTTTTTTGTTGTGGAAACTGATTTTATGGCTGAAATGTTCAGGAAAGGGGTACTTTATATGGCGGTACAGACATTCACTTACGAGGCGAGGGGACAGGTGCTGGTGATTCATCTGCCGAAGCAGCTGGATCACCACAATTGCAGGAATCTGAAATATGAGACAGATCTTCTGCTGGCAGAAAACTACGTGAACAAGGTGGTATTTGATTTTTCCAGAACAGAATTCATGGATTCTTCGGGAATCGGGATTTTGCTGAACCGGTATAAGCAGATGGCGCGCAGCGGCGGGACAGTGACTATTTATGGAGTCAATGCGCAGGTAGGCAGGGTGCTTGCCATCGGGGGGATCGGAAAGCTGATGGCGCTGTTTGATTCAAAAGAAGCGGCGATCGCAGGATAAAGAAAACGGGAGGATAAGAAAATGGAACGTTTTAAGATGGAACTGGAAAGCCTGTCAAAGAATGAGGAGTTTGCCCGGGTCGTTGCGGCGGTATTCATGAGCCGGATGGACCCGACCTTAGAGGAAGTGGAGGATGTGAAGACTGCGGTGTCCGAGGCTGTGACCAACGCGGAGATCCACGGATATCAGGGCATGGAAGGCATCATACAGATGGAAGCGGAGATCGAGGGGCGTGAGCTTCTCATCCGGGTCCGGGATACCGGCGTTGGGATCCGGGACGTGGAGCGGGCGATGCAGCCCATGTATACCACGGATAAGACAGGCGAGCGGTCCGGGATGGGATTTTCCTTTATGGAGGCGTTCATGGATGAAGTGCATGTGGAGTCAGAGCCGGGGGCAGGAACCCTGGTGGTGATGAAAAAGAAAATCGGCAGGTGACGTGCATGGAGGACATGGAAAGATTGATCCGGCAGGCTCATGCCGGGGACCAGGCCGCGCGGGATGCGCTGGTGATGAACAATGTGGGGCTGGTCTGGAGCATCGTCCGCCATTTCTCAGGAAGAGGCTATGAGCTGGAAGACTTATTCCAGATTGGCTGTGTAGGGCTTTTAAAGGCCATTGACAAGTTCAATCTGGATTTTGAGGTAAAGTTCTCCACCTACGCAGTCCCCATGATCACAGGGGAGATCAAGCGCTTCTTGAGAGACGACGGGATGATCAAGGTCAGCCGTTCCATCAAGGAGCTGGGGATGAAGGTGCGGGCTGCCAGGGAGAAAATGACAGGAGAGATGGGGCGTGAGCCCAGTCTGGACGAGATCGCCGGGAGAGTAGGCGCAAGCCGTGAGGAGGTGGCGGCGTCTCTGGAGGCTGCTGCGGAGGTGGAATCCCTTTACAGGACGGTGGGCAGCGGCGAGGACCAGAACCTCTGCCTGATGGACAGGCTGCCGGATGAGCGGGAGGATCAGGAACACCTGATGAACCAGATGGTTTTAAAACAGCTTTTAGAACAGCTTTCTGAAAAAGAGAGAGAGATCATTGTCAGGAGGTATTACGAAAACCAGACTCAGAGCAGGATTGCGGAGGATCTGTGCATTTCCCAGGTACAGGTGTCCAGGCTGGAAAAAAAGATTCTTAAAAGGATGCGGGAATATCTGAATCCATAATCAGCCATACTAATCCCAGATTCCTGGCAGACCAGGTGGGAAAAGGATGTGGGTGATATGGATTTTTTTAGATCAAAAGCGGGGATTGCGGTAGCTGTTATCTGCCTGGCAGTGATAGCTGCCGTAATCTGGTTTGTAGTGAGCAGTGGAAACCGGAGGGCAGAACCGGAGGGAACCCTGGTGTGGGAGTGCAGCATGGAGGTGAAGGGATGAGCAGCACAAAGACCGTATATTTGAATCTGCGGGAGATCACCGAGGTACACGACAAGGATGTGTTTGTAAAGGATGTGGCGACCATCTACTGCAGCGATACCAATATCCAGAACAAATGTAACGCCGTGAAGGTGAAGACCGTCCGGGAAGAGAAACCAAAACGCTATGTGGAGAGCGCCCTGGATGTGATCCGGAAGCTGGAGGAGACAGACTCATCTGTACAGGTCAACAACGTGGGAAAGGTGGAGTACATCATTGACTACCAGCCGCCGAAGACCCCGAAGGTCCTGTGGCAGTGGATGAAGACCATATTTGTCTGCATCGTCTGTTTCTGCGGAGCTGCTTTCGCGATCATGACCTTCAATAACGATGTCAGCGTCACGGAGGTGTTCAAGGAAGTGTACCTGCTGATCACAGGAACGGAGTCAAGTGGTTTTACGATCCTTGAGTTTTCCTATTCTGTGGGCCTGGCAGCAGGGATCATTACATTTTTTAACCATTTTGCAAAGTGGAAGCTGAATACGGACCCGACACCTCTGGAGGTGGAAATGCGTCTCTATGAGGACAATATCAGCAAGACCCTGATCCAGAACGACAGCAGGAAGGAGCAGGATATCGATGTTCAGTAAATTGATGCAGCAGATCGCGCTTGCCTTTATCGGCGTGAGTGCAGGCGGCGTGATCGCGGCGGGCGTATTTGCGTTTCTTGCGATCATCGGCGTGTTCCCAAGGCTGATCGGTAAGACCAGGACCAACCGGCACATCCTTTTGTACGACACTCTGATCGTGCTGGGCGGTGTGCTGGGGAATATTTCAGACATCTATGAGTTTCCGATCCTCATGGGCGGAAACCTGTTTCTGGGTATTTTCGGGTTTTCGGTCGGGATCTTTGTGGGATGCCTTGTGATGTCGCTGGCAGAGACCCTAAAGACAGTTCCCGTTATCAACCGGCGGATCCATCTGGCGGTAGGGCTGCAGTATGTGATCCTGGCGATCGCTGTGGGAAAACTGATTGGTTCGCTCATCTATTTTACAAGAGGCATGGGCGCGTGAGATACGAAAGGAGCAGAATATGGAACTGAATAAACAGGAATATGGAAAGTATGTCAAGCAGATAACTCCCAAAAACCCATTGGGCATGGATATGCTGAAGGCATTTATAACCGGCGGGATCATCTGCACCATAGGGCAGCTGTCAGTCATGGGAATGATGAATTTTTGGGGCATGGAAAAGGAGACGGCCCAGACCTGGATGCAGCTTGAGCTGATCCTTCTAAGCGTGCTATTGACCGGCCTCAACATCTATCCTAAGATCGTCAAATGGGGCGGAGCCGGGGCTTTGGTGCCCATCACCGGGTTTGCCAATTCCGTCGTGGCGCCCGCCATCGAGTACAAAGCGGAGGGCCATGTATTTGGTATCGGCTGCAAGATCTTTACGATCGCCGGTCCGGTCATCCTGTTCGGCGTTTTGACTAGTTGGGGGCTGGGACTGATCGCGTGGCTGCTGCAAAGCGTGTTTTAACTGACACAGGAAGGAGTTTAAGATGCAGAAGGGAAAAGCCAGTTTATTGTTTGAGCATCCGGTCTATGTGGCCGGAATGGCATCCATAGCCGGAAAAAAAGAAGGCGAAGGACCGCTTAAAAATGGAATCGATGTGGTGGAGCAGGACCCGATGTTCGGCGCGGAAAACTGGGAAGAGGCGGAGAGCGCCATGCAGAAGCAGGCCGCGGACCTGGCTCTGGAAAAGGGAAATATCCACCGAAAAGACGTCCGTTATCTTTTCGCGGGTGATCTGCTGGGACAATTGATCGCCACCTCATTTGGCACGGTGGATTTAGAGATCCCGCTGTTTGGGCTGTACGGCGCCTGTTCCACCATGGGCGAGGCCCTGAGCCTTGGGGCCATGTGCGTGAATGCAGGTTATGCGGACAAGGTCCTGGCCCTGGCCTCCAGCCATTACGCCACGGCGGAAAAACAGTTCCGTTTCCCATTGGGATACGGAAACCAGCGCCCGCAGAGCGCTACCTGGACCGTGACCGGCTGCGGCGCCGTGGTGCTGACCTGCGGAAAGCAGGAAAATAAGACGGAGAAGCATACCGGAAAGGGCACAGACGAGGGCGGGGAGCAGGAGACCGGAGAGGACGCAGACCAGGGCCAGGCCCGGGTGCGCATAACCGGGATCACTACCGGGAAGATGGTGGACTTGGGGACAAAGGATTCCATGAACATGGGAGCGGCAATGGCCCCTGCGGCCTGGGATACGATCATGCAGAACTTTGAGGATTTCGGTGTTGACGAAAGCTATTATGACAAGATCATCACCGGGGATTTAGGTGAGGTCGGACAGAAGATCCTTTTGGATTTCATGAAGAGTAAGGGACATGACTTAACCGGCAGGCACATGGACTGTGGTCTGGAGATCTATGACAACGGATCCCAGGACACCCATTCCGGCGGAAGCGGCTGCGGCTGTTCTGCGGTGACGCTGTGTGCCCATATCCTGCCTCAGCTTTTGTCGGGCGAGTGGAAGCGGGTACTGTTCATGCCCACAGGCGCGCTTTTATCAACCGTGAGCTACAACGAAGGCCAGAGTATCCCCGGAATCGCCCATGCGGTGATCCTGGAACGCTGCGGAGGGAAAAGATCATGATGGAGATTGTGAAAGCATTTTTAGTAGGCGGCATCATCTGCGCCCTGGTACAGATCGTGCTGGACAGGACAAAACTGATGCCCGGACGAGTTATGGTAAGCCTGGTGGTATCCGGCGCGATCCTGGGCTTTCTCGGCCTCTACGAGCCATTTGCCAAGTGGGCCGGAGCCGGAGCCGGCGTTCCCCTTCTGGGGTTTGGCAATACGCTGTGGAAGGGCGTCATGAAGAGCATGGGAGAAGACGGATTCCTCGGGATCTTTAAAGGCGGTCTGACCGCCAGCTCCGCAGGGATTGCAGGGGCTTTGATCTTTGGGTATCTGGGGGCATTGCTGTTTAAACCTAAAATGAAGTAGGAAGGTCCGTCCGGGAATGGGCGGCGGGAGCTTCGGATGCGGGGCGGGATTGCTGTTTGTCGTCGGCAGGAAGCACTAAGGTCGCGGAGACGGAAAAAGCGGGGTATCAGGGACAGTCGAACCGGATTCTTGATGAATCCGCTTCTCCGGTCCCTTCGCAGTCTGACGTTGTTCGTCAGACTGCGCCCCCGCTTTTTTCGTCTCCGCAACCTAAGTGCTTCCAAGCCTCCGCAAGATGCAATCCCACCCCGCATCCGAAGCCCCCGCCGCCCATTCCCGGACTACTGTCCTGCCTGCCCCCAGTAGAAAAACATTGCGGGGGTTGAGTGATTGGGATGGTGGAATAGAGGAGATAAATGGGGGGAAGTATAACTGGGGGTATAGTGTTACATAGGAGTTGAGGTTTGTATTTGTTTTTGCTTTTTCTGCCGAGGCTGCCATGGCACAGCAACCGCATCATAGACGTATGGGGAGAGGCAGGGGGAGCGGGGAACGGCGGGGGTGGTGTCTTTTGCAGGTCATTAGGGGCACTTACACAAAAAGAGGCAGCTGTCAGGGTTGGAGCCCGGGTTATCAAAACCCGGGCGGAATCGCGACCGCGGAGGAATATTCATTAAGAATATTCCGTAGCTGGAGCGTTGCCCTGACAGCTGCCTCTTTTTGTGTAAGTGCCCTTTATGGCCGAAACGGAACCATCCCCGCCGTTCCCCGCTCCCCCTGCCTCTCTCGATAACCTCTAAAAGCGGTTGCGTCCCTCAGCCAACTAATCCAACCCCGGCCCGCGAACAACACCCGACTGAGTATTATTGCCGGGAACCGGAGCCCCAGGTGATACATAGCCAGGCCCGAGGGCTGAATTTCCATTGTCACCGGGGCCTGAAGTCTCAGGCTGCGGACTGCCGTCCGGATTTGGCAGCGGCGTATCGATGATGACAGCGGAGTGTCCGGGGCAGTAGCTGGTGGGCAGTGCATATGGGGAATCATCTGTGGATCCCTCCTCACCTGCCGGAAGTGCGATACGTATCCTCGTGCTGCGCGGGCAGTTGGAGCCAGGCAGCAGGCCGGTGCTGGCACATACAGTCGCCCGGACATGGGTGTTGCACATCTCCGTGGGGACCGTGCCTTTTGCAAAATATTCTGTGTAGGTGGCGTTACCTCTCGGGTCGTTGGAACAGACGCCGGGGATCGCAAGTTTGCCTGATTTGCGGCAGATCTCTGCGGTCTCAATACTGTCGGGGACAGCAAAACCCGGATCTTCCATGCCCTCGTGTATCCTGGTCATGATCTTGCGCCAGATGTCCTTGTGGAAGGAGGTGCCGCCGTTGCGTCCGGTCAGCTTCTGGTTCTCGTCACAGCCGGCCCAGACTCCTGCGGTGTAGTACGGCGTGTAGCCCACAAACCAGACATCGTTGTTCTTAGAGGTGGTGCCGCTCTTGCCTGCGTTGGACATGTTCGGAATATTGGCCCGGGCGCTGGTGGAGTTGATGGAACTGCCGAACTTGCGGTTGGTCGTCATGGAACCGGCCATGGCGTCCGTCAGCAGGAACGCAGTGGAATCCTTCAGTACCCGGTGGGTTTCCGGCTCGTTGTTGATCAGGATCTTACCGTCGTGATCCAGGATCTTGGTGAAGAATACCGGTTTGGTGTAAACGCCGTCATTTGCTATGGCAGCATATGCGGCAGTAAGCTCCAGGTTGGTGACGCCGACCGTCAGGCCGCCCAATGCGGTAGCAGCGTTTAAGTCTGTGGACGTCAGGGTGCTGATGCCGAAATTCTTGGCATATTCCACACCCAGCTGCGGGGTAACGGTCTCCATGAGACAGCGGACAGCCACAATATTCATGGAATAAATAATGCCGTCGCGGATGCTGGAATAGCCGGTATAGCCCTGGCTGTACCAGTTGGAAAAGGTCTTGTTGCCTACGGTATAGACAGAATCATAATAAACCGTACCTAAGGTGGCTCCGCAGGTATCCATCGCCGGGGCGAATGCGGAGATGACTTTAAAGGTAGAACCTGGCTGGCGCGGGGTGTTGGTGGCGCGGTTTAGGGTCAGACTGGCGGTCTTGGCCCCGCGTCCTCCGCTGATGGCCTTGACCTGTCCGGTACGCTGGTCCATGATGACGAAGGAAACCTGCGGCTGCAGGACCTTGGTCAGGCTCTCCCCAATGATCGTATCGCCCTCTTTTAAGAGATATGCCTTGTATGCGTCAATGTCTTCCTGGATGGCTTCCTCGCTGTTGTAAAGTCCGTCAAAGCCGTCATGGAGCACAGTGCTGTGCCAGGCTTTGATGGATTTTTCGGAGAAATGCTCTGTCGTGTCGTCGGCGTGGGTTATGGACAGTCTGTACTCCGCGGAATACCGTCTGGCGGTATAGTTGTCCGGGTTGTTGACTTCCTCGTCCACAATGGCCTGGATGGCAGGGTCCTGGGTGGTGTAGATCTGCAGGCCGCCGCTGTAGAGCAGGTTGTGTGCCTGTGTCTCCGTGTAGCCCAGTTTTTCCATCAGGGTCTCTTTAACCTGCTGGGTCAGCTCGTCCGTAAAATAGCTGTACGGAGTAGCGGATTCCTTAGAAACGGTATCCACATTCTGGATGCGGGAGTATACGTCGTCGGCGAGTGCCTCCTCCTGCTCCTCCTTGGTGATATAACCCTGCTCATACATGTACTGCAGGATGACCTTACGCTTTTCCTCGTTCTTTTCCCGCCCGGTGATGGGATTTAAACGGGATGGGTTCTGTGTGATGCCGGCGATGACGGTGCATTCCGATAAGGTCAGATCAGAGACCTCCTTATTAAAATACCGCCGCGCGGCAACCTTGACGCCCAGTGCATTATTGCCCAGGTTGATGGTGTTTAAGTAGTTGGTCAGGATCAGTTTCCTGTCCATGGACTTGGTGAGCTGGAGCGCTAAGTACTGCTCCTGGAGCTTTCTTTCCAGTTTTGCGCCGAAGCTGGTCTCCATACCGCCGTTGAATACATTGTTCTTGATGAGCTGCTGGGTGATGGTGCTACCGCCTCCGCGGTTTTCACCGGTCAGCACGCCCACAGCCGCACGGGAGATGGAGCGCAGGTCGATGCCGTTATGAGTCCAGAAACGGGAGTCCTCAATGGCGACAAAAGCGTTGATCAGGTCTTCGGGAAGCTCGTCAAAAGTAGCCTCCTCCCTGTTTGATCCGGCTGTCACCAGAGTGTCTGTCAAGTTGCCGGCACTGTCATAGACGGTGGTGGCATAGCCGATGGGGACGATACTCTCCACATTCAGCTCAGGGGCATTGTCGATAATGCCCATCAGGATGCCCACACCGGCGCTGGCGCCTACCAGCACGGCGAACAGACAGAGGACGAAGCAGGTCTTCAAAAATGTCAGGAACACACGGGTTGTGTATTTCCTGTTCTTGGAATTGGCTGCTTTTATCTTTTTTTCAGTCGCATGTTTTCCGTAATTCATAGGATGTCCTCCTTCGCGGACTTTTCAGTCAGAAAAATCCAGATATCATTATATCAAAAACGGCCGAACAATTCAATACAGTTACACAGGCAGTAGGAAAATTGTAAGTTCTGCCTTGTCAGATGCCGGAAATCTTGCTATGATTAATTCTGATATTCAAGGAATAGTATTGACAGAAATAACAAAGTTCAAAGCCTTACAGGGGAGAAAAACATGACGGATCCGTATAATATCCTGTACCGGGGCGGGGAAGGCGAGCTGGTGGAGAAAAAATCCCGTTTTATCGCCACGACGAGACCGGTGGAGAGTGAGGAGGAAGCTCTCGCTTTTATAGAAGAAATGAAGAAAAAATACTGGGATGCCCGGCATAACTGTTTTGCCTATGTGACAGGCGACAGGGGCAGCTGCAGAGATGCAGCGATGACGGGGAGCCGAGCCAGACGGCGGGCAGGCCTATGCTGGATGTCCTTCTTGGAGCGGGAATCCGTAATATCTGCGTGGTAGTGACCCGTTATTTCGGCGGGACGCTTTTGGGGACGGGAGGACTGGTGCGGGCCTATTCCGGAGCCGTGCAGGAAGGGTTAAAGAACAGCGTGGTTCTGGAAAAACGCCAGGGCAGCCGCATGGTGATCTGCACGGATTACAACGGCATTGGAAAGATCCAGTACGTGGCGGGACAGATGGGGATCACGATCCTGGATACAGAATACACGGACCGGGTGACGGTGACGCTCATGGTGCCGGCAGAACAGAAGGGCTCTTTCATAGCGCAGGTAACAGAAAAGACAGGCGGGAAGGCCGTCATAGAAGATACGGGACTTATGGATTATGGGGTTCTGGAGGGAGAACTGATCCTGCTGTGATCCTACATGCCCATCTGATGATGTGAAAATGATTACAAATGTAAAATCGCGAAAACGAAAAAGCGATAAATAAAAAGCGATGAATCAAAAAAGCGAAATAATGACAAAAACCGCTTGCAATCCTGTGATTGTGATGTTATATTAATATATTGTGATGATGAATGGGAAGCTAAGGACAAAATCAGACGTCCTTAGCTTTTTTGAAGATTTCAAGAATAGAGAAAGTAGAGAAGCATTTTATGAAGATGAAGAGAGAAGATGTAAGGAATATCGCGATCATTGCCCACGTTGACCACGGCAAAACCACCCTGGTGGATGAGCTGCTGAAGCAGAGCGGTGTGTTCCGTGTAAACCAGGAGGTAGCGGAGCGTGTCATGGACTCCAACGATATCGAGCGGGAGCGCGGTATCACCATCCTGTCTAAGAATACGGCGGTATTTTATAAAGATAAGAAGATCAACATCATTGATACCCCAGGACATGCGGACTTCGGCGGCGAGGTGGAGCGCGTACTCAAGATGGTGAACGGCGTTATCCTTGTGGTGGACGCCTACGAGGGACCAATGCCCCAGACCAAGTTTGTATTACAGAAGGCGCTGGATCTGGATCTGACGGTTATCGTCTGCATCAACAAGATTGACCGTCCAGAGGCAAGGCCGACGGAGGTGATCGACGAGGTGCTGGAGCTGTTCATGGATCTGGACGCATCCGACGAGCAGCTGGACTGCCCGTTTGTTTACGCATCAGCCAGATCCGGATTTGCCAAGAAGGAGCTGGAGGATGAGTCAGTGGATATGAGTCCGCTGTTTGAGACGATCATCGACTACATCCCTGCGCCGGAAGGAGATCCTGAGGCAAGCCAGGAGATGCTGATCAGCACCATCGATTACAATGAGTATGTAGGACGTATCGGTATCGGCAAGATCGACAACGGGACCATCCGCGTGAACCAGGAGTGCATGATCGTGAACCATCACGACCCGGACAAGCAGCGCAGAGTGAAGATCGGCAAGCTGTACCAGTTTGACGGTCTGGGCCGTGTAGAGGTGCAGGAGGCGACGGTGGGCGATATCGTAGCCATTTCCGGCATTACGGACCTTCATATCGGCGATACCCTGTGCTCCCCGGAGAATCCCGAGGCGATCCCGTTCCAGAAGATCTCCGAACCGACGATCGCTATGAATTTCATGGTAAACGACAGTCCCCTTGCAGGACAGGAGGGCAAGTTCATAACCTCCCGCCATATCCGCGAGAGGCTGTTCCGTGAGCTGAATACTGATGTGAGCCTGCGGGTGGAGGAGACCGAGTCACCGGACTGCTTCAAGGTATCCGGCCGCGGCGAGCTGCATCTGTCCGTCCTGATCGAGAATATGCGCCGCGAAGGCTTTGAGTTCGCAGTCAGCAAGGCGGAGGTGCTTTACAAATACAATGAGCGGAACCAGAAGTTAGAGCCGATGGAGCTGGCCTATGTGGACGTTCCGGAGGAGTTTACCGGAGCCATCATCCAGAAGCTGACCTCCCGCAAAGGCGAACTGCAGGGCATGAGCCCGGCAAACGGCGGCTACACCAGGCTGGAATTCTCGATTCCGTCCAGAGGACTGATCGGCTACCGCGGTGAGTTCATGACCGACACCAAGGGCAACGGCATCATGAACACCATTTTCGACGGCTATGGTCCCTATAAAGGCGACTTAAACTACAGAAAGACCGGATCCCTGATCGCTTACGAGAGCGGCGAGACCATCACCTACGGCCTGTTCAATGCCCAGGAGCGCGGAATCCTGTTTGTGGGACCAGGCGAGAAGGTATATTCCGGTATGGTCATCGGCCAGAATCCGAAGGCAGAGGATATCGAGGTAAACGTCTGCAAGACCAAAAAGCTGACCAACACCCGTTCCTCCAGCGCCGATGAAGCGCTCAAGCTGGTTCCCAAAAAGGTAATGAGCCTGGAGCAGAGCCTGGAATTCATCGACAACGATGAGCTCCTGGAGGTAACTCCGGAGAACCTGCGTATCCGCAAGAAGATCCTGGATCCGACGATGCGGAAGAGGGCCAGTTTCAAAAAATAGTTTCGCGGGGGACGCAATGTGTGTGGGCGTGCGGGTGGGGCGGTTGGCTCCTGTGTCCGTGTGCAGGCAGTGCTAAGATAAAAAATACGTTCAGTACGGGTACGATGGAAAGCTACGCAGTATTTCTGATGAAATACTGCTCCGCGTTCCACCGGAATCTGACTTTGAAGGTCAGATTCCGCCCCGTCCTGAACGTATTTTTTGTCTAAGCACTGCTAACACACTCCCAACGTCCCCAACCGCCCCACCCGCACGCCCACACACATTGCTGTTCCCTGGCTCCGCTAGTAAAAAACCCAAACCCGAACCAGGATAACAGGTATGGATGGGATTGAAAATAAAAGTAGTCTGCGCCAGGGGTTCGTGGGGCATGTGAAGGATGTGGTGGAGTATGAAAGGTTTTTGAAAATGGGGGAGACCAGAGAACAGCCGGAGGGGGAGGGCGCAGGGGAGCGATTTTTGCAGGAGGGTTACGGATTCTTAAGGAAACTGCGGGGGAAATGCGGGGAGGACATGCGATGTCTCACATCGTATGTCCAGCCGACTTTGAGCACAGAAATCCATCAGGATTTCTGCGCGAATGGAGGAGCGCCCCGTATTTCCCCCGCAGTTTCCTTTAGAACCCGTTGCCTCCGAAACGTGAGCCGCCGCCCCTGCGCCCTCCCCCTCCGGCGTACCCCCGCCATCCACTTCAAAAAAATTCATACGGAAATTTTGTCAAGATTAGGCGATTGAAAAATCTCATACATCAGGGTTCTTTTTCATAAACATACTATTAGCGTAAAGCAAAATTGTAAATGAAAGAGGAGAGAGAAGTACCATGGCAGAAAAAGTGATTGAGAACAACAAAGTGAGCGTAATTGGAGAGATTATTTCTGGGTTTACCTTTAGTCACGAGGTATTCGGGGAAGGATTCTATGTGGTAGATGTGGCGGTAAACCGGCTGAGTGAACAGGCGGATGTGATACCGCTTATGATTTCGGAACGTTTGATCAATGTGCAGGAGGATTACCGGGGATGCACTGTGGAGGCGATCGGACAGTTCCGTTCTTATAACCGGCACGAGGGGGTCAAGAACCGTCTGGTGTTGTCGGTATTCGTGCGTGAGATCAATTTTATGGAGGAGTTTACGGATTATACAAAGACCAACCAGATATTCCTGGACGGCTATATCTGTAAGGAGCCGATCTATCGGAAGACCCCGCTGGGGAGAGAGATCGCAGATCTTTTGCTGGCAGTGAACCGGCCTTATGGCAAGTCTGATTACATACCCTGCATCGCGTGGGGACGCAATGCCAGATTCGCTTCCAGCTTTGAGGTGGGAACCCGCGTCTGTGTCTGGGGAAGGGTTCAGAGCCGCGAATACACCAAGAAACTGAGTGAGACGGAGTGCGAGAAGAGGGTGGCGTATGAAGTGTCCATCAGCAAGCTGGAGTGTGGCGACAACGGTGATATGGAGGAATAAAACTTGCAAACCGTGACCAAATGTGTTACGATAAGCAGGCTGTATAATATATGTAAACCTATTCAGAGAAAATGATTGAGGTGCGTAAGGATGAGTACAGGAAAAATAGAAGTTATCTGCGGGAATAACGGCTCGGGCAAGACTGCTCTTGCACTGGGAAGGGCACTGCAGGCCCTGACAAGGCAAAAGAGCGTGATCGTCATCCAGTTTTTGAAGGGAAACCAGAAACAGGAGGACTTGGCTGTTATCAAGCGCCTGGAACCGGAGCTGAAGATATTCCGGTTTGAAAAGGCCGGCTGTTATTTTGAACATCTGTCGGCGGAAGAACAGCAGGAGGAACGGATCAATATCCTCAACGGACTGAACTATGCCAAAAAGGTAATGACCACGGGCGAATGTGACCTGCTGGTCCTGGATGAGGCGCTGGGGCTGGTTGACCAGGGGATCATCAGCGCCGGGGAGCTGATAGCTCTGCTGGACTGCCGGGATGAGGCGGATGTGGTCCTGACAGGACAGGTGCTTCCGGATTCCGTGAGGGAGATCGCAGATCAGGTAGAGCGGGTTGAGATTCAAGTTGACAACCGCCGCAGTTGATGAAATTAATAAAATCAAAAAAGGTACCTAATACTGAAAAAGTATCAGGTACCTTTTTTTTGCTTTGAAATGTACAAAAGATATAAAACAAGACGAGAAAAAAACAAAAAAAACACAAAAATGAATAATATAGGTTGACAAGTACCATAAATGGTACTATAAATAAATAAAAGAAATATGTTTCTGAAATCTATTTCTTAAACATAAATCACAAAAATAGGGAGGTAAAACCAACGTGAGAAAAAAGATCTTGATAATAGGCAGCTTAAATGTTGATATTGTCATTGAGATGGAACATATGCCTGTTATCGGTGAAACTGTATTAGGTACAGGTCTTCGATATGTGCCGGGAGGAAAAGGAGCGAATCAGGCATGTGCCGCAGCCAGGCTTGGCGGCGACGTAAAAATGTTAGGTTGTATAGGCCGGGATGAGTTTGGAGAAAAACAGAAAAAGAGTCTTTCAGATAATGGGGTTGATATTCGTGATTTGAAAGTGAGTAGCATGTTTGGTACGGGAACCGCCAGTATTTATGTAGATAAGGACGGAAATAACAGTATTGTGGTAGTACCGGCAGCAAATCAGGAGTGCGATATTGAATATCTGCAAAAAAATGATATGTCCATACAAGAGTGCGATTATGTTATTTTGCAGATGGAGATTCCGTATGATTCCATTAGGTATGCAATAAAACGGGCTAAAGAACTTGGAAAGATTGTTATTCTGAATCCGGCGCCGGCTCCAGAATGTATTTCAGATGAGATGCTGAAGGATGTGGATTACATAACACCTAATGAAACGGAACTTATGAGATTGTCGGGAAAAACCGGGATAGATATGGATGGATTTATCGAAGGAGCGCATAAGCTGCTTCTACGGGGCGTGAAAAATGTACTGGTAACGCTGGGGGAAAAGGGCGCAATGCTGGTAAATAAAGAGAAAGCTTTCGTGTATCCTACAAGAAAGGTTGTACCGGTAGATACAACAGCGGCAGGTGATTGTTTCAATGGAGCATTTGCAGTAGCGCTTTCAGAAGGAAAAGATTTAGGGAAGGCTGTGTGTTTTGCAAATGCGGCATCTTCTGTTGCTGTAACACGAAGCGGGGCACAGACGTCTTTACCGGAACGGGAGGAGGCAGATGAAGCATTTATGACGATGTAGACAGGCTGATGGAGTGAAGAGAGAAACATGGTGTTAAGAGATACGAAAAAGATAAGAAAGAGAGGTATTGATTATGAAAAAATGGATGGTATTGGGACTGGCTGGAATGATGGCAATGGGACTTACTGCATGTGGTTCCGAAAAGGCTGCGGATAAGGCGCCATCAAAAAGTGAGAACACAGCTCAGGCGGATTCAGACAGTACAGCAGATGCAGCACAGCAGAAAGCAATTTTGATTGTAAATGGAAATCTTGGAGATTTGGGTTTTTTTGATTCGGCTAATGCGGGAATGCAGCGGTTGAAAAATGAACTGGGCATGGGAATTCAGGTAATAGAAACGGGGGATGATGAATCTAAATGGGAATCTGCTCTTGCAGATGCGGCTGAGGAGGATGTAGATTATGTGATTGCAGTTTCTCCTTCTATGGTGGAGCCGATGCAGAATATTGCCCCGCAGTATCCGGAGAAAAAGTTTTTGATGATGGATAATACCGTCGATTTTGAGAGCGGCGACTATGGAAATGTTTATTGTGCAACATTTAAGCAGAATGAGGGATCGTTCCTGGCAGGTGCGGTTGCAGCAACTATGGCAAAGGAGAATGGTAAACTGGGCTTTGTAGGTGGTATGGATATCCCTCCGATTAATGATTTTCTGGTAGGCTATATCGAAGGTGCGCTGGCAGTAAATCCTGATATCAAAGTGACTGCAACTTATCCTGGTGATTACTATGATCCGGCAAAGGGAAAAGAGCATGGTATCGTGTTGCTGAATCAGGGGGTAGAGGTGATGTTTGCAGCTGCCGGTCCTACCGGTTTGGGCGTGATTGAGGCAGCAGCAGATGCTGGAAAATATATTATTGGTGTGGATTCCGATCAGTCCGCAGCCTATACAGCTAATGGTGACCAGAAAACTGCTGATCACATTGTGACTTCCATGATGAAAAATGTAGGTGATGCTATCTTTAGAGCCGTTCAGCTGGATCAGGAGGGGAAACTTCCTTTGGGCAGTTCTGAAAGCCTTGGAATTGCAGAAGGTGGTGTGGGTCTTGCCAAGAACGACGTATATAATAATACACTGACTGATGAGGAGAAAGCCGCGATTGATGCGATTGAGGAGAAAGTTATTTCCGGAGATATTAAAGTCAGTACGGCTATCGGAATGACAACAGAAGAATTAGACAGCTTAAGAAACAGCGTAGCGCCGTAAAGAACAGCATGGCTGAGGGTGTCGGCATTTCGGCACCCTCTTGTGATATAAGAGATGAGGGACGCAGATGAGTGAGAAGGTAATCTTGCAGGTGGAAAATATTTGGAAGGTATATCCAAATGGGATTGTCGCAAATAAGAATATTAATTTTGAAGTGCATGAGGGGGAAATCCATGCACTGATTGGTGAAAATGGGGCAGGAAAATCGACCTTAATGAAAATTCTGTTTGGTATTGAAACACCAGAAGAAGGTCACATTTTTTTGAACGGAAAAGAAGTGAAAATAGAAAACTCCAAAAAAGCGATAAGCCTTGGCATTGGTATGGTACATCAGCATTTTATGCTGGTAGATTCACTGACAATTGCTGAAAATATAGTTCTGGGAAATGAACCGACAAAATGCAGGATATTTATGAATACAAGTGAGATGCTTAAACAGGCCGGGGAATGCGCAGAGAAATATAATTTTAATATCAACGTAAATGATAAGATAGAAGATGTCAGTGTTGGTGTGAAGCAAAAGACAGAGATTTTAAAAGCGCTGGTGCGCGGGGCCAGGATCCTGATACTTGACGAACCAACAGCGGTCCTCACACCTCAGGAGACAAAAGAGCTTTTTGTGGAGCTTAATACTCTGAAAAAACAGGGGCATACGATTATCTTTATTTCACATAAGTTAAATGAAATTATGGAAATTTGTGACCGGGTTACAATTATGCGTCATGGAACAACGGTGGATACGTGTTTTATCAAGGATACGAACCCACAGGAAATATCGAATAAAATGGTAGGAAGGGAAATCGTACTTCATGTGGACAAGGAGCCTGCGAAACGGGGCGATGTATTCCTGGAAGCAGAGCATCTGGTCTATGTCAACAGTATTGGGAAAAAGGCACTGAATGATGTCAGCCTGAAACTGCGAAAAGGAGAGATATTAAGTGTAGCCGGGGTGGAGGGGAATGGGCAGGCAGAGCTTGCAGCAATATTAACTGGGATGAAGAAGCCTGTCAGCGGCTGTGTCAAAGTTCAGGGAGAAAATATTGAAAAGTTTGAACCGGCAGTCTTGCGTCGCCATCATCTTACCTATATTCCGGAAGACCGCATGACCAATGGCTGTGCCTCGAAATTAAGCATATTGGATAATTTATTTGCAGATAAAATAAACCAGTATTTACGCAACCGGATTTTTCTGGATAAGAAAAAAATGAAGGACCAGGCTGAACATTTGGTTGAAGATTTCAGCATTTTATGCAGATCCACAAATCATCAGGTACAAATGCTTTCCGGGGGCAATATCCAGAAAGTGGTAGCTGCCCGTGAATTGACGGAGGAGGCACAAATCATTATTGCAGAGCAACCGACTCGTGGTATTGATGCAGGAGCCTCGGAACTGATTCGGCGTAAAATTGTAGAATACAGGGATAAAGGAGCAGCAGTTCTCCTGATATCCGCAGATTTGAATGAAGTGCTGGAATTGAGTGACAGCGCCATAGTTATGCATAACGGTAGAATCAGTGCTTATTTTAAGGAAACCAGCACGCTGACGGAGGAAGAGCTTGGTTATTACATGTTGGGTGTGAAGCATCAGACAGAGGAGGAGGTGTGTGCAATATTATGAGATCAAAGAAAAAAATGACGGTGGAGCAATTTAGTGTCTGGTTTGAAATGGTGCGTTTTGCTCTTGCTATCTTCATTGCATTTGCTATTTCTTTTATTATCATGTCATTTTCGACAGATGCGCCGTTCATGGCTATCGGCAATCTGTTTGTAGGACCACTGACCTCGGTCAGGCGGTTCAGTACGGTCTTAGAGGTCATGATACCCCTGACTTTTGCAGGGTTGGCTGTTAATGTGATGTTTAAAGCGAACCAGTTTAATCTGTCGGCGGAAGGCGCATTTTTTATGGGGGCTCTGATTGCTGCAATTATTGCAATTTACATGCCGGGACCTCCTCTTCTGGTGATCATCACAGGAATGACAGCAGCTGGGATTGTAGGAGCAATGGTATGTGCAATTCCAGGTGTGCTGAAAATAAAATGGAACTGTAGCGAAATGGTGGTTTCCCTGATGTTAAACTATGTGATGTTATATTTGGGCACTTATATTTTTAATCAGGTGGCAAGAGATCCGGATTCGGCATACAAGGCATCCTACACATTTCGTGAAGGCGTGAATCTTGGAAATATTATTCCCAGGACCCGTCTTCATGCAGGTATTTTCATTGTGGCGGTTTTTGTTGTTTTGACTTACATATTTATGTTTAAAACGAAATGGGGTTATAAACTGAGGATGACAGGCAGTAATATTCACTTTGCAAAATGCGCGGGTATAGGTGTTGCCGGTGTTATCATGAGCGCTCAGTTGATCGGAGGTTTTATTGCCGGCGTTGGAGGCGGTACGGAAATGCTGGGAATGTACTCACGATTCCAATGGTCTGCTTTGCCAGGTTATGGTTTTGACGGAGTCATTTTAAATATTCTTGCAAAGGAAAACCCTGCATATATTCCGGTGGCAGCCTTTTTTGTGGCGTATCTGCGTATTGGTGCTGATTATATGTATAAACAGTCTGATGTTGCTTCTGAGATTGTAGCAATTATTGAAGGATTGGTGATTGTCCTGGTGGCAGCTACCGCCTTTCTTGCAAAATACCGTCACAAGATGACGGCAAAGGTATCCAGAAATTTGTTGGAGACAGGGGGTGCGAAATAATGTCAGATGTTGTACAGTCCGTTTTTAGCACAGCGTTTCTTTTTTCGGTTATCCGTGTAGCGACGCCTCTGATCCTGGCATCTATGGGTGCGGTGATTACATCGAATGCGGGAATTACTAATATTGGTATTGAAGGTGTCATGTTGGTGTCAGCCCTGGCAGGTGTATTTGCCAGTGCATTTGGGGCGGGTCCATGGTTCGGATTCCTTGTGGCAATTTTGACTGGTGTTTTATGTTCTTTGGCGATTGGTTATGTTTCTATGAGTTTGAAAGCGGACAGCGTATTGACCTGTATTGCATTTAATACCATGGCAGTAGGAGGGACCGTGTATTTTATGTATGCGGTGGTTCGGGATAAAGGCACGACAATTGCGCTCAATTCCGGTAAGCTTCCATCTGTAGAACTTCCGATTATCAAGGATGTTCCGATATTAGGAGAATTTTTATCAAATCACAATGTAGTATCGTATCTTGCAATTGTGATGGTCGTGCTGGTTTATATCCTGTTGTATAAAACCCCCCTGGGACTTCGGATACGATCAGCAGGCAAAGCTCCGAATGCATTGTCTTCCGTAGGCGTCAGCCTGGTAAGAACCAGATATATTGCTCTGGGTATCAGCGGCATCCTGGGAGGTATGGCAGGGGCATTTATGTCTATGGGATATGTAACGTGGTTCTCAAAGAACATGACAGCAGGACGCGGTTTTATTGCCTTGGCGGCAGACGCTATGGGCAATTCTACTCCGGTAGGAGCAGCTTTGTCGGCACTGCTTTTTGCAACGGCAGAAGCGTTGTCCTATTCTTTGCAGATCACATCGATTCCGCCAGAACTGGTGCAGATGCTGCCATATTTAGTAACGATTATCGGTCTGGTCGCATATGCAGCCAGGCGGACTGCTTTAGATAAAAGAAAAAGAGAATTGATGGCAAAATAGAGAGGATAAAAAAATGGAAAAAAGAATACCGATTATTATAGACTGTGATCCGGGACATGATGATGCGATGGCAATACTGTGGGCACTGTCATCTCCAAGGCTGGAACTGCGTGCGGTAACGACAGTGGCGGGAAACCAGACAATCGAAAAAGTAACAAATAATGCGATCAAGGTGCTGACAAAAGCTCGCAGACTGGATATTCCTGTAGCAATGGGGGCAAAACAGCCATTGATCAGGAAACTTGTGGTTGGTGGTGAAGTAGTGCACGGAAGTTCTGGTCTGGAAGGGCCGGTTCTTCCAGAGTGTGGTTTTGAACCGTCTGAAATGACTGCATTGGAGCTTCTTATAAAGACTATAGAGGAATCGGATGAAATGATTACACTGGTTCCAATCGGACCATTGACTAACATTGCCACGCTTTTCATTGTGAGACCAGATTTGAAAAAGAAAATAGAACGGCTTTCTATTATGGGCGGTGGTGCCTATATGGGAAATTGGACTCCGGCGGCAGAGTACAATATCTGGGCCGATCCGGAAGCGGCAAAAGTAGTGTTTAACAGTGGGCTGCCGATTATCATGTCGGGTTTGGATGTTACGCACAAGGCCTATATTACCAGAGAGGAAAACGAAAGGCTGAGGGCACAGGGAAATGAGATTTCTGTTTTTGCTGCGGAACTGATCGATTATTTTAGCCGTTATCATTATGAGGTAGAAGGATTTCCGGGATGTACGATGCATGATCCTACTGCAATTGCGGTGCTTCTGTATCCGGAGATATTCACTGGTGTTACCTGTAATGTGGATGTGGAGGTATCTGGTGAGTTGACTACCGGTATGACAGTAGTGGATACTATCGGATATAAAGAAAAAATATTTGGAGAGAAGGTCGATAAAAATACGACAGTTCTTTTTCAGGTGGACAGGCAGAAATATGTAGAATATTTCTTTTCAGCAATGAAGCAGCTGAATTAGACTTAAAAAGGAGAGCATAACAGTGAAAAAAGATCATTTAGCGCTGCGGGTTTTAGTAGCGGTTATCGGACTTATGATAAGTGGTGTAGGGGTAGGCATCTTCCTTTATAGTCAGTTGGGAGTGGACCCAGCCAGCGTTTTGGAACTGGGACTTGGCAATGTATTTCATGTCAGTTATGGTACGGCGTCGGCATTGACAAATATTGTGATCTTGGGAATTGTGTTTTTTGTGGATAAATCCTACATCAATTTATCTTCTGTACTGGCTATTTTCGGAATTGGATATACGGCCGATTTCACCAGCTTTGTGCTGGATCATTTTATTAGGGGAGAATTGGATTTGGTTGTCCGGATTGTTATGATTTTAGTCGGCTGTCTTATCATGGCTATAGGAATAGCAACTTATATCCGTGCAGAACTGGGAGTGGGGGCAATAGACCTGGTATCGGAAATTATCAGTGCCAAACTTCATCGTTCATACAGAATGGTTCGTATTGTGGGAGATATCTCATTTGTTGTCATCGGTTTTTTCCTGGGAGGGACTGTTGGAATCGGAACTGTGGTAGCTGCATTTATGACCGGACCGGCAGTGCAATTTGTAAGACCATACGTTTATCTGCTGACGGATAAAATGCTTGGTGATTCGGCAACAGCATAAATGGCTTATTTAGACAAGGAGGAAGGTCATGGTGAAAAATGTAATTTTGGATATCGATTCCGTAGGAGACGACATCCTGGCAGTGCTTTATGGCGCGCTGAATCCGGATATCAATCTGCTTGGAATTACGACTGTAAATGGCGCCTGTGGCAGCATTGAACAGGCGGTTAATGTAGCTTTGAATACGGTAGCGCTTACTGGAAAGCATATTCCGGTTTATGCAGGAGCAGAGGAAATGCTTAATCCCAGAAAGACTTCGTCAGACGGAGATCCAGTGAACTTTGATGAAGAACTGCGCTGGAAATTCGGAAGCCGTCTGGACAAATTCAATGAAGTGGCGAAAAAGCCGGTAATAGAAGCTGAAACCATGTCGGCAGTAGATTTTCTGATCCAGTCTTTTTTGGAAAAGCCAGGAGAGATCACATTAGTGACAACAGGACCACTTACTAATATAGCGCTGGCATTGATTAAGGAACCTGCAATTGCTGAAAAGATAAAGGAAGCATATATTCTGGGTGGATCATTTCGCGTGGCAGGCAATATCACGCCTGTGACAGAATATAACATCTGGGCGGATCCGGAGGCGGCTAAAATCGTGCTGAATTCCAATATGAAAGTCACGCTGGTACCGTTGGATGTATGTGAGAATAACCACTTTGCAGATGGAATGCTGACGCGGGACCATCTGTCAGAACTCAAGTATGAAGGAAAAGGGGCAGTGGTGGAATATATCGTGGAGAAGTTCCCGATTTATATTGATATCTGGCGCGAGTTTTTTAAACTGGGCGGCTTCCCAATGGACGATGTGATTACTTTAGCGCTGACGGTCAATCCGGAACTTTGCGAATATACAGAGCCTGTGTTTGTGGATATTGAACTGGACGGAGAACTGGCAAGAGGACAGACCATTGCGTATTTTGGAGAACAGATAGTAAAAAATGCAAAAAAGGAACACAGGAACGTGAGGATAGCAAAAAGTATTCAGGGAAAACGATTCATGGATCTGTTTGTGAAAACGATTATTGGATAAACAATTAGATGTGATAGGAAAGAGGAGAGGGCATGATAAGATAATTGCTCTCTCCCTTTTGGTATGTTATACTCAATGTAAGTTTATTGGTCCGGAGTATAGAGGGAAAGGGAAGCGAATAAAAGGTGATCTTGTATGAATATTAAGGATATCGCAAACTTATGTGGTGTGTCGCCGTCTACTGTGTCGAAAATCCTTCATGATAAGGATGATGACATTAGTGTAGAAACGCGTAGAAAGGTACTGGAAGTTATTAAAAAGTATCAGTATGTACCGTACTCAAAAGTCTTGAAAAATGCTGCGCCCAAGACGAACACGATTGGAGTGTTGATATCGGAGCAGGAATATGGAGCACAGGAACTTTTGTATCATATTGAGAGAACAGCTTCTGAGAATGGTTACAGTATTATGCTGTGTAATACTTCCGGGGACGTCTCACTGGCATCCAGATGCCTGCATATTCTTAATAATAAAGGAGTGGATGGAATTATTAGCATCTTCCAGGAGGAGGAGCTTCTGTCGCAGACCACGATTCCGGCAATTCGCCTGGATCATAAAAAACATAAGACCAGTATAACTGGAGTTGCAGATATTTATTTTGAAATGACGGATGCCGGGTATCTGGCAGTTTCTTATCTGTTTGAAAAAGGACATCGAAAAATAGCATGTCTTCTCAGTGAAGAGGACAACGATGTTATGGAAGGATATTTAAGGGCGTTTAAGGAACAGTTCCTTTCGCCAGATTGGGAATGGCTGATTCGTGGAAATGAAGAAGATTTGGTGAAAGTGGGGATTCCTAAATGCCTGGAGATGGATGTAACTGCTATTATTTGTACGGATGTAGAAACGGGAAATATATTTTATGAAAAGCTGCGGGCACGGGGAGATGTAGTGCCTGACAATATCTCTGTTATCAGTGTGCGGAACAGCCGTTTGGCAGATCGTTTGTTTCCTAAAATGGCAGCTGTCCATATTCCATCTGAACAATTAGGGAAAGAGTCTGTTGATATTTTGATCGAACTTATCGAAGGAAAAAAATCAGCACATGAATACCGAAAAAAAGCAGAATTGGAGATTGTAGAACGAGGAAGTGTCGTACCGCCGGTAAAATATAGTCAAGGCGGAAAAATAGTTGTGGTTGGCAGCATGAACATGGACTGTATGATTAGTGTGGGACATATTCCCACCGGAGGTGAAACGCTAAAAGCCGGAAGCATTGTTTCACTGCCAGGTGGAAAAGGCGCTAACCAGGCAGTCGGCGCAGGGAAACTGGGCGGGTTAGTATATATGGTTGGACGTCTTGGTAATGATAGTGACGGAAAGGTGATCTATAACAGTCTGGTAGATCATGGAGTCCGTACAGATGGAGTGATTTTTGATGATTCTACTCCGACAGGGAAGGCATATATTAACGTGGCTTCAAATGGAGAAAGCACAATTGTCATTTATCCTGGAGCCAATGAAAAATTGGGAAGAGAGCAGGTGAAACAATTTGAACATTTGCTTGATGATGCAAAATATTGTCTTTTAACGTTGGAAATTGAGGAAGAAACTGTAGAATATACGATTCGTAAATGCCAGAAAAAGCAGGTTGAGGTTATCCTAAAACCATCGGCAGTCGAAAAAATGAAAGAAAGCCTGTTTGGTCAGATTTCCTATTTTGTGCCGAACGAGAAGGAGTTAAAGCAATTGTTACCGGGAGAAGCTTCGATTGAAGAAAAGGCGGTGATCCTTCTGGATAAAGGTGTGAAGAATGTGATTATAACATTAGGGGAAAAGGGCTGTTATTTTCGGAACAGGGAGCAGGAACGATATTTTCCGGCGGCAGATTTTTTTCCTGTGGATACGACAGGAGCGGCAGATGCGTTTATTGCAGCATTGGCGGTTTATCTGAGTGAGGGAAAGGATATTCTCCAGGCAATCAGTTTTGCTACTTACGCTGCTGGTATCAGTATTACCAGGCAGGGGGTTCAGTCCGGGATGGTTGACCGGCAGGGGATTACTTTATATCAGGAAGAAATTGCGGGGCTGCTGCGTTAGTGCAGTCATAGTTGACAATTATGCAAGTTAATGATAGTATTACTACATAAAAGCAAGTAGAGGTTGCGTGAAGCATGAGTAAGGTATCGGATGCGCCAGAAGCAGAAGAAGATACCGGAAAGGGCGGACGCCGAAGATGAAGATGTACTGGACATTTTTTTCTGGGCGTATGGTGAAGAACCATATGACTGTCATCTGAATGGATGGAGGGCTACTTAAAGAAGTAATACCGCATGCAGACTTGCATGATTACGGACTTTAAGGGCTGACTTAATCTGTCAGCCCTTATTTTTCGGACAATTTGTTGCTGGAATTTATTTAGAGGATGATGAATAAAGAAGGAGGAAGGATTTATGGCTATTTTTGAAGGAGCAGGCGTTGCATTGGTTACCCCGTTTACAGAATCCGGGGAGGTGAATTACCCGAGGCTGAAAGACCTTGTGGAGGAGCAGATCGCAGGTGGAACCGATTCGATCATCGTCTGCGGGACCACTGGAGAATCGTCCACCATGGGACATGAGGAGCACATCGACGTGGTCCGGTTCGTCTGCGAGGCAGTGAATAAGCGTATTCCGGTCATTGCAGGCGCCGGTTCTAATTGTACGAAGGAAGCCATCCATTTATCACAGGAGGCAGAGCGGGCCGGAGCCGACGGACTTCTGCTGGTGACTCCCTACTACAACAAGGCGACCCAGGGAGGCCTGATCGCCCACTATACGGCGATCTCGGATTCTGTGAAGATCCCGATCCTTTTATACCATATTCCGGGCCGTACCGGCGTGACCATGAAGCCGGAGACGATTGTGAAGCTCTGTAAGGAGGTACCAAACATTGTGGGCGTGAAGGAGGCCAGCGGCAATTTCTCAGCGATCGCAGAGATTATGAGCCTGGCCGACGGCTGTGTGGATCTGTATTCCGGCAACGATGACCAGATCGTACCGCTCCTGGCGATGGGCGGAAAAGGCGTGATCTCCGTGCTGTCCAATATTGCGCCGCGTCAGACTCACGATATCTGCGACACCTTTTTTAAGGGCGATGTGAAGAAGAGCTGTGAGCTGCAGCTTGAGGCGATCCCGTTGATTAATGCGCTGTTTTGCGAGGTGAATCCGATCCCTGTAAAGGCTGCCCTTAACCTTATGGGGAAGGAAGCCGGACCCATGCGCCTGCCGCTGACGGAGATGGAACCGCAGAATAAGGAGCGTCTGAAAAAAGCAATGCAGGATTACGGAATTTTATAAATTGACGGTAACATTTCAGGACGGCGGGAAAACAGGCGCCGTCCTGAAATGCTACAAAGGACAGGAGGGATTACAACATGGTAAGAATGATCATGCATGGCTGTAACGGCGCCATGGGCAGGACGATTTCGGCAATGGCCAGGGATATGGAAGGCATTGAGGTTGTGGCGGGCATCGATTTAAGCCCTCTTGCAGAGTCGGATTATCCGCAGTTCGCAGCCCTGGAGGAGTGCAGCGTGGAGGCGGATGTGATCGTGGACTTTGCTTCTGCAAAAGCGGTGGATCATCTGCTGGACTATTGTGAGGAGAGGAAAATGCCGCTGGTTTTATGTACCACGGGACTTTCCGAAGACCAGGTAAAAAAGATTCAGAAGACGGCAGAGCACACGGCGGTGCTCCGCTCTGCAAACATGTCCCTGGGGATCAATACGCTTCTGAAGCTTTTAAAGGATGCTGCCAGGGTTTTGGCGGGCGCCGGTTTTGATGTTGAGATCGTTGAGAAGCATCATAACCAGAAGGTGGACGCCCCCAGCGGAACGGCGCTTGCTCTGGCGGATTCCATCAATGAAGCCATGGAGGAGCAGTACCATTATAAATACGACCGCAGCACAGAGCGGGTGAAGCGGGATCCGAAGGAGATCGGGATTTTGGCGGTTCGGGGCGGTTCTATCGTGGGCGAGCATGAGGTGATCTTTGCAGGCAGGGACGAAGTGATTACCTTTACCCATACGGCTTATTCCAAAGCCATTTTTGCAAAAGGCGCGCTGGAGGCGGCAGTATTTCTGGCAGGAAAAGAAGCCGGGCTTTATGATATGGCAGACGTGATCGACGCAGCGTCGTAAGCTGCGGCCGGCGATAACTGGCAGCCGGCAGAATATGCCGGCAGGCCCTTATGATATGCTGTCTGGAAAAAAACGGGATTGATGGCAGATATTGGCGGGAATGGCGCTTCGATTTCCTCATAAAAATGATTCTCCGGTCACATACTAAAGACAACAAGTGAAAGGAGAATATGATTATGAAAAAAATCAGAATGTCATTTTGTATCCTGCTGCTGTCATTGATGGTGGCTGGTCTTGCAGGCTGTAGTAATAAGGATAATGCAAACAAGGGCACGTCCGGCAGCCAGACGACCCAGTCCTCCACCAGCCAGAGCGGTTCCAGTGCTGCGGGCCAGAATAGTTCCGGAGCGTCGGGAGAGTCCGGCGGAGCCGGGATGAACAGCGAAAGCGGCGGCACCGGAAACACCGGGGCAAACGGCGGTGAGGAGAGCAGCACCGGCGTGATCGACGGCCTTATGGATGATGTGGAAAAGGGCGTAGACGATCTGACCGGAGAAACAACCTCCGCAGCAGCCGACGAGAGCCGGTAGGAGCGGATTTGAGGGATCAAAAGAAATTGGGTGGGAAGTGCAATGCTTCCTGCCCAATTTTTTTGCAGATTTTTCTGGTGTGGGGAACTGGGCTGTGGTATCATTTTCTTATGAACGGAAGCAAGGGAGGAGGCGGATGCCTGTGATGGATTACCGCTGGCGGCCAGGTGACAGACGGTGGAGGAGGCTGCGCATAAGAGAAGCTGCAGAAAAGCGCTCTACATACAAAAAGATAAAACGGCTGAGAACTGCCCTTACGGTCATTCTGTGTCTGGAGCTGGCTGTGGGAGCCAGGCAGCTTTGGGCGTCCTTCGGGTCGAACATCCGCCTTCTGCACCGTGAGGAGTCCCGTTGTGTGGAATGGGTGAAGCCGGGACCGGGAGAAGAGGAGCAGTACGGCGCGGCATCCAGGGAAGAGGTACTGCAACAGGAAAAAGTACAGGACGTCTATGGTATCAGATTGAATCCGGACAGTCTGGAAATTCAGTTTTATCACCAGAAGCAGGAAGTCCAGCCTTCTGAACCGTATTAACGGATCGAAGCAAATGAAAAATTTTATTGCAATTCTCCATATGCTGTATTATAATTCCTTCTGAACTAGCATTCTTTTATATCTGAAACTTATAATTGTAACGATTCAGGCAGGGCATCTTCCTGCATGGCTTGTCTGGACTGTTACGATAAATTACCGAGAAGGACAGGTGGATCCCATGGAGAAAAGAGAGTTACTGTACGAAGGCAAGGCAAAAAAGGTTTTTACAACGGATGACCCGAGCGTATTGATCGTTTCCTATAAGGATGACGCGACCGCATTTGACGGCCTGAAAAAAGGCACGATCGTCGGAAAGGGCGCTATCAATAACCGTATGACCAATCATATTTTCAAACTGCTGGAGAAGAAGGGCGTGCCGACTCATCTGGTGGAGGAGCTGAACGATCGCGAGACCGCAGTGAAGAAGGTGGAGATCGTTCCGCTTGAGGTCATTATACGTAACTACTCTGCAGGGAGCTTCGCAAAGAAGATGGGCATGGAGGAAGGCGTGAAGTTCAATTGCCCGACTCTGGAGTTCAGCTACAAGAACGACGATCTGCATGACCCGTTCATCAACAGCTATTATGCCCTGGCGCTGGGGTTGGCTACCCAGGAGGAGATCGATACCATCACCAGATACGCATTTATCGTAAACGATGTGATGCAGGAGTATTTTGGGAGCCTTGGCATCGACCTGATCGATTTTAAGATTGAGTTCGGCAGACTGGCAGACGGCACCATCATTCTGGCGGACGAGGTGTCTCCGGATACCTGCCGTCTGTGGGATAAAGAAACCCATGAGAAACTGGACAAAGACCGTTTCCGGAGAGATCTGGGCAATGTTGAGGATGCATATAATGAAGTATTCCGCCGTCTTGGGATTGAATAAAATGGAGGTTTTTATGAACGACAGATATCAGAGCCCGTTGTCAGAGCGCTATGCCAGCCGTGAGATGCAGTACATTTTTTCTCCGGATAAAAAGTTTAAGACCTGGAGGAAGCTCTGGGTTGCACTGGCTGAGACCGAGATGGAGCTGGGACTGCCCATCACCCAGGAGCAGATTGATGAGCTGAAGGCTAATGCCGGCGACATCAATTATGAAGTAGCGAAAGAGCGGGAGAAGCTGGTGCGCCACGATGTAATGTCCCATGTATACGCTTATGGACAGCAGTGTCCGAATGCGAAAGGCATCATCCACCTGGGAGCAACCTCCTGCTACGTAGGAGATAATACGGACATCATTATTATGACCGAGGGCTTAAGGCTGGTCCGTAAAAAGCTTATCAATGTGATGGCAGAGCTTGCAAAGTTCGCCGACAGATACAAGAACCAGCCGACCCTTGCATTTACCCATTTCCAGCCTGCCCAGCCCACGACTGTTGGCAAGCGCGCGACGCTTTGGCTCAATGAGCTTTTACTGGATCTGGAGGATCTGGATCATGTGCTGGATACCATGAAGCTTCTGGGTTCCAAGGGAACTACCGGTACCCAGGCAAGCTTTTTGGAGCTGTTTGAGGGAGACCACGAGAAGTGCCGTAAAGCGGATCAGATGATAGCGGAAAAGATGGGCTTTTCTGCCTGCTATCCGGTATCAGGACAGACCTATTCCCGGAAGGTGGATACCCGTGTGCTGAACGTGCTGGCTGGTATTGCCCAGAGCGCCCACAAGTTTTCCAACGATATCCGTCTGCTCCAGCATTTAAAGGAAGTGGAAGAGCCATTTGAGAAGAACCAGATCGGTTCCTCCGCTATGGCTTATAAGAGGAACCCGATGCGTTCAGAGCGCATTGCCTCCCTGTCCAACTATGTGATGAGTGATGTGATGAACCCGATGTTAGTGGCATCCACCCAGTGGTTTGAGCGCACTCTGGATGATTCCGCCAACAAGCGTTTAAGTATTCCGGAGGGATTCCTTGCTGTCGATGGGATTCTGGATCTGTATCTCAATGTGGTGGACGGCCTTGTGGTATATCCAAAGGTGATCGAGAAGCATTTTATGGCGGAGCTGCCGTTTATGGCTACTGAGAACATCATGATGGATGCAGTAAAGGCCGGCGGTGACCGTCAGGAGCTGCATGAGCGCATCCGCCAGCTTTCCATGGAGGCTGGCAGAAATGTGAAGGAGAAGGGGCTGGATAATAACCTTCTGGAGCTGATCGCAGCAGATCCGGCATTTGGACTGAGTCTTGAGGAGCTTGAGTCCTGTATGGAGCCGTCCCGTTATGTGGGACGTGCGCCGCAGCAGGTGGAGGAGTTCTTATACGAGGTGGTGCAGCCGGTTCTGGATGAGAATCAGGATATTCTGGGGATGACGGCTGAAATTACTGTGTAAAGCTGCATGTTCTTGATAAAATATTGAAAACAGGATTTTCCCGAACATTACCAGGGTACGGGGGAATCCTGTTTTTAAATATTATTGATTTTGAGAAAATGCAGTTTTTAGGGATTGTCCGTCAGCTCTAAATGTGATAAACTGTTTTTACGATTCTCACAGACTTTCAGGCTGTGACAGTCAAGGGATATTCTTCCCATGATCCAATTATGGAAATTGAACGAATGGCAGGTGATCGATATGGTGATGGCCTAAATGATGGTGAAGTTTTGTTTTTCTTGAGTTTCCGCATTTTACAGCGGTGGCAGGCGGAAACTCAAGTTGTTTTTAACTTGAAGTAAAGTGAAAAATTGCATATAATGAAAGGAGAAATGTGACATGAAACCATTATCAGAATTGACTCTGCTGGATCGTTTCTTGTTTGCCTGCGCCATGGAAGATACATGGATCATGCAGAAAGTGCTGGAGATTATCCTGGGACGAGAGATGGCACTTGTTGATCCGACACAAGTGGAAAAGGAGCTGCGCACGGTGCCATGGCTGCGTTCGGTCAGGCTGGATGTGATGGCATTTGATGAGGAGGACCAGTTGTACAATACAGAGGTACAGCGCGAAAATACCGGGAATCTGGTACGGCGAGGCCGGTTTTACCAGGCCCTGATCGACAGCTCTTTACTGGAGCCGGGGGATGTGAACTTCAATCAGATGCAGGACACGTATCAGATTATGATAGCGCCCTTTGATCTCTTTGGAAAAAAACGCTACCGCTACACATTTCAAATGAAATGCAAAGAGGAAGATATGTGGCTGGAAGACGGGGTGACCCGAATCTTTCTAAACACAAAAGGCGAGAATCCACAGGATGTGAATCCGGAACTGGTAGAGCTGCTGCATTATTTTGAAAAAACAACGGATGAAGTGGCAGCAGATTGTGAGAGTGAGCGTATTAAAGAGCTTCACGAACGAATCCGCAGAATCAAGACCAGCGAGGAGATCGGGGTGAGATATATGCAGAAGTGGGAAGAGATGGTGTATGCGAAAGAGGAAGGGCGAGAAGAAGGGGTGGCAGAGGGCAAGACTAAAGGAATTGCATTGACAAAAAGGGTGATGAAACTTTCGATGGAAGGCCTTTCGAAAGCGGATATTGCGAAAGAGACCGGTGCATCTATACAGGAGATCACAGAGATTCTTGAGTGAAATCCGGTGATGAGAGGAAGAAATCTATGGTTTTTGCTGGGGGTGTCAGTGCAGATGATCCAATATATCTATTTAGAAATCAATATTAATAAGATATACTTATAAAAACAGGGGACCGATTAGAAAAAATCCGTCAGTCTTTTCCATTGCATATTGATTTTAGCAGGATTATCTTATATACTGTTAATGTTGTGAAAAATGAGAGCATTTATGGATATGCAGGTATAGAAACATAAAGGTGTTCTCAAAACTGACAAAGGAGACTGATTATGTCAAAAGTTGATGTGGTATTAGGTTGCTTCTATGGTGATGAGGGAAAAGGAAAGGTGATCGACTATCTTGCGGTCCATGCAGATATCGCAGTCCGGGCTACGGGCGGTGACAATGCGGGACACACGATCAAGGTAGACGGTGTTAAGTACGCCATGCACTTAATCCCATCTGGAATCCTGTCCGGCCATACCATCGGCATAATCGGGAACGGCGTGGTGCTGAACCCGGAAGTCCTTATGGCAGAGATTGAGAACTTAAAAGCCCACGGGTATGATGTGGAGCATAATTTAAAGATCAGTGACAAGGCGCATATTATCCTGCCTTACCACAGATTGATGGACGTAGCCCTTGAAAAAGCGAGAGCCGCATCCAAGATCGGTACTACCGGCAAGGGGATTGGCCCGGCCTACTGTGACAAGTACGAGCGTTGCGGGCTGCGGACCGAGGATCTGTATGCACCGAATTTTAAGGAGAAGTTAAAAGAGCTGGTGGAGAACCGCAGAGCCCTTCTCAAGTTCTACGACCCGGCGGATACGGCTATTGATGAGAAACTGGATTTTGAAAAGGTATTTGCCGATTACACCGCTTATGCAGAGCAGATCAGGCCATATGTGTGCGACACGATCACGTATCTGCACAGAGCGCTGGAGGAAGATAAAAAGGTTGTGGTCGAGGGCGCTCAGGCAACGCTTCTGGATATTGATTTCGGTTCCTATCCCTTTGTGACCTCCTCTAATCCGACCATTGGCGGCATTATCACCGGGACCGGTTTAAGTGCCAGCAATATCGGGAATGTATACGGGGTGATCAAGGCGTATTCCAGCCGTGTAGGAGCCGGCCCCTATGTGACAGAGCTGCTTGACGAGACCGGCGACAAGATCCGGGAACTGGGACATGAGTACGGCACCACCACGGGCAGACCGCGCAGATGCGGCTGGCTGGATCTGGTGACCTTAAAATATGCAAAGCGCATCAATGGTCTGACGGCTTTATCCGTGAACCATCTCGATACGATCGGCAAGTTTGACAAGATCAAAGTCTGTGTTGCTTATGACTGCAACGGGACTGTGACGGAGGATTTCTCTACCAACCTGGATTTCTTAAACAGCGCGAAGCCGGTATACAGGGAGTTTGACGGCGACTTTGGCGAGCTGGAATCCTGTAAGAGCTTTGAGGAGTTACCGGAGCAGGCCAAAGAATACATCCGCTTTATTGAGGAGTATATCGGTATTCCGGTAAAATTTATCGGGACCGGGGCGGACCGGGAAGCCATGATCGTGAGAGAGTAAGATAATTTAAGATGAATGAAAAGCATCCGAATCATGAGGTATTATCATTGTGGTCCGGGTGCTTTTTTCTGTCTTTTGTGATACAATGAATTAAAATGGAATTCCGATATCCAGGCGAAAAGGAGAAAACAGATGATCAAGGCAGTGATATTTGATTTGGACGGCTTGCTGATCGACAGTGAGATCATATCTTATAAAATTTTTCAGGAAATACTGGACCGATACGGACATGGATTCTCAATGGACGAATATGCTCAGAATTACAGCGGCAAGACCGGGATCGCGAATATGCAGAAGCTGATCCGGACATACCAGCTGCCGTTGTCTATGGAGGGCGGTCTGGAGCTGGCGGAAATCATAGAGAAGGGCTTTCTGGATCAGGGCGTTGCGCTAAAAAAAGGCGCAAAGGAATTACTTTCATATTTGAGAGCCTGCCATTACAAGACCGTTGTCGCATCGTCAAGTACAAAAGACCGTGCTCTGAAAATATTAGAACAGCATGGAATCGTTGGGGATTTCGATGGATTTGTGTTTGGCGATGAAGTGGAAAAGAGCAAACCGGACCCGGAGATATTTTTAAAAGCTTGCATTAAGGTTTCGGAGAAACCGGAACACTGCCTGATCTTAGAGGACAGTGAAGCCGGGATCCAGGCTGGTTTTTCTGCAAACATCCCGGTTATCTGTATCCCGGATATAAAGCTCCCGGAACAGGGTTATCTGGACAAGACAGAGGCTGTTCTGGATTCTCTGGAAGATGTGATTGATTATGTGAAAGGGCAGGAGTGGAAGCAGGATCAGTAGACTGTTTCAGAAGATGCGGTGGCTTAAAGAAATAGGCAGCGCTTCGCCTGCAGAAGAGAAAAATCAAAATAGATAGGGGTATGAACATGAAAACAATTGGGTTAATCGGTGGGATGAGTTGGGAGAGTACCGTTTCCTACTACCAGATTATCAATGAAGAAGTGAAAAAACGTCTTGGAGGGCTTCATTCCGCCAGGATTATTCTTTATAGTGTGGAATTTGATGAGATAGAAAAATGTCAGTCAAACGGCGATTGGGAAAAGAGTGGAGATATTCTGGGGAAAGCGGCAAAAGGCCTGGAAGCGGCAGGTGCAGATTTTATCTTGATCTGCACGAATACAATGCACAAAGTAGCTCCACAGATTGAATCTATGATACAGATTCCTGTCATACATATAGCTGATGCCACGGCACAGGAACTGGAAAAATGTCAGATTCGGAAAGTCGGATTGTTGGGAACAAAATATACAATGACACAGGATTTTTATAAGCAAAAACTCATCGATAAAGGCATCGATGTGGTGATTCCGGATGGGGAACAGATTGATGTTGTGAATGATATTATTTTCCGGGAACTCTGCGTAGGAGAGATCCGGGAGGAATCCCGCCGGAAATTTCAGAATATCATTGACAGTTTAGCTCATAAGGGCGCAGAAGGGGTTATTTTAGGGTGTACAGAGATTGGTCTTTTGATCCAACAGCCGGATTCCTCCCTGCCTGTTTTTGATACAACTCTGATCCATGCAAAACGTGCAGTTGAGATCGCGTTGGATCTCTGATGCGGGTGGTTTTCGTATACTGCGGGTTAATGGAAAACAGGAATATAGATGGCAAAAGCAGGAGGTGACAAACATGAAAGTCGGAATTATATGTGCAGGTGATGAAGAATCAGCCCCTTTTTTACCAACCATAACCAATTGCAAAATAACGGAACGGGCCATGTTAAAGTTCTATGAGGGACAGATCCAGGATACCAGGGTTGTTGTACTATATTCTGGAGTATGTAAGGTAAACGCTGCGATCGCGGCGCAAATCCTGGTCGATGTATATGGTGTAGATATCATGCTTAATTCAGGAACGGCAGGCGGAATGAATCCTGATCTTAAAATATTTGATACGGTGATTTCGACAGAAGTCTGTTACCATGATGTTGCGGCCGATATTTTAACCGAATTCCACCCATGGATGAAATCAGTGTTTTTTAAAGCAGACCCTGAATTGATAGAACAGTCAAAGGCCGCAGTCGACAGGATAGAACCGGCGGGGGATGTGTTCTGGGGACGGATGGTCACGGGGGAATCCTTTATAACCGATGAGGGGCGGGACAAAATCAATGACGAATTTATGCCTCTGACAGTGGACATGGAGACGGCGAGTATTGCCCATGTGTGCTATGTGAACCGGGTACCGTTTCTGGCAATCCGATGTGTTACGGATACCGCCTCGCACAGTGGGGCCGATCATTTCGAAGAAAACTGCGCCAAAGCTTCAGTCATTGCGAAAGATATCACGGTGGCTTTATTAAGTGAGCTTGGCCGCGGACAGGATAAGAGACATCGGGTTTTCAGATGATTCAGAACAGGGATTATAAGGTTTCATCTGGCAGACAAAAGGAGATTAGAATGAACAGAAGAAAGATCACAATGATCACAGCACTGGTTCTGGTGGTCATCATGACTGGATGCAGCAAAACGCAGCGGGATACAGGGGAAAACATTCCGGACACCCCGGCAGCCTCAGAATCTTTCATACAGGAAGAGCACAGTGAACCAGAAGAGAAAGCCATGACAGAAGGAGTGCCATACCCGGGGACGACCCAGTCAGCAGTACTGGATTTTGCCACATCGGCAGTCCGGACCTCGGAGGACAGTCTTTTGGCGCAGGCATCCCCTGAGACCAGCGCAATGACTCTTTTTACTTTTGACGGGAAAACGGTGAAAAGTTCCGCTATCTACGACAGCAAAACAGAACAGAAGATCCTGGATGCTTTCAATGGAGTGGATGCAGAAAGGGCAGCGGACTGGACAGTTGATGATGTTACACTGCCGGTCTATGGCATCGAGATTGGACGGGAAGATGGCTGGAGTATTCTTGCGGCCTGGTCCAATGGATACTGGATCGCACAGGACGGGGCAGTGTACCGTTTCGATTTTGATTTTGAACGTCTGGAAGAGCAGGAACCGTGGGAAGATGAAAGAGAGCTTCCTTCCTTTACCAGTTTTCCATGCGC
The DNA here is from genome assembly GCF_040719375.1 of Clostridium sp. AN503. Classification (NCBI taxonomy): domain Bacteria; kingdom Bacillati; phylum Bacillota; class Clostridia; order Eubacteriales; family Clostridiaceae; genus Clostridium; species Clostridium sp. AN503. The sequence goes on along the minus strand of NZ_JBFDTP010000002.1, from coordinate 2,056,751 downwards.
CCGCATCTTTACACAGGCGGGAGATCAATGGAATACCCGGTATCTGGTTGCGGCAGCGCCTCTTGATCCGCCGGAAGGCATTACGATGACGCTGGATGCGTGGGAGGAAAACAATGCGGTGGTCATCATTGCAAATGAGAACGGAGAGGACTGGAGCTTTGGCGAGTTTTTTGAGATTCAGGCGCAGATTGACGGTTCCTGGTATGAGATCCCAACTGTGCCGGGTAACTGGGGCTTTAACTGTCTGGGGTATTTTCTTCCCAAAGGCGAGAGCCAGAGTATGACACTCCCCATGTCCATGTATGGGGAACTGCCGCCGGGTATTTACCGGATCGTACTGAAGGGCCTGTCTTTGGAGTTCCAGACCCAGTGATCCTTACGCCCGCCCCCAGAACGAGATCCCGTACTCCTTACATATTTTCCGTATCTCATAGATCCCGATCACGACAGAGGTAACGCCGATGGACACATTGCTGACGCCCATGACGATCCCGACGCTGATGCTGCCGTAATCCGTAAACTGCTGCAAAAACCACAGCACCGGCACGCGGAAAATAAACACGCGGCTGAAGTTGATGAACAGGGTGATGCGGGTTTTTCCGAAACCATAGAGCAGGGCCATGACTGCAGCGTTCATTCCCAGAGGGATGGCCCCCAGGGCCTCGTAACGGTAGATGGATGCGATCATCTTCCCAAATTCTGCATCGGATCCTGCAAAAAGCCAGCTGATCTGATCCAGGAAGATCAGGGACAGGCTCATAAACACCGCGCCGATCGCCACACAGACGATGAACACACATTTGAACGCCTGCAGTGCACGCCTGGGCTGTCCGGCGCCCAGGCTCTGGCTGATGATGGCGGAGCCGCCTTCCTGGAAACCGCTTTGCGGATTGGTGGTAAAGCCGCCGATGTTGTTGGAGATACCCAGAGCGCCGACGGTCAGGGCGCTGTATACGGTGCTCATGGAATTGATGATGACTTTGCCGAAAGCAAAAGCCACCTTCTCAATGATGACCGGGATGGAGAGAGACAGCATGGGGGCTGCTACCTGGCCTTTCAGGGAAATGCTGGAGAGTGAGAACCCAAAAGCGTTGCCTTTCTGGTTTAAGTTTACAATGGCGGCGATCAAAAGCGACATCTGGGAAACGATCGTTGCCACGGCGATCATATTGATGCCGCTGTGCAGCACATAGACGAAGAGCGCAGTCAGGGACAGCTTGATCGCGATCACCACAATATTTAAGTTCAGGATCCGCCTGGAGTTGCCGCGTGCCCGCTCGATCGCGATGTAGACGTTGTTAAAGAAGCTGATGACCATGCCGAACAGCTCCAGGATAAAGTACTGTGAGCCTTCCGCGATAAACTCTTCCGGCGTTTTAGCGAACCGCAGAAACTGCGGGGTGAATGGCACCAGCACGATCAAAATTCCGGCGCCCAGGATGCCGCACATGGCAAACAGGGTGCTCACGCGTTTTTGGACCAGGAGGAAATCCCCCGCGCCGTAGGCTTCACTGACCTTTAAACTGGCGCCGATGGCCAGTCCGCCGCCCAGAGCGGACAGCATGAGGTTGATCTGGGAAAGGTACGCCACGGCGGAAACGGAATTCGCACTGATGTGCGCCGCCATCATGGAATCAAATATCTTGAAAAGCTGTGTCAGGCTCTGGTAGAGAGCCAGAGGCACACAGACGTAAAACACGACTCTCCACATATTGCTGTGCAGTGCAAAATCACGGAATTGGGCGTCCTTTTCGGACAGTGCTGCCTGGTTTGACATGAGTTCTAAGTTCTCCTTTTTCATAAAGCCGCGGTCAATACGGCATATTCTCCTCGAAAATGTAGCTTCGAAAGATATCATACAATAAAAAATACGGTTATTTTACGGAAAAAATGGAAAAAACTCTTTGCAACTACTGATTATTTGCACAAACATGAAAACTGTGGTAGAATCTGGGAACAGGGTCAGGATGTGGAGAGGGGATCGGAATATCTTATGATAAAACAGGAAGAAAAAAAGTGTCCTGCGTGCCGGATGCAGGGGAAGACGGCAGAATCCAGCGTGGAGCTTGAGACGGCCAGGTCCGGTATTACGGTCAGCCGCAGGCGGCGGCCGGCGGATTTTATGATGCCGCAGGACCATTATCACCGGTATTATGAGCTTTACTACCTGGTATCAGGGCGGTGCCGGGTGTTTCTCGACCATACGATCTATCATATGGAGCCGGGGAATATGATCCTGATCGAGCCGCTGGCGCTCCATCACACGATCTATGGGCTGGTGCAGGAGAGCGAGCGGATCGCAGTCAGTTTCCATGCAGACTATATGGAACGGATGGAAGCACAGTGCGGCGCCGGATGGAGGACTCATCCTGGCTCTGCTCCCTTATGTGCAGTAGAACCGGGCCGTCGGGCATATGTGGAGAGCCTGTTCCGGAAGATCCTGGCGGAGCAGACAAACCGGGATGAATTCACGGACATGCTGAGCCAGAACTATCTGTTTGAACTGCTGGCTTTTATGGGGCGCTGCGGCAGGGAGAGCCGTCAGCCGCAGATGGAGGATGTGAAGGAGGCTGCGCAGGAGACGGAGATCCAGAATGCTGCCAGATATATCTGTCAGCCATTTCAGAGAGCCTCTGACGCTGGAACTGGTGGCGGAGCGGGTTCACATGACTCCCTCCTATTTTTCGCGGAGATTTAAGAAACTGACCGGTTTCGGATATAAGGAATATTTAAACTATGTGCGGCTGAAGGAGGCGTCCAGGATGCTTCTGGAGACAGATCTGCCGGTGATGGACATTGCCCAGCTCTGCGGATTTTCGGACGGGAATTATTTCGGAGATCTGTTTAAAAAGGAAAAGGGGATCTCCCCGCGTCTGTACCGGAAAAATCCCCAGATATTGTGATGTAAGGCCGTCCCGGATCGTTACTTCACGCCCAGGTGCTTTAAGAGCTGCCGCAGATATGCCTGGAAACAGGCCGGATCCTGGAGGCAGATATCGCTTAAGTCAGCGTAACACAGCTTGTCCTTGGGTTCCTGCTTCATCACCGGTTCCCAGATCGGTTCAAACTGAGGCACAAAACAGCCGTTCTTTTTGGTATAGCAGGTTTTGGCGGTGGCTTTTACCCGGGCGTCCTTGTCCACATATTCGCCGATGCTCTTATGGACAGCCGTATCCTCATAAACCAGATAGTAGTAATCCTTGTAGTTGGGATAAAAATGTTTGAGGGTGCCGTCGAATAAGTCGATGGTGAACTCCATCCGGCGGCCCTCCACAGAGCAGTTCACCGGTGTATTGGAGCTGTCAAATGGTACGGGTACTTCATAGTCGCTCTCGCAGGTCAGTTTCAGCAGATGATGGATATCGCCGAAAAAGCCGGTCTCTTCAAGCACCTGATGACTTAAAAACCGCAGGGGATGCTCCAGCAGATCCGGATAGTTCAGGATCGGAAGTATGACCGGCATTCCCTTTAGATCGTCCTCGTTATGTAATATGAGAAGGTCATAAAGGAACTTCTCACGGGTCACCAGATAATCCTGATAGACTTCGATCAGCTGCCCGCCGGAATATTTGTCCGAGCGGGATATGCCCAAAAACTGCTCAATGGATTTTTGCTTCATGCTCTCCAGCCCCAGTAACTTTTTGTAGGGCTTGATCTTTTTGTAAATGTCCACGCTCTCCACGGATGAAAAGTCATAGGACAGTCCGAAGTGGCGGCAGCGCTTCAAGAGATAAGGGATGTCAAACCCGTCTCCGTTGAAATGCACCAGGATGCGGTAGGCCTTGAGAAAATCGAAAAAGCTGTCCAGAAGCTGCACTTCCGAGGCAGCATTGTCTGCAAACCACTGGATCAGATTCCAGCCGCCATCTTTATAATAGGTACAGCCGATCAGATACAGATTGGAATAATCACCGGAAAACCCGGTGGTCTCAATGTCAAAAAAGAGCAGTTCTTCCAGCGGTCCGATCCGTTCTAACGGGTAGGTGTTGGGAAGGTCTAAGCGTTTTTCTATCGTTATCATGGGGTACTCCTGTGTCATCACTGTATTGGTTTTCTATCATGAATTATAGCGGCTGGCGGCTGGAAAGTCAACGCTGTAAACAGAATATTTGTTCGATTCATCTTGCAATGGGACATGGATTATGGTATGATGACGGCAGACAAATCTGCCGGATGAGAATTTTTTTCACGGCAGGACTGTGGGAGGATGAACAGCTTGTTTTCATATATAAAAGGTACGCTGGAAGAGATTTTAGAGGACAGGATCGTGGTGGAGACCGGGGGCATCGGATGGAATATCCATGTGCCTCTGTCAGTGCTTGACCGGATTCCCAGGACCGGCGGGGAGGTGCGGATCTACACCTCGTTCCAGGTACGGGAGGACGCCATGACGCTGTATGGCTTCTTAAGCCGCCAGGACCAGCAGATGTTTGAGCAGCTTCTTGGGGTGAACGGCATTGGACCGAAGGCGGCGCTGGGTATTCTGTCCACACTTCAGCCGGATGACCTGCGGATGGCCATCATTTCCGAGGATGCGAAGGCTATTTCCCGGGCGCCCGGGATTGGACCGAAGACGGCGAAGCGGGTGATCCTGGATCTGAAAGACCGGATCAAGATGGAGGATATTCTGCCGGGCAGTTTTGCAGGCGGATCGGAAGTGCCTTCTTCGGCGGCAACCGGTATGGAGGGCGTCGGAAAAGAGGCGATCGAGGCTTTAGTGGCTCTGGGATATTCCATGACGGAAGCCACGAAGGCGGTACGGCAGGTGGAGATCACAGAAGGGATGTCGGCAGAAGCGGTGTTAAAGGGTTCCCTGAAATACCTGGCATTTTAACGAAGATCCCAGGCAGACAAAATAAGCAGGACGACGGAGCAGAGAATGGAACGACGGATCATAACGACGGAAGTCACGGAAGAGGATAAATACATAGAGCCGAGCCTACGCCCCCAGATGCTGAGCGAGTATATCGGGCAGGAAAAGATCAAGAATAATCTGAAGGTATATATCGATGCGGCCAAGGCGAGAGGGGAGTCCCTGGACCATGTGCTGTTTTACGGCCCGCCGGGATTGGGCAAGACAACCCTGTCTGGTATCATAGCCAATGAGATGGGGGTCCATATGAAGGTCACCTCCGGCCCGGCGATCGAGAAGCCCGGAGAGATGGCGGCGATCCTTAATAACCTCCAGGAGGGGGATGTTCTGTTCGTGGATGAGATCCACCGGCTGAACCGCCAGGTGGAGGAGGTTTTGTACCCTGCCATGGAGGATTTTGCGATCGATATCATGTTGGGGAAGGAATCCTCGGCGCGGTCTATCCGGCTGGATCTGCCGCATTTTACTCTGGTGGGAGCCACGACGCGGGCAGGTCTTTTGACTGCGCCTCTGCGGGACCGTTTCGGTGTGGTGCAGAAGCTGGAGTTTTATTCTACAGAAGAGCTGGCGGTCATTGTGAAGCATTCGGCGCGGGTGCTGGGAGTGGAGATTGAAGATACAGGAGCCGCGGAGATCGCACGGCGCTCCAGGGGGACGCCGCGTCTGGCGAACCGTCTTCTTAAGCGTGTGAGGGATTTTGCGCAGGTGAAATATGACGGTGTGATCACGAAGGCGGTAGCGGATTTTGCACTGGATATCCTGGATGTGGACAAGCTGGGACTGGACAACAATGACAGGAGTATCCTGCTTTTGATGATAGAAAAGTTCGGCGGCGGCCCGGTTGGTCTTGATACTCTGGCGGCGGCGCTGGGAGAGGATGCAGGAACGCTGGAGGATGTGTACGAGCCGTATCTTTTGATGAACGGATTTATAAACAGGACGCCCCGTGGCCGGGTTGCCACTGAGAGTGCGTACCGGCATCTGGGGATTCCTTTTGAGGGATGATGCTTTTTTCGGCTTGTTGATTGGCGATAGATATGGTAAACTGTCTATGAGTATTTAAAATCAGACAACAAGACAGAGAATGAAGAAAAGATCAGGAGCCAATAGAAATGGAACAGAAAAATTATACGGAAGTTTTGATAGATGGAACCATATATACCCTGGGTGGAGCTGAGGAGGAGTTTTACCTCCGCAAGGTGGCTGCATATCTGAATGAAAAGATTGGGAAGATCCGGAAGCAGGACGGATTCCGCAGAATGAATGCGGATTACCAGAACCTGACCATACATCTGAATATTGCGGACGACTATTTCAAGGAGCAGGAGCGGGCGGATCTGCTGGCAGAGCAGAAGGCGGCGCTGGAGAAGGATGCATATAGCCTGAAGCATGAACTGATCACGATACAGATGAAGCTGGAGTCATTGGAGCAGGAGCTGGAGGCCACCCGTTGGAAGCTTCAGGAAGCCGAACAGGCAGCGGCGGCAGAAGGAAAGAAGAACCTGGCGGTACAGCAGGCTGTAGATGCGGAGAATAAGAAGAACCGTGCAGAGCAGCAGGCCGCAGAGGCAGAGAATAGGAAGAACCGTGCAGAGCAGCGGGCTCACACAGCGCAGGAGAAGAAGCACAAGGCAGAACAGCAGGCGGCAGAAGCAGCACAGGAAGCAGAGGCGAAGCATCAGGCAGAGCATCAGACTGCGGAGGAAGACTGGCAGAAGGCGGAGGACGAGAAGCAGAAGGCTTTGCAGGCTGCTGCGGCAGCGGTGGCGGCGAAGAAGCCGCAGCGCCGTTAAAGCTTGAGGACAGGAACGACAGGTACAGGGGGGAATCTCATTTTGAGGGGGATATCCTCTCTTTCACTTTTTACAGGAGGTAGATTTGAATTCACGTGTGGAAATCCTGGCGCCAGCCGGGTCGATGGAGAGTATGAAGGCCGCTGTCAATGCTGGAGCGGATGCGGTTTATATGGGAGGAAGCCGGTTTGGAGCACGCGCTTATGCAAAGAATCCGGAGGAAGACCGTTTCCTGGAAGCGATCGATTATGCGCATCTGCATGGCTGCAGGCTCTATATGACGGTAAACACTCTGGTGAAGGAGTCGGAGCTGGGCCAGCTGTATGATTTTTTGAAGCCCTGCTATGAGCGGGGGCTGGATGCTGTGATCGTTCAGGATCTGGGGGTGTGCGCCTTTATCCGGGAGCATTTTCCGGACCTGCATATCCATGCCAGCACACAGATGACGGTGACTGGTTATCGGAGTGCCAGGCTGTTAAAGGAGATGGGAGTCACCCGGGTGGTGACAGCGCGCGAGCTTTCTCTGGAGGAGATTTTAAGGATCCGTGACCGGGTAGATATCGAGATTGAAAGCTTTGTCCATGGAGCGCTGTGCTACTGTTATTCCGGCCAGTGTCTGCTCAGCAGCCTGATCGGAGGCAGGAGCGGCAACCGGGGGCGTTGTGCCCAGCCGTGCCGTCTGCCCTATGATGTGGCGGGGCGGGAAAGGGGCAGGCAGTCCAAAGAGAAGAAACCCAGGCCAGGAGAAAAGGAGCGGTATGTACTCAATCTGAAGGACTTGTGCACCCTGGACATCCTGCCGGATATCATCGAGGCGGGCGTGTATTCTTTAAAGATCGAGGGGAGGATGAAAAGCCCCCGTTATACCGCCGGTGTGGTGAGCATCTACCGGAAGTATGTGGACCGTTATCTGGAGCGCGGCAGGAAGGGATACCGGGTGGATGCGGAGGACAAGAAGATGCTTCTGGAGCTGTTTGACCGGGGCGGATTTACAGAAGGGTATTACAGACAGCACAATGGCCGGGATATGGTGGCGCTGCAGGAAAAACCTGCGTTCCGGGAAAGCAACCAGGCATTATTTGACCGTCTGGACGCAGAGTTTGTGGACAGGAAAAAGCAGGAACCGGTCTGCGGTATCGTGACCATCCGGGAGGGACAGCCCATGCGCCTGGAGCTTCATAAGGCCGGCGGACAGGCTGCTGCGTCTGTGGAGGGAGCAGTGGCCCAGACTGCGCAGAACCAGCCGCTGACGGAGGAGAAGCTGTTAAAACAGATCAACAAGACAGGGGAAAGCCCGTTCTGTTTTAAAGAGCTGACGGCTAAACTGGAGGGGAACTGTTTTGTCCCGGTACAGGCGCTCAACGAGCTGCGCCGCCAGGGGATGGAGCTGCTTGAACAGTCTGTGCTTGAGCCATACAGGAGAAAGGCAGGCGTGTCTGGATCGGCAGAGGATAGGGCACGGGATAGGGCGCAGGACATGACAGAGGATACGACAGAGGATACGGTACAGGATGCCGGAATGCCAGAATGGGGCAGGGAGCCGCGCATTCACGTCTCTTTAGAGGAACCGGAGGTTTTGCCGACAGCCATTGCCCATCCTGACGTGGATGAGATTTATCTGGACGCGGCAGGGTTCGGGGCGGAGACCTGGGCAGAGGCGGTGAAGCAGTGCCACGCGGCAGGGAAGCGTTGTGCTCTGCTGCTGCCACATATTTTCCGCAAAGAAGCAGAACAATATCTGACAGAACATATTGAGGAACTGAAAGAGGCCGGATTTGACGAGATGGTCCTCCGATCCATGGAGGAAGTGGGATTTCTGCGGGAAGCAGGGCTTGCAAAGGCGCCGCAGGTGTTTGACAGCAATCTTTATACCATGAACCATCTGGCGGCAAATGAGATGCGGCTTCTTGGCGCGTCCCGCCTGACCCTGCCGCTGGAAGAGAACAGCCGGGAACTGGAGGAGCTTTTAGCCGGTACGGATGCTTTTTTCTCAGAGGGTTCGTGCCATGAAAGAAAGCCCGGCAGCCGGATGGAATGGGAGCTTTTAGCCTACGGTTATCTTCCGGCTATGGTTTCCGCCCAGTGTATCGTGCGGACCACGAAGGGCTGCACCAGACGGCCGGAGGTCCTGCGGATGAGAGACAGGACAGGCAAGGAACTGCCGGTAAAGAATCACTGCCGGTTCTGCTACAACACGGTATATAATCCCAGCCCTCTTTCTCTTTTAGGGCAGGAGCGGATCGTGGAGCGCTTAAAGCCTTCTGTGCTGCGCCTTGCTTTTACGATTGAGAGCTCGCAGCAGACTAGGGAGATCCTGGATGCATTTGCAGATCATTTCCGGTACGGGAAGGATACTCCGGCGCCGTTTGAGGATTTCACACGGGGACATCTGAAACGGGGCGTGGAATAAAAGAAGGGGGAACTATGGTTAATGTCATCATCGAGGTGTCGAAGTATCTGCTGATACTTTTGATCGCGGTGTACACCTATTTGAATTTCAGCTATTTCCGTTTTCACGATGAGCGGAGACAGAACCGGACCTGCGGCAGGCAGAATGCGGCTATGTTCCTGATGCATTTTGTGGCTTATGCGATCCTGTTTTTGAAGTCTGAGGACGAGCGGGTCGTGCTGTTTTATCTGGCGCAGCTGGTATTTTTTGCTGCCTATATTGGACTTTACCGGCTGTTTTACCGCAATATGTCCCGTATCCTGGTCAACAACATGTGCATGCTTTTGTGTGTGGGCTTTATTATACTGACCAGGCTTTCCTTCGATAAGGCGGTGAGGCAGTTTATGATCGTGGCGGTGTCTGCTCTGGTGACCTGGATCATCCCGTTCATCATGGACCGGGTGTGGCAGCTGGCGAAGATACCGTGGGTGTATGGCGGCCTGGGGCTGATCCTCCTTGTCGTGGTGTGGATGGTGGGCAACAACAGCTTCGGCGCCCAGCTTTCCATCAATTTCGGAGGAATTGCATTCCAGCCGTCCGAATTTGTGAAGATCAGTTTTGTGTTTTATGTGGCGACCATGTTCTACCGGTCGGTGGATTTTAAGACGGTGATCATTACGACGGTCATGGCGGCGGCCCATGTGCTGGTGCTGGTGCTGTCCAAGGATCTGGGCAGCGCTTTGATCTTCTTTATCACCTACTTAACGATGCTGTTTGTGGCTACCACCAACTGGATGTACCTTTTTACGGGGTTCTTAAGCGGATGCGGGGCGTCGGTGCTCGCCTATGCCCTGTTTTCCCATGTGCGGACCAGGGTGGCAGCCTGGAAAAATCCCTGGGCGGATATTGATAACCGCGGCTACCAGATCACCCAGTCCCTGTTTGCGATCGGTACAGGAGGCTGGTTTGGTATGGGGCTGTATCAGGGGATGCCGTACAAGATCCCTGTGGTGGAAAAGGATTTTGCTTTTGCTGCGGTCTCAGAGGAGCTGGGGGGCATATTTGCCGTCTGCGTGCTGCTCATCTGTCTGGGGTGTTTTATACAGTTCATGATGATCGCTGCCAGGATGCAGGCGGTTTTCTACAAGCTGATCGCGTTCGGGCTGGGTATTGTCTATGTGGTGCAGGTTTTTTTGACTGTCGGGGGCGTGATCAAATTTATTCCGTCCACCGGCGTGACCCTGCCGTTTGTCAGCTACGGAGGAAGTTCGATCTTAAGCACATTCATCCTGTTTGGGGTGATCCAGGGCTTATATATCCTGAAGAAGAATGATGAGGAGGAATATGAAGAAACACAGGCCTAATCCCAAATCAAATAAAAGTATTCTGGTCATCACCTATGTGATTGTGGGTCTGTTTCTCTGTATGACAGGCTATTTTGGATATTTCCTGCAGGTACAGAGTGAGACGGTCATCAACAATTCTTATAATGCCAGGCTGGACCGTTTTTCAGACCGGATCATCCGCGGGGAGATCTTAAGCAGCGACGGCAGGGTGCTGGCCCAGACCAGGGTGTCGGAGGATGGCACGGAGACGCGGCACTATCCTTATGATTCCCTGTTTGCCCATGTGGCAGGGTACTCCGACCATGGAAAGACAGGGCTGGAGGCGCTGGCGAACTTTTATCTGCTGACCTCCCATGTAAATCTGGTGGAACGGACCATAAATGAGCTTTCTGATGAGAAAAATATTGGTGATAACGTGGTGACGACTCTGGATGTGGATCTGCAGCAGGTGGCGTCTGACGCCCTGGGTGACCGCAAGGGGGCTGTGGTAGTGATGGAGCCTGATACGGGGAAGATCCTGGCTATGGTGTCTAAGCCCGGCTACAATCCCAATACCCTTGCCGCAGACTGGGACAGCCTGATCTCCGGGGACAATAAAGAAGCTCAGCTTTTAAACCGGGCGACCCAGGGGGTCTATCCTCCCGGTTCGACCTTTAAGATCGTGACGATGTTGGAATATATACGGGAGCATCCTGATACCTGGAGAGAGGTTACCTTTGACTGTGATGGCCAGTTTGAATATGAAGACTATAAGATATCCTGTTATCACGGCAATGCCCATGGACATCAGACCCTAGAGGAAGCTTTTGCCAATTCCTGCAACGGGGCTTTTGCGAGTCTGGGACTGGAGCTGGATCTGGGAAGCATGCGGGAACTGACGGATCAGCTTTTGTTCAATACCGAGCTTCCGCTGTCTCTCGCCTACAGCAAAAGCTCCTTTACCATGGGGACCGGTGCGGATGCCTGGGAGCGTCTCCAGACCTCCATCGGCCAGGGAAGCACCCAGATGACGCCGATGCACAACTGCCTTTTGACAGCCGCGATCGCCAACGGCGGAGTGCTGATGAAACCGTACCTGATCGACCGGGTGGAGAGCGCAGCCGGGGAGGAAGTAAAGAAGTTTCTTCCTGCCGCTTATGGACCGCTTATGAATGCTTCTGAGGCGGAGACGATGTCGGCCCTGATGCGCAGGGTGGTGGCTGAGGGGACTGGCTCCGCAGTCCGCACCGATGCTTATGCGGTGGCCGGAAAGACCGGATCAGCTGAGTTTGAGACCGGAAAAGAAACACACGCATGGTTTACCGGCTTTGCCCCGGTGGAGGACCCGCAGCTGGCGGTGACCGTAATTGTGGAGGAAGCCGGCTCCGGAGGACAGGTAGCGGCGCCCATCGCCAGGAGTATTTTTGACACCTGGTTTTCAAGGTAATTACAGGAAAAAGCGGCTTTCGCGGAGAAACAGATGTAAGCCGCGGAAAACTTCATCTTGCAAGTTTCTTCGATTAGAGGTATACTAAACCCAGTCTATGCGACACACCACTGCGGTGCTGCCCGGCACTGCGCGACCAGGAGGGATTGCAATGATAGAAGCAACGAGCTGTGGAGGTGTGGTTATATTTCGCGGCAAGATTCTGGTCCTCTATAAGAATTACAAGAACAAGTATGAGGGCTGGGTCCTGCCAAAGGGAACTGTAGAAGCAGGAGAGGAATACAAAGAAACGGCGCTTCGGGAAGTTAAAGAAGAAACCGGTGTCAGCGCCTCGATCATCAAATATATCGGGAAGAGTTCCTATTCGTTCAATACTCCCCAGGATATGGTGGAGAAGGACGTGCACTGGTATCTGATGATGGCTGACAGCTATTACAGCAAACCACAACGGGAAGAGCACTTCGTCGATTCAGGCTACTACAAGTTTTACGAAGCTTACCATCTGCTGAAGTTTTCCAATGAGAAGCAGATATTGGAGAAGGCGTACAACGAGTACCTGGATTTAAAGAAGGCTAACCTCTGGGGCAACAAAAAATATTTTTAGTGTTTTGAAGATGCAGGTGAGGCTTGAGAGGGCCTCATCTCTTTTTATTTCGAAAGTGCGTCAAGTTCTTCCTCTGCATCTGGTACAGTGTAAGACACCGCACAAAATATCATGTACGAGACGAGCGCTTCTGTTATGATATCATGTAGAGCTCAGTATGGACACAAGGAAAACGCAGCTGCGAGGGCATTGACAGTTGCAAAAAATAGAAGTTAAGTGAGCAGGGGAGAAGCAAATGAAGGATATTGTTGTACAGGGACTGAACCAGAATAATCTAAAGCATGTTTCATTCAGGATTCCGAAGGAAAAGATCACAGTGTTTACCGGCGTGTCCGGTTCTGGTAAATCCAGCATTGTTTTTGATACCATTGCCGCCGAGTCGCAGCGGCAGATGAACGCCACTTATCCGCCGTTTGTGCGGTCAAGACTGCCGAAATATCCCAAGCCGGATGTGGAGCGGATCGATAACCTGACGGCGTCCGTGATCGTGGACCAGTCCTCTCTGGGCGGAAATGCCCGTTCAACGGTGGGGACGATAAGCGGCCTCTACTCCAGCCTCCGGCTGTTGTTTTCAAGAGCCGGGAAACCATATGCAGGGACGGCGTCCTGTTTTTCTTTTAATGACCCCAATGGCATGTGCCGTACATGTTCAGGGCTTGGGAAGATCATGAAGGTGGACGTGGAGTCTCTGATCGATCCCGACAAGTCGTGGAATGAGGGCTGCATGAAGGATTCCTTATACCGCCCCGGCTCCTGGTACTGGAAGCAGTACGCCCAGTCAGGCCTGTTCGATCTGGATAAACCAATAAAAGAATACACGAAAGAGGAATATAACCTTCTCCTGTACGGCTCCCGTGACGGCGTGGGGGAGCCGGAGAATCCCAAAGTGACTGGAGTGTACCACAAATATACAAAGACTCTTTTGACCAGGGATATCAGCTGCAAGAGCAGACATACCAGGGAAAAATCACAGAGTCTCATGGTGGAGGCAGAATGCGGCGACTGCCATGGGAAACGGCTGAATGCGGCGGCTTTAAATTGTAAGATAAACGGCTATTCCATCGCGGATCTGTGCGAGATGGAGCTGACTGAACTTCGGGATGTCCTGTCGGGAATTTCCAATCCTCAGACAGAGCTGTTACGATATACTTTGATAGAGGGACTCGACCGTATGATCGAGATCGGCCTGCCGTATCTGCACTTAAACCGGGAGACCTTATCTTTATCCGGCGGAGAGGCGCAGAGGCTGAAGCTGGTCCGGTATATGGGCAGCAGCCTGACTGGAATGACCTATATCTTTGATGAACCGAGCACCGGGATGCATCCGCGGGACGTCTACCGCATGAACAACCTGTTAAAACAGCTGCGTGACAAGGGAAATACGGTCCTGGTGGTAGAGCATGACCGGGATGTGATCTCCATTGCAGACCATGTGATCGACGTGGGGCCTTATGCGGGGCAGAACGGGGGAGAGATCGTTTTTGAGGGGACCTATGAGGAACTTCTGGAATCCGGAACGCTGACAGGCAACGCGATGAAAAAGTCTCTGCCTGTAAAGCTGAAACCGCGCCGCCCGTCGGGGAGCCTGCCGATCCGGCAGGCCAGCCTGCACAATTTGAAATCCGTGGATGTGGATATTCCGCTGGGGGTTATGACCGTGGTAACCGGCGTGGCAGGCTCCGGAAAGAGCACTCTGATCTCCAAGGTGTTTGCCGGGCAGTATGAGCACGACGTGGTCATGGTCGACCAGGGTCCGATCACAGCAACGAACCGATCCACGCCGGCCTCTTATCTGGGATTTTTTGATGAGATACGGAAGCTTTTGGCACAGGAGAGCGGGAAAACGGAGGGCCTGTTCAGCTTTAATTCCACAGGCGCCTGTCCGGTGTGCGGCGGTAAGGGGGTTATCGTGACCGAGCTGGCGTTTATGGACCCGGTCGTTACAGAGTGCGAGGCCTGCGGCGGAATGCGGTATTGTGAGGAAGCCCTGGCCTGTACCTATAAGGGAAAGAATATTGTGGAGCTTTTGGGACTGACAGCTTCCCAGGCTCTGGAGGTGTTTGAAGATCCAGGGATATCAAAACATTTAAAGGTGATGGAGCAGGTGGGGCTTTCCTACTTAACCCTGGGCCAGCCGCTCAGTACTCTGTCCGGCGGAGAACGCCAGAGGCTCAAGCTGGCTAAGAACTTAAAGAAAAAGGGCAGTATTTTTGTGATGGACGAGCCGACCACGGGCCTGCATATGTCCGATATCCAGAATCTGCTGAGGCTGTTTGATTTGATCGTATCCCGAGGAAATACCCTGGTGGTGATCGAGCATAATCTTGATGTGATGAAGCAGGCGGACTGGATCATCGATATCGGCCCCGACGGAGGAAAAAACGGCGGTGAGGTGGTGTTTGCCGGGACGCCAAAGGAGATGGTGGAAAGCGCCAGAACACTTACGGCGGACAGCCTGCGGGCATCATGCGGTGAATATGGAGGCGAGGGAATATGAATGCCTGTGAAAAGCATGCTTTATTGGCGAATCTGGACAGGCTGCACACAACGGAGTTGGGAAGTCTGCGGATCAGAAGAAATCTTTCTTTAGATACGAATGACACCGTTTCGTGGTGTAAAACAAAGATCAGCTCTTCCGGGGCCGTCATCACGAGAACTGGTAAAAACTGGTATGTAAGGATAGAAAACTGCATCATAACGATCAATGCGTACAGCTATACCATTATAACGGCACACAAGGAAAAATGAAAGGATAATGAAGCGGCATTTTGAGAGGAGTATGGTTATGAGTGAAATATATACCTTTGATGATTTTTTGGCAACGGTGGAGGATAAGGATCAGGAATTTGTAAGAGGGGTGCACAAGGAACTGACAGCGCTTGGGTGCAGGGCGGATGTGAAGGCGGCAAAAAGCGGTTACGTCGTTTCTTATCTGGCAAATAAAAAGACCGCGGCGAATTATGTTTTCCGAAAAAAAGGGCTGATCATGCGGATCTATGCAAACCACATTGCAGAATATATGGATATTCTGGACACGTTTCCGGATACGATGACAGAGACGATCCAGAAAGCGCCGGTATGTAAGCGCCTGCTGAATCCTGCTGACTGCAACCAGAGATGTCAGATGGGATATGATTTTATCATGAAGGGCGAGCGTTTCCAGAAATGCCGTAATGGGGCGTTCCTGTTTTTGCTCACGGAAGAAAGCAAGCCTTTTGTGGAAGCTCTGGTGCTGCGCGAGGTGCAGGAGGCTGTGAAACCGTAGCTGTTGGAAAGACAGGTGGAGGAAACTCCGTCTGTTTTTTTGTGCAGAATCCAGGATGGAGAGCAGAGAACAAAAAAAGTCGTTTAATATCTTTATTTATGTGGAAAAACAGAAGTGTGATATAGTATAATCAACCTGTAGTGTTTTTTATAATGGGTAATTAAAAATGAAAGGTAATAAAGAGAATGACTTTGCTGGAGCAATGCCAAATCTGGAATGAACACGACGAATACCAAAGGATCATAGAGGCGATAGAAGCCGTCCCTTCCGGAGACCGCACGCCGGAGTTGGACAGTGAACTGGCCCGCGCATATAATAATCTGGCGGAGGTGACGGATCAGGAACTGTTTGAGAAGGCGGTCGGACTTTTACTCCCTCATAAGGAATATTTTAAAGGCGATCATAGCTGGAACTTCCGTCTTGCCTATGCCTGTTTTTACCTGGGACGGGAAGGGGAGGCTAAGTCCTATTTTGAAAAAGCACTGGAGGCCCGCCCAGGAGACGAGGATACGAAAGAGTTTTTGGATGCCTGCCGCAGGAGCCTGTCCCTTCCCAGATTTGAAAAGAACTTCCGGGAGCGGACTTTGGAAGCATGGGCTGCATTTGAGAAGGCGGAAGCAGGACTGCGCAGCATGATGGACCGGGAGGACCGGGACTCCGTTGCGGAGGAACTCATTGGAACATGCAGTGAGATCCTGGAAACTGCCTTCGGAGACGTTTCCTTTGAGCTTGGCTATAATGGAGAGAAATACGAACTGATCCTTACTCCGGAGGGGGATAAGGCGCAGCTCTTTCAGATGGTATATTTTGAGCGTCATGCCCCGGCAGCTGTTCTGGAACGCTGGAATATCTGGGTGGGGCGTCAGCCGTCTATCGGTTTTTCCCTGCGCTCTGACGGTAATGAGGTCTCCGGCAGCGACGTTTTGGTCTGGGTGGAAAAGCAGGCGAATAACCGGGTATCCTTAACGCTCTACTGCGAAAAGCTGATTCCCCTGCTGCAGGAGAATGAGAACCGGGTATGGTGGCTGCTCTGTACGCTTACGGATCAGATACTGGGGGAGATTCCCAGCATGTCCTGCGTTGATGCATTTGACGTGACGGATACGCCCAGAGAGGAGCCGCCCATCCTCCTGACGGAGCTGCCCCGGGCCCTGGAGAGCATGGGCCTGAGCCTGAATCTGGACGCTCAGGAATATCTGGACAACAGCTACTCCGGATATGAAATGAAACCGGTGGAGGATCCGGATGCCGACTGGAGGCTGGATGTATATATCGCGTCTACACGGCTGGAAGCGCTGATCGGGGAATATCTGCGCGGTGACAGTGATGTGATGGATGCGTTGCACCGGGATGGTGCTGTGGGCGGCTTTCTGGGATATCCGTTAGATGGTTTTGCCGGAGAACAGCGTGCCGCTGATATCCTGGATTTCCGGGACGCTTTGCAGGCCGCCATAACAGAACAGGCGGGGGAGGATGCAGTTACCTTTCTGGGAGGCGCTACCGGACTGTACTGCGGTTATCTGGATTTTATCGCATGGGACCTGCGGCCGGTACTGGGGGCGGCGAAGGAATTTTTTGAAAAGAGCAGTCTGAAATGGGCAGCTTTCCAAACCTTCCGCCGGGATGCAGATCTTGTGTTTTTGTTGGACCGGGAGCAGTGAGGCGTTTTTATATCCGGGAAGAGGGGGAACAGACATGGCAAAACAGCTTCATTGTATTGTGCATCCGCAGGAGTCATCCAAATATTATGCGATTCGTGAGGATGGTGTGCTTGCACTATACCAAAATGGACAAAGAGAGCCTCTGAAGGAATATCCTGCGGTTGAGCAGATAAGAGTATTTGACCGGTATGACACGGCAAAAGCAACCGATGAGTCTTATACCATGGAGATCCTGTGGCCGTGGCTGAGCGTGTTTCAGCAATATGGAACCAATGGATGCGTTTATCATCTGGAGTCTGGGGAAATAAAACTTTTCAGCAGGGAAAACTACCATGCGGAGGTGTCTGGCTTTTCCAATGGCCTGATGGAATATAAGGGAGAAATCTGCCTGCTGCATCAAACACAGTGGAACCGGCTGGACATCACTAACCTGGAGACAGGGGAACTTCTGACGGAACGGGAAATCTATTACCGCATACTTGAGGAAACCGGCGAGCGGGGCGAAAGAAAATATGAAAAGAAAAATTATGTGGATTATTTCCACGGCAGAATCTTCTTTTCCCCGGATTACCGGTATTTTGTGGATACCGGATGGGTATGGCAGCCGGAAGGGGTACCTGTACTCTATTGTGTGGAGGATTTTTTAACCGAATATGAGAATAGCCGGATTGACCTTGCTGTCGGAGAGGACTGGATATATGGGGATGATTGGGATCAGAGCGCAGTATGGCTGGATTCCGATACCTTTTTGCTAAACTTTTGTCCTGATCTGGATTTCATGGAGGACAGCAGCAGTTTTGCAGAAAAACCGGGATCTGTGCTGCTGAATTTAATGTGTGCTCTCTTTTATCATCGCCGGGAAAAATGCCGGATAAAAAGCTGGAGGCACAGAAAATCATACCGTTTCCCTTTGTTCCCACTCTGGTGCAGTCCTGTTATCTACAGCGAAATGATCAGGTGCATTGTTTCGTGAAGATGCTCAATGTGGAGCTATATTGGGATGAGCGGGAGCAGTTGCTGATCGGTATTGATGGAAATGGTCTGCTGGTGTTTGATCCGTTGAGGAATGCCAGCTATTGTATCCGTTACGGCAATTCAAATTGTTTCTATTCTTTGATTCATCATATGGCGTATCAGCTGCCGCAGTGGCCGGGGAATTTTATCTTTTCTGGTATCCGGGAGCTGATGAAAGCGGCGCAGGCTTTTCGTATTATTTGAAAGAGGAATCTGGTAAATGGATCAGACAATGAATCAGGCGCAGAAGGAAGTGGCGAAGAAGATCGTGGAGGATATTCGGGCGTATTGGATGGAGCAGGCAAAGCAGGCTGAAATGCAAAAGCAGGATATATTACAATGACTATTTTGCAGTTTATTTTGCGGAGAGTGAGCGTGCTTATGGTCAATCCGGAGCTGTTTGAGTGACATGCAGATTTCCGCTGGCAGAACTCTTTGTTTCGGGCATGAAAACAGCAGGTGTAAATCAATTGGGGATAGAGAAGAGGTAAAACATGATGGAGCAAAAACGGTGTGAGTGGTGTTTGTGCAATGAAAAAATGATAAGATATCATGATGAAGAGTGGGGTATCCCCCTTCATGATGACAGAAAACAGTTTGAGTTTTTGATGATGGAGGTGATGCAGTGCGGGCTGAACTGGAACATGATGATACAGAAGCGGGAGATATTCCGGGCATGTTTTGATGGGTTTGACTATGATAAGGTAGCTGCCTATGAGGAGTCTGATATTGAGCGCATCATCGCAACAGAGGGGATGATCCGGTCCCCCAGAAAAGCTGCGGCAGTGATCCATAATGCCCGGTGTTTTCAGAAGGTAAGGGAGGAGTTTGGTACCTTCAGCCATTACCTGTGGTCCTTTTCAAAGGGGAAGACGATCCTGTATCAAAGCCATCAGAAAGAAGGAATACCGGCGCAGAATGAGTTGTCGGAGGAGATCAGCCGGGATTTAAGGAAACGGGGATTTAAGTACCTGGGACCTGTCACGGTCTATTCCCACCTGCAGGCCTGCGGCATCATCAATGACCATACAGAGGAGTGTTTCCGGTACCAGGACCTTATCCGAAACTATCCAACAATAAAAATCTAACCTGAGCCTTGTTTGACTGTTCTATCTGTGATATAATATCAGACATCCGATAAGCTTTCCTTGCTTATCCGTAATCTGGTTTCGTGTCCGGGTTTCACCGGCAGATTCCAAACATTTATTATATACACAGGAGGGAACAGCATGGGAACTAAGAATGCAGTTTCAAAGAGTTATCTGTCGGACAGTCAGCGGTTCGCACAGATCTGCAACAATCAGTTGTTCGGCGGCAGACAGGTCATTCAGCCGGAAAAGTTAAAAGAGCTGGATCCGGAGGAACTGATGGTGGAAGGGGAACGCACCCCGGATTTGGAAATCCTGGAAAAATACCGGGATGTGCTGCGCATTTATGACAGCCAGGTCATGTTTCTGATCCTGGGGATCGAGAACCAGGAGGAAGTACATTACGCGATGCCGCTGCGCCAGATGCTATACGACGTGCTCAAGTACGAAAGCCAGCGTATCAGGCTGGAGCGGGAACATCGGGAGAAGAAGGATCTGCGGGGAGCGGAATACTTAAGCGGCCTGACAAAGACTGATCGGCTGATACCGGTGATCACACTGACTGTCTACTGGGGAAAAGAACCCTGGGACGGAGCTAAAAGCCTTTCTGAAATGCTTGACATTCCGCCGGTTTTGTCCCAATATAAAGACATAATCAATGATTACCGGATGAATCTGCTGGAGGTCTGTTCCATGGAAAATCTGGAGGCTTACAGAGGAGAACTTAAGGCGCTGTTTGGCTTTTTAAGATACCAGAAGGATAAGGCGGCGCTCAGCCGGTTTGTCATGGAGAATGAAGATATCTTTCAGACGCTGACATCTGAAACGGTCAGAGCCATCTCAGTCCTGGGCGGCGCACGGGAACTGGGGCAGTATCTGAAGCAGGAAAAAGAAGACGAGGAGGAGATCAATATGTGTGAGGCATTGCAGGAAATGATCATGGACGGAAAAATAGAGGGAAAAGCTGAAGATGTATTGGAGCTTTTAGAAGATCTTGGTGAGATCCCGGAACACTTAAGGGAGCAGGTCATGTCGCAGCGCGATCTGGACGTTCTGAAAAGATGGCATAAACTGGCGGCAAAAGCAGAGACGCTACAGGAATTTATGGACAAAATGCAATGATATCAGGTCTTACGTTTTTTTTAAAATAGAATGCTAAACAGGAGGAATCAATGAGGCGGAAGAGCGTGTCGGCAGTACCACTGACAGAAGTACAGAAAAAACGGATCAGGGAAGAGATCGCGGCATTTTATCTGGATGTCAGGGGGACAGAGATTGGTATTATCGAGCAGGAACAGCTGCTGGAGCTGTTTGCAGAAACCCTTGCTCCAATTATCTATGATAAGGCACTGGACGATATAAAACAGTGGTATCTGCGCCAGCAGGAGAATATGGAGTCGGATTATTATCTGCTCTATAAGGCGTTTGGCAGGTAAGGCTTTTATCAAAATGCATAAAATAATATTTCAGATTAAAAAAAGTTTGTGCACACTTTTTGGCGGGGACATGCTATTATAATAGACGTAAACCCCCCAATACATTATATAGTTTTTGCAACACCCAAAAAACGAAATACCTTCTCCTGAAATGACCGGTTCCCCAACCGGTCATTTCGCTGTCCAGAAATAAATCTCAACTAAAATCGGTCTGTAAAATAAAAGTATGATATGTTATACTGAATGCAATATGGTAAAATAACAGGAGGCAGGAAAACATGAAAAAAGCGCTGGTCGTTGTAGATATGCAGCGGGATTTTATCGACGGGGCATTGGGGACAAAAGAAGCAGAGGCGATCGTACCGGGAGTGGTTGCAAAGATAAAAGGATTTGACGGCGAGATCATTTTTACGCAGGATACCCATTTTGAAGACTATTTAGACACCCAGGAGGGAAAGCGTCTGCCGGTGAAGCATTGTATCAAGGGTACACCCGGATGGGAGATCCCGGAGGAGATCCTGGCTGCCGCAGCAGGAAAAAAGATCGAGTTTTTCTTAAAGACCACTTTCGGAAGCGCAGAACTGGGGACCTATGCTGTGAAGTCAGACTTTGACCGGATGGAGCTTGTAGGGCTCTGCACGGATATCTGTGTGATTTCCAATGCGATGCTTTTAAAGGCGTTTTGCCCGGAGATGGAGATTGCGGTGGATGGTTCCTGCTGTGCCGGAGTCACCCCGGAGAGCCATGCGACCGCTCTGCGTGCCATGGAGGCTTGCCAGATCCAGGTAGAAGCAGACTGAGGCGTGAACAGATCCAGGCGCAATCAGAGCAAAGGTTTTAACAGATTAAAAACAGGTTAGGAGTAAGATTCATGAAATCATCAAATGAACTGCGCACGATGCTGCGCGCGATTGACCGGAAAAGCTATCCGGCATATAAATCCCTGGCAGGAGCCTATCAGTTCGGCAGCTTTGTGCTGGTTATCGATCATGTACAGGGAGATCCGTTTGCTTCCCCATCCAGTATCCATGTGGAGATCGCTCATAAGGATGCAGGATTTCCGGCGGTTTATTACGGGAAGGATTGTGGGCGGGTTGCGCTTCAGGATTATCTGACGAGGCAGTTTGCCGCCCAGATCGAGGCCTACAATTTCAAGGCGAAGGGATCTGGAAAGAGCGGGCTGATCTCCATCACCCGGTGCGGCCAGGAGGTGCTGGAGCGCAGCGCCTGCCAGATCACGGAGCGGGGGATATCTGCCCGGTTCCACGTTGGATTTCCGGCTTTTGGACGGACCATCGATGCGGGAGGCCTGGAAAAAATATTGTTTGATTTCCTGCCCAAATGTATGGAGAACAGCTTTTTTTACCGGAATGCGGACAAGCGCAGGGTGGAGTCTGCCGTACATCTGGCGGAGGACCAGGAGGCGGTCAGGAAGCTTTTGAAAGAAGAGAAGCTGGTGGCTTTTGTGGCAAACGGCTCCATCCTGCCGAGAAAGAGCGGAGTGTCGGATCTGCCGATGAAGGACAGCGTGCCATTTACGTCTCCGGCCTCCATGGAGAGGACATTTACACTGCCCCATAGAGGAAGCATCACAGGAATGGGGATTCCCCAGGGCATTACGCTGATCGTGGGAGGCGGGTATCATGGCAAGTCGACTCTGCTCTCAGCACTTCAGATGGGAGTATATGACCACATTGCGGGGGATGGACGGGAATTCGTGATCACGGATGACTCGGCGGTGAAGCTGCGGGCGGAGGAAGGACGATTTATCCGCGGCATGGATATTTCTCTCTTTATCAACGACCTTCCCAATAAAAAGGACACCCGGTCATTTTCAACCCAGGATGCCAGCGGAAGCACCTCCCAGGCGGCTGGAGTGATGGAAAGCATCGAGGCGGGTTCCGGCCTGTTTTTGATCGATGAGGATACCTCCGCTACCAATTTCATGGTGCGTGATGATTTTATGCAGCAGGTCATAAGCCGGGAAAAGGAACCGATCACGCCATTTCTGGAACGGGCCAAAGAGCTGTATGAGAATGCCGGTGTGTCAACGGTCCTGGTGGCCGGAAGTTCGGGAGCGTTCTTCTATATTGCTGACCGGATCCTGCAGATGGATTGTTACCGGCCAGTGGATATCACAGAAAATGTAAAGGCGCTCTGCGGGCAGCATAAGGAGCCGAGAACCATGGCGCCCGGCTTTGCCATTCCGGAATATAAGCGTCCGTTTGCGGTGCGCAGTGCAGGACGCAGTGGGAATTTTGGCAGCGAGCGTGCAACGCAGCGCGGCGAACAGGGAGCTGAGAACCGCAGTGGAGCATATGGCGGCGGACCGAGAGGTTATGGCGGCAGGCGCGGCGGTGACGGTGAAAGGCGCGGCAGTGACAGACATGAACAGAAAAAGGTAAAGACCTTTGGCAAAGATTCATTTTCTTTGGATAAAGAGACTGTGGACCTGCGTTATGTGGAGCAGCTTGCAGATTCTGAGCAGACCTGCGGGCTGGCCTATCTGCTGCGGTATGCGGTCGAGCATGTGATCGATGGCCGCCGCAGTGTCAGAGAGGTGGTTGACGTGCTGTCCAACACGCTGGATCAGAAGGGCTGGGAACCATTTTGCGGCTCCTATGTGCCATGCGGACTGGCAAAACCGCGCAGACAGGAAATATTTGCATGCTTAAACCGTTACCGTGGGTGATCTGAGCAGTTTCAGCCAGGCATAAGACCAGGCTTTTCTGGGGATACTGGAATCAGAATGCCGTATGGACGCGGCATGGAAGACGGAAGGGAGCAATCATATGGCGATAAAAGAAACCGAGGCATATAAAGAATTATCAGAATACTTAGAGCAGGCAATGGCCTATCAGAACGGCTCTGGTCCTTCTCGAGTGGGATAACGAAACCCTGGCGCCGGAGCAGGCGGGACCTTACACGGCGAGAGTGGAGGGAACGCTCTCTGCGGCGTATCAGAATGTGATAACGGATAAGCGGGTCATGGAGCTGATCAGAGAGTGCGAGAAAGAGCTCGGAAGAGAAGACGGGGACAGTTCCTTAGTGGAGCGGGCGATCATCCGGGAGGCAAAGGAGGAAGCAGAGCAGCTATCCTGCATCCCTCCGGAGGAATACAGGGCATTCAAGGAACTGGTGTCCGAATCTGCCAGAACCTGGGCAAAGGCCAAAGAGGACCAGGATTTTGATGCATTTGCCCCGACGCTTAAAAAGATCATCGACTATCAAAAGAAGTTTGCTTCTTATCGTGCCAAGGACGGACAGAAGCTTTACAATGTCATGCTGGACAGCTACGAAAAGGGTTTCAATATGGAAAAGCTGGATGAGTTTTTCCGTCAGCTGAAAGAGGAGCTGGTACCGTTTCTCCACAGGGTGATGGAGAGCGATGTCAGGATCGCGGACGATTTCTTAAAAGGTGATTATCCGGAGGACAAACAGCGGGAGCTGGGAGTATTCCTGGCAGAGTATGTGGGCTTTGATTTTAAGAAGGGCGTGTTTGCAACCAGCGCACACCCGTTTACCACCAACCTCCACAACCATGATGTGCGTATCACTACCCACTATACAGACCGGATGGACAATTCCCTCTTTTCCGTGATCCATGAGGCGGGGCATGGGATCTATGAGCTGGGTGTTGGGGACGAGCTGACGCAGACCCTGGTAGGACAGGGGGCGTCTATGGGCATGCATGAATCCCAGTCCCGTTTCTTTGAAAATATCATCGGGCGGAATGAAGCTTTCTGGGTGCCGCTTTACTCCAGGCTTAAGGAACTGTTCCCGGAGCAGTTAAAAGGAATAGGCCGTGAGATGTTTGTAAAGGCCATCAATAAAGTCCAGCCGGGCCTGATACGGACCCAGGCGGATGAACTGACCTACAGCCTTCATGTACTGGTCCGGTATGAGCTGGAAAAACAGCTGATCGAAGAAGATCTGGATGTGAAGGAGCTTCCCAAGCTCTGGGCAGATAAATACGAGGAGTATTTAGGCGTGCGTCCGAAGAATGCATCGGAGGGCGTGCTGCAGGATATCCACTGGGCTCAGGGGTCCTTCGGCTATTTTCCATCCTATGCCCTGGGGAGCGCCTTTGGTGCGCAGATGTATGTCCATATGAAAAAAGAGCTGGATTTTGAGCGTCTGCTGGAAGATGGAAAGATCGATGTGATCCGGGAATATCTGCGGGAGCATGTCCACCGCTTCGGCAAGCTGAAGACCAGCCGTGAGATCTTAAAGGATATGACGGGAGAGGATTTTGACCCGAAATATTATATAGATTATCTGAAGGACAAGTATGGGAAGCTGTATCAGATAGAGGGCTGATCTGTAAAAAGGCTGTATGGATAACTGCCGGAAACATGGCATAGAATAGAATGAAAAGCTTTGTAAATGGCAGGGAAAAGCATATGCCGAACCAGAAAATGGAGAACCTTTTAAACCTTGCGCTGGATGTCTCGCCGCAGGAGCGGGCCCGTTCACAGGAACTGGAGACCGGCTATGATCCGCAGGAGCAGACCTGGGAGCTGATCGTAAAATATTCGGGCAGCCTGGATGAGATACGCAGCCTGGGCGCGGCGGTGGAGGAGATGCGCAACGAGTATGCGATCCTGACTGTTCCAGAGCGTCTGATCGAGACAATCAGTGCATTTCCGCAGATTGAATATATAGAGAAACCAAAGAGGCTGTTTTTCGTCGTTGACCGGGCGAGAGCAGCCTCTTGTATTAATATTCTGCAGGAACCGCCGCAGGATCTGACCGGAAGAGGGGTGCTTGTGGCCGTGCTGGATTCGGGGATTGATTATTTTCATGAAGATTTCCGGACAGAGGAGGGGACGACCCGGATTGCGGCGCTGTGGGACCAGACTCTGGACCGGGTGTTCACACCGGAAGAGATAAACCGTGCGCTGGAGACCGGGAACAGGCAGCAGGGCAGGACACTGGTGCCCTCTGTGGATCTAAGCGGCCACGGGACAGCCGTTGCCGGAATCGCTGCCGGAAATGGACGGGAGGATGCCGGCGCATACCGGGGGATCGCCTATGAGAGCGAGCTTTTGGTTGTGAAGCTTGGAACGGCCCGGGCAGGAGGATTTCCACGGACCACGGAACTGATGAGGGCGGTGGATTTTGTGGTGGGGAAGGCTGTGGAGCTGGGGCGGCCGCTGTCAGTCAATATCAGCTTTGGGAATACATATGGCTCTCATGACGGGACCAGCCTGCTGGAGACCTTTCTGGATGATATCGGCAATTATGGAAGGACTACGATCATGGTGGGAAGTGGAAATGAGGGAGCCTCCGCAGGACACGTGTCGGGAAGGCTGACCACTTCCGGGCCGGAGGAGCAGATCGAACTGTCCGTGGCCCCCTACGAACCGGGAGTCAGCGTTCAGCTGTGGAAGGCATACACGGATCAGTTTGGTATCAGTCTGCAGACTCCGTCCGGAGAGATTTTAGGGCCGCTGTCAGAACGGCTGGGACCGCTGCGTTACCGCTATCGAAACACTCAGATCCTGGTCTATTACGGAAAACCGGGACCCTACAGCCAGGCGCAGGAGATCTATTTTGATTTTGTGCCAGATGAAGGGGCTTATGTAGAGAGCGGGATCTGGACGTTCAAGCTGAGGCCGCAGCAGGTTGTGGAAGGTCGCTATGATCTGTGGCTCCCATCCTCCGGAGTGCTGAATGCATCCACAAGGTTTTTGACTGCAACGCCGGATACTACGCTCACCATCCCCTCGTCTGCGGCCAAAGTCATTACTGTAGGCGCTTATAACAGCACTTACAATTCCTATGCCGATTTTTCGGGCCGGGGCTTTACCAGGAGAACAAATCAGGTAAAGCCGGATATTGCGGCTCCCGGCGTTGGGATCATGGCGCCTGCTGTGGGCGGCGGCTACAAGTCGGTCACTGGCACCTCCTTTGCCACTCCGGTGGTGACCGGGAGCGCGGCGCTGATGATGCAGTGGGGGATCGTGGACGGCAGGGACCCGTTTCTCTATGGGGAGAAGATCAAGGCCTATCTGCACCGCGGGGCAAGGCAGCTTCCAGGGTTTTCTGTGTATCCGAACCCGTTTGTAGGGTATGGGGCGCTGTGCGTGCGGGACAGTCTGCCGGTATAAGCGGTTATTCATGGTAATTTTTGTTGGTCAAAATGTGCATAGTGTGATAAAATAAATAGTCATACAGCACCTGTTTTAAATATACTCGTAACGCTTCAGCACTCTCAGAGCTGCGAGCGGTCACAACCAGTCAGGAGGACATATGTGGACTTATACCAAATGTACGGCATCGGACAGAGCAGAAAAGATCAGGGATTTGTCAAACGCGTTTCAGGATGAAAAGGAATGCCTGAAATATTTAGCAAAGGTTCAGAACGAGATCAACAGCGTAAGCGTCACGGTCGTCCTGCTCCAGGACCTGGATGCCAATGTTCTCCTGGAGATGGATTATGTGCCGGTGAATGATTATATATTTAATATTGGCAGCATAGCAGACAACGGGATCAAGGTACAGGGGATTCCCTGCAAAACGATCATGCAGGCGGTCAGCCAGTTAGAACATTATTATACGAGGAAATAGACGATGACAGGTTTAAGCACCCTTTGCTATATTGAGCAGAACGGAAAATATTTAATGCTTCACAGGACTGTGAAAAAGAATGATGTGAATAAAGACAAATGGATTGGCGTGGGCGGCCATTTTGAGCAGGATGAAAGCCCGGAAGAATGTCTTTTGCGGGAGGTGTGGGAGGAGACCGGATATACGCTGACCTCCTACCGTTACCGGGCGGTGGTCACCTTTGTATCCGGAACCGGCGTGACAGAATATATGTCGCTGTTCACGGCGGACGGCTTTACAGGGGAACCGGTCGCCTGCAACGAGGGCGAGCTGGAGTGGGTAGACAAGGAACAGGTATTGAAGCTGAATATCTGGGAGGGAGACAAGATCTTTTTCCGGCTGCTGGAGGAGACGGAGGATTTCTTTTCACTGAAGCTTGTCTATGACGGGAACAACAGACTGGTTTCGGCAGCTCTTAACGGAACCCCCATGGAACTGTTCGATGTGCTGACGGAGAGCGGGGAAAAGACCGGAGTAGTGCGGGAGCGCGGCGTGGCGCACCGGGATGGAAGCCCTCATGGTACAGCCCATATATGGATCGTCCGGGAAAATGACAGGAGCGGATATGACGTGCTGCTCCAGAAACGAAGCGCAAAAAAGGATTCCTATCCGGGCTGTTATGATATCTCAGCGGCGGGCCATGTGGCGGCGGGAGATGATTTCCTGGACACGGCAGTGCGGGAGCTCCGTGAGGAGCTGGGGATCTGTGCGGACCCGGAGCAGATGCATTTTGTGGGATACCACAAGGGCTATTGCGAAGATGTGTTTTACGGCAGGGTATTCCGTGACTATGAGATCAGCGCCGTGTACGTGTACCGGGAGCCTGTGGACGAAGCGGTGCTCACTCTCCAGGACGAGGAGGTGGAATGCGTGTGTTGGATGGACTGCCAGGAATGTATGGAGCAGGTGCAGCAGCGCACAATGCAAAACTGCATCTACGAGGATGAGTTTGCCATGCTGGGGGAATATCTTGAGATCCGAGAGGCCAAAAATCTGTAAATAAATCGATAAACAGGTTGACAACAGGCTGCAATGAGACTATAATTCAGAAAAATCAATTCATAGTTAAGTAATATGAATTAAAGCTTGAGGAGGAAATGCAGATGGGACATATAAAGAAAAGCGCGATGGAACTGATTGGGCACACACCGCTGTTGGAGCTGTGCAATTATGAGAAGAAGCATGGCCTGGAAGCGCATCTGGTGGCGAAGCTGGAATACTTAAACCCGGCGGGAAGTGTCAAGGACCGGGCAGCACTGTATATGATCCTGGATGCGGAGGAGAGCGGAAGGCTGAAACCGGGCGCCACGATTATCGAGCCGACCTCGGGCAATACAGGGATCGGCCTGGCAAGCATCGCCGCTATGAAGGGGTATCGCACAGTCCTCACCATGCCGGAGACCATGAGTATGGAGCGGAGACAGCTCCTCTCAGCATACGGGGCGGAGATCGTGCTGACTGAGGGCGCAAAGGGCATGCAGGGCGCTATCGAAAAGGCTGAGGAGCTTCAGCGGGAGATCCCAGGCTCTGTCATCATGGGCCAGTTTGAGAATCCCGCCAATGCAAAAGCTCATTTTAACACCACAGGCCCGGAGATCTGGGAGGATTTAGAAGGCGATGTGGATGTTTTCGTGGCAGGGATCGGAAGCGGCGGCACCATCACGGGAACCGGGGAATATTTAAAGAGCAGGAAACCGGATGTGAAGATCGTGGCAGTGGAGCCGTCCGGATCTCCATTCCTCTCAGAAGGAAAAAAAGGCCCGCACGGACTCCAGGGAATCGGTGCAGGCTTTAAGCCGGAGCTTTTAAATGACAGGATCTATGATGAGATTATCACAGTCGCAGACGAGGATGCTTACCAGGCCGGGCGTGATATGGCGAAAACAGAAGGCGTGCTTGTAGGGATCAGTTCCGGTGCGGCGCTGTGGGCGGCAGCCCAGATTGCGAAGCGGCCGGAGATGAAAGGCAGGACGATCGTGGTGCTCCTGCCGGATACCGGAGACCGGTATCTGTCCACACCGCTGTTTCACCAGTAGAGGCAGGATGCAGAGCAGACGGCGGATTTAAGCTTCGGGTGGATTTTGGTATCCTGAGGTTTCTAAAAAGCAGTTGATCTCCGCACCGATAAACAGGATACAGATGCAGAAGTACAGCCACAGCATCAAAAGAACAATCGCAGTCAAACTCCCGTACATATAGGAGAAGTTGCTGAAGTTGGTAAAATACAGTGAAAATGCATAGGAGAACAGCAGCCAGCATACGGTTGAAAAGGCAGCCCCGGGAATCTGATTCCGGGGTTTTTGCTTTTTCTTTGGAAGGATCGTATAAAGCCCCACAAAGCTGCTGAAGAACAGGATCATGGCAAGCAGGCTGCGGAAGCTGATGACATGCTGTGTGATGGAACCCAGCAGAGGAAAGATCCTTACAAACAGATTCTGGATGCTGGTACCAAACACCAAAAGCACCAGGGATACCACGCAGACCACCATGAAGATCAGGGTATAAAAGGAACAGATCAGCCTTCTCACAATGTAGTTGCGTTTCTCAAAGGTGTCGTAGATGCGGTTTAAGCCCCGCTCAATACTCATCATACCCCGGGCTGCGGACCACAGTGCCACCAGCGCGGTGATGGACAGGATGGTCCCGGGGGATTTGATGTACAAGTCATCCACAATGCCGATGACAAGGGAATCCAGCATATTTGGCATGATACGGACCAGGATAGCAAGCAGGTCCGATTTGTTTATGGCCGGTATAAACTGGATCAGTGTCAATAAAAGCATGATAAACGGGAAAAATGCGATCACAATAAAAAAAGATGCCTGCGCCGCATAAACGGTGATTTCATCCCTCACGTATTTGTCCCATATTTTTTTGCAGTCAATGATAAATTCAATCATAAGCGCTCCGGAATTTTATTGAAATTCTATGGATTATAGTATCACGGCAGTGGAAAAATAGCAAGGTGGAAAACAAAAATAAAGAGAGGCACTTGCCGCGGTTTCCGTTGGATGCTATAATCAATAGGATGTCTTTTCACGACGGAGGAAAATATGAAAAAGCTGATTCGATATTTAAAGAATTATAAACTGGAAAGCGTACTGGGGCCGTTGTTTAAAATGCTGGAGGCCAGTTTTGAACTGTTTGTGCCGCTGGTCATGGCGCAGATCATCGATGTGGGCATCGGGAACCGGGATGTTTCCTATATTATGAAGATGGGCGGCCTTTTGCTCCTTCTGGCTGCGGTGGGGCTGGCATGTTCCCTGACTGCGCAGTATTTTGCGGCAAAGGCGTCAGTGGGATTTTCCACGGCTCTGCGCAATGATCTGTTTTCCCATATAAACAGCCTGTCCTACAGTGAGCAGGATGTGATCGGGACTTCGACCCTGATCACGCGGATGACCAGTGATGTGAACCAGGTGCAGTCGGGGCTGAATCTGGCCCTGCGCCTGCTCCTGCGTTCCCCGTTCATCGTGTTTGGCGCGATGATCATGGCGTTTACGGTCAATGTAAAAGCCGCTATGGTGTTCGTAGTGGCGATCCCGGCACTGAGCGTAGTGGTGTTCGGAGTGATGGCGGCCAGTATGCCGCTCTATAAGAAGGTACAGCGGCAGTTAGACCAGGTGACCCAGGCGACCAGAGAGAACTTAACCGGAGCCAGGGTGATCCGCGCTTTTAACCGCCAGGAGGACGAGATCCGGAATTTTGACCAGTCCAATGACCTCCTGGTAAAATTCCAGGTGTTTGTGGGCAAGATCTCCGCGCTGATGAATCCGGTTACCTACGTGATCATCAACCTGGCGATCGTGGCAGTGGTCTGGGTTTCCGGCAAGCAGGTGGACGCGGGGATCATCACCCAGGGCGAGACCGTGGCGCTGGTCAACTATATGTCGCAGATCCTGGTGGAGCTGATCAAGATGGCCAATCTGATCGTATCGATTTCCAAGGCCCTTGCCTGTGCCAACCGGATCAGTGCGGTGTTTGACGAGACCAGCAGCATCACAGACCCGACAGGAAAAATGCGTTCCGAGGATATTGTGCCGGAAGCCGGGATGTCGGAGGCAGGAGCCGCAGCCGTGCTGCCCAAGGTGCAGTTTCAGCATGTGGATTTTGCCTATAAAAATACCAAAGCCGATTCTCTGACAGATATTGATATTACGGTATTGCGGGGACAGACGATCGGTATCATCGGCGGTACAGGCTCCGGCAAATCTACGCTGGTGAACTTAATCCCACGGTTCTACGATGTGCGGCAGGGGGCAGTGCTTGTAGACGGACGGGATGTGAGGGAGTACCCACTCCAGGAGCTGCGCAGTAAGATCGGCGTGGTGCCGCAGAAGTCGGTACTGTTCAAGGGGACTCTGCGGGAAAATATGCAGTGGGGCAGAAAGGATGCCTCTGATGAGGATATTTACCGTGCGCTGGATATAGCCCAGGCCAGGGAATTTGTGGATGATAAAGGCGGAGACCTGGAAATGTTTGTGGAGCAGAACGGCAAAAACTTATCAGGCGGACAGCGCCAGCGTCTGACGATCGCCCGTGCACTGGTACGGGAGCCGGAGATCCTGATCATGGACGACAGTGCGTCTGCGCTGGATTTTGCCACGGATGCCAATCTTCGCAAGGCAATCCAGGAGAGCACGGGAGATATGACGGTCTTTATCGTTTCCCAGCGCGCCACCACGATCCGGAATGCGGATCAGATCGTGGTTTTAGATGACGGTGCGGTGGCGGGCTGCGGCACCCACAGGGAGCTGCTTGATTCCTGTAACGTATACAGGGAGATCTGCCTGTCCCAGCTTTCAAAAGAGGAGGTGCAGTAGGATGGCAAAAATAGAAATTGGAAAGCACAAATCTACACTGAAGCGCATTCTGGATTACATTGGCGTCTATAAGTGGCTCGTCCTGCTGTCCCTGGCTCTTGCAGCTGTGACTGTGGCGACGACCCTTTATGCCCCGATCCTGGTGGGGAATGGCGTGGATCTGATCCTGGGGCCGGGGAATGTGGACTTCGCCGGTCTGGCGGAGATCCTGAAAAAGATCGTGGTGGTCATTGCAGTCACAGCTCTGGCGCAGTGGCTGATGAACCATATCAACAACCAGATCACTTACCATGTGGTGAAGGACATCCGGACGAAGGCATTTAACCATCTGGAGATCCTGCCGCTCAAATATATTGACTCCCACCAGTACGGAGATGTGATCAGCCGGATCATCGCAGATATCGATCAGTTCTCAGAAGGGCTTCTGATGGGTTTTACCCAGCTTTTTACAGGCGTCCTGACAATCCTGGGGACCCTGGGCTTTATGCTGGTGGTAAACCCGCTGATCACGGTAGTAGTGGTGCTTGTGACGCCGCTGTCGCTGTTTGTAGCCAGTTTTATTGCCAAAAGGACTTTTGCCATGTTTAAGCTCCAGTCCCAGACCCGGGGGGAGCTCACTTCTCTGGTGGATGAGATGATCGGCAATGAGAAGGTGGTACAGGCCTTTGGTTACGAGGCGGAGGCCCAGGCGCGGTTTGAGGAGATCAACGAGCGGCTTCGGGGATATAGTCTGCGGGCGATCTTTTTCTCCTCCATCACCAATCCATCCACCAGGTTTGTGAACAGCATTGTCTATGCCAGTGTGGGCGTGGCTGGAGCATATGCGGCGATCCGGGGGCTTTTAAGCGTTGGCCAGCTCTCTATTTTCCTAAGCTATGCCAACCAGTATACGAAGCCGTTTAATGAGATATCCGGCGTGGTGACAGAACTGCAAAATGCACTGGCCTGTGCCGCCCGGGTGTTTGAGCTGATAGACGAGCCGCCGTTCCCGGCGGAGGATGAGGACGCTGTAGTACTGGAGCATGTGGACGGCAGCGTAAAGCTCCAGAACGTATCCTTCTCCTATGACCCGGAAACACCGCTGATCGAGGATTTAAACCTGGACGTGAAGCCGGGCCAGAGGATTGCCATCGTAGGTCCGACCGGCTGCGGCAAGACGACCATGATCAACCTGCTGATGCGCTTTTATGATGTGATGGGCGGTTCGATCCAGGTATCCGGAGAAGATATCCGTCATGTGACAAGAAAAAGCCTGAGGACCAGCTACGGCATGGTACTGCAGGAGACCTGGCTGAAATCCGGAACGATCCGTGAAAACATTGCCTATGGCCGGCCAGACGCCACAGACGAAGAGGTCATCCATGCCGCCAAAGAGGCCCATGCCCACAGCTTCATCAAAAGGATGCCCCAGGGCTACGACACTGTGATCTCAGAAGACGGAGGAAACCTGTCCCAGGGCCAGAAGCAGCTGCTGTGCATCGCCCGCGTCATGCTCTGCCTGCCGCCAATGCTGATCCTGGACGAAGCCACCTCCTCCATAGACACACGAACTGAGATCCGCATCCAAAAGGCATTTGCTGTGATGATGGAAGGGAGAACCAGCTTTATTGTGGCACATAGATTGTCGACGATCCGAGAAGCAGATGTGATACTGGTGATGAAAGACGGACACATTATAGAGCAGGGGACGCATGAAGGGTTATTAGAGAAAAAAGGATTCTACGCAAACCTGTACGAGAGCCAATTTTCGTGCTAGCTATGAGCAGTGCGGAAAGAAACAGAGTGGAACCGCCGTCCGAAAGCTTGCTTTCGAGCGGCGGTTCCACTCTGTTTCTTGACATAGGGCGACAGCCCGCGACCGACATGCAGCGAAGCGGAATGGAGGTGCACTGCGTAGTAGATCAACGCGACCAATGCGACAGCCCGCGACCGACGCATTGAACACTTGGCGAGGGTTTTTCGAGCCTGGTGTGAAAGCGCACAGAGGGCATGCAGCGAAGCGGAATGGAGGTGCACTGCGGACTAATCTGCGGACTAATCATCATACTTATCATCCATCTTTTTCTGCTGCCGATCCGCCCACTTCCGGAATCCAATCTGTGCCGCCAAAAAGCATCCAATAAAAGAAAATGCAAACCCCAGCACATTCGCCCATTCCACGTCCTTACCCCTGTTTTGCAGAACCGCCACGAACACAAATACAGAAACCGCCAGAGCGCAGACTAACGCGAGCACCAGATTCTGTTTAAACTTATTTGCAGGAACCATAACCTGCGTCACACCCAGCATCCTGCCCCGTATCAGAAGATAGACAGGGCATCCAACCAAGATCGGATATTCCGGGATACAGTCCAGGGCGCCCATCCCCAGCACAGCGGTCTTGATTATGATCGATACACAGCATCCAAACAGGACGATCCGGAACAATTCCGCGTAAATCTTTTCATAAGTACTTTTCACACGTTCATCCATATCATCATACCTCCCAAAATAAGTCATCCAATGTTTTGTCCAGAGCTTTGCAGATTGCGATGCAGAGCTTCAAAGACGGGTTATAATCGCCGGTTTCGATCATGCCGATGGTCTGCCTCGTCACCCCGACGACAGCCGCCAGGTCTCCCTGCGACATATCTTTGGCGGCACGCGCCGATTTCAATTTCAGATTTTTCATTGGTCCTGCCTCCTGATTCCACTATACCATACACATTGCAAAATGTCAAATATATATTGCATTTTGCAATGCGAACAGAAGCTGGTAAAAGATCGCCTGACCAAAGAAAATCCCAGGCTTTATCCCGGGGGAAGTACCGCTGCATACCGCTGCATCAAGAACTTTTTTATGGATTATGATATAGACAAAGAGGCAGTCACCGATTATAATAAAATCCTACAGAAAAAGAAGATCAAACTATATATAGCGCTTTGCGAAAACCTACAAACAAAATATAGTAAACAGACAAAACTGACCAGATCAGCCGGATCAAGATCCAGGTGCAGCCAGGATCTTAATCTGCTTTATTTATCATAAGGGGGATTACCATGAAAGTACAGAAACGTGACGGCCGTGTAGCGGCCTATGACGCGGAGAAGATCCGCGCCGCCATAGAAAAAGCCAATGAGACAGTGGAGGAGCAGGAGCGGGTGGACGCGGCCCTGATCGAGGACACGATCCGCTATGTGGAATCGCAGGCCACGGACGTGATGCCGGTAGAGACGATCCAGGATATGATCGAGGCGCGTCTGGTGGAGCGCAACAAGTATGCTCTCGCGAAGAAATATATGATCTACCGCTTTCAGAGGGCGCTGCTGCGTAAATCCAACACCACGGATGAGTCCATTCTCAAGCTGATCCGCAATGAGAATAAGGAGCTGGCGGAGGAGAACTCCAACAAGAACACCACGCTGGCATCTACCCAGAGGGATTACATTGCGGGAGAGGTCTCCAGGGATGTGACTAAAAGGCTGCTTTTGCCGGAGCAGATCACCATGGCCCATGAGAATGGAGTGCTGCATTTCCATGATGCCGATTATTTTATCCAGCCGATCTTTAACTGCTGTCTGATCGATATCGGGGATATGCTGGATCATGGAACCGTGATGAACGGGAAACTGATCGAGTCGCCGAAGAGCTTTCAGGTGGCCTGTATCGTCACAACGCAGATCATCGCGGCGGTTGCCAGCAACCAGTATGGAGGACAGTCCGTGGCGGTAAAGCATCTGGGAAAATATCTGCGCAGGAGCCGTGAAAAATACGACCGGGAGCTGCGCAGGGAGTTTGGCCTGGAGGCAGGCGGTGAGCAGTCCGGCAGCATTGGAGAGGCAGAGCTAAAACGTATTGTGAACATCCGCCTGCGCGACGAATTAAAGTCAGGCGTCCAGACGATCCAGTATCAGATCAACACTCTGATGACCACCAACGGTCAGGCGCCCTTTGTGACCCTGTTTATGCAGATCGAGCCGGATTACGAGTATGTAGAAGAAAACGTGATGATCATCGAGGAGATCCTGCGCCAGAGGCTGGAGGGAACGAAGAACGAGCAGGGAGTCTATGTGACCCCGGCATTCCCCAAGCTGATCTATGTGCTGGATGAATGCAACTGCCTAAAAGGCGGGGCGTACGACTATGTGACACGTCTTGCGGTACAGTGTTCGGCAAAACGGATGTACCCGGATTACATATCCGCAAAGAAGATGCGCGAGAATTACGAGGGCAACGTTTTCAGCTGTATGGGCTGCCGTTCTTTTCTGTCCCCGTGGAAGGACGAGGATGGAAACTATAAATGGGAGGGCCGGTTCAACCAGGGTGTGGTCAGCATCAACCTTCCGCAGATCGGGATCATTGCCAGAGGAGACGAAGAGACATTCTGGAAGCTCTTTGACGAGCGGCTTGAGCTGTGCCGTGAGGCACTGATGTGCCGTCACAAGGCGCTTCTTGGAACCGTGTCGGATGTTAGCCCGATCCACTGGCAGTACGGGGCGATCGCAAGGCTTAAAAAGGGCGAAAAGATCGACCGGTACCTGATGGACGGCTATTCCACACTGTCTCTGGGATATATCGGGATCTATGAACTGACCTGGCTTATGAAGGGGACCAGCCAGACGTCGCCGGAGGGCAGGGAATTTGCGCTTAAGGTGATGCGCCATATGAAGGCGGCGGTGGACGCGTGGAAGCAGGAGACCGGCCTGGGCTTTGGTCTTTACGGGACTCCCGCGGAGTCTCTGTGCTACCGGTTTGCGCGGATAGACCGTCAGAAATACGGGATACTGGAGAATGTGACAGATAAGGGTTACTATACCAACTCTTACCACGTAGATGTCCGGGAGCCGATCACCGCTTTCGATAAGTTTGCCTTCGAGAGCGAGTTCCAGAATATCTCCAGCGGAGGCGCCATATCCTACGTAGAGGTACCTAATATGATGCAGAATTTAGACGCCATGGAAACTGTGGTAAAATATATTTACGACAATATCCAGTACGCGGAATTCAACACAAAATCCGACTTCTGCCAGGCTTGTGGTTATGACGGCGAGATCCTTCTAAATGAGGACTATGAATGGGAATGTCCGCAGTGCCATAATAAGGATCACAGCAAGATGAACGTGACCCGGCGTACCTGCGGGTATCTGGGGGAGAATTTCTGGAACAGCGGGAAGACGAAGGAGATCAAGAGCCGGGTGCTCCATCTGTGACGGATGGGCTGGAAAGCCCGGCTGACGATAAAAGAGAAAATGTAAAATGGAGGAAAGCGGCATGAATTATGCAACGATTAAGCAGGTGGATATCGCCAATGGGCCGGGGGTGCGTGTGTCGCTGTTTGTCAGCGGGTGTACGCACCGCTGCAGGGACTGCTTCAATGAGGAAGCGTGGGATTTTCACTTTGGAGAGCCATTTACGGAGGCGACGGAGGAAATGCTCATAGGTTATCTGGACCATGATTATATAGAAGGGCTGACGCTGCTCGGGGGAGAACCGATGGAGCCGCAGAACCAGGAACGGCTGCTGCCCTTTATTAAGAAGGTGCGGGAACGGCTGCCGGAAAAGACGATCTGGTGCTTTACCGGTTATGATTTTGAGAAGGATATCCTGGGCAGGATGATGCCTGAGCACCAGACGACAAGGGAACTGGTGCCTCTGTTTGATGTGATGGTGGATGGAAGATTCGTAGCAGAGAAGAAGAATCTCAGCTTGAAGTTCCGCGGTTCAGAGAATCAGAGGGTTCTGGATGTAAAACGCTCTCTGGATGCAGGAAAGGCCGTATGGCAGGAGGAGTTTTTATGACCGTCTTTCTGGTGACGGCTGCGTGTATCATGCTCGTCTGTGTGTTCTTAAACCGCATCACCGACAGGGTGGGGATTCCGATCCTTCTGGCATTCATCCTGCTGGGGATGCTGTTCGGCAGCGACGGTATCTGGAAGATCGCCTTCAGCGATTTTGGATTTGCGGAGCAGGTCTGTTCTGTGGCGCTCATCTTTATCATGTTTTACGGCGGTTTCGGGACCAACTGGACACAGGCAAAGCCCGTAGCGGTGGAGGCAGCCCTCCTTTCTACCGTTGGAGTGGCGCTGACGGCCGGGATCACCGGTGCATTCTGTTATCTGGCGCTGGGTATGGGAATGATGGAGAGCTTTTTACTGGGTTCGGTCATCAGCTCGACGGACGCGGCGTCGGTGTTTTCCATCCTGCGCTCAAAAAAGCTGGGATTGAAGGATAATACCGCATCCCTGCTTGAGATGGAGAGCGGCAGCAACGATCCCTGTTCCTATATGCTGACGGTGGTAGTGCTGACGGTGATGGCGGGAAGCGCCAGCCCGGGGCAGGTGGCCTGGATGGTATTTGCCCAGTTTGCCTTTGGCATCCTGGTTGCCCTTGTGATGTCGGCTTTTTCCCTGTGGATGCTGCGGCGTTTCCGGTTCGGGGCGGCGGGATTTGATATGGTATTTGTGACTGCGGTGGCGCTTTTGTCCTATGGGGCGGCGGCCATGATCGGCGGGAACGGGTATCTCAGCGTCTATATTGTAGGTATCATATTGGGGAACTCAAAGATCAAGAATAAAATGACGCTGGTTCCTTTTTTTGACGGTGTGACAGGGCTGATGCAGATGGCTGTATTTTTTCTGCTGGGGCTTTTGTCCTTTCCGTCCCGTCTGCCGGCAGTGGCAGGTGTGGCGCTGGCTGCCGCATTGTTCCTGACCTTTGTGGCGCGCCCGCTGGCAGTGTTTTTGCTGATGGCTCCCTTCCGCGCCCGTATGCAGCAAAAGATCCTGGTATCCTTTGCAGGACTCAGGGGAGCCGCGTCCATCGTGTTTGCGATCATGGCGACAGTCAGCGACGCTTATGTGAAGGATGATATTTTCCATATTGTTTTCTGTATCGTGCTGCTGTCCATCGCATTCCAGGGGACCCTGATCCCGTGGGCGGCAAAGCGTCTTGATATGATCGATGAGGAGCTGGATGTGCGCAGGACTTTTACGGATTATGTGGATGAAGTTCCGGTGCAGTTTATGGAGCTTACCATTGGACCGGGGCATCCATGGGAGGGAAAGAAGCTGTCGGAGCTGGGGCTTGTGCGGGAGCTTCTGATCGTGCTGATCCTCCGCAGCGGGGACAATCTGATTCCCGGAGGAGATACAGAGCTTTTGGAAGGGGACCGGGTTGTGCTCAGCGGACCTGCATACCAGGATGAACACGGTGTGCAGCTTCTGGAGAAGACCATTGGGAAAGGGGATCTGTGCGCAGGGAAGACTTTATCGGAGTACTCAAAAGACCCGCAGGAGCTGGTGGTGCTGATCCGGCGCGGGGAGGATACGGTGATACCGCGTGGAGATACTGTCCTTGAGATCGGGGATGTACTGGTGATCCATTCCACGTTGGACTGACAGACCGGCGGATGCGTTGCGAAAATAGAAATCCTTACAGGAAATTAAGCTGTTAAAATATTGACAAGAATCTTATATAATGATAGGCTATAATTGAATTTTTAAACAGGATACAGAGAAAAACATACGGAGGGAAATTTCTATGAACAAAAGCAATCTTGTGGGCCTTGGCGTAATGGCAGCTGCTTCTGTAGCTGTGATCGCGTTGGCAAATCCTGCTTATGATGCGATCAAGGGTAAACGCATGGAAAATGCGGCAGGAGGTCAGGAAACCACAGTTGTGAAAGGGGAAGCGGAAGGCTACGGAGGGCCGATCACTGCGGAGGTGACCATGGCGGGAGGCAAGATCATCGGCCTGGAGCTGACCGGAGAGAGTGAGACGCCGGAGATTGGCGGAACAGCCATGAACACTTTAAAAGAAGCGATCCTGGCGGCGCAGGGGCTGGATGGCGTAGATGCAGTCTCCGGAGCTACCTGGACCTCTAACGGCGTATTTGATGCGGTCAAGTCTGCAATGGGGTCTGCGGCGGGAAGCCAGGAGACTACAGTTGCAAGCGGCGAGGCGGAGGGCTACGGCGGCCCGATCACGGCGCAGGTAACTCTGGCAGGCGGCAAGATCGTTGGCCTGGAGCTGACCGGAGAGAGCGAGACGCCGGAGATTGGCGGAGCAGCCATGAACACGCTGAAGGAAGCGATCCTGGCAGCCGGAGGGCTGGATGGTGTGGATGCAGTCTCCGGAGCCACCTGGACCTCCAACGGCGTATTTGAAGCAGTCAAAGCTGCTGCCGGTACCGTATCAGGTTCTGAGGAGACCGCTGCAGAGGAGACTGAGGCGGCGCAGGAAGTGCAGGCATCCGGGATTTCACACGGGATGGGCTTTTATTCCAATGGACGCCTTGGCCCGGGCAAGGATGACCAGGACGTGGGCGTATACAGTATCAATGAAGTAGTCGCTTATGTTTTATTTGACAATGACGGAAAGATCCTTGATCTGGAAGTAGACCAGCTGGAGGTTGCGACCCCCAACTATGACGGCGAGCATATGCCGCATCTGACCGGATTCCCGGGGCAGAGCTACAACGTGGACGAGAATCATGATGAGAAGATTGACGGAGTGTTAGAGCAGACTGATGACACCTATCTGGCAGAGGTAGAGTCCTGGCAGACCAAGCGTGAGCGCGGCAGCACTTACAAGCTGGGTTCAGGCACCTGGGAAGATGAGATGGATCTGTTTGAGGAGATGTTTAAAGGCATGACCGCGGCAGAGGTGGAGCAGTGGTACGCAGAATCCTGCTCTGATCTAAACGGCAGGCCGCTTCACGGGACCTCCGATAAGGAAGAAGATATCAAGAAGCATGAGGCGCTCAGTGAGGAACAGAAGGCAGAGCTGGATGCCATTTCCGGCGCAACCATGTCCTTAAACGATGCCCACGGCAATATTGTGGGAGCGATCGTGCGCGCTTATGAGAACCGGAAACCGGTGGATGCAGAGAAGGTGGCAAAGATTGGCCTTGGCTTCACCAATACCGGGCGAGTAGGTCCGGGTAAGGATGATAAAGAGGTCGGTGTTTACAGCTTCAATACCCAGGCGGCAGGCGCCTGCTTTGATGAGGCTGGGAAGATCGTGGCTCTCTACACGGATGTGATGGAGGTTGCGACCCCCAACTATGACGGCGAGCATATGCCTAAGCTGACCGGATTCCCGGGACACAGCTACAATGCGGATGAAGACCATGACGAGAAGGTTGATACTGTGCTGGAGCAGACAGAAGACAGCTTCCTGGCGCAGATCGAGTCCTGGAAGACCAAACGCGAGCGCGGCAGCACCTACAAGCTTGGCGCTGGTACATGGGAAGACGAGATGAATCTGTTTGAGGAGAAGTTTAAAGGCATGACCACCGACGAGGTGGACGCATGGTTTGATGCGTACTGCTCCGACTTAAACGGCAGACCGCTGCACGGTACTTCTGACAAGGAAGAGGATGTGAAGAAATACGAGGCGCTGACCGATGCGGAGAGAGCGGACTTAGATGCGATCTCCGGCGCGACCATGAGCCTTAGAGATCCCCATGGGGATATCCTGGGGGCGATCGCCAATTCCTGGAAGAACGCGAAGGACGCCAATATCTCTGTAGCGGAGTAAATACACACAATAGAAAAGGAACAGCGAGGATATCTGAACATATCAGTTATCCGGCTGTTCCTTTTTTTGATGCCATACAGGATATTGTCAGGTTTCAAACAGCAGAGTCAGTTAATTTAAGATCCGGATCTCCAGCAGATGGCTCCGGCTTTCTCCCGCACCCAGGATCTGCACATCATGTTTGTGGAGGAATTCATCATCCTCGTCGGAGCGGATGGCGGAGCCGTTCCACGGTTCGATGCAGAGAAATGGAGCCTGTTTGTGGTCCGGGGTCCAGAACGCTACGGAGGAAAAGCCCGGATAAGCAACCTGGATCCCTTTCCGGCTTTCCCTGTGGATCAGGGAGACCTTCCGGGACCGGATCTCGTTAAAGTATACGGCGTCCTGGTCGAACAGGCCGTAGCGCAGCGGGACCACGCGGGTACCTTCAAGAGAGACCAGATGGCGGCTCACGTCAAACTGCATGTTCTCCAGATCATAGACTATGGAAGAGGTGCTCTCGTCCTCTTCAAATTCCAGCTCATAATCCTCAAAGGACGCACCCTCCTCCATGGGACAGACAAAGCCGGGATGGGCGCCGATGCAGTAGGGGAGCGGGGTGTCCTGCGGGTTCGTGACCTGATAGGTCATGGAGAGGACGCCGTCCTTTAAATGGTAAGCCAGGCTTAAGACAAAGTCATACGGGTAATGCTTTCGGGTCATTTCATTGGAAGCCAGTCGGAAGACGGCCTCGCTTTCAGACTGTGCAGCTACTTCAAAATCCGATTCCTTGCAGAAGCCGTGCTTCGGCAGGTCATACCAGACCCCGTCAAACATGGTCTTTCCTTCTCGGCTGTTGCCCACTGCGGGGAAGAGAAGCGGGGAGCAGCGCGGCCAGAAGGCGGGATCTCTCTGCCAGATGTATTCTTTTCCGGCGGCATCCTGGAAGGAGATGAGCTGTGCGCCCATGGTATCGATGGAGACGGTGGAGTGGTTGTCATGAATTGTAATGATCATAATACTTCGGTTCCTTTCTTAGAATAAATAATTTAGATAATGGTCTGTTTTCTGCGTTTGTGTCCATATTCTGTGCAGGGGCCGCAGCTTTCCCGGTTGGCAATATAGTAGGGCAGATTGATCTTCATGGGGAGTGTATGTCCTCCCTCAATCCGGTCAATCAAAGTTTTTGCAGCCATTTTTCCCATGTCCTCAACCGGGATGTGTACGGTGGTCAGCATGGGAGTTAAGTACTGGGCGGTATCAATATCATCAATACTGATGACAGAGATGTCTTCCGGGATAGACAGGCCATGTTCCTTGACGGCTCTCATGGCGCCGATGGCAGTATTGTCATTGGCACAGAAAATAGCGGTGACTTCACAGTCTTTATCCAGCAGGGTGTTGGCGCCCCGATAGCCGCCTTCTGAGGAGAGATGGACATTGATGACCAGTTCCTTACGCACTGGTAGCCGTGCCTCATTCATAGCCATGCAGTAACCCCGGTAGCGGTCTTCATTCTCCACCTCTCCAATATAGCTGATTCGTTTGTGGCCCAGACTGATCAGATGCCGGATGGCGCTGATGCTGGCCTGGCAGCCATCACAGATAATCTGATCGTATTTAGCTTCCAGGTTGTTTAAGCCAGTGTACGCTACATATTTGAAATACTGTTTTAAGAATTTCAGAAGCTGCTTGTCACAGCGTCCAAGAACTGCGACACCGTCCACATGGTTGTCCGTAATGAGCCGGAATGTGCTGGGATGATGGATGTCGAATGCAGTGAAGGTATATTTCAAAATGTAGTTGTGGCGGAATGCCTCTTTTTCAATGCTTCTGGCGAGGGATGAGAAAAAGGTATCGGTTTCAGTATCCGCTACTCTGGCAAACAGGCAGGCTATGGAACGTGAGGGCGGTTCTGCGCTGCCTGGATTTCCTTTTTTTAAGTCCCTTGCAGTGCTGTTGGGCGTGTAGCCGGTGCGGCGCACAATCTCCCAGATCCGGTCCTGGACTTCCTGGCTGGCAGGCGATTTACTGCTCTTGTTGATGACGCGGGAGACGGTGGAGATGGAAACACCGGCTTCCGCAGCAATTTCTTTCAGTGTCATGAAATCCCCCTCTCATAGTTATCCTGTCTTCTGATACATGATTTCTTATAGTATAACGGATTCCCGGCAGAAAAAACAGCGCAGTTTGCACAAACGTTTGAGCCAAATTTATACAAAAACACCAAGGCAAACGTTTGGGTAAAAACAACGTGATTTTGTTGGCTAATATGTTATAATCAAAGTATAAAAGCAAGGATAATGTCGGGAAAAGTGACAAAAATCAAAGAAAAATTCAAGCAGGAGGAAAAAACATGTCTTCTGAAAAAAAGAAGAAAAAAGAAAGAGACCAGGACATCATCAGCAGGATCCCGAATGGGGGATGGCTTCTGATCTCATTTTTGACAGCTATGGTTTTGTGGAAGTTTCTTTCCGTAAATCCCAGGACGGCGCGCAGTTTTCCATTTGCACCGGAAGTGCTTGGGTCACTGAAGACCATGGTGGAACGCGGAGTGTTATGGAATGATTTTAGCAGCAGTATGATCTCGGTTGCACTGGGGTTTGTTTTCGGGTTTGTCTCATCGGTCCCAGTTGCATTTTTGATGGCATGGTACAGACCGGTTCGATATGTTGTGGAGCCATGGATTCAGTTTATCCGCAATATCCCGCCGCTGGCTTATGTACCGCTGGTGGTACTCTCTGCGGGTGTCGGCCGCAAGCCGCAGGTGATTGTGATCTGGATGGCTACCTTCCTGATCATGACGGTTACCATCTATCAGGGGGTTCGGAACGTGGATGAGACTCTAATCAAGGCAGCAAGGGTATTGGGAGCGAAGGACCGGGATATTTTTGTGAAAGTCATTTTCCCGGCGACGACTCCGTTTATCATCACAGCAGTTCGCCTCGGGGT
The DNA here is from genome assembly GCF_040719375.1 of Clostridium sp. AN503. NCBI lineage: Bacteria > Bacillati > Bacillota > Clostridia > Eubacteriales > Clostridiaceae > Clostridium > Clostridium sp. AN503. Next base: position 2,011,970 of record NZ_JBFDTP010000002.1, on the reverse strand, counting down.
TTCTGTTGCACTGACGACTCTGATCGCTGCGGAGTCCACAGGAGCTATGGCAGGTCTTGGTATGAGGATACGTTCCCTGAATAATACGTTTGAAGTGGCTCCGATGCTGCTTTATATCATCATTATCGGTATTATCGGTATCACCAGTGAAAAGATTATTAAATATCTGGAAAGGAAGTTCACAGGATGGCAGGAGACGAGAGACGTGTAAAAGTAAAGATCGATCACGTAGAAAAGATATACGAAGGCCGCAAGGGGAAGATGATCGCCCTGAACGGAATCGACCTGGATATCATGGAAAATGAGTTTGTCTGTGTGGTGGGTCCCTCTGGATGCGGCAAATCCACACTTTTAAATATCATCGCCGGTCTTTTGGAACCTACATCCGGCGCTGTATATGTGGATGGGAACAAGGTGGAAGGTACGGGGACCGAGCGTGGCGTAGTGTTCCAGCAGTATGCACTGTTTCCCTGGCTGACCGTAATCAAAAATGTTATGTTCGGTTTGAAGCTAAAAGGCATGAGCGACGACGAGGCTCGGAAGGTCGCAATGAAATACATAAAGATGGTAGAGCTGGAAGACTTTGTGGATGCTTACCCCAAAGAGCTTTCTGGAGGTATGAAGCAACGTGTGGCAATCGCCAGGGCCTATGCGGTACAGCCCGAGGTGCTTCTTATGGATGAGCCGTTTGGAGCGCTGGATGCCCAGACCAGAACTCAGCTTCAGTCGGAGCTGATTAAAACCTGGCAGGAGGAAAAGAAAACCTGTTTCTTCATCACTCATGATGTGGAGGAGGCTGTCATTCTGGCGACTAAGGTCATCATCATGAGCGCCAGGCCAGGTCGGATCAAGAAGATCGTGGATATTAACCTGCCATATCCGCGTACCCAGGAGATGAAGATGGAACTGCCGTTTTTGGATCTGAAGTCCTATATCTGGGGCGAGGTATACAAGGAATATTTAGAGGTGCGAAAGTAAAAGAATCAAAACATATTATAAAATTTTAAAGGAGGATTTTTTATGAAAAAGAGATTATTATCAGTTGTAATGGCGTCAGCGATGGTGTTGTCCCTGGCGGCATGTGGAGGGAGCAAGCCCGCAGAGACTACGGCGGCTGCAGCTCCAACAGAAGCGCCGAAGACAGAAGCGGCAGCAGAGGATACCACAGCAGCTGAGACTCAGGAGACAGAGGCTGAAAAAGAAGCGATCACTATGAATGTGGCCTATATGGCCAACTATGGAAGTCTCTGGGCGTTGATGTCAGCAAAGGATAAAGGATATTTTGATGAAGCCGGGATCACGGTGAATCTTGTGGAATTCGCAGACGGCCCCACGATCATCTCGGCAATGGAGTCCGGCAGTATTGATGTTGGGTTTATCGGACAGGGTGCTCACAAGCTCTGTATCAACGGACAGGCGAAGATCTTTGCACTGACCCACATATCCAACGGCGATGCGGTGATCGGAGGTCCAGGCATCACCGGGATCGAGGGATTAAAAGGGAAAAAAGTGGCATATTCCTCTGGCAGCTCCAGTGAGGATATCCTGCTCAATGCTCTGACGAGCGCGGGTATGACTATGGATGATATCACTGCAGTGGATATGGATGCATCTGGTATCGTGACAGCTATGATCTCCGGCGGCGTGGACGCATGTGCGACCTGGTCACCAAACAGCTTAAAGATCCTTGAGGAGATGCAGGATGCCACAAAGCTGTGTGACAACTTAACCTTTGCTGACAAGACTGTTTCCCTTGGAAGTTTCATCTGTATGCCAAAGTATGCCGAGGAGCATAGGGATAATGTTTTGAGATTTACAAAAGCGCTGTTTAAAGGGATGGATTATGCTGCAGACGATCATTATGACGAGACGGCAAAGGCGGTAGCGGTTCAGGTGGCCAACGATTACGATGTGGTATATGCACAGCGCGGCGATGCAGACTGGCTCACCGGAAAAGAAGTGTCCCAGGGTGCTGCTGATGGTACAGTAGAGAAATACTACGAGATTCAGAAACAGAACTTTATTGCAAACGGAGCCGTCACAGTGGATCCGCCGGTTTCCGATTATGTAATGCTGGATATTATGGAAGAGGCCGGTAAATAAGGCGGCAGGATTTATAACGTGTAAGAACAGGATGTCAGGCTGCTTTAATTGCAGCCTGACTTTGTGAAAGGGGAAGCGAGAAGAATGAAGCACGAATATTACGCCTATACAAAAGAGCAGCTTTTGGAGAATCCGAAGATGCCCCTGTACTGTCTGAAGGATAATGCGGAAGTATTCAGGCAGATGGCACAGCAGATGGTCGACGAGATTGAGAAGAATAACCTGGCGGGAAGGCATACCGTGTTTATCTGTCCCGTAGGGCCGGTCGGACAGTATCCCTGCTTTGTAGATATGGTGAATGAAAAAGGGATAAGTCTGAAAGACACCTGGTTTATCAATATGGATGAATATCTGGATGATGAGATGCAGTGGGTGCCGGAGAGCCATCCTTTGAGCTTCCGTGGATTTATGAACCGGACCGTGTATACCAGGATCAGGCCGGAGCTTGTGATGCCGGAAGCGCAGCGCGTGTTTCCAGATCCTGGGAATGTAGAATATATACCGGAGCTGATCGAACGTCTGGGCGGTGTGGATATTGCTTTTGGCGGTATCGGCATCAATGGGCATGTTGCATTTAACGAGGCGGACCCATCTATGAGCAATGAAGCGTTTCTCGCCCAGAAAACCCGCGTTTTAAAGATCACACCGGAGACCAGAACGGCTAACGCCATTGGCGATTTCAACGGAGCGCTGGAGGATATGCCAAATTACTGTATCACGATCGGAATCTGGGAGATCGCTCATGCAAGAAAGATCCGGCTGGGCTGCTTCCGCAACTGGCACCGTGCGGTTGTCCGTAGAGCGGGGCATGGAGAAGCCACCGCTGCATTTCCGGTGAGCCTGCTTCAGCAGCATCCGGATATCACTCTGACATTCACGGACTATGTTGCCGCCCTGGAAGGGTAACAGGAAAGGAGCCTTTTATGAAAATGATATTGAAGAACGGTCTGGTCTATCAGAACCACAGCTTCCTGCCGTTAGATATCCTGACAGATGGCGGTGTGATCAAAAAGATCGGGACGGACCTTCAGGACGAAGACGCCAGGGTCATGGATCTGGCAGGAAAAAAAGTTGTGCCGGGATTCATTGATATCCACACGCATGGAGCCGTGGGGGTAGATGTCAATGCCGCTTCTGCAGAGGATTTTGAAAAAATCTGCCGTTTCCAGGCGAGCCAGGGTACCACCAGCTGGCAGGGCTCCATCTTGACGGACACCAGGGAACAGACCCTGTGGTGTATCGGCCAGTACAACCGCTGGAAGGAGATGGAGCACCAGGGGGCAGACCTGATGGGAATACATCTGGAAGGGCCGTTCTTGTCACCGGAATATAAAGGTGCCATGCCGGAACACCTGCTGCAAAAGCCGAATATGGAACTTCTTCGGGAATACCAGGATGCGGCGCATGGAGATATCCGCTATATCACCGTATCACCTGAGGTAGAGGGCATACCGGAGTTCATTCCCGAGATCTGCAGTCTGGGCATGGTGGTAGCGATCGGACATTCCGGCGCTGACTATGAGACCGCAGGGCGGGCGATCGCCGCGGGCGCTATGGGCGCAACCCATGTGGGCAACGCCATGAAACTGCTCCATCAGCATTTCCCTGCTATCTGGGGAGCAGTGCTGGAGGATGATGAGGTTTATTGTGAGGTCATTTGTGACGGCAGGCATCTGCATCCGGGGACGGTGCGCCTGATTATCAAGACGAAGGGACTGGGCCGGGTGGTGGCGATCACGGATTCCATCATGGCGGCAGGACTTCCGGATGGGGATTACAAGTTGGGGGTCAACGATGTGGTCGTTGTAGATGGAGATGCAAAGCTGGCCAGCAACGGCGTCAGAGCGGGAAGCACCCTGACTATGGGAAAAGCACTTCGAAACCTTTTGGAATTTACAGGCAGGCCTCTTGAGGATATTCTGCCGCTTCTGACAGAGAACCCGGCCAAGCTGACGAAAACCTTTGGCAGGATCGGTTCCATAGCAGAAGGAAAGGATGCGGATCTGGTTGTGTTAGACAAAGAATATCATATTGCCCATACCTTTGTGAAGGGCAGGCATTGTTATCAAGCATAGGTTTTATCGGATAGAAAGGAAAGACAGTATGGCAGAGAATGTATTGGTGGTGCATGGCGGCGGCCCGACAGCTGTGATCAATGCATCCCTCTATGGAGTGATTCAGCAGGCCAGGGAAAGCGGTATCGTGGACCATGTCTACGGAGCGGTCGGAGGCACGGAAGGGGTCCTAAAAGAGCGTTTTTTGGATCTTATGGCGTATCCGGAAGAAACGCTGAAGCTGCTTTTGACCACGCCGGCATCGGCAATCGGTTCCTCACGGTATGCTCTGGAGCCGGAGGACTATGCGGTGATGGTGGAGATATGTCGCCGCCATCAAATCACCTGCGTGCTTTTAAATGGCGGGAATGGAACTATGGATACCTGCGGCAGGCTTTACGAGGCATGCCGGGAGGCGGGAATCCGTGTGACCGGGATACCTAAAACCATAGACAATGACATTGCAGTCACCGACCATACACCTGGTTACGGCAGCGCGGCCCGATATCTTGCAGAGACGGTTGCAGAGGTGGGAGCGGATGTGAAGTCCCTGCCGATTCATGTATGCATTGTTGAAGCCATGGGCAGGAATGCGGGATGGATCACTGCGGCGTCTGTGCTGGCGAGAAAAAAGCCTGGCGATGCCCCTCATCTGATCTATCTGCCGGAACGCCCTTTCGTGGAAACCGAGTTTTTGGAGGATGTGAAGCGGCTGTATGAGGAAAAGGGCGGAGTTGTTGTGGTTGCCAGCGAGGGGCTGAAAGGGGAGGACGGGAGGCCAATCGTGCCGCCCATTTTCCAGACCGGACGTTCTACCTATTATGGGGATGTGAGCGCTTATCTGGCGGAGCTTGTGATTCGGAAGCTGGGTATTAAGGCGAGAAGTGAGAAGCCGGGTATCTGTGGGAGAGCGTCTATCGCCCTACAGTCTCCTGTGGATCGGGCGGAGGCGGTTCTTGCGGGACGCGAGGCTTTGAAGGCAGCTCTAAACGGAGAGAGCGGCGTGATGGCTGGATTCATCCGGGAGGAGACCGGGGATGGCAGCTATCGGATTCAGGTCCGTATGATACCTGTCAGCCAGGTGATGATGTATGAGCGAACCGTACCGGATGAATATATAAACGAACGCGGAAATGATGTGACAGATGCTTTTGCCAGATGGTGTAAACCACTCATCGGCTCAGAGATCAGGAAATTCATAGATTTTCAGGAAATATACCAGAATCAGGAACAGGAGTGCAGACAACGGCTCGTGGACAAAGGAGGGAAGGCATGAAACATATTTTTTTGAATCTAAAACGGTTTGACATCCCAAAGGAAAAGGGCGGCGTCAACAGCATTACACCAATCCGGGAATGGGGAGCCTTCATTGTGGAGCAGACCCAGGAGGCTTTAAGAGCTTATCCCGGCGATGAGGTGGAATTTACCATGTATTTCCCGGAAGCCCATCTGATCCCGGCAGTACAGGCACTGTGCGATGGCAGCCCGGTGAAGATCGGCTGTCAGGGCGTATACCGGGACGACACTGCCGCCGGCGGCAATTTTGGCGCATTTACCACCAATCGTACCGCCAATGCAGCAAAAGCCCTGGGATGTTCGTCAACGATCATAGGGCACTGTGAGGAGCGCCGGGACAAGGCGGGAATCCTTGCAGAAGCCGGGGTGACGGATGCGGGAGCCGTGGTAAACCGGATTTTGAACCAGGAGATTCAGGCGGCTGTGAAGGCGGGCCTTTCCGTTCTTTACTGCATCGGCGAGTCGGAAGCGGAGCAGCCGCGCTGGCAGGAGGTGCTGCGGGAGCAGCTGCTCGTGGGCCTTGACGGCGTGGACCGGGAAGCGGTTACCATAGCATACGAACCGGTATGGGCCATCGGACCGGGGAAAACGCCGCCGGGCGAAGACTATATCTCTATGATCGGAGCCTTTGTAAAGGATGTGACCGGAGGCCTTGACGTGGTTTACGGAGGCGGACTGAAGACGGATAATGCCAAAATGCTTAAGTCGGTCTCTGAGATGGACGGCGGGCTGATCGCGCTGACCCGGTTTCAGGGCGAGATCGGATTTTATCCGGAGGAATATCTGGAGATCATCCGCACTTATATGGGCAGTTAGGGGAAGGAGCAGAATCTATGAAAGTATCATTTGAATATGGACAGGGACTTATGGCGGCAGAGCTGCCGGACAGCACAGATATCTTTATCCCGGGCGAGACCGTCCCGGACCCGCCCTGTATCCCGGAGGACCAGATCGAAGCGAAGACACTGGAATCCATCCGGAATCCTATGGGGATGGAGCCGCTCTCCGAGCTGGCTCACAAGGGTTCTAAGGTGACGATCATCTTTCCGGACCGGGTAAAAGGGGGCGAGCAGCCAACATCCCACAGGAAAGTATCGATCCGGTTGATCCTCAATGAGCTCTATGCGGCAGGCGTGGAGAAGAAGGATATCCTTCTGATCTGTTCCAACGGCCTGCACCGCAGAAATACGGAGCAGGAGATCCGGGGCGTGCTGGGGGATGAGCTGTTCCATGAATTCTGGTATACCCACCAGATCATCAACCATGACAGCGAGGATTACGAGCACATGGTAGACTTGGGGACCACCGACAGGGGGGACCCGGTGCTGATGAACAAATATGTCTATGACAGCGACGTGGCGATCCTGATCGGGCATACCCAGGGCAATCCTTACGGCGGCTATTCCGGCGGCTATAAGCACTGCGCCACAGGGATCACCCACTGGAGATCCATCGCCTCCCATCATGTGCCGGAGGTGATGCACCGGAAGGATTTCACGCCGGTCAGCGGCAAGTCCCTGATGCGCACCAAGTTTGATGAGATCGGACAGCACATGGAAGCCTGCATGGGCAAAAAATTCTTCTGCTGCGATGCGGTTTTGGACACCAGATCCCGGCAGATCGAGATCAACAGCGGCTATGCAAAGGTGATGCAGCCCCACTCCTGGGTCATGGCGGACAAGCGCACTTACGTGCCGTGGGCGGAGAAAAAGTATGATGTGATGATCTTTGGGATGCCCCAGTTCTTCCATTACGGAGAGGGCATGGGTACCAACCCGATCATGATGATGCAGGCGATCTCCGCGCAGGTCATCCGCCACAAACGGATCATGAGCGACAACTGCGTGATCATCTGCGCATCCATCTGCAACGGGTATTTCCACGATGAGCTGTGGCCCTACACCAGGGAAATGTATGAGATGTTCCAAAAGGATTCCATGAACACCCTGCCGGATATGAACCGTTACGGGGAGTATTTTGCAACCAATGAGGAATATATCAGGAAATACCGGTTTGCCAACGCCTTCCATCCGTTCCATGGATTTTCCATGATAAGCTGCGCCCACATTGCGGAGATGAACACCTCGGCGATCTATATCTGCGGGGCACAGGAACCGGGCTATGCCAGAGGCATGGGCATGAAGACCCGCGCCACCATCGAGGAGGCGCTGGAGGACGCAAAGAAGAAATTTGTGGGGCCAGACCCGAACATCCTGGCGATGCCCCAGACCTTCAAGCTGGGTGCGGTCCATCTGATGATGAAGGATGATGTCTATGAGGGCAAGGGCGCGGAGGACTGCCACTGTGCGGCCCATATGCATGGGCACAGATAGGAATATGTTAGGATATGTTGAAAAAGTCGGAGACCGGGCAGAAACCGGGAGGAGGGAAAGATGCCATTAATTCCATTGCGGCCTCTTTTAGAGGCAACAGTTAAATACGGCTTTGGGCAGGGAGCGTTCAATGTCAATGCGGTGGCCCAGGCGAAAGCGGCGATCGAGGTTCATGAGATGTTCCGCTCGGCGGCGATCCTGCAGGGGGCGGACCTGGCAAACGGTTTTATGGGCGGCAGGACGGATTTTATGAATGCCACTCTGGAGGATAAGAAGATTGGCGCTAAAAATATCGCAGACGCAGTCAGACGGTATGGGGCGGACTCGGAGATCCCGATCGTGCTGCATTTAGACCATGGCAGGGATTTTGACTCCTGCGTGGCGGCGATCGAGGGCGGATATACCTCCGTGATGATCGACGGCTCGTCCCTGCCCTTTAAGGAGAATGTGGAGCTGACCCGGGAGGTAGTGAAGTACGCCCACGCCAGAGGTGTCAGTGTGGAGGGGGAGCTTGGGGTCCTGGCCGGTGTGGAAGATCATGTGTTTTCTGCATCGTCCACCTATACGAATCCGCTGGATGCGGTGGAGTTCTTTAAGCAGACAGAGGTGGACGCCCTTGCGATCTCCTACGGCACCATGCACGGCGCTTCTAAGGGGAAAGATGTTAAGCTCCGCAAGGAGATCGCCATCGCCATCCGCGAATGCATGAACCACTTGGGGATCTTCGGGGCGCTGGTATCACACGGATCTTCCACGGTCCCGCAGTATATCGTGGACGAGATCAACGGGATGGGCGGTCAGCTGACCAATACCTACGGGATCTCCATCGAGGAGCTGAAGGCAGTGATCCCCTGCGGGATCAGCAAGATCAATGTGGACACGGACATCCGCCTGGCGGTCACAAGGAATTTAAAGGAGCTGTTTGTCAAATATCCGGAGAAACGGACCAGCCCGTCCATCGGAGCAGTCTATGAGCTTCTGGAGAAAAAGAAAGACCAGTTTGATCCGCGGGTATTCCTTCCGCCGCTCATGGATACGGTGATGTACGGCAGGATTCCCGACGATGACGTGGCGGCAGTGACAGACTGCGTGGAGCGCGGCGTAAAAGAGGTTGTGGGGACTCTGATCGTACAGTTCGGGTCCTACGGCAAGGCGCCGCTTGTGGAGCAGGTCAGCCTGGATCAGATGGCGGAGCGGTACAAAAAATAAACAAAAAATGTTTTTAAGGCCAGCTGGAGACAGCCGGCCTTTTTTCGCTATATCTTGTCTGTGCGCCGTTTGTGCTGTGGTGGAATATTGCTATTTTTGACGTAATTTGTTATAATTGGAAGAATAGTTAAATTTGTGAATAAATGATCGGAAGGTTATGAGGTTCATTCCGATGAAAGGAAAGCAATACATATGAAAAAGAGATGGTTTCGCACAATAGCTGCCCTGGCTTTTGCATCGTTCGTGTTATCTGGATGCCAGAGCACTCCGGCGCCGGATACACTTCAGACCCAGCCTGAAAAGAAAGATAAGATAGTCCTCACCCTGTTTATGAATATAGAAAATAATCGAACGGAGTCTGTCAGTATTTATCGGGATTTCATCTCGGAATTCAATGCCGGGAGCGATACCATAGAGGTGCGTGTGGATGGTCTGCCTACCGCAGACGGTTACAATGAAGCGCTGGAACGGCGATTGGATGACGGGAAGAACGTCGATCTGTTTGTTGTAAATGCAGACAGCGTGAAGCAGCTTTATTCCAAGGGCTACTTTTATGATCTGTCTGAACAGCCGGTTTTTAAGCAGCTGAATGACGCAGCAAAACAGCAGGCTGTTGTGAATGGGACAGCGTACTGTGTTCCGACAAAGATGACGGCTTATGGCATTTATGTCAATGTGGGGCTTCTGCGGCAGTACGGCCTGAATCCGCCGCAGAATAAGGACGAATTCCTGCATTGCTGTCAGGTCCTGAAGGAAAACGGTATAACGCCCTTAAGCATCAATCGCTGGTATGCCATGACAGCAATTACCATGGCCCGCGGGCTGTATCCTGTTTATCAGGCAGAGAACAGGGATGAGATTATTTCAGGCATGAACAATGGCAGTGTTAAGATCGGTGAATATATGCTGGAGGGATTCCGCTTTTTTGCTGAACTGGTAGAACATGGGTATTACGGGGATGATCTTACTGTTGAAGGCGTGGATTCGATCAAGGCCAACACCTCCGACTGGGAGGATTTTAAAACTGGGAAAACAGCATTTGTTGTATTTCCTTCAGGAGTAGAGAAGGATATAGAGGAGCAGGTTCCGGATATGGAATATATCCAACAGGGTTTTCCTGTACTTGCGGACGGAACGGTGAGTCTGCCCTCCATATCCTCACGCCTTTGTGTCAATGCAAAGGGAGAGCATGTGGAGGAGGCTTTGGAGGTTCTGGAATATTTGACAACCAGAGTAGTGAAAGAAGGCCTGTCGGAGGAAAAGGGATTCCTTTCTGTTTTTGATGAACAGAAGATAGATGTGAAGCCGGAAATAAAGGCTTTGTATGAGGATGCGGTCTCACCCGGTCAAATTCCGATTGAGGATATGTCGCTTTGCTTTGATTACTGGGGGACCACACGGACGCTGTGTCTGGACATCATCGGTGGAATGACGCCTGAGGAGGCAGCAGAGGAGTATAACCGCATACAGACGGAGAAAGTGAGAGTCAATGTTCCATAAGAACTGGAAACGCCCGGAAACAGGGACAGGAAAGGTCAGAGTCGGCCGGTTGGGGCTGGCTCAACCGCAGCGATGCTTGCTTTGGCAGTTCTTATTTCCGGCACAGTGAAATTTTGCATAAATTATATACGGACCAATGTCCGCAGTACGACGGTTCAGGTTATCGGTGAGTTGACCAACAGTAAGGTGCTGACATTGGGCTCGGTTCTGGAGGAGATGCAGCGGGATATACAGAATCTGGCTTATGCACTCGGTGCTGCCAGGGACAAGTCCTCAGCCGCAGCCATACTGGAAATGTTTCAGTACAGTCATGCACTGAGTGCGTTGGCAGTCCTGGATGAAGAAGGCAGCTGCCTGTTCGGTGACCAGGAATCCATTGCCATGAAAGGAATTCCGGCTGATTTTGCAGTCAGGGTACAGGCTGAAGGTTTTGCCATGTCTGATACCTTAATTGGTATTGACGGTGGCCGTGAGATCCTGTTTGGTTCGGTGATTCCCGGAGGAGGGGCTGTGTATTGCGCGCTGCCAGCAGCGCTTTTACAGGAAACCTGTGGAGAAGATACTTATTTGGGAGTGGGATATAGTTATGTATTGAAGCGTGATGGGGAGATTATCATTCCCCCGGTCCGGTACAGCTATGAGCAGGTATATGAAAATATCAGCATACTATTAAGCGACAGTGGGAATCCTGCGGACAAAATAGAACAGTTCATGGAAGCGCTGTCCAGTGGAAAGACAGGCTCTGTGGTTTTCATGATCAGAGGGCAGGAACAGATTTTGTGTTTTGAACCGGTAAAGACAGAAAAGGAGTGGCAGTTTGTCACAACCGTACCTCTGGAGGTAGCAGAGCGGGAAGGGGCCCGAACGATTCAGACGGCTATTTATATGGCGGGTCTGATTATCGCCGCGATCGTTACCGCGCTGATGGCGGGGGTATGGTCTTATTTATCGGCGCTTCGCAGGCAGCGGGAGAATGACCGGTTCCTGCGGGATATTTACCAGGCAATATCCGAAAATACAGATACAGTCATCTTTATTTTAGACAGCAGGAGTAAGAACCCGGAATATGTGTTTGAGAACAGCGAACGGCTGCTGGGGATATCTTATGAGGAGTTTGTAGACGGCAGAAATCATAAGACAGAGGAAGGCGCATTTTTTAAAAAACTCCAGTCGCTGCTTCAGGAAACATGGCCGGAGGAAGGCTGCCAGCGCGAGGTGAACTGGTATAATGACCGTCTCCACTGTGATATGTGGCTGAAGATTTTGATCTGTCCGTTTCACATGGGAGCGGAGCTTAAATGTATTTATGCTGTCACTGATATAACAAAGGAGCGCCAGGACCGGGAGCGGATCTCGGCGGCGGTGGTGGCGGCAGAACAGGCCAATGCTGCAAAGAGCAGCTTTTTCTCCAATATGTCCCATGATATGCGGACTCCGATGAATGGAATCGTGGGAATGACAGCTATTGCCAAGAATAATCTGGATAACCGGGATCGGGTATTGGATTGTCTGAATAAGATTGAGTTTTCATCCAACCATCTTTTAGGCTTGATTAACGATGTCCTGGATATGAGTAAGATTGAAAGCGGAAAACTGGCTCTGACCAGTGATCCGTTCCAGCTGCCGGAACTGTTTTGGGAGCTGGAGGCCATCTTGAAGTCCCAATGTGACGACAGGAAGCAGACGTTGACGTTTGATATACAGATCAGGCATAAACGGGTTTTGGGAGATGCCCTTCGTATAAAACAGATTTTGATGAACCTGCTTTCGAATGCAGTGAAATTTACCCCACAGGGTGGAAGCATCACTCTTACAGTGAGAGAGCAGGAGCAGCGTCGGGCAGAGTGTGCGCTCTATCAGTTCAGCGTTGAGGATAATGGGATTGGGATGTCTCCTGAGTTTTTGAAAACTGTATTCACGCCTTTTGAACGGGCTGCGGATTCGGTGGTGCGTCAGACAGAGGGGACAGGACTTGGGATGGCAATCACAAAGAATCTGGTTTCCGCCATGGGCGGGCAGATATCCGTAAAGAGCAAGGAAGGCTGTGGGACAACGTTCCTTGTTGATCTGGAGCTGGAGCTGCAGGAGAAAAGCCTTATGGAACAACCTGATCAGGAACCAGAACCTGCGACTGGGATTTCCTTTGCAGAACGACGTTTCCTTCTGGCTGAGGACAATGCCATTAATCAGGAGATTGCTGTAGAGCTTTTGAATGGATATGGAGCAGAGGTAGAGGTTGCCGATAATGGAAAACAGGCATTAGAGCGTTTTATAAAGTCTACACCAGGATATTATGACGCAATTTTGATGGATATCCAGATGCCGGTCATGAATGGGTACGAGGCGGCTGCGGCGATCCGTTCCTGCAGCCATCCTGAGGCGGGACGCATTCCGATCATTGCCATGACTGCAAACGTCTTTGCTGAAGATGTCATAGCAGCCAGGAATGCAGGGATGGACGGCCATATACCGAAGCCGGTGGATATCCGGTACTTATATCAGATTCTGCAGGATGTTTTTAAGAAAATAAATCCCTGATTGAAGGAGAATGATTATGGAACAAGCAGAAGAATATCTGCAGCTGGAGAAGACCTCCGGTTACTTTAAATGGATGTTGGATGAGTATACCGGCAATGCTTATGTTGCAGATGTGGAGAATTACGAGCTTCTTTATCTCAATAAAACTTCCAGGGAGACATTACAGCTTCCAGAGGAAAAGCTGATTGGCCGAAAATGCTATGAGATGATCCAGAATAGAACCTCCCCCTGTCCGTTTTGTAACAATGCTACACTGAAAGAGGATACGTTTTTTGAGTGGGAATTTTACAATCCGTTTTTGAAACGGGCCTATATGCTCAAGGACCGGATCATATACTGGAATGGGCGGAAGGCACGTCTGGAGCTGTCCATCGACAACCTCAGTCCGGAGTACAAGCTGGAAAAGATGGACCGGGAGCGCGAAGCGATTATGCGGACGATACCGGGAGGGTTTGCCCGGGTGGATGCCCGCGACGGCAGGACGGTTCTTTGGTATGGAGGGGATTTTCTGCACATGATAGGATACACAAAGGAGCAGTTTAAGAATGAACTGAATTCCGAGTGCAGCTATATTCATCCAGATGATATGATCCGTGCTACAAAGATCATGAATCATTCAAAGGAGACCGGGAAGCCCACAGCCGCGGAAGGGCGCATTATAACCAGAGACGGAAAACAGAAGATTCTGACGATGACGTTTAGCTATGTCAGCAGCGATAACAGCTGGGATGGCATCGAGTCTTTTTACAGTGTGGGGATTGATGTCACAAGAGAAAGAGAAGAACAGGAACGGCAGCGGAAAGCACTGGAGGAAGCCTATCAGGCTGCCAGGGTGGCCAATGCGGCGAAGACGAACTTCTTGTCTTCCATGTCTCATGATATCCGGACACCGATGAATGCGATCATGGGGATGACTGCGATCGCAAAGGCCAATCTGGGTTCTATGGAAAAGATCGAGGATTGTTTAAGCAAGATCAATATCTCAAGTCATCATTTGCTCAGCTTGATAAACGAAGTGCTGGATATGTCCAAGATTGAGAGCGGCAATATCAGCATTGCACTGTCTCCAGTGAATCTGCCCGCCATGATCCGGACTGTTATGGATATGTGCCGTCCGCTGACAAGTGAGAAGTGCCAGCAGTTTCAGGTTAGCATTGGCCATATGCGGCATGAGAATGTGATGGCAGATGAGGATCGTCTGCGGCAGGTGCTGATGAATCTTCTCTCCAATGCCATCAAGTATACTCCCGAAGGTGGGGAGATTACCTTAAAGATCAATGAGCGGTACATAGCGGCGAATCAGAAAAGCCAGTATGAGTTTGTTTGTACCGATAATGGAATAGGAATATCAGAAGACTTTATACCGCGCTTATTTGATCCGTTTTCCAGGGCGGAGGATCCGCAGATCAGCAAGATCCAGGGGACAGGGCTTGGAATGGCAATTACGGAGAATATTGTACGTATGATGGACGGCACGATTGATGTGAAGAGCGAAGTAGGAAAGGGCAGCGTATTTACTGTGGCCATTCCGCTGGTGGTCTGTAAAGAAGAAAAGCCTGGTGCCGATGGAGTGCCGGAACGCCAGATGAAGGCGTCTCTTTCTGATGAAAAACACGTAGAGGACGAGTCTGAGGCTGCCGGATTGTGGGAAGTGCTTGAAGGAAGAAAGGTGCTTTTGGTGGAGGATAACGACATTAATCGCGAGATCGTGGGGGAGATCCTTCATATGCATCGTATGGTTGTGGATTCTGCTGAAAATGGACAGCGGGCAAAGGAGATCTTTGAAGCATCTGATCCAGGGTATTATAGCGCGATTCTTATGGATATCCAGATGCCGGTCATGAATGGATATGATGCGACAATTGCAATCCGCAGCCTTCAAAGGGAGGATGCCCGTGAGATACCGGTCATTGCACTGACGGCCAATGCTTTTACCACAGATGCAGCCAAAGCCCGCAGCGCGGGGATGAACGACCATCTGACCAAGCCAATAGAGATTGGCCGGTTGTTGGAAGCTCTGAAAAAGTGGATAATATAATCATTTTGAGATGGAGAACGAACATGGAAGCTTGTGTGGGACAGAAAAGCGATGCGTTTCAGGACTTGTCTGCCTGTATTCCAGTTGGGATACTGACTTGTAAGTTTGATGCGTATTTTTCGATAATGGAGGCAAATGACGGCCTCCTTCAGTTATTAGGGTACACGGTGCAGGAGTTTGAAGAAAGCTCCCATGATTATCTTAAGGATATTGTTCACCCGGAGGATTTTCTAGCTGTGTCAGAGCGGATCCTGAAACATTATCTGAACAATGAATTCATATCGCTTTTGTTCCGCATTCAGTGTAAAGACGGCCGATATAAGCAGGTGCAGTGCTGCGGCCGTTTTCATTCCGGCATGGATGGTCTGGAGCAGTGGACAGGTGTTATGATAGAGCGGTTGTCTGCAGCAGGGGAAGAGGAATGCAGACTGGGCAGAACAGACACGTTAAGTCCGTTTTGGGGAAAACACATAGAGGGCCTGGATGGTTCTGGAGTCATGCTCTGTGAGTGGGAGATGAAAACGGATACCCTGTCTTACTCCTATAATTGGAGTGATAAATCCGGGATCAGACCTGCGTATAACCAGAATTGTCTGCAGGTGGATATGCGAGGGCGGATTCATCCCGATGACCGCGCCGCTTATTCCGGGCTTTTGCAGAGACTGCGGGAAGGCAGCGTATATGGAACTACAGAATTTAGGATCATCAATATAAAGAAAGAATATGTGTGGTGTCAGATGCATGCGGTTCTTTTATATGACAGAGATGAAAAGCCAGTGAAGGCAGTCTGTGTGATTTTTGATATTGACGAGAGAAAAAGGGCAATCGAGGACCTTAAAATCCGGGCTGAGTGTGATGCGCTGACCGGGTTATATAACCGGAATGAAACTGAGAGACAGATCAAGGACTATCTGGACCGCAGGAAGCAGGCCTTATGCGCTCTGTTTATGATTGACACAGACAATTTTAAACAGATTAATGACACGAAGGGGCATATGCTGGGAGACGTTGTCCTGACAGAAATGGCTTCAGGCATGAAAAAAATCATGCGCAGGGATGATGTGGTCGGGAGGATCGGAGGAGACGAATTCGCTGTTTTTATGAAAGATATCTCGTCTAAAGAAGCGGCTGTCTGTAAGGCAGAGGAGCTGGCCGGAATGTTCCGCAGGCTGTTTGAGAATGAAAAGCGTTCGATTAAAATTACCTGCAGCATTGGTGTAGCGCTTTATCCTGACGATGGACAGGATTTTCAGACTTTATACAGGCATGCGGACAGGGCTTTATATGAGGCGAAAAAGCAGGGAAAAGACGGATATATGCTTTATGATAAGGAACGTGCGAATCTGTCTGGGGATACGGGGTATTCCACATTGGGAGCTACGATCGATTCACCAGCCGTATCCATGGGAGTTTCCTGGGAGCTGCTTGTGAGTGCGTTTAAACTTTTATATAAAGCGGAGGACTTAGATCAGGCGGTTAATCAATGCCTGAAGTTGGTTGGAACCTGGTTTGATGTCAGCAGGGCGTACATTTTTGAAACTGGGGAAAGCGGGGATTATTACAGGAATACATATGAGTGGTGCAATGAAGGAATTTTACCGGAGATCCAAAATCTTCAGCATTTGGATTTGCAGACAGCAGGGGATTACAGAGAACTGTTTGGACCGGATTCTATTTATTATTGCAGGAATACTCACGCGCTGCCGCCAATACAGCGGAAACTTTTCGAGGATCAGGGTATCCATTCGTTTCTTCAGTATGCTTTATGGGAAAAAGAAAAATTTGCCGGCTTTATCGGATTTGACGAGTGTACCGGTATGCGTCTGTGGACACAGGAGGAAGTGAGTGCGCTCTCTCAGATTTCAGAGTTGCTGGATACCTTTCTGAACGAGAAAAAAGTGCAGAGACGGCTTCGGATGATGCAGCAAATGATGCGGTATATTTTGGAAAATGAAGACGATTATATCTGCGTTATCAAAAAAGACACTTACAATGTATTATTTGCAAATAGCAGAATGAAACAGATGGTATCCGGATTGGATCCGAATTCCCGGTGCTATGAGTCCTTCTTTTACAGGGACCGGCCCTGCAGGTCCTGTCCGATGCATGGCGGGCAGTCTGACTTTAGCCGGAAGGATATGTGTACACTGGTAAATGATACTGTAATACAATGGGAGGAGCAGGATGCATATCTCATAGATTTCCGTCATTTTGATTCAGAGCGAAGTGGAAATGAAGAAAATACGGCAGATGACATCATATCTAACGCTTACGCAGAAAAAAATATGGCCGGCTGTATTCAGTGGCTGACCGCATCTGATTATCGGGGGGACCCGATTGAATATGTCCTGGGAATCATTCGGGAGTATTATCAGTCAGACCGGGCGTACATTATTGAAGCGGATGAATTGAATGGTACTGGGAGCAATATCTATGAAGTATGCGCAGAAGACGTTGTTCCACAGATTGAAAAACTGCAGAATGTGCCGATTGAGGCGATTTCTTTCTGGTTGAAGCAGTTTATAGTCCGGGATTATATCAGAATTGATGATATTGAGGAATTGGGACCGGACCGCCAGGTAGAATACGAGGTCTTAAAAGCACAGGGGATAAGAAGCCTGATGGCGCTTCCTCTTTATATAAAGGGGGAGATCAAAGGGTTTTTAGGTCTTGATGATCCCAAGGCCAACAAAGACAGTTTTCGGTATCTGGAAAAGCTGACCTATTTTTTAGAGAATGAGATTACGAAAAATGCCATGCGCCGTCGCTTGGAACAGATGAGTTATGAAGATACGTTGACAGGTCTTGAGAACCGGAACAGTTATATGGTGTATTGTGATGACTTTTCGCAACGGTCTCCGGTTCCGGCAGGTGTGGTCTTTATGGATATCAATGGCCTGAAGAAGCTTAACAGCGTCAGAGGGCATATGTATGGCGATATGGTGATCACACATGTTGCAGATCTGATGAAACAGTATTTTCCAGAAGATAAGAAGTTCCGGCTGAGTGGGGATGAATTCCTGATCGTCACAGAAGCTGTCCCATATGATGAATTCCAGAAACGGTTTAATCTGATGGAGGAGCGGCTTGCTGCAAATGGAGCGTCTATCGTATCGATTGGAACGACCTGGAGCGATGTGGGAGTTGAACTGACGGAATTGGTGGATAAGGCAGAGAAACTGATGCATATCCGTAAACAGGATTATTACAGGGGCTACAAAGAGCTTGCCGCTGAAAAGATTCCATTGCTCAAAGAAGTGGCCGACTCAATTCTGAACCGCAAATATTTGATTTATCTTCAGCCTAAGTTAAATATAAGTACCGGTGAAGTAGACTGCGCTGAGGTGTTGGTGCGTTATCGGGAAAAGGATGGTTCCATTTCTTCGCCAGTGAAATTTATTCCGCTTTTAGAAAGTGAAGGAATCATATCAAACCTTGATTTTTTTGTTTTGGATGAGGTGTGCCGGCTGCTGACCACATGGCAGAATACGAAGTTTGCCAATATGAAGCTGGCATTGAATTTTTCCAGGATCACTTTGTTCGATAAAAAATTTTTGGAGAATTTCTGGAAGATATTTAGCCGGTATGATCTGAAACCGGAACAATTTGAGATTGAGATTACGGAGACCCAGGAGACATTGAATAAAAAGCAGATGGCCTTCTTACTGGAGGAGCTGACAAGACATGGGTTTCAGATTGCGCTGGATGATTTTGGCGTGGAATATTCCTCTTATGAATTTTTAATGATGGCCGGCTTTCATGTACTGAAAATTGATAAGGGTATTATACAGAGATATGAGGAGGCGGCGCGGGGAAAAGTACTGGTGAAGCACATTGTTGATATGGGGCATTCCATCGGGGCCAAGTGCTGTGCAGAAGGTGTGGAGACGAAGGCGCAGTTAGATTTTATGCGGGAGATTGGCTGTGATTATGCGCAGGGGTATCTCATTGATAGACCGATGCCAGTAGAGCAGTTTGAAATGAAATACATGCAGGAGAGGGGAATATAATATGAATCCAGGGTTAGAACAGTTCATGGGTGATATATTTGATGCATTATATGAAAATCCCAGGGTTGAAGATGCTATGGAGCAGGTTTTGAGCCGGATATCATGTTATTTTCAGGCAAGCAGTGCCTGCCTTGTGGAGTTGCAAGGAGATGATTCGTTTGTTGAGCATGTATATGAATGGTCAAAACCAGATATCCGCGTCTGCGCAGGAGATATGGCAGGCAGTGTGCGCAGTATGTTCCAGGGATCAAATAGCTGGGAGACGGTGATTTATACAGCCCTGGATCCGCTCTCGACGGAACTGAGAAATGCGTTTGCTGTATCAGGTGTTCGCTCATTGATTGCCAGTCCGTTCCTGTATCATGGACAGTTGATCGGTTATATCCTGATCTGCGATTTTCGCAGGGACAGGGAAGACTGGAAGATCTGGGGACGCGGGGATGAGGGGAATTATGCGTTCAAATATCTGACGCGGCTTTTGGCGGTTTTCCTGCAGAAATTAAGGCAGGAACACCAGATGGCGTGTTATCAGAAGGAGCTGGAAGGATCCCTGAAACAGTCAGAAGAAAAAGTAGAAACTGCTTATGAGATACTGGATAAGATATCCTCAGGAGTTGTGGTGCTGAAGACGCCTTCCTACGATAAACTGCTCCCTGTCTACGGCAATTTGGGGCAATACCGTATGCTGCGTCTGGAGAGGACTGCTGTAGATGCGAGGGTTCCGGATGAGGATGCGGCGGAGCTGGAAAGCCAGTATTTTGACGATGCCTTTGCGGGAGTCCATCCGGAGGATATGGAGAGGGTGCGCAGCGCTTATATGGAAGGATATAAGACCGGTGATTTTTCTGTTAAGAAGTACCGGCTTCTTAGGGGGGACGGCAGCTATGTCTGGGTGAATGCTGATCTGTGCCTTCAGGAAACAACGCCGGAGTATAAACTGTATTATGCAACCTATACGGATGTGACGGAAGAGCATGAGCTTCAGATGCAGCTTTCAAGAGCGCTGGAGCAGCAGAAGCTTATCTCCTCTGAGCTTGAGCAGGCCAGCAAGGCGAAGACCGACTTCCTTTCCAGGATGAGCCATGATATCCGAACACCCATGAATGCCATCCTGGGTCTGGCTGCGCTTGCCAGAAATGAACTGGAGAAAGGACGGGATGTGAGATCCTATCTGGATAAACTGGAAGCTTCCGGCCAGTTTTTGATGGGGCTGCTCAACGATATCCTGGATATATCGAGAATTGAGAGGAACGCCGTCACCCTGCATCTGGAACCTTATGATATTGAGGAATTCCGGCAGCAGGTGGATGCGCTGATCGTCCCGCAATGCAGAAAGAAAGGGATTGAATTTGAGTTCATCACGAAGAATCTGAAATACAGGAGCATCATGCTGGACAAACTGCGTTTTAATCAGGCTGTGTTCAATCTGCTCAATAATGCTGTGCGGTATACTCCAAGCGGAGGCCGGATTGAATTTATGGTGCGGGAGGTGGAGGAAAGAGAGGGCAGGCTTCACAACCAGATGGTGATCCGGGACAACGGCATTGGAATGAGCCGCGACTTTCAGGAACACATGTATGAACCGTTTACCCAGGAGGGAAGGAAGACAGCCGACTCAGATGAGCGGAGTTCAGGACTGGGGCTTGCAATTGTAAAATCACTTGTGGAACTGATGGGGGGAACCATCCAGGTGAACAGTGAGATTGGAAAAGGCACGGAGTTTTTATTGGATGTCTGGGTGGACATGGTGCCGCAAACAGAACAGCCGCAGGCTTCGGAGACAGACAGGGATATCTCCATAGAAGGACTCCATATCCTGCTCTGCGAGGACAATGCACTGAATATGGAGATCGCGGTCTATCTCCTGGAGGAGGCAGGTGCAGTGGTTGACTGTGCGGGCAACGGCAGGGAGGCACTGGATCGGTTCCGGGATTCTGAACCGGGCAGCTATGATGCGATTCTGATGGATATCCGGATGCCGGTTATGGATGGGCTGGAAGCTGCCCGGAATATCCGCGCTATGGACCGGCCGGATGCGGTTTCCGTGCCTATATTTGCAATGACGGCCAATGCCTACGATGAAGATATGGAGATGAGCCGGGAAGCAGGAATGAATGAGCATTTATCAAAGCCTGTTGATGCAGAGGTATTGTACCGGACGATCTGGCAGTATGCAGGACGAAAATAAAATACAGTTTTTCCAGGCTGCACTTTCTGAAGCGGATCAGAGAGTGCAGTTTTTCTATGCACCGCGGTGAATCCATATTTTAGCGTATTGCTTAATAATTCGTAATTTTTTTGTCAGAATGTTCCAAATAGTGTCAGAATCCCTAAGGGAATGGTAAAGTCTTACAGGAATTTGCGTGGTAAAATAAGGACATAAGATGAAAAACCTGAAAGGAGCGGTGAATCATGAAATTAAAGAAAATAGCGGGATGGATCGCAGCAATGATGGTGACGGCAGCAGCCTGTACCGGGTTCGCCGTTGCCGGAGAGGGATATGGGATGTACCGGGAGGCCGTCGGTGTGCAAAGCCTCGATGATAAAGTGGCATCGATTCAGAATCGGGAAGGTTACACAGAGCTTGAGGATCTTCCCCAGACTTACCTGGAAGCAGTGGTGTCTGTGGAGGATCACCGTTTCTACAGTCACTTTGGTCTGGACCCGATTGCCATAGGACGCGCGGTGGTAAATGATATCAAGGCAGGACGTTATGTGGAGGGCGGAAGCACCATTACCCAGCAGCTGGCGAAAAACCTGTACTTCAGCCAGGAAAAGAAAATGACAAGGAAAGCGGCAGAAGTGTTCCTGGCACTGGAGTTGGAGAAGAATTACAGCAAGGATGAGATCCTGGAGCTGTACGTGAACAGTATTTACTTTGGAGACGGATATTACAGCATCGGGGAGGCAAGCCGGGGATACTTTGGAAAAGCGCCGTCCCAGATGAACGAGTATGAGAGCACCCTTTTAGCGGGAGTGCCCAACGCACCCTCCAAGTATGCCCCCAGCAAGAACCCGGAGCTGGCAGAGAGACGCCAGCAGCAGGTTCTGCGCCGGATGGAGGCGTGTGGGTACTTCACCGAGGAGGAAGCAGAGACGGTAGCGGCGCAGATGATTGCGCTTGCAGATTGATAAACTGTTTCCTGTATTCTCCCGGTGTGCAGTCCTTCATTTCCCGAAAGGTCCTTGTGAAATAGCTGGTGTCAGGAAATCCGCACTGTGCGCCTATATCTGCGATCTTCTGATTGGTCGCAGCCAGCAGCCTTGCGGCTTCCTGGATCCGGAACTGTTTGACATATTTGATCGGCGGGGTGCCGATCGTGTTGTGGAAGCACCGCAGGCACTCACTCTCGCTGATCATGGCGCTTCCGGCGATCATAGCTGTAGTTAACTCCACGAAATAATGTTCCTGAATATATTGAAGCATGATCTTAATGCGCTCCCCATCGCGGAGCGCTTTTTCTGATGGCAGGCTCCGGGGGACCGGGTGGTGGCTGGAGAGCAGAAAGATCAGCTGCGACAGGGCGGCCCGGACGGAGAACTCATATCCGGGAAGCTCTGCTACGCAGCTCTGCCAGGCAGTTTCAATGGCGTCAGCCGCTTCTTGGTGCCAGGGGGCGGTAGAATCAAAGATGACACTCTTTAGGGACGGGGTGTCAAGCAGGGGCTGAATATAATCCTGCCAGAAAATACTGTCCACGCTGCCCCCCACCAGCCTCGGATGAAAAACTACGGAGTGATAGCGGCTTCTGGAATTGTCTGCATCCCACATGGCGTGGAGGACTCCTCCATTGATAAAAAAGGCATCTCCCTTTGAAAGGACATACTTTTCCGTGCCTGCGGCCATGACAGACCGTCCCTCGGTCACAACGGCGACCTCCAGGGCTTCGTGCCAGTGCCAGGGGACCTCCTCTACGGCCAGGTTGTCATGATAGCAGGCCACTGGAAACAGAGCGGTGCCGTGTTCGATCAGCTCCCGGCCCTGCGGGTCTGTTTTGGTATTGCATGCGGAAAGCGCCATGATATTCTCCCTTCAGGCTGTTAAATGTGCCAATATCATCAGGTGATGCTCTGGTTTGACGGTTTTGTCATAGATAATAGGCGGTTTCTTTCTATATATCGGAGTGTTTTGCTGGTATAATCATAGCAGAGGTTGAGGAGGAATACAATATGGCACATTTACTTTTAGCAGTTATTTATCTGTCTTTTATCAGTCTGGGGCTTCCGGACTCCCTGCTGGGGTCAGCCTGGCCGTCCATGTACGGTGAATTTGGCGTACCGGTTTCCTATGCAGGCATTATTTCTATGATCATCGCTTTGGGTACTGTTGTATCCAGTCTTCAGAGCGACCGGCTTACCAGGAGCCTTGGAACAGGAAAAGTTACAGCGATCAGCGTAGCTATGACGGCTTTTGCCCTGTTCGGATTTTATACCAGCCACTCTTTTTGGATACTGTGCCTGTGGGCAGTTCCCTATGGCCTTGGAGCAGGGAGCGTGGACGCATCCCTCAACAATTACGTGGCCCTGCACTATGCGAGCCGCCATATGAGCTGGCTTCACTGCATGTGGGGCGTCGGAGCCTCTTTGGGACCGTATGTCATGGGGAGCGCGCTGACGGGAGGAAAAGGGTGGAACGCAGGATATCTCACGATCGCTGTCCTTCAGATCGGACTCACGGCGGTTCTGTTTGTGAGCCTGCCTTTGTGGAAGAAACGGAGAGGCATGGCTTCGGAGCCGGAGACTGTTGTGCCGGAAGCCTCACCTGCGGCAGATACAGCTGATATGGGGAGTACAGCGGACCGGCAAAATCCGATTGGGAATTACGTGGAAGCGCCCCTTACACTGCCTCAGATCATGAAGATCCGGGGAGCAAAGGAGATCATGGTGACATTTTTCTGCTACTGTGCACTGGAACAGACCGCAGGGCTTTGGGCGAGCAGTTACCTTGTGCTGCATCGCGGGATCTCTGCGGAGACGGCAGCCGGCTTTGCCAGCCTGTTTTTCATTGGGATCACGGCGGGCAGGGCGCTCAGCGGTTTTTTGACCATAAAATTTACCGATGTGCAGATGATCCGTCTTGGACAGGGGATGGCGGCGGCAGGGATTGCCGCTCTGCTCTTACCATTTGGCGGATACCTGCCGCTTGTGGGGCTGGTGATGATCGGGCTTGGATGTGCCCCGATCTATCCATGTATCATCCATGCCACACCGGACAATTTCGGCGCAGACAAATCGCAGGCAGTCATCGGGGTACAGATGGCAAGCGCTTATGTGGGAACCTGCCTGATGCCGCCTCTTTTCGGGCTGATCGCAAATCATATAAGTGTTGCGCTGCTGCCATTTTATCTGCTGCTTGCTCTGGTACTGATGGTGGTCATGCACGAAAACTTGATCCGGAAAATAACTTCATGTGTGAGGGAGGCCGTTTATGATTGATCTGCATATGCACAGCCGCTACAGTGATGATGGGGAATACACACCGGCAGAGCTGGTGGAACAGTGTGCGGCACAGGGAATTGAAACCATGTCCATTACGGACCATAACTGCGTTCGGGGAGTACCGGAAGCGCTGGAGGCTGCGAGGGAAAAGGGGATCACTTGTATTCCGGGGGTGGAGATCGACTGTGTATACGAAGGTGTGAATTTCCATGTGCTTGGATACGGGATTGATTTTGACAGCAGTGATTTTAGTCAGATTGAGAGCAGTGTAGAGAGGCAGAATATCAGAGCGTCACAGGTGATGCTCAAAAAAACGCAGAAGCTGGGTTTTGAGAAGGTGACGGAACAGGATATGCAGGAAGTATCCAGGGGATGCTACCGGAAGGATGTATGGACGGGGGAGATGTTCGCCGAGGTGCTGCTTGGCATGCCGGAATATGCGGATCATCCGCTGTTAGATGCATACCGGCCCGGAGGCCCGCGCAGCAGCAATCCCTATGTGAATTTCTATTGGGATTTTTATTCCCAGGGCAAATCCTGTTATGTGAAGATTGATTTTCCGCCCATGAAAGAGATCGTTGATATGATCCACAGGAATCATGGGACCGCGGTTTTAGCACACCCAGGCGTGAATTTAAGAGGAAGGGAGCATTTGCTGGATGGGATCCTTTCACTGGGGGTAGAAGGAGTAGAGGCTTTTTCCAGCTACCATACTCCTGAGCTGTCGCGGTTTTTCTATCAAAAGGCGGCGGAGAATGGAAGGATAGTCACCTGCGGCAGCGATTTTCATGGAAAAACAAAACCCTCCATCCGGCTGGGAGAAGCGGTGTTTGCGCCAGGGATGGACGAAAGGCTGGTGAAACTGCCGGAAAGGAGAGCTCTGTGATGGGAAAACAGAAGTTTAATCTTCATACGCACACAGCGAGATGCGGCCATGCGGAGGGACTGGATATCCAGTATATCCAGAGCGCAGTGGAGGCAGGATTTGAAATGTTAGGGTTCAGCGAGCATATTCCTTTTGTGGAGCTTAGGCGCCCGGACTGCCGGATGTTTTATGAACATAAGGAAGAGTATCTGTCATCGATCGGTCGGCTGCAAAGGATATTCAGCAACCAGATCACGATCAGGACCGGATATGAAGTGGAGTATATGGAGGACCATGAGGAGTATCTGATGCAGATGAGGCGGGAATGTGATTATATGATATTGGGCCAGCACTGTAAGTTCATCGGTTATGAGTATGACTGTTTTTGCTCTGATGAGGATGTCCTGTTTTATACAAAACAGATTGAGCAGGCTCTGGCAAAGGATTTTATAACCTGCGTAGCGCATCCGGATTATTATTTGCTGGGGAGGCGTTTTTTTTCCAAAGCCTGCGAGGAGGCAGCCCATCGGATCGCAAAAGCCAGCATCCAATATGATGTACCTCTGGAGATCAATCTAAATGGATTTCATTATGGGAAAAAGACTTATGCCTTCTATGACAGGCCAGACATCCGGGAGGAGCGGTATCCCTACCCGTTCCGGGAATTCTGGGAGATCGCGGCTTCCTACGGATGTAAGGTGCTGTATGGCTATGACGCCCACACTCCGATTGCGTTTCAGGAAGCAGACAGAGAGAGAAAGGCCGGTGAGATATTGAAGGGGATTCCGCTTAACTTTGTTGAGACAATCCAGTTAAGGTAGGTGGCAGAGGTTGAAAAGCTTGTTGATCTGGGGGGCTGGCGACCAGGGGATGGTGACCCTGGACTGTGCCCTGTCAATGAACCAATACGGCAGAATTGATTTTCTGGAAATAAAAGAGCGGGGGAGCCGTCTTATGGAGGGCTGCAGGCTGTACCGGGAGGAAGACATAGAACCGGAATGCTTCTTCCATTCCTATGACGAAGTGATCGTGGCGACAGGGGATAATGATATCCGGGAAGCAAAGTGCGCTGTCCTGGAGTCTATGGGAGTATCATTGGCTTCTGTCATCCATCCGTTGGCATTCATCAGTCCATCAGCGAATTTGGAAAAGGGCTGTATGGTATTTGCATATGCTGTCATCCACACCCATGCGTCGGTCGGTAAGAGCTGCATCATAAATACCGGCGCAGTTGTGGAGCATGACTGTATGGTTGGAGATTTTGTGAATGTCTGTCCCAATGCGGCTGTTGCCGGCCATTGCAGGATAGGCCGGAAGTCGTTCATTGGCGTGGGCGCAAGTGTGAAGGATGAGGTTGGGATCGGTGAAGAAGCCATAATCGGTGCGGGAGCGGCTGTAGTCAGGGAGATCCCGGACCGTGCGACTGCAGTGGGGGTTCCGGCGCGGGTGATCAGGCGCAGAGAATTCTGAGGATGCCAAGCATGATGGAACGTTGAGGCAGATAAGAAGGTTTTGAAATGTGGAGCCGTTGTAAATGCAGATTGTGTATCTGTGTTTGCAGCGGTTTTTGGTTATCCTGGAAGGTGCGGATATTGTAGATATTGCAGGGAGTTATTCATAAAAGGGAGGAGTTTTTAAGGTTTTTATGATATAATATGAACAGATAATGAAGACAAGCCGCAAGGCGCAGGCTGAACTTAGTGAGAATATATGCCTGGACACTTAAGGAGGATATCCATATGTATTACATGACAAATTATGATTCTCCCATAGGACAGCTGACACTGGCAAGTGACGGAGTACATCTTGTCGGCCTGTGGATGAAAGACCAGAAGTATTTTGGCGGAGCCATAAAGTTGGAATTAGCTTCCGGAAAAGTGGTCTCAGAAGATAAGCTTCCAGTATTTTATATGGTAAAAGACTGGCTGGACCGCTATTTTGCGGGAGAAAAGCCGGAGATCATGGAACTGTCTCTCTCACCTGCCGGAAGTGATTTTCGACAGGAGGTTTGGAAGCTGCTCTGTGAGATCCCCTATGGGGAGGTCACGACTTATGGGGCGATTGCCGCGAAGATGGCAGAGAAGCTTCAAAAAAAGACCATGTCGGCCCAAGCGGTTGGGGGAGCGGTGGGGCATAATCCCATATCAATCATAATACCTTGCCACAGACTGGTGGGCGCCAATGGAAGTTTGACCGGTTACGCCGGAGGGGTCGAGAAAAAGATAAGGCTGTTGGAGTTGGAGGGTGTGGATGTGTCCGTGTTTACGGTTCCGGGGAAGGGGATTTTAAATGAGAAAAGACAATAATAAATGTTGGAATGTGCTTTTTACGTGCCATGGAAATATTTGCAGAAGCCCAATGGCCGAGTTCGTCATGAAAGATATGGTAGAAAAAATAGGACTTGCGGAGCATTTTCATATATCCTCTGCCGCCACCAGCACCGAGGAGATCGGCAACCCGGTACACCGGGGGACCAGGGAGCGGCTGAAGCGGGAGGGCATCAGTGTAGCTGGAAAGACTGCCGTACAGCTAAAGAAGTCAGACTACGCCGCATATGATTATCTGATCGGCATGGACGACTGGAATATCCGCAATATGCTGCGGATGTTGGGGGGAGACCCGGAGGGGAAAGTCTACAAGCTGTTGGACTTTTCCAACAGCAAAAGAACGGATGGAAAGAATGTTCTTAAGAATACCGGACGCGATGTGGCTGACCCATGGTATACGGGGGATTTTGAGGCTACCTACCAGGATGTGATGGATGGCTGCAGCGGACTGCTGGAGCATATCCTGGAAAATGAAAGCCGGGATTGAGAGACTGAGGACCATAAAAGAAATGCAGGTACAAACTACAGCCCCCGCACGGATATGCCTGTCCGTGCGGGGGCTGTGTGTGATGATTGGTGAAAGGAGAGGGGGTCAGCCTTCAATCTGGATATATTTCGGTGTTTCCTCGACCTGCTTCGGCGCTTCTTTCGGGAATTGAAGCTTTAAGATTCCGTTCTCAAAACCAGCGCGGATATCTTCCTGCTTCAGGGCCTCGCCTACATAGAAGCTTCTCTTGCAGGAGCCGCTGTAGCGTTCCTGCCGCAGCAGTTTGCCGTTCGCGTCTTTCTCATCTTTGTTCTCCTCGTGGGTGGCGGAGATGGTGAGATAGCCGTCCTTCAGCTCTGCCTTGATGTCCTCTTTCTTGAAGCCCGGAAGCTCCATCTCCAGCAGGTAGTTGGCGCCGTCGTCCTTGATATCTGTACGCATCAGCGTATTGTTGTTGCCGCGGGCGGGGGTGGTAAAGAACGGGTCGTTAAAAAAGTCGTCAAATACATCGAATCCATAGTTTCTTCTTGATGGTGTGAATAACATATGCTTTACCTCCTTATTGTGAGCAGGGGGAGGTTTCTTCAAAACCTCTGCTCTGCTTGCTTTGTTTTATTTGTTCTAACAGTACTATATCACGAATTGTTAGCACTGTCAATAGGTGAGTGCTAATTTGATTGTGAAAAAACTGTGAACAGGAAATAAAAAAAGTATTTCGGATTCGGTTATAAAATGCTATGATAGCTGTAGCGGAACAGGGAGACGGCTGATCATGCCGGCTCCCTCTAAAAGAGAATGATAATACGGTGGGAAAGAGGATAAAAAGGATGCTTAGAGAAGTGAGCCTGGAGGAAATCTCCGACGGCAGAAAATACAGTCTGAACGATATGGCAAAGGTGGGCTGCGATGACTGCAGCGGCTGCTCCTCCTGCTGCCGCGGGATGGGGGAATCCATTGTGCTGGACCCATATGACATATACCGCATGACGGCGGGACTGAAGAAAAGTCCCCAGCAGCTATTGGCGGAGAACTTGGAACTCCATGTGGTGGATGGGATCATTCTCCCCAATCTGGGGATGAAGGGGGAGGAGGAGAGCTGTTCTTTCTTAAATGAGGGAGGCAGGTGCTCCATTCACCCGTACCGTCCGGGCATCTGTCGTCTGTTTCCGCTGGGGCGGTGCTATGAGGACGGCAGTTTTTCGTATTTCCTTCAGATCCACGAATGCAGGAAGGAGAACCGCACCAAGGTCAAGGTGCGCAAATGGATCGATACGCCGGACGCGGCGCGGTATGACCGGTATATCGTTGACTGGCATTATTTTTTAAAGAGCCTGCAGGAAATGATGCAGAGTCAGGCTCAGACGGCAAAAGAGATCAGTATGTATGTGCTCCAGAACTTTTATTTGACGGAATACCAGCCCGGCGGCGGGTTCTATGAAGAGTTTTACAGCCGGCTGAAAACGGCAGAGCAGTGGACAAAGAATTTCCCTTCTTAACAGATTGTAAGAAACCAGTCAGGATCTATTCAGGCTGGTTTTTTATTATGGGATTATCAAAAAGAAATGAGGGGGAAACAAATGATAGCTTTAGTCGGATTTGCCATGATCGTACTGATCGTAGTTCTGCTCCTGAAAGGGAAAATGTCACCGATCGTTGTGCTGGCGCTGATTCCAACAGCGGCGGCGCTGCTTCTTGGTTATGGGCCGGTGGAGGTAGCCGGGTTCATCAAGGACGGGATCAGTACCACAACCAGCAACGGAATCCTGTTTATCTTTTCTGTCATCTATTTTGGCGTGATGTCGGACACCGGAATGTTCGACGTGATCGTCAACTTCCTGGTGAAGAAGGCGGGAAATAACGTGATCGCCGTCACAGTCGCAACGGCGGTTATCGCGACGATCGCCCACCTGGACGGCACCACAGCCACCACGGTCCTGATCACCATACCGGCTCTGTATCCGGTTTACAAGGCGATGAAGATCGACACAAGGATCCTTTTATGTCTGACAGGGGCCTGTATGGGGGTTATGAACCTGCTTCCGTGGGGAGGCCCGGTGGCAAGGGCCGCGACGGTTCTGGCTATGGACGCCAATGAGCTGTGGCATATCCTGATCCCGATCCAGATCGTGGGTCTTATCTTCAATATTGTTCTGGCTGTCCTCCTGGGCATGTTTGCCGTGAAGAAGGGCGCAGGAGCAGGCAAAGGGGAAGTGGTTGCCCAGGACCAGAAGGCAAAGGACGAGGAAGAAGCACTCAGACGGCCGAAGCTTCTGATCTTCAACCTGGCGCTGACCATCGGCCTGGTTGCGATCCTGTCAGTGGGTGTGGTCACCAGCTATGTGGCATTCCTGGTTGCGCTGTGCCTGGCTCTGGCAGTCAACTATCCGAGCCTGAAGGTTCAGGATAAACTGATCAAGAAGCATGCTCCGGCAGCGCTGATCATCTCCGCCACTCTGTTCAGTGCGGGGGCCATGGTGGGAATCTTTGACGGTACCGGGATGCTGACTGAGATGGCCAATGCGATCATGGGTGTGATCCCTGGATTTTTGGGGCAGTTTATCCATATTATCTTTGGTATCCTGGCATTGCCGCTGGGCTTGTGCATCGGCACAGACGCGTATTTCTATGGCATCATGCCGCTTGTCATGCAGGTAGGAGAAACTTATGGGGTCGCATCTTTAAGCACAGCACTTACAATGGTGATCGGCAAGAATCTGGCGCTGATGGTCAGTCCGCTGGTTCCGGCCACCTATCTTGCTATTGGACTGGCGGACACGGAATTGAAGGACCACATGAAATTCAGTATTCCGGTTTACTGGGTGGTCAGCCTCTGCATGCTGGTGATCGGCGTGATCTTTGGGATCATTCCGTTATAAATCCGGTTTATCACAGAAGTATCATTGCGGTACGGGAAGCAGAATATCTGCTTTTCCGTATCGCTTTTGTGGTATACTGGTAACTGCGTCCTGGCTGGATGGAATTTCCGGCTCCGGGCAAATATGGATTGCACTTAAAGGATGAAAACGTTATAATTTTACTATGGCTTTAAAACAGGGGGAGCGAAAAACGTGGCAAATGAGAAAATTCTTGTGGTAGATGACGAGCTTTCTGTCCGCATGGCGCTTAAGACTGCATTTACCCGGGAGGGGATGCTGGTGGAGGAGGCGTCAGGAGGACGGGAGGCCCTGGAGCTTTTGGAAGAGCGGGTCTATGACCTGATCGTGCTGGATGTGATGATGCAGGATATGGATGGGTATATGATCTTGCAGAAGCTGCGTTCAGACCACAACCTGACGCCGGTGCTGATGCTCAGCGGCAGGCAGGAGGAGATGGACCAGGTGCTGGGACTTGGACTGGGCGCGGATGATTACCTGACGAAGCCATTTCACTTGTCGGTGCTGATCCAGAAGGTGAAGGCGCTCATACGCAGGAACAGCATCTACAGCAGGCAGCGGCAGAATCATATCACGGTGGGGCCGTTCACCTTTGACCTGATGAAGCTGGAGTGCTATAAGGACGGGGCGCTCCTTCCCTTTACGGCAAGAGAACTGGCATTGTTCCGGTTCTTCATGGAGCACCCGGGCCAGGTATTTACCAGGGAACAGCTCTACCGCCAGGTGTGGAATGAAAATGTTGTGGATGACAATACGATCATGGTATATATGAAGCGGGTGCGGGAGAAAATAGAAAAAGACAGCCGCAATCCGGTATATTTAAGGACCGTCAGGGGAATCGGGTACATATTCGATGGCAGATAACAGAGAAAAACAGAACTGGAAGGAAGCATTTTACAGAAATCGTATCCTGATCCTGGGGATCCTTGGGACAATTTTGGCAACAGCTGTGATCGGGAGCATTGGCGTCTGGTCCTATAACCAGTACCGGCGGGAGCTGATCGAAACGGAACAGGAGCAGCTGCTTACCATGGCGAAGACAGTGGGGACCAGCCTGGTCAATTTTGTGGAGCAGGAGCTTGACAATATCGACCTGTATTTTTCCCTGCTTGAGACAGGAGGCGGGGAGGGAGGGCCGAAGAATGCTGCGAAGCAGGCGGCAGAAGCATTTTTAAACCGGAAAGACGGGCTGTATACCGCTATGGCATGTTATCATAAGGATGGGAGCCTGATGTTCCAGCAGGGGTCCATGGATTTTGGGCATCAGTGGCTTGGCGGGGAGAAAGGGGCGTCCATCTGCGGCAAGAGGCTTTGCGGAGATCATTATGAGATGTATGTTTCCCGAAGCTTTGGGTGGGACGGCGAGGAGTATACGGCTGTCTATGCCATGGATCTGGATCAGATCTATACCCGGATCGTGGAGCCGGTGAAGATTGGGCAGGGCGGATATTCGGTCGTTAAGGACAGCGAGCTTTCTATCATCATGCATCATGCGCCCAGCCAGATCGGGATGGATGCGGTCTATGACCGGAGCAGGAAGTATCCGCAGCTGGATCTGACAGATCTGTTCGAGTGGATCCATATGCAGGAGATACAGCCGGAGGGTGTGGCTGTCATCCGGTCTTATGTGTGGGATGACGAAAACCTGGCGCCGGAGCAGCGGATCGTGGCGTACACTACGGTCCGGCTTCCAGGAGAGACCTGGATCGTCAACAGTACGCTGCCGTTTAAGGAGCTGAATGGCCCCCTTAACAGGATGCTGCTGAGACTTTTGGGAATGAGCGGCCTGTTTATTCTGTTGGCGGGAGGCTTTGTGTTTGTGATGACCCGGAGCCTGATGCGTTCGGAAAGCCAGAAAAAGGAGATCGCTTACTTAAAAGAGATCAACGAGGGCATGGAGCTGCTGCGCCGGAAGGAAGATGAGATCCAGCATTACCAGAGACTGCAGTCCATCGGCCAGATGAGCAGCCATATTGCCCATGAGTTCAATAACTATTTAACTCCAGTGCTGCTGTACGGTGAGATGTTAAAGGAGGACGCCTCCATAAACGGGGAGAACCATAAGCTTGTGGAGGGCGTCCTGGACGCGGCGGGACAGGCTGCGGACCTGTCAAGGAAACTTCTGGATTTCAGCAGGCAGGATACCGGGGCCGGGCTGATGGTCCTGGATCTGTCAGCGGAGGTCAAGAAAGCGGCAGATATGGTCCGGCGGCTTACGCCGGAACAGATCTCCTTTCAGACGGAGCTGGAGGAAGGCCCGCTGTACGTGAGGGGGAAACACGGGATGGCAGAGCATATCCTGATGAACCTCTGCAGCAACGCTTACCATGCCATGGAAGGCAGCGCGGGAAGTCTGACGGTGAGGCTGGTCAAAACGGCGGGCGAGGCTATAAGGGACGCCAGTGCAGACGGTACAGGAACAGACTGGGCGTGCCTGTCTGTCTCGGACACCGGATGCGGCATCAAAGAAGAGACGCTCAGCAAGATCTTTGAGCCATTCTACACTACAAAGCGCAGCGGGAAAGGAACCGGGCTCGGGCTTTCTGTGATCCGCAATGTGATGCTTTCTGTGGGAGGGCAGATCAGGGTTGAGAGCGAACCGGGGAAAGGGACGGTTTTCCGTCTGTATTTTCCGCTGACAGAACCGGAAACAGAGGAAAGAAAGGCAGCCGGGCATAAACCTGCGGTTCGCTTTGTCGTGGTGGATGATGACCCGGAGATCCTAAAAGCTCTGGAGGCCAGGCTGAAGCGGCAGCGCTGTGTGGTGGAGTGTTACAGTCATCCGGCGGTAGCGCTGGCAAAGCTACAGAACCGCCGGGATTACTGTGACTGTATCCTGACGGATTTTGATATGCCGTCCATGAACGGACTGGAGTTTGCAGAGCTGGTCCGCAGGCTGGATCCCGGCATCCGCCTGATCCTCATGAGCGGAACAGAGGATGAGCAGTTTGGATGGTATCTGAAAAATGGGATCATCGATGAGTTTATTTTAAAGTCCGGTCTTGCAAAAAGGCTGGAATCCGGATTATAGATAACATGACAGAAAGGGTGACATGAGATGGGACTTAAAAAGACAGGACTGGTTTTGGAAGGAGGCGGCATGCGGGGAATCTACTCCGCCGGTGTGCTGGATGTATTTCTGGAGCACGGGATCTCCTTTGACGGAGTGATCGGAGTGTCGGCCGGGGCGATCCATGGATGTTCCTTTGTTTCGGAGCAGAAAGGGCGCAGCATCCGCTATTATAAAAAATACAGCAGGGACAAACGGTTCATGAGCTTCTGGAATCTTTTACGGACCGGAGACATTGCGGGGGAGAGGTTCTGTTACCACGACCTGCCGGAGAAGCTGGACCCATATGATTATGCGGCGTTCAATCGTTCCGGTACGGAGTTTTATGTGACATGCAGTAACTTAGAGACGGGAAATGCAGAGTATCTGCGCATCCATGATATGAAAAAGCAGATTGACCTTATGCGCGCGTCGGCCTCCCTGCCCTATGTTTCCCGTACTGTAGAGATGGATGGGATGAAGCTTTTGGACGGCGGCTGCTGCGACAGCATTCCGGTGATGGCCTTCAGGCAGATGGGCTTTGAGAAAACAGTGGTGGTCCTGACCAGACATAGAGGCTACCGGAAGGAACCGGAGAGCACACGGCTGGCAGGCATCGTGTACCGGAAGTATCCGAAGTTCGTGAAAGCGCTTGAGAACAGGCACAACACCTACAATGAGACGATCCGCCGGATCGAGGAACTGGAGCAGGCGGGGGAGATTTTCGTGATCCGGCCCAGCAGGGAGCTTTCCATCGGAAGGACGGAGCACGATCCGAACCGGCTCCAGGAGGTCTATGACATCGGGCGGCGGGACGCGCTGTGCAGGATGCGGGATTTAAGCGCATGGCTGATGGCGGAGGATGCCCGGCAGAAAAAGTCTTCATGAGAGGCGGAAGAAAAAAGAATCAAATTAGAAGAAAGAAGGCATGAACGATGGGACATTTGACCACGCGTGACGCATACCGGAGTCTTGGCGACAGGATCAACTGGTTCACCCAGGGAGCGCCGGAATCGGAGACTCTCTATAAGATCCTCCAGGTTCTCTACACGGAAAAAGAGGCAAAATGGGTGGCTCTTCTCCCGGTCCGCCCCTTCACCATAAAAAAGGCGGCGAAGGTCTGGGGGACCTCGGAATATAAGGCGGAAAAGCTGCTGGACCATCTCTGCGGCAAGGCGCTTTTGGTGGATTCCTGGCACAATGGGGAGCGGAAGTTTGTGATGCCGCCGCCCATGGCAGGCTTTATTGAGTTTGCACTGATGCGGACACGCGGGGATATCGACCAGCAGTATCTGGCGGAGCTTTACTACCAGTATATGAATGTGGAGGAGGATTTTATCAAGGATCTGTTCTATGCCACAGAGACAAAGCTGGGGCGCGTCTATGTGCAGGAGCCGGTCCTGCTGAGCGACAAGGCAAACCACATCCTGGACTATGAGCGGGCGACCCATATCATAGAGGAGGCGGAGTACATTGGCCTGGGCCTGTGTTACTGCCGCCATAAGATGTCCCATGCGGGCCACCCCTGTGAGATCAATGCGCCCTGGGATGTGTGCCTGACCTTTGACAATGTGGCGCGGTCCCTGGCGCAGCACAACGACTATGCAAGGCTGATCTCCAGAGAGGAGGCAATGGACGCGCTGGAGCGTTCCTACGCCAGCAATCTGGTGCAGATCGGTGAGAATGTGCGGGAGCACCCGGCGTTTATCTGCAACTGCTGCGGATGCTGCTGCGAGGCTTTGCAGGCGGCAAGGAAATTCGCCCCCATGCAGCCGGTCGCCACCACCAACTATATCCCGGAGGTTTTGGCGGACAAATGCGTAGGCTGTGGGAAATGTGAGAAGGTGTGTCCGGTTTTTGCGATCTCCGTGAAGGGGAAGGTGAAAACGGACGAGGCGGCAGATGAGGGCAGGAAAGCGGTGGTGGATCAGGATATCTGTTTAGGCTGCGGCGTCTGCGCCCGCAATTGTCCCACGAAGGCCATCGAGCTGAAACGGAGGCCGGAACAGGTTATCACTCCGGTCAACAGTACCCACCGATTTGTACTGCAGGCCATTGAGAAGGGGACCCTTCCCAATCTGATCTTCGACAACCAGGCGTTTGCCAACCACCGGGCGCTGGCTGCGGCGCTTGGCGCGATCCTTAAGCTTCCGCCGGTGAAACAGGCCCTTGCCAGCAGGCAGATGAAGTCGGTGTATCTGGACAAGCTGCTTTCCATGCAGGAGACACGGAGATGAAAGATTTATTTACCATAGGAGAAGTGTCGCGGCTGTTTCAGATGAATATCCGGACGCTGCGGTATTACGATGAGATCGGGCTTTTGAAGCCGGAATATGTGGACAGTGATACCGGCTATCGTTATTATTCCACCAGGCAGTTTGAGCGGATCAATACGATCCGGTATATGCGCGCCCTGGACATGCCGCTGGCTCAGATCTCCCGGTTTTTTGCCCACCGGGAAGTGGACACGGTGGTGGAGATGTTCCGGGAGCAGCGGGAGAACGTTCGGAAGAAGCAGGAGCTTCTGGATCGGATCGGGAAAAAGGTCGATGCGCGCATCTCGCAGCTGGAGGACGCCATGGAGACGGTGTATGAGCGGATCGCCATGCGGGAGTTTCCCAGGCGGGAGCTTGTGATCCTGAAAAGAGAGATCCCGGTGGCCGCTGACTTGGAGGTGTCCATCCGGGACTTGGACAGCCGCAATGAGCTGGCAGACGCCATCTTCTTGGGAAAGGTCGGAGTATCGGTGAGCCGGGAGGACTTAAAGCGGCGGCGGTTCGACGGTTTTTCTTCTCTTTTCGTCGTGCTGGAGGAAGGCGACAGCTATCACGGCGAGAGGCGTGTGCTTCCGGCGGGAACGTATATCACGGTGCGTTTTAGGGGGACCCACAAGGAGTCGGCCGGGTATTATATCCGTCTGCTGGATGAACTGGCGCGGCAGGGATATACCGTAGCGGGGGATTCGGTGGAGATCACCCTGATCGATTCCGGCATCACCAGCCAGCTGGAAAAATATGTGACGGAGCTGCAGGTCCCGGTGGCAGCAGGATAACAATGATTGTACTATTTCCCCAAAATTGAAAAAAATAGTAAAAAACTCTTGACCCTCCAGTTACTGGAGGGTTTATCTTGTTCCGTAGAGAAAATCCGAAAAAAGATCTGCAGCGGCAGATATCGGGATTTCAGAACAGAAATACGACAGGAGTAAAAAGACATGAGCGGTAGTAATGATTTGACAAAGGGAAGCCTGATCAGAACGGTTATTTTGTTTGCCATCCCGTTTCTGCTGGCCAATTTGATCCAGGCCCTTTACGGTGCGGTGGATCTGATGATCGTGGGATGGTACTGTGAGAAGGAGGCGGTGGCGGCGGTCTCCACGGGTACCCAGGTCACCCAGATCATCACCAGTATTATCTCAGGGCTGACCATGAGCGGGACGGTGATGGTGGGCAGCTATGTGGGCAGGAAACGGCCGGAGGATGTGAAGGAGACCATCAGCACCAGCCTGTGCCTGTTTTTTATGACCGGCGTGGTACTGTCGGTGCTGCTGTTTCTATTTACAGTTCCGGTGCTGCGGATCCTAAAGACGCCGGAGGAGGCGTTTGCGCAGGCGAAGCAGTATGTGAATGTCTGTGCATGCGGCGTGGTGTTCATCTGCGGCTACAATGCCATCAGCGCGGTCTTAAGGGGTTACGGGGATTCCAAAAGCCCCCTGCTTTTTGTGGCGATCGCAGGCTGCATGAATGTGGCGGGAGATATTATCCTGGTAAAATATTTCGGTATGGGCGTGAAGGGGACGGCTCTGGCGACCATTGCTTCCCAGGGATTTTCCATGGTATGCGCCATGGTATATTTGAATCGTAGGGATTTTATTTTTAAATTCCATCTGTCTAATTTCAGGATTCATGGTCAGAAGGTGAGGGAGCTGATGCGGATCGGGATCCCCATCTCTCTGCAGGAATGCATGGTGCGGTTTTCCTTTCTCTATCTGACCTCTGTGACCAATGCCCTCGGGGTCTCGGCGGCCTCTGCGGTGGGGATCGCCAGCAAATACGACGTGTTCGCCATGCTGCCGGCCACCTCCATTGCCAGCGCTTTGGCGTCCATCGTGGCTCAGAACTATGGCGCGGGGAAGCATGAGAGGATGAACCGGTCCCTGTGGGTCGGCATTATGGCAGCAGCGCCGTTTTCTTTTGCATTCTTTTTGTGGGCGCAGTTCTCGCCGGAGACCATGATCGGTGTGTTTACAAAGGATGCATCTGTCATCGCTGCGGGAATCCCGTTTTTTAAGACCTGCAGCTATGATTATCTGTGCGTGCTCCTGGTGTTCGCCATGAACGGCTACTTAAACGGGCGCAGCAGGACCATCTTCACGATGCTCAGCTGCTGCTTCGGCGCCCTGGTGCTGCGCGTCCCCCTGATCTACCTGGTCTGCCGGTACGTGCCGGAAAATCTCGGCGTGATCGGCATGGTGGCGCCGGTGGTGTCCGGCATCATGGCGGTCTATACGACAGTTTATGTGCTGAGGCTTATGAGCGCAAGAGAGGCGGCAGTATAAAAAAGGTATAGGTAAAAGCTATACAGTTTATCATGATTATAGTATTTGACCAATGAGTAGAAATCGTGCATACTGTAACTAACAAGAAACACGAAAAATGCTCATTCAGGAGGAAAGTCAAAATGGTAAAGCTGTACGAAGGCGGCGCATATCTGGTAAACGGGACAGAGCTGGTTGCGGAAGCAGAGTCAGGGAAGGTTGCTGCGCTTACAGGAAGAGAGGCAAATAAGGAAGAGGCAAGAAAAGGCACGATCGCTTATTCGATCCTTGAGAAACACAATACGTCCGGGGATATGGAAAAGCTGAAGATCAAATTTGATTCCATGACTTCTCATGATATCACCTTTGTGGGGATCATCCAGACGGCAAAGGCGTCCGGTATGGAGAAGTTCCCACTCCCCTATGTGCTCACCAACTGTCACAACTCTCTCTGTGCCGTAGGCGGAACGATCAATGAGGACGATCATATATTTGGCCTGTCTGCCTGCAAGAAGTACGGCGGTATCTTTGTTCCTCCGCATATTGCGGTCATTCACCAGTATATGCGTGAGATGATGGCAGGCTGCGGCAGGATGATCCTTGGCTCCGACAGCCATACCCGCTACGGCGCCCTGGGTACCATGGCCATCGGCGAGGGCGGCGGCGAGCTGGTAAAACAGCTTCTGTGTGATACATACGATATCAGCTATCCCGGCGTGATCGCTATTTATCTGGACGGGGCGCCGAACCCGGGCGTTGGTCCTCAGGATATCGCCCTTGCGATCATCGGTTCCGTGTTCAAATGCGGCTATGTGAAGAATAAGGTAATGGAGTTTGTGGGACCGGGAGTTTCTTCCATGACCACCGACTTCCGCAACGGCGTGGACGTCATGACTACAGAGACTACCTGTCTGTCCTCCATCTGGAGAACGGATGGGGATACAAGGGAATATTTGACAGCCCACGGCAGGGGCGAGGATTATAAGGAGCTGAACCCGGCTGATGTCGCGTACTACGACGGTGTGGTATATGTGGACTTAAGCACCGTGAAGCCGATGATCGCCCTGCCGTTCCATCCCAGCAACACCTACGAGATTGATGAGCTGAATGCGAACCTGGGCGACATTTTGAGAAGCGTAGAGGTGGAAGCCACAAAGGTTACCGGCAACCCGGATTTAAACTTCTCCATGACCGACAAGATCGAAAACGGAAGGCTGCGTGCGACCCAGGGGATCATCGCGGGCTGTGCAGGCGGCAACTACACGAACGTGATGGAAGCGGCTCATATTTTAAGGGGCGCAAGCTGCGGCGCGGATGAGTTCTCCTTATCGGTATATCCATCCTCTCAGCCAGTCTATATCGACCTGGTGAAGAAGGGCGCGGTTGCGGATCTGATGGCGGCAGGCGCAGTATTAAAGACTGCATTCTGCGGACCCTGCTTCGGCGCGGGAGACACCCCGGCCAACAACGGCTTCTCCATCCGCCACACCACCCGCAACTTCCCGAACCGGGAAGGCTCCAAGCCGGGCGTAGGCCAGATGGCGGCAGTAGCCCTTATGGACGCACGTTCCATCGCGGCGACCGCGGCAAATGGCGGACTTCTCACCCCGGCCACTGCGGTTGTTGATGATTACAAGGTACCGGAATACACGTTTGACGACGCGGTTTACAAGGCAAGGATCTATCAGGGATACAAGAAGGAAGATGAGAGCGCCGAGCTGGTATACGGCCCGAACATCAAGGACTGGCCGGAGATGAGCCCGCTGACTGACAATATCCTGTTAAAGGTCTGCTCGAAGATCATGGACCCGGTCACCACGACCGATGAGCTGATCCCGTCCGGCGAGACCTCCTCCTACCGTTCCAATCCCCTGGGCCTGGCTGAGTTCACCCTGTCCAGAAGAGACCCGGAATATGTGGGCAGAAGTAAGTCTGTGGACCGGATCGAGAAGGCAAGAGCCGCAGGAAGCTGCCCGAGAAAGGCAGATCCGGAGCTGGAGGGCGTATTTGAAAAGATCAAAACGATTCCGGGAAATGAAGCGGTGAAAGCGTCTGAGACGGAGATCGGCAGTATGATCTATGCGGTGAAGCCGGGCGACGGTTCCGCACGTGAGCAGGCTGCCAGCTGCCAGCGGGTATTAGGCGGCCTGGCGAACATCTGTAAGGAGTATGCGACCAAGCGCTACCGTTCCAACGTGATGAACTGGGGGATGCTGCCGTTCCAGATGGAAGCGGAGCCGGAGTTTGAGGTAGGAGACTATATCTACGTTCCGGGCATCCGGGAAGCGCTGGACGGGGATATGAAGGATATAAAAGCCTACGTCATCGGGGACAGTGTAAAAGAGATCAGCCTCTTTATCGCCGACATGACGCCGGATGAGAAGAAGATCGTCAAGGCAGGATGCCTGATCAATTACAATAGAAACAGATAAGCATTCCCAAGCTACACGGCTTTCTGTTACTATAAATTCCATATGTAAGTTATAAGCAAAAGCAGAATAGACGGTGACCACGGTCACCGTTTATTCTGCTTTTGTCAGTGTTTCTATGAATGTTCCAACAGGGTCAAGGCCGTGTCGGTGTCCGTGACCAGTTCGTTGATAAACTGGTTCTTGACAGCCAGGGCCGTGATCTGTGCCTTATGCCTCCCATATACTACGGCAATCCGGTGGGGGGCCGCCAGGATGTCATCTGCCGGTACAGCCATGAGCTTCCGGTTCAGGTCAAGGTCTGCGATCTGTCCATTTTTATCCAATATATACCCGAAAATACTGCCGCAGCAGTGCTCTGCCGCCGCAATGTCCTTCTCGGTCAAGTAAGGGCGGAAGACCGGATTGATAAGGGGAAGACTGGAACGTCCTCCGATTCCGGTCAGAACAACCGACAGCTCCTTCGCCTTGCAGAGCGTGTTGTGGATATCCGGCTCTGCCAGCAGCCGGGATCTCACCTCCGGGCTGTTGATGTATAACGGGGTGTTCAGATAATGGATCGCGCCGAAGTAAGCAGCTGCAGCGGCGCGCACCAGTTCCCTGGACTCAGCGGCCGGATTAGACAGCGGCATGAAGCCCGCAAGCTGGATGGCGGCGATCGGGTTGTGGGCTTTCTGCGGAAGCTGCCCGACCACGGTCTGGATCGTCTTGCCCCAGGAGATGCCCAGCACGGAGTTGGGAACCAAAAGCTTGTTTAAATAGGCAGCCCCGACTTGTCCAACCTGCCGAAGGCTGTCAATGTAGGGAGTGTATTGGGTGTTGACCACGATCGCCTTTTTCAGAGGAAGCGTATCTAAAAGCTCCTGCTCCATGGATTTGTTACGCTCATTGGAAAAATTGATCTTGATCTCAACAATCTGTTCATTCCTGGCATCCTGAAGCAGCTTTGCCACTTTAAAGCGGCTGGTGTCAAAATGATCGGCAATCTCAACCTGGGTTTTCCCCTGATTGTAATACATGTCCGCCATCTCGGTCAGGGCGTCATACCGTTCCTTTTTGGATAGTCTTTCAAAGTCCACGTGTATCCCTCCTGTTGGATTTTCTTGGTTAAACTGTACCATATTCCATATGAAAATGCAAACAGGAATCTCATATGTATGTATTTTGTGCAAATGTGACAAAAAGAAAAAATATTATTAAACAAATGTGATATTGAAAAACAAATGATAAAATGATATCATCTGGATAGTAACAAATGTTAATTAAATTAACAAATGAGAAAAGACAGGAGGAGGTTATGGAAACAGGGCGTTTAAAAGGAATTATCGATCTGCACATTCATTCCGCGCCGGATGTCAGGGAGCGGAAGATGGATGACCTTCAGATCATGGAGGCGGCAGTTGCGCGCGGGGTGCGCGCGGTCGTGATCAAATCCCATCATGTGCCGACCGTGGACAGGGCGTATCTGGTAAACCGTGTGAAGGAAGAAAAATATGGAGGCTCGTCTGATTTCCAGATGTTCGGGGGGATCGCGCTGAACCGGTTTGTAGGGGGCT
This sequence comes from Clostridium sp. AN503, assembly GCF_040719375.1. Taxonomy (NCBI): domain Bacteria; kingdom Bacillati; phylum Bacillota; class Clostridia; order Eubacteriales; family Clostridiaceae; genus Clostridium; species Clostridium sp. AN503. The sequence continues at coordinate 1,969,306 of NZ_JBFDTP010000002.1, read as the reverse complement.
TAAATCCCTGGGCGGTGGAGACAGCCCTGAAGCTGGGCGGAAAGGTGGTATGGCTGCCGACCAACACATCGGAGAACCACTGTAAAAAGGAAGGCAAAGGCGATTTTGTATCCTGTGTGAAGGATGGCAGGGCAGTGGAGGAGCTGCAAGCTATTTTCCGTCTGATCCGGGATTATGATGCGGTGCTGGAAACCGGGCATATCTCTGCTGACGAGTGCTTTGCCGTAGCAGAAGCGGCCCGGGACGCAGGGGTGGAAAAAATTGTGATCACTCATCCGGAATTCCATATAGTGGGAATGACCTTAGAACAGCAGAAGCGTATCGTGAAGGATTACGGCGTGCTTCTGGAGCGTGTATATGCGCAGCCCATCGGAGGAGGGGATTACAAGATCAATCTGAAGGACAACGCAGAAGCCATGCGGGAGATCGGCTGTGAGCATTTCATCGTGGCAACCGACAGCGGGCAGATGCAGAACCCGGAGTGGTTCTGCACGATCAAAGCTTATGTGGATTATCTGTATGACGCGGGCTTCAGCCAGAAAGAGATCGATCAGATGACCAGGACAAATCCGGCAAAGATGCTTGGTATTTTATGAACAGGGGGATATAATGGAGAAGAAGGGTTTTAAGATATACGGGATGGAATGGTACATATTTGCATTTTTCGGAGCGGTTGTACTGCTGGCGATCTATTATGGGATCGTGCCGAATCAGCTGATCGGAGCGATCGCAGTTATGTTCACGCTGGGGATCATACTGGGGGAGATCGGCGAGCGGATCCCGATCTGGAATAAATACTGCGGCGGAGGCGCGATCCTTGCATTCTTAGTGTGCGGCCTGCTGACCTACAAGGGGATGATGCCGGAGGGCGTCGTGGCGATCTCTAAGGGATGGATGAACGACTACAGCTTCCTGAATCTGTTTATTGCGTTCCTGGTGGTGGGAAGCCTTCTTGGACTGGACCGGGATATGCTGATCAAATCCAGCGTGCTGTACCTGCCGGCGATTCTGGCCGGCCTTGTGGGGGCAGCCTTGTGCGGGATGCTTGGCGGAGTCCTGTTTGGTAAATCACCGGTTGAGATCCTGACCGCCTATGTCCTTCCGATCATGGGAGGCGGCGCCGGGGCGGGCGCTGTGCCTATGGCCCAGGTCTACGCGGACGTTACAGGGCAGGATTCTTCCAGCTACCTTTCCTTTGCGCTGGCGATCCTGGCCGTGGGAAATATCGTCTCCGTGGTTTTTGCGGTGATCCTGAATGCGGCAGGAGAGATCGTTCCGGCCATCACCGGAAAAGGGGAGCTGGTCCGGAAAGGGAAAAATATTGAGATCCAGAAGAAGGAAGAAATCCGTGTAACCATGGATGATGTGGCGGCGGGGATATTCCTGACGGCGGGATTCTTTATCCTGTCCCAGCTGGTGGCAAAGAAGCTGCTCCCGTCGATCTTTGGGGTGGCAATCCCGAACTTTGCCTACCTGATCATTTTTGCGGCCCTTGCCAATGTGTTAAACTTAATCCCGGAAAATCTAAAAAGCGGCGCGCAGAAATGCCAGCAGTTCTGCGGCAGCAAGCTGATCTGGATCCAGATGGTGGGCTGCGGCATCACGCTGATTGATTTTAATGAGATGCTTGGCGTTTTAAGTGTCGGGAATCTGGTGATCACAATTCTGATCGTCCTGGGAGCTGTCCTGGGAACCGCTTTGTTTGGCCTGCTCGTGGGATTTTACCCGGTGGAATGTGCGATCACGGCGGGACTGTGCATGGCAAATATGGGGGGAGCCGGAGACCTGGCGGTCCTCGGAGCGGCAAAGCGGATGAACTTAATGAGTTACGCGCAGATCTCTTCCCGGATCGGCGGCGCTGTGGTACTGCTGTTGGGAAGCCTGATCTTTCAGTTTTTATAAATGAATTTCATTTAACAAGGAGGAGCATATCATGAGAAAATTCAAAACCGTATTTATGCGTGGAGGCACCAGCAAGGGGTGCATGTTCCATAAGGAGGACTTACCGGCAGACCAGTCGGAGTGGGATAAAATATTTTTACAGTGCATGGGGGACCCGGACCCCAAGCAGATCGATGGCCTGGGCGGTACGGTATCTTCCAACAATAAGATCGTGATCGTCTGGAAGAGCCAGGAGCCGGATGTGGACGTGGAGTATCTGGTAGGACAGGTCATCGTCGGCAAGAGCCAGGTGGACTACAAGTCCAATTGCGGCAATATGACCGCTGCGGTAGGTCCTTATGCGGTGGAGGAGGGCATGGTGGATATTGTGGAGCCGGTAACAACGGTCCGCATGCTGAACCGGAATACGGATAAGCATATCCAGGTGACCGTGCCCATCGACCCCGCCACAAAAACCTTTGCCCAGGATGGGGACTGCGCGATCGCCGGTGTGGATGGAACGGCTGCGGAGCTGAAGGTAAAATTTATGAATCCGGCAGGGGCCAAGACCGGAAAACTGCTTCCCACCGGGAATGTAAAGGATATCCTGGACATTCCCGGGTTCGGGAACATCGAGGCCACCATTTTGGACGTGTCAAACCCGATGGTTCTGGTCCGTGCGGAGGATATCGGCATGACCGGCACCGAGCTTCCGGAGGAAGTGAACCAGAACAGCCGGGTCAGCGAACTGCTTGAGAAGATCCGGGGGACCGCTGCCTGCATGATGGGGTTTGCGAAGGATCTTGAGGATGCCACTCAGAACAGCCCGGCGGTGCCGAAGGTGGGATTTTTCACCACGCCGAAGGATTATACGGATATTGCGGGGCAGCAGGTAAAAAAAGAGGAGATGGATGTGTGTGCGCGTGTGATCTCCGTGTTCAAATGCCACAAGGCGTGCCCGCTGACTTCTGCCAGCTCCATTTCCGTGGCGGCATTTTTGGAAGGGTCCCTGCTCTATGATACTTTAGGCGCGCCGGAAGCAGGCGTGGAGACCGTGCGTATCGGCCATCCCAGCGGCGTGATGACTATGTGCCCGGAGATCGTTAAGGAGAACGGCGACATCGGATTGCCCAGCGTAGCGGTGCAGAGAACCGCAAGAAGGATCATGGACGGCACGGTGTATGTGAGAGAGTAGCCTGTCAGGACTGCGTTTCCAGGCTGCGGCAAAACGTTAAAAATCAAATGATAGAATAAAGGAGAATCCATATGGTTCAGTTATATGATCAGGGCGCTTATCTCATAAACGGAGAGAAGCTGGTGCCGGAACAGGATGCGGCTAAAGTAAAAGCCCTTACCGGAAAAGAAGTCAATCAGGAAGAAGCAGGAAAAGGCACCATGGCGTATTCCATCCTGGAAGCCCACAATACATCCGGTGATATGAAACAGTTAAAGCTTAAGTTTGATGCCATGACCTCCCACGATATCACGTTCGTAGGGATCATCCAGACTGCGAAAGCGTCCGGCATGGAGACGTTCCCACTTCCCTACGTGCTCACCAACTGTCACAATTCCCTGTGCGCGGTGGGCGGCACCATCAATGAGGACGACCATGTATTCGGCCTGTCGGCCTGTAAAAAATACGGCGGTATCTTCGTGCCTCCGCACATTGCAGTCATCCACCAGTATATGCGTGAAACGATGGCCGGAGGAGGGAAAATGATCCTCGGTTCTGACAGTCATACCCGCTACGGCGCATTGGGCACCATGGCGATCGGAGAGGGCGGCGGAGAGCTGGTAAAGCAGCTTCTGTGCGATACATACGATATCAGCTATCCGGGGGTGGTGGCAATCTATTTAGACGGCCAGGTTCAGCCGGGCGTAGGGCCTCAGGATATCGCTCTTGCGATCATCGGTTCCGTATTCAAATGCGGTTATGTGAAGAACAAGGTGATGGAGTTTGTGGGGCCGGGTATCTCCTCCATGACTACCGATTTCCGCAACGGTGTGGACGTGATGACCACGGAGACTACCTGTCTCTCCTCCATCTGGAGAACGGATGAAGATACAAAGGCATTTCTGACGGAGCATGGCAGAGGAGGGGATTTTAAAGCGCTGAACCCGGCAGATGTGGCTTACTACGACGGCGTGGTCTATGTGGACTTAAGTACGGTGAAACCCATGATCGCCCTGCCGTTCCATCCCAGCAACACCTACGAGATCGATGAGCTGAACGCCAATCTGGGGGATATTTTGAGAGGCATCGAGGTGGAAGCGGCGAAGATTTCCGGAAACCCGGATATCGATTTCAAGCTTACAGATAAGATTGAACATGGAAGGCTGCGCGCGACCCAGGGGATCATTGCAGGCTGCGCGGGCGGCAACTACACCAATGTGATGGAGGCGGCCCATATCTTAAAGGGCGCAAGCTGCGACGCGGACGAGTTCTCCTTATCGGTATACCCGTCTTCCCAGCCGGTGTATATCGATCTGGTGAAGAAGGGGGCGGTTGCGGATCTGATGGCGGCAGGCGCAGTGCTTAAGACCGCGTTCTGCGGACCGTGCTTTGGCGCAGGTGACACCCCCGCCAACAACGGATTCTCCATCCGTCATACCACCCGCAACTTCCCGAACCGGGAAGGCTCCAAGCCGGGAGTGGGCCAGATGGCGGCAGTGGCCCTTATGGATGCCCGCTCCATCGCGGCGACCGCCGCAAATGGAGGTCTTCTCACCTCAGCCACGGCAGTGATCGATGATTATAAGGTGCCGGAATACCATTTTGACGATGCGGTATATAAGGCGAGAATTTATCAGGGGTATCAAAAGGGCGATGAGAATGCGGCGCTGGTATACGGCCCGAACATCAAGGACTGGCCGGAGATGAGCCCGCTGACCGACAATATCCTTTTAAAGGTCTGCTCAAAGATCATGGACCCGGTGACCACGACAGACGAGCTGATCCCGTCCGGCGAGACCTCCTCCTACCGTTCCAACCCTCTGGGGCTGGCAGAGTTTACCTTATCCAGAAGGGACCCGGAGTATGTGGGCAGGAGTAAGGCCGTGGACCGGATCGAGAAGGCGAGAGCAGCGGGAGCCTGCCCGGTCAAGGCAGAGCCGGAGCTGGAAACGGTGTTTGAGATGATCCGGACGATTCCTGGCAATGAGAGCGTCAAGGCGTCCGAGACTGAGATCGGAAGCATGGTCTACGCGGTGAAGCCCGGCGACGGTTCCGCCCGCGAGCAGGCGGCAAGCTGCCAGAGGGTCATCGGCGGTCTGGCAAATATCTGTAAAGAGTACGCCACCAAACGTTACCGTTCCAACGTGATGAACTGGGGAATGCTGCCGTTCCAGATGGAAGCGGAGCCGGAATTCGAGGTGGGAGACTATATCTATGTACCGGGGATCAAGGCGGCCCTGGACGGGGATATGAGGGATATCAAAGCATATGTTATCGGGGATACCGTAAAGGAGATCAAGCTCTATATTGCGGAGATGACAGATGACGAAAAGAAGATCGTGAAGGCGGGGAGTCTGATCAATTATAACCGCAGCAGATAACCTTGTTTTATTGTCTTAATAAAACAGCGAAAGTCCGAAATCAAATCAAGATACTGTATATGATCTGGTTTCGGACTTTTCATCATAACCCTAAGACATCCGTGTCAGGAACGCCCTTTCCAATACAACTGCATCTTTTCTTTGGCAGTCTCCGCATCCATGGAGTACTTTTCCATGACCATGTTAAACGTACTGTCATAGGTCTGACCGAAGGCGAATCCGGCTTCGATCAGTGCCTGGATTCCTTTCTGTAACCCCTGCTCTAACCCCTTATTTTCCGCATAATCCAACATACTGCACATTGTAACATCCTCCTCTTTCCTGACATTCTTACAAAATGTTTCTTTCATATCCGCGTATCGGGAATCCTGCGCAAAGGCCTGGAGAAAATCGATCATAGCCTCCACATGCCGGATCCGGCGCTTTCCCTCGGGGCCTTCATAAAACTCCCTTTCCGTGCCGGTCCGGACCGCATGGAAGTAGTCCGCTATGATCCGGAAATCAGAGGTGAGCTGTTCCCGTATTTCCTTTGGCAGAAACGCTACCTCGATCAGATTGATATGATAGTTGGGAACCGTCCGGATCATTTTCTTCCAGTTTGGAAATCCTTTAATGATCGCTTCATGAATACTTTTTGGCGCACGCCAGCGTTTCATCCCGAAATACAGAACCCAGGTGATCACAGGATATTTTTCTGCTTCCTCCTCCTGGATCTTGTAGGATGCTCCGTCGTACCGCATGACGCGGAAAACCATGTCATAGTCCACATCGGTCTGGTTCTCCAGACCTAAAAGCATCATAACAGCGCCCAGCTTAGTATCAAACTTCGTCACGTCCCGGAGCTGTTCCCGGTTCCGGCCATCCTGCGCTTTGTAAATGGATACGGTGGGACCCGGCACAAGGGATTCCTCCGTCACGATCCGTGCTCCCTGGAAGCCTAATACGTTCACGATATCGGCAAAGACATCTTCACAATCCTCCAGCAGCTTTTCCTGAATATCTTTATCACCCAATGTGATACTCCTCCTTATAGTATACTGAATTTAAAATACAAATACAAGCGGTAATATATGAAACTACGAACATCAGCCGAACTTGGCTAAACACAGCAGGAAAGATACCCTGCCATAAGACTGTCTCTGGCGGACAGCGGATATTTCTGCGGTTGGAATCCGCAGGAATGATACCTCTCATCATGCCTCTGGCAGAAAGCTTCTGAGAAAAGTGAATTCAGTATAGCAGACAGAGGACGCTTCTGCAAGTGTTTTTTGTTTTGGGCAGAGCATTTGGGCAGAGCAGGGAATAAAAAACACGGGAGGGCTTAGAATGCCTCCCGTGTTTTCTCAATCATTGTTTTATCATAACAGTTCAGGACAAAATCTGTCCAGGCTGCTTACTTCAAAAGACCCTTACTTTTCAAGAAGTCCCTTGCAACGTCCTTCTCGTCCTTCTTATCGATCTCAACTGCATAGTTCATGGCGCGCATCTCGTCGTCCGAGATAAGGCCGGTGAGTTTTTCCAGAGTCTCCTCCAGCTTCGGGTATTTCTTGAGGGTATCCTGGCGGACAACGGTTGCTCCGTAGTAGGTGGCGAAAATGTGTTTATCATCCTCCAGGAGAGTGACGTCTGCGGCGCTTAACTGGGCGTCGGTGGTGTAGGCGTTAGTGACGTCGATCTCCTTGCCCTCCATCGCTTTGTATTTGAGGGCGATATCGATGTCCTTCACATCCTTAAAATCCATATTGTAGGCGGACGCCAGGTAGTTAAAGCCATCCTCGCGCTCCATGTAGTCCGGGTTGCCGCCGAAGACCAGCTTGTTTGAGACGGAAGCCAGATCAGAGAAGGTCTTCAGCTGATCCTGGTCAGCAGCTTCCTTCCGGACTGCCAGCACATAGGAGTTCTGGAATCCATAAAGGCCGGTCCAGTGAAGCCCCATCTCCTCATAGCCCTTCTGCAGATTCTCATAAAGGACGTCCGGATCGTTCTCCTGTTCCTTTTTCAGTACAGTGAGCCAGCCGGTGCCGGTGTATTCTGGATACAAGTCAAAATCACCCTTCAGCAGGGCGGGATGGATGTTGGTGGTACCGCCGCCCACTCCCTTGGTGATCTCCACCTTGACGCCGAGATCTTGTTCAATGAGCGCGCCCAGTATCTCCGTGAGCACATACTGTTCGGTCATGGGCTTGGATGCGATCTTGATGGTGCCCTGTTCCTTTTTCCCACAGGCGCTGAGGGAGAGCGCAGCAACAGCAGCGCCAACCATGGTGACAACAGCAATTCTTTTCTTGAGATTCTTTTTCATAATAGATTACCTCCTGTTATTTTAAATGATTCAATGCTTGATTCAACCGCCCACAAGCCTGCGGACAAAATCGGTTGCAGGATGATTCCTGACCTCAGTTGGCGTCCCGTCCTGAATGATCTGCCCCTCGTCCATGACCAGGACCCGGCTTCCCAGCTTTAAAGCTTCTTCAATGTCGTGGGTGATGAACACGATGGTGCCGCCAAGCTCTCCATGAATGCGCAGGATCTCTTCCTGCAGCTTCCGGCGGGTGATCTCGTCCACGGCTCCAAAAGGCTCGTCCATCAGGATGATTTTGGGCCGGTTCATCAGAGCGCGGGCGATGCCGGCCCTTTGGCGCTGTCCGCCGGACAGCTCGCTTGGATAGCGTGCCAGCATATCCGGAGAGAGACCGACGGTCTCGGCCAGCTCCCTGGCGCGTGCCGAGATGGCAGCTTTGTCTTTTTCTTTATAAAGATTCGGAACATAGCTGATATTTTTCTCGATGGTCATGTGGGGGAAGAGGCCGATCTCCTGGATGACATAACCGATATTCCGGCGCAGTTCGTGGATGTCGGTCCGGGCGATGTCCTCGCCGTTGATCCGTACCGTGCCTTTTTCCGGTGTCAAAAGACCGTTCATCAGCTTCAGTGCGGTTGTCTTGCCGCAGCCGGAGCTGCCGATGATCGTGAGGAAGGTCCCCTGTTCCACAGTCAGGTTGAAATGCTCCAGTATCCGCTGCTCCCCGTAGGAAGCAGTGATGTCTGTCAGTTCGATGACACTCATAACATTCTCCATTCTTCATTACTTCCGGCCCTTTATACACTGGCCTTTTTGTGTGCCGTCCTTTTAAAAGGAAGATGCCCTTAAGGTGCAAGATGCCATTTCTTTCGGATATGGCGCTCGATAAAGGCTACAAGCTGGTCAGAAAAAAGCGCGACAGCGGCGATCAGGATACTTCCGGCATAGGTCATGGCGGCATTGTTGGTGGTAATGCCGCGGTAGATGGCTACGCCCAGCCCTCCAGCTCCGATATAAGATGCAATACCGCTTAAAGCGATGGTCATGACGACCATGCTGCGGATCCCGGAGACAATGACAGGGAGCGCTAAGGGTAGTTTTACCTTGTAGAGGATCTGCCAGGGCGTGCTGCCCATCCCTCTCGCCACTTCAAGGACGGAAGGTTCGATGGTGGTGATCCCGGTGTAGGTATTGCGGACCATGGGCAGCAGGCCGTAGATGGTCAGTGCGATGGTGGCAGTCTTATCACCGATCCCTGTCAGCGGGATCAAAAATCCCAGCATGGAAATGGACGGGATCGTATAGGCGATATTGATGACCCCGATGATCCAGGTGGAATATTTCCGGTATTCGCTGATCAGGACGCCCAGTACCAGGCCGATCGTGCCGGAGATCAGGATAGCCGTCGCAGCGATCCGGATATGCTGAAATATCAGTTCCTGGAAAAAGGGCCAGCGGTCTGCATAGAGAGAAAAAATTTCATAAATCATACGGAATAACCCCGGTTTCTGTTAGTCTGTGAAACATTGTTATATTCTATCACGATATGGGGGGATTTACAACCAGTTGTCATTTTGTGGGATCTTCACCAGGACGGCGACAGAGCATATTTAAGAAAGAAACTGGTTATCATTCTCAATTTCTTATGTTATACTAAAAATATACAAATCGTCACCCGCGATATTAAGAAAGGGGGAGTCAAAGATGTTTGAATTATTGAGTGAAAAAAATGAGAACAGATTTACATGGGATTTGATCGGCAACATTCCAGAGGGCAGGAGCAATCTGGGAGAGGGCATGCCGGTGCTTGTGTACCGGCTTTTTCAGTATACATTAAAGGATGAACTGACTGCACGTTTTGGAAAAGAAGAGGCTGCTCATATATTCCGCAGCGCGGGAGAGCTGGCGGGGAAGGAGTTCGCTTCCCATATGCTGGATCTGTCACTTCCGCTGTATCCGTTCATGGCGCATCTTCAGACGGTTCTGGAGGAGACGCGCATCGGTATCCTGCGTGTGGAGCGGTTCGACCCCGATACAGGAGATGCGGTCCTGACCGTTGCGGAGGACCTGGACTGCTCCGGGCTTCCCATTATGGGGGAGACAGTCTGCAATTACGATGAAGGGTATCTGGCTGGTATTTTGAAGGTTTATACCCACAAAGACTATGTGGTCACGGAGATCGACTGCTGGGCGACCGGCTCCAGAGTATGCCGGTTTGAGGCAAAAGTAAAAAAACAAAAAGAGAAATGCGATGAATGAAAACATTGGTATCATTTTAGAACAGATCAGGAATATCCTCCTGAATAAACCCATACCGGACGGGCTGAAAACGGATGATGAGGAATTTGCAGGACTGGAGGAGGCTGTTTTGTATCTTTCAGGCTGCATGACAGAGGTGAATGCATTTTTAAAAAGTGTAGCTGAGGGGAATCTGGAGACAGAGGTGCCGGGCAGGCACAATCTTATGGCCGGAGCCTTAAAAGAGCTGCACGCCAGTTTAAAGCATCTGGCATGGCAGGCCAACCAGGTGGCAAATGGGGATTACAGCCAGCATGTGAGTTTTATGGGCGAGTTCTCGGATTCCTTCAACCGTATGGTCAGCCAGCTTGCTGAGCGGGAAGCAAAACTCAAAGAGCAGTCTGTCGCCCTTGCCGAATCTGTCCAGCTGATGAAATCGGTTATGGACGGTATGAAAGACTGGATCGTGGTCATGGAAAAGGACAGCGGCAAGATTATCTATGAAAATGAAGCGGCAGGGGAGAGCTTTTATGATGAGCAGACTAAAAGGACGGCGTGCGGCCTTCCCTGTGAGCTTCTTGACCAGCTGAGACGGGAAGCCAGAGGACAGGGCGTCTGGGAGTTTCAGTGTCCTGTGGGCGGCAAGACGCTGAGGATCCGTTCCTTCCTGGTCCAGTGGAATGAGAATCTTGCTTATGCCCATCATATTACAGATGTGACCAATGAAAAGGCGTACCAGGAGCAGATAGAGACCATGGCTTTCCAGGACGAGCTGACCGGGGTCTATAACCGGCGTTATACCATGGCCAGGCTGGAAGAACTGCTGAGACAGAAGCAGGGTTTTGCTTTTTGTATGCTGGATCTGGATCATTTAAAAGCAGTGAACGACACGCTTGGTCATCATGCGGGGGACAACTATATCCGGTCGGTCATTGCAGAGCTTCAGAAGATCGTGCGGTTTAGCGATATCATAGGAAGGATCGGAGGAGATGAATTTTCCGTGATCCTTCCCGACTGCAGCGAGTCTTCCGCCGAGGAGAAGATGCTGCTGTTAAATGAGCGCCTCAGAGCGGGGAAGGAGATCTATCCCATGTCTGTCAGCTATGGGGTGATCTATGTGGAACCGGAACAGAAGCTTTCCGCCGAGACCGTGATGGCAAGAGCCGACGGAAAGATGTATCAGTCCAAGAAATCAAAGAAATAAGAGCTATGTGGTATGGAGCAGGTTTTTACGCTGCCAGTTGCCGGTCCGGTACCAGAGATAGGAGATCAGATAGTTGACAAACCATCCAAGGGGCACGGCGTACCATACGAACTGGATTCCCCAGATGGGAGAACAGAGCTGGGCTACCGCCACACGGATAGAAAGGTTGACTAAGTTGGCGATCATATAAACCTTTACATCCCCTGCGCCGCGCAGCACCCCGTCGGTACACGCTTTAAAACCTAAAAAGCTAAAAAAGAAGCCTACAAACCTGAGATATCCGGCCCCGGTGGCGTAAGCGACGGGAGAGGCTTCGATATCTATAAACGCTGACAAGATCGGCGTATAGAAAAACTGGCAGACCAGGCACAGGAGCACGCCGAAGGACAGGATGATGCCATAGGAGATCCGGTAGCCTTTCTTCACACGGTCGGTCTGGCCTGCTCCCAGGTTTTGGGCGGTGAATGTGGAGACTGCATTTCCGGTGGCGATCATCGGCACAATGCCGATGGATTCCAAACGCATGCCGGCTGAGTATCCAGCCAGGGCAGAGGAGCCGAACTGGTTGACTGCCGACTGGGTGAGGAGCATTCCGACGCTGACGATAGACTGCTGAATGATGGACGGGACCGCGATGCGGGTTCCGTCCTTTACCATTTTAAAGTCAAATACAGCAGGTTTTTCATCGACAGGATAGGTACGCAGGAAAAACATCAGGATCAGGAACGAGAGCAGGGAAGAAATACCCTGGGCGATTACCGTTGCGATCGCTACGCCTGCCACGCCAAGCCCCAGTCCCAGTACCATCCACAGATCCAGGAAGATGTTCAGCACGGAGGAGAAGATCAGGAGCGCTAAAGGGATACCGGATTTTCCAAGGGCGTTAAAATTGGCAGCAAGCACGTTATACATGAACATGAAAGGCAGCCCGCAGAAATAGATCTGCAGATAGAGTATAGCGTCTGCATAGATATTGTCCGGGGTCTTGAGCACCGTCAGGATGGTGGGATTGTATAGAAATCCCAGGCAGGCCAGGCATGCGCTTAAGACCAGAAAAGAGAGCAGGAACGTATAGATGGAGGTTTTCATCTGCCGGTATTTGCCGGCGCCCAGATACTGGCTGGTCAGGACGGAAGCTCCGATACCTCCGCCTATGGCGATCATGATGAACACATTGGTAAAAGAGTAGGATGCGCCCACTGCGGCGAGGGCATTCTCTCCCACGAACCTGCCGACGATGACAGAGTCCGCCATATTATAAAACTGCTGGAACAGGTTTCCGATGATCATCGGAAGTGCAAAGAAAAACAGGGAACGCCCGGGAGCGCCCGTAAGCAGTGTCTGTTTATGTTTCATGGTAATCGTAAACCTCCTTTATCATGCGGATAAATAACTGGTCGGCTTTTGAGAGAAAGCCGTCCGTCAGGGAAGCGATGCACATATCCCAGCAGGCTCCATATTTGGTATCGATGGAGAACAGGGCAGGACGGTATTCATGGGATGCGATCTGGGAATACTGCAGCGGGACCAGGGTCACGCCCATCCCCTGAGCGGCAAGAAGCTGGGCCGTCTCAAAATTGCGTATGGTCAGTGCGATATCCGGCTGATGGATCCCGGCTCTCAGAAGCACCTGGTCCGTGATCTGGCGGATACGCTGTTCCTGGCGCAGCATCAGGAACCGTTCATTTTTTAAAAGCTTCACATCCAGGACCGGATAGGGGTACCCTTCCTGTTCCACGGCCTGCGCCTTCAGCTCATGGTTTGGGGAGATCGCGATGACAAATGGGTCCGTCGTCATCACATCATACCGGATTCTGGGCTGGGTACGGCTGGCCGGCGGGGCGTGCATGATAGCAAAGTCCAGTTCCCCGGCCAGGAGCATCTGTTCCAGTTTAGATGACGTCTCCTCTGTGATATGCAGCTCCACATGAGAGCAGATCTCCCTAAATCTCGGGAGCACACGGGCAAGGGTCAGGGTGCCTAAATGATTGGTGATGCCAAACTGGATGCGCCCGGTCTTTAAATTGTTGATATCGCTGATCTCCAGCTCGAAATCCTCATACATCTTGAGAACCTGGGAGGCCATATGGCAGTACCGTTCACCGGCAAAGGTCAGGGTCAGCCCGTTTGTTGTGCGGACAAACAGCGGGGTTCCCACGGACTCCTCGATGCGCTGGATGGACTGGCTCAATGACGGCTGGGCGATAAAGAGCTTTTTCGCGGCCTTCGAGATATTCTTTTCCTCCGCCACGGTTTTTACATATAACAGTTCTTTACTGGTCATTTATTTTCCCTCCAATATTGTAAAATTATAATACATTTCTTTAAAAATGTCATCTTTTCCTATAACGATTTTCCGGACAGCCCAAAATAAAAAGTTTACGTTGACTTGTGAAGAGGTTGAGGGTAATATTATATAAGTTTGAAATCTGACAGGAAATAAGTGGGAGTATTGGATCATGGAGGCAGGGACAGTTAAGGGCGGCGAGGGAAGGCGCTGGTTTTTGAAAGGGATGAGGGACGGCACGCCGATCGGGCTGGGATATTTCGCTGTGGCGTTCACTCTGGGGATCGCATCGAAAAAAGCGGGGCTTACGGCGTTTCAGGCATCCGTCATGTCGGCGACGATGCTGGCGTCGGCGGGGCAGTTCGCAGGGATCGGCATGATCGCGGCCGGAGCGGGTTATATGGAGCTGGCGGTGACGGAGCTGGTGGTGAACCTGCGTTATCTTTTGATGTCCAGCGCCCTGTCCCAGAAGGTGCAAAGAGACAAGCCGTTCTATCACAGGTTCCTGATGGCATATGAGGTGACGGATGAGATCTTCGGCATCGCCATGTCGGTGGAGGGCAGGCTCCATCCAGCGTATATGTATGGAGCTGTGACGGTTGCGGCGCCGGGCTGGGTGCTGGGGACTTTTCTTGGCTCTGTGATCGGCATGATCCTTCCGGCCAACGTGATGAGCGCAATGAACGTGGCGCTCTACGGTATGTTCCTGGCTGTGGTAATACCGCCGTCGAAAAAAAGCCGGGTCATTGCCGGAGTGGTGGCCCTGTCCATGGCGGCAAGCTCTGCGTTTTCTCTGATCCCGGCCCTGTCCAACATATCGTCCGGGTTCCAGATGATCATATTGACGATCCTGCTTGCAGGGACCGCCGCCGTGCTGTTCCCGGTAAAACCAGAAGGGGAGGAGATTTAAGATGCAGCCGAATATTTATGTCAGTCTGCTTGTAATGTTTTTGACGATCTATGCGGTCCGGGCATTGCCCCTGACCCTGCTCCGTAAGGAGATAAAAAGCCCGTTTATACGCTCATTCCTGTTCTATGTGCCCTATGTGAGCCTGTCTGTGATGACATTTCCTGCGATCCTGGGGGCCACCTCGGATATCCGTTCGGGGCTGGCCGGTTTTGCGGCTGCGGTGGCGCTTGCCTGGGTGGACGGCAATCTGTTCCGCGTATCCATCGGCGCATGTCTGGCGGTGTATGTGGCGGAGCTGTTTTTATAGTGATTTTAGGATATAGAAAGATGGAGGAGACTGTATGTCCGGGATTCTGACGGTGCTTACAAAAGCAATCGCATTTATATTTATTATCGTAATGGGGTATGCGCTAAAGAAAAAGGGCTTTTTTGCGGCGAAGGATTTTTACCTGATCTCCAGGATCGTGATCCGTATTACGCTTCCCTGTGCCATCATATCGAATTTCAGCAGTCTTACCATGGACAACTCCCTGCTGTTTCTATGTGTGATCGGGATACTGGCCAATCTGGTCATGGTGGGGATCGGCTTCCTGACCAATATCCGTTCCGACGGAGACCGTACCGCCTTTGACATGATCAATCTGTCCGGCTACAATATCGGCAACTTTACGCTGCCGTTCGTGCAGAGCTTTTTAGGGCCGGTAGGCTTTGCCGCGACCAGCCTGTTTGATGCGGGAAATGCGGTGATGTGTACCGGAGTGACCTATACTCTGGCGTCCCTTGCAAAGGGGACCGGTGAGAAGGCGTCTCCGTCCAGCGTGGTGAGAAGCCTGCTGTCCTCCCTGCCTTTTGACGCGTATGTCATTATGACAATCCTGGCCGTGTGCAAGATCCCGCTGCCGTCGGTAGTGATCTCTTTTGCATCTACAGTGGGCGGCGCCAACGCGTTCCTTGCGCTGCTGATGATCGGGATCGGTTTTGAGATCCATATGGAGAAGGAAAAATTAAACAGGATCATCCGGTTGATGGTGATCCGTTACGGCGTGGCGGTGGTGTTTGCGCTGGGGGCATTTTTCCTGCTTCCCTTCCCGCTTCCCGTGCGCCAGGCCATGACGATCGTGGCGTTCGGCCCCATATCCTCCGTGGCGACGGCATTTACCGGCAGGATCGGCGGGGATGTAGAGCTTTCCAGTGCGGTCAACTCCCTCTCTATCGTGCTCAGTATCATTACGATCACCCTGACGCTGATCCTGGTGCTGTAGCTCAAAGAAATGACGTTTTTAACCGATTTTTGCCCGAATTCGGGGTATTATGTTGACAAAATAAAGAAACAGATTTATAATTCCCTCAACGTGGTCGGACCGACGACGGGAATAAGGGAGCAATACTTCCGGATTCAAACGAGGAGGAAAAAAGTATGGCAGTAGAAAAAAAGGATGCCGTAAAAGCTGTGGAAACAAAAGCGGCAGCACCGAAGGCAGAACCTGCAAAAGTGGCAGCCCCGAAGGCAGAGGCGCCAAAGACGGAGGCAAAAGCACCGGCGAAAGAGACTGTAAAGAAAGCAGCACCGAAGGCAGCTGCGAAGACCACTGAGAAGAAACCGGCTGTGAAAAAAGAGGCAGCTCCGAAGAAAGAAACCGTAAAAAAAGCTCCGGCGGCTAAGAAGGCGCCGGTAAAGAAAGCAGAACCGGCGGCAGCAGTTGTGATCGAGTATGCCGGGAAGCAGATCGCAGCCAGGGAAGTGCTGGCAGCAGCCACCAAGGCGTTTCAGGCAGCCAACAAGGGTGTCGAGATCAAAACCATCGAAATTTACGTGAAACCGGAAGAGAACGTTGCTTACTATGTAGTAAACGGAGAAGGTTCTGACGATTATAAGATCGTATTGTGATCATTGAGAGATCAACTGATCGTGATTCGCAAAAAGAGTCATGTGTCTGTCGTATGACGGGCATGTGGCTTTTTATTTTGTCCCCAATATTCCTCCATTGTATCCGGGAAAAAACTTGAAAGCGCCGCATGGGGCCGATATAATTGGACATAGAAGGAAGAATGACGGTACAAAGGGGAAGAGGATCATGAAAATGCAGAAGATGGAACCGAAGATCCTGACCTGTATGAAGGGGTATGGGGCAGGGCAGTTTAAAAAGGATGTGACAGCAGGGATACTGGTGGCGGTGATCGCATTTCCGCTTTCGGTGGCGCTGGCGATCGCCTCAGGCATGAGCCCGGAGCGTGGGCTGTATTCTGCGGTCATAGGCGGTTTTTTTGTGTCCCTGTTAGGCGGCAGTAAAGTCAATATCGGAGGGGCTACAGCGGCGACCGTCATGACCGTGTTCACGATCGTGGAGGAGTTTGGCCTGACGGGACTTGCTGTTGCCAGCATCATGGCGGGTATTTTTCTGATCCTTATGGGGGTTTTGCGGTTTGGGGCGCTTTTAAAGTACATTCCGCGCACCATTACGTTGGGGTTTACGGCAGGCATAGCCATGGGGATATTCTCCGGCCAGCTCAAAGGCTTTTTCGGGCTGGAGATGGGGGATATCCCGGTAAAGGTGATGGACAAGTTTATCGCTTATGCCGGAGTGATGCACACCATAAGCCTGCCGTCCCTTGCCGTAGGAGCGGCGGCGCTGGCGATCCTGGTTCTGCTGCCGAAGATCACCTCGCGGGTGCCGGCTTCCCTGGCTGCCATTCTGGTGACGACGCCTGCTGTCATGATTCTGAAACTGGATGTGGCAACCATCCGGAGCGTGTATGGGACGCTTCCATCCCATTTCCCGGAATTTGCCGTACCTGAAGTGACCTGGAGCATGATCGAGGCCCTGATCCCGTCGGCGGTGACGCTGGCGATCCTGATTGCGATCGTCTCCCTTCTGGCCTGCGTGGTGACGGATGGGCTTTTGGGGGAGCGTCATGACTCGAACCAGGAGCTGATCGCCCAGGGGATTGCCAATATCTTCTGCGGATTTTTTGGAGCTGTGCCGGTGGCAGGTGCGGTGGCGCGTGCTTCCGGCAGTGTAAAAAACGGCGGCAGGACCCCGGTGGCGGGACTGGTCCACAGCGTGACTGTGCTGCTGGTGCTCCTGTTTATGATGCCGCTTGCCGGATATATCCCCATACCGGCCCTGTCGGCAGTGCTCATTATGGTCGCTTATAATATGAGCAACTGGCGGGAATTTGTGTTCATGGCAAAGCATGCGCCCAGATCGGATTTTGCGGTGCTGATGGTCACATTTGTTTCCGGCGTGCTGGTGGACCTTCTGTTTGCAGTGGAGATGGGGGTCATGATGTCTGCCATCCTCTTTATGCGGCGGATGTCGGATGTGACGAAGGTCCGGGAGTGGGAATATGGGGCGGAGGACGATCCGGGAAGCTTAAGGCTGCGCAGGGTCCCGAACCATACGGTAGTTTATGAGATAGAAGGTCCTGTCTTCTTTGCGACGGTGGATGAGATGATGAACATCACGGCGGGACCGCGCACAAAGGTGATGATCCTGAGGATGCGTGGCGTCCCCAGCATTGATATCACAGCTCTGCAGCACATGGAGGATTTCCTGAACCGGTGTGAGAACCGTCATATCACGCTTCTGTTATCCCATGTGAACAGCCATCCCCGCGAAGTGATGGAGAAAGCGGGCATTGCAAAACGGATCGGTGAGGATAATTTCTGCGAGAACATTGATGCTGCGCTGCGCAGAGCGGAGGAGATCATATCAGAATATTGAGATGGAGTGATAACAGCTATGAGAGAAGGAGAAACGGTCAGACTGCCGGAAGCATTTGAGGAAAAGATGCGTGGGCTTTTGGGAGAAGAATACGGGGCGTTTGCGGACAGCTACGGGATGGAGCGTGTCCAGGGGCTTCGTTTTAATACGCTGAAGGGAGACCTGCAGCAGATGGCGGCACACTGCCGGCAGCGGTTTTCCTTGAGGCCGGTGCCATGGTGCCGTGAGGGATTTTACTATGACGGGGCCGCAAGGCCGGGGCGCCATCCCTACCATGAAGCCGGGGTGTACTATATCCAGGAGCCGAGCGCCATGGCTGTGGTCTCTCTCTTAGATCCCCAGCCGGGAGAACGCATCCTGGATCTGTGCGCGGCACCGGGAGGAAAGACGACCCACATTGCGGAGCGGCTGTGCGGGGAGGGGCTCCTCATCAGCAATGAGATCCACCCGGCCAGGGCAAAGATCCTGTCCCAGAATGTGGAACGGATGGGGATCCAAAACGCTGTGGTGACAAACGAAGATTCGGGCAGGTTACTCCCTTATTTCCAGGGATTTTTTGACGGGATCGTGGTGGATGCGCCCTGCTCCGGAGAAGGGATGTTCCGAAAAGATGAGCAGGCCAGGCAGGAGTGGAGCGGACAGAATGTGGAGATCTGTAGAGCCCGCCAGCAGGAGATCCTGGACAACGCGGCAGAGATGCTA
Organism: Clostridium sp. AN503; assembly: GCF_040719375.1. Lineage (NCBI taxonomy): Bacteria > Bacillati > Bacillota > Clostridia > Eubacteriales > Clostridiaceae > Clostridium > Clostridium sp. AN503. Next base: position 1,950,502 of record NZ_JBFDTP010000002.1, on the reverse strand, counting down.
AAGCCGGGCGGCAGACTGGTGTACTCCACCTGTACGTTTTCGCCGGAGGAGGACGAGGACGGGATCGCATGGTTTCTGGAACGCCACCCGGAATTTTCCATTGTGAAGGCGAAAGAGAACTGGCTCCTGTGTGGACTGTCCTCCGGTCATCCGGAATGGAGCACGCGAAGCTGTCCCGAGCTTTCTGACACTTACAGGATCTGGCCGCACAAAGCGGAGGGTGAGGGGCATTATCTGGCGCTGCTTGAGAAACGGGCAGAAGAGGGGGCAGGGAAGCGCTTGAAGAGCAGGAAGGGGACGGCCTCCGGCTTCTGGAATGACAAAGAGGGAAAAAAGGTTGTGCAGGAATTCATTGCTGAAATGTCAGCAGATCCGGCTGCAGCAGAAAGCCTCCTGGAGAATCTGATCCTGTTCGGGGAGCAGGTGTACCGCCTTCCCGACGGGATGCCGGATTTCTCCGGCCTCCGTGTGCTGCGCCCGGGCCTGCATCTGGGGACGCTGAAGAAGAAACGCCTGGAACCTTCCCATGCCCTGGCTCTGGCGCTGCGTCCGGAGCAGGTGAAGCGGTCCGTGGACTTATCCGGGGACGGCGCCGAGATCCTGGCATATCTTTCCGGCAATACCATTTCTGACGACAGTGCAGGCAATGGCTGGACTCTGGTGTGTGTGGACGGCTATTCGACCGGCTGGGCAAAGGCCGTTTCCGGCGTATTGAAGAATCATTACCCTAAAGGCCTGCGCATATAAATATCTGCATATCCTCGGGGACCGCTGCCGTAAAGGACAGCGGTTCTTTTGTTATGGGATGAGAAAAGGCAAGCTTCCAGGAGTGAAGACTCTGCCGCCCGATATAACGGTAGTCAGGATGATAAAGGAAATCCCCAAACAGCGGGTATCCTGTGTGTTTCATATGGACCCGGATCTGATGGGTGCGTCCGGTCTCCAACTGCAGTTCCAACAGCGAGGCGTCCAGGCCAGGGTGATAGGAGAGGAAGCGGTAGTGGGTAACGGCAGGCTCTCCATGGATAAAATCAACCTGTCTCTCGATGGTGGAGCCATCCACCCGTGCGATGGGGGCATCGATGACGCCGCAGGCTCCGTACTGGCGGATATCCCCGGAAACTGCCGCAAGATAGGTGCGGCGGATCTGGCGCGTTTTTACCATATCGGAGAGGATACAGGCGCTCAGGCCGTGTTTTGCAAGGATTAAAAGCCCGGTGGTATCGCGGTCGAGGCGGTTGATGACCCGGTAGGTGAAGTGGTCGCCCTTTTGTGCAAAATACCAGGCCATGCCGTTTGCGAGAGAGTTTGAAAAATGGCCCTGGGAGGGATGTATGGGGACATTTGCCGCCTTGTTGACCACAAGGATGTCCCGGTCCTCATACAGGATGTCAAGGGGCATCTGCGTGGGAACGATCCTGTGGGAAACAGTTTCCCTGGGAAGCTGTACGGTCAGGACCTCTCCAGCCTCCATCCGGCGGGTCACATAGACATGGGTTTTGTCTATGGTGAGGCCGGAAGGAGATTTCTTCAGATCGATGATCAGGCGGCGGGAATAGCCGTTTGCCAGGAGCAGATCCTCTACGGTCATCCCTGCTTCCGGCGCGGAATAGTGAAAAACTGGCGTCATATGTCATTCCTTCTGTTTTAAATGTTTATTTTTGCTTACAGCGTGGTCTACAACCGTGTCTTCTTTTAAAAAGCTGGCGCGCTTGATGCTGTCGATGCCGTATTTGCCGCGTATGGTGTCAACGGCTTTTTCCAGCTCCTTCATTTTCCGGGACTGAGGAGTCTCAAAGAGGCTCATCTGCTCAAAATGGTCCTCGGAGATCCGGGTAGCCCGAAGCCCGATCAGACGGACCGGGGTCAGATCCCAGAATTCCCTGAGCAGCCGGCATGCGGTCTGGTAGAGGACTGTGGTGGAGTCAGTCGGGACCTCCAGAGTGGTCTGGTGGGACTGGCTGCTAAACTGCCAGTCCTTTAACTCAACGCAGATACAGTTGCTCCTCACCTGCTTTTCTCTCAGACGTGCGCCCACCGTCTCGCTGAGAGCCAGGAGCACCTGGCAGGCAGTTTCATAATCAGATACGTCGCGGGGGAGGGTGATACTGTTGCCGTAGCCTTTGTTGACCGGTTCTTTTTCTGCCACCGGGTCGTCGTCGATGCCGTTGGCATACTGGTGGATCAGGACGCTGTATTTGTCACCCAAATGGATCTTTAAAATGTGGGGATCGCAGGCAGCCACATCTCCTATGGTGTGCAGGCCGATCCGCTCCATCTTGGAAGCGGCGGCTCCTCCGACGAAGAACAGGCTGCGGAGTGGAAGCGGCCACATTTTTTTAGGGATCTCTTCCATATAGAGGGTATGAGTCTTATCCGGCTTTTCAAAGTCGGATGCCATCTTTGCCAACAGCTTGTTGGGAGCGATCCCCACGTTGACGGTAAAACCCAGCTCCTGATAGACCCGGCTGCGGATCTGATCTGCGACCTGGACGGGGGAACCGAACAGGTGGATGGTTTCTGTCATATCCAGGAACGCTTCGTCAATGCTGAACTGCTCAATATCCGGGGTGTAGTCCATGAGCAGGCTGATCAGCTTCCGGGAGTAGTCCAGGTAGAGGTCAAAACGCGATGGGACGATGACCAGCTCCGGGCATTTGCGCAGGGCGGATATGAGAGGCTCGGCGGTGGTGATCCCGTATTTCTTTGCAGGAGTGGACTTGGCAAGGACAATGCCGTGCCGGGAACTGGCGTCACCACCGACTGCGGATGGGATGGTGCGCAGATCCAGGGCGGACGGGTCCTGTTTTAAGCGGTAGACGGACTCCCAGCTCAAGAACGCGGAGTTTACATCAATGTGGAATATCAGGCGTGGACGGGACATGGCCGGCCTCCTTTCATTTCTAACGTGAGTATATCAGAATATTTCTTAAAAATCCAGAATAGGAATCTAGTAATATTATTTTCCTGACGAGGCTGCAAAACTATGATAAAACGATTCCAGGCGTATGGCCTGATGGCAGGCATCACTTTGGGATTTGCCGTGTGGGGCGCGGCTGGAATGGAGCCGGGCTGGAACCGGGAGGATCCGGCGGTATTCCCTGTCGCTGCGCGTCCTGCCGCCGCAGATGCCGCAGATGCAAAGGAAGCCGGCGAAATGAATCTTCACGCCTTAAGCGCTGTCCTCATGGATGCGGACAGCGGAAGGATATTATACGGAAAGGATGAGCGGACTGCACGCCCCATGGCGAGCACCACGAAGATCATGACCTGCATCCTGGCTCTGGAAAACGGTTCCATGGAGGACATCTGCACGGTCTCTTCCAATGCAGCAGGGCAGCCCAAAGTCCATCTGGGAGCATCAAAGGGCAGCGAATTTTATTTAAAAGATCTTCTCTATTCCCTGATGCTGGAGTCACACAATGATTCGGCAGTCATCATTGCGGAGCATATCGGAGGGAGTGTGGAGGGATTTGCGGCCATGATGAACCAGAAAGCCCGGGACATCGGCTGTAAGGACACCTGCTTTGTGACGCCCAATGGCCTGGACGCCGTCTATACAGCTCCGGATGGAACTGAGTACACACATGGGACTACAGCGGCAGATCTGGCGTTGATCCTGCGCTACTGCATTGAGGAGTCTCCTAAACGGGAGGAGTTTCTTGAGATCACCAGGACCGCCAGCTACAGTTTCACAGATAAAGCCGGAAAATATTCCTATTACTGCGCCAATCACAATGCTTTTCTAAATATGATGGAGGGAGCGTTGACCGGAAAGACCGGTTTCACCGGAGGGGCAGGATATTCCTATGTGGCGGCGCTTGAAGACGGGGAGCGGACCTTTGTGATCGCCCTGTTAGGCAGCGGCTGGCCTCCGCACAAGACTTATAAATGGGCAGATGCCAAAGCCCTGTTCGGATATGGAAAGGAACACTATGCATACCGCGATGTGTATGAGGAGCCAGAACTTCCCCAACTGCCCGTGAAAGAGGGGATCACAGACACCAGGGTCCCGTTGACGACTGGCCTTGGGGAAGATGAGAAGCATCTGCGTCTGCTTTTGGCAGAAGATGAGGATGTGGAACAGAGGGTGGAGGCGCCGGATATGCTGGAGGCGCCGGTAAAGGCAGGAGAGCTGGTAGGGCATGTGGTCTGTACCCTGAATGGAGAGACAGTCCAGATCTATCCCCTTTATGCAGACGCGTCTGTGGAACGGTGGAATCTGCCTTATTGTGTCAGACAATTCGCTGATCTTTTTCTTATGTGTGAATAACCAGATGAATTGCAGCCATTAACTTAATTATATTTTGTCAAAAAAATAAAAAAGTTAAAAAAATAACTTGAATTTTGTCCTTCTCCATTATACAATTATAATCGGCAGAAATTGGATTTACTAAGCGATATGCTGTGGATTTATTAACAATGTTCCGTGAATCCTATGGCATATCGTGAAAATATTTCAAAATGGAGGATTGCAAAATGAGTAATTCAGCACAAACATCAGCAAGTAACAGAATCAATGCATTACTTGATGAGAGCAGTTTTGTTGAAGTCGGCGCTTACATTACAGCGAGAAGCACTGATTTCAACATGACTGACAAGGAAACTCCGGCAGATGGCGTGATCACCGGTTACGGTACCATTGACGGAAGCCTTGTGTACGTGTACAGCCAGGACGCTTCCGTACTGGGCGGTTCCTTAGGCGAGATGCACGCGAAGAAGATTGAGGGCATCTATTCCATGGCTGTGAAGATGGGCGCGCCGGTGATCGGACTGATCGACTGCGCAGGCTTAAGGCTTCAGGAGGCAACCGATGCATTAAACGGGTTTGGCGGCATGTACTTAAGCCAGACGATGGCCTCCGGCGTAGTTCCGCAGATCTCCGCGATCTTTGGAAGCTGCGGCGGCGGTATGGCAGTATCTTCCGCCATGTCAGATTTCATTTTCATGGAAAAGAAGAACGCGAAATTATTTGTAAATGCTCCAAATGCGATCGACGGCAACCGTGTTGAGAAATGCGATACGGCAAGCGCTGCGTTCCAAAGCGAGGAGACAGGACTGGTGGATTTCACCGGCAGCGAGGACGAGGTGCTTTCCCAGATCCGTACCCTGGTTTCCATCCTTCCGGCAAACAATGAGGACGACATGTCCTACAGTGAGTGCAGCGATGATTTAAACCGCATCTGCGCAGATCTTGAGAACTGTGCGGGCGCAACAGACATTGCCCTGGCGCAGATTTCCGATGATGGCTTCTTTATGGAAGTGAAGAAGGCATATGACCCGTCCATGGTGACTGGATTTATCCGTCTTAACGGGACAACCGTCGGCTGTGTTGCCAACCGCACCGCAGTATATGGTGAGAACGGCGTGAAGGAGTCGGAGTACGAGGCAGTGCTGTCCTACAAGGGCTGTGAAAAGGCTGCCGGGTTCGTGTCCTTCTGTGACGCGTTCAACATCCCGCTTTTAACCCTGGTGAATGTAAAAGGCTATAAGGCAAGCAAGTGCACTGAGCGCAGGATCGCGAAGAGCGCAGGTCGCCTGACCTATGCATTTGCCAATGCAAGTGTTCCGAAGGTAACTGTGATCGTGGGCGAAGCATACGGCACCGCTTATCTGACTATGAACTCCAAGTCCATCGGGGCAGATATGGTATATGCATGGCCGAACGCAGCCATCGGTATGATGGACGCGACCGCCGCCGCCAAGATCATGTATGCGGATGAGATCGCAAAGGCAGATGACAGCCTGGCTCTGATCAATGAAAAGGCAGCCGCTTACCGTGAATTACAGTCCAGCGCAGTTGCAGCCGCAAAGAGAGGATATGTAGATGACATCATCGAGGCATGTGACACCAGAAAACGTGTCATCGCAGCTTTTGAGATGTTATTTACCAAGAGAGAGGATCGTCCGGACAGAAAACATGGAACGGTTTAGAATGAGGTGACAGGTATATGAAACAGTATATGAAACGAGTAATGTTAGTGTTATGTATGGTAGCCTGCCTCTTTTCATTGTCTGCTTGTTCCGCCAGCACGGCTGTGGATGAGGAGGAGACCCTGAATCCTCAGATGGAGGCATATTTCTCCGACGGGACCGAGGGCCTTTTAGAGACGATTACCAGCATGGACAAGGCGGAGGCAGAACAGTCCGAAGAAGGCCTTCTGAAGCAGAAGGAAGCCGGACTGGCCAGCGGCGTGACATCCTGGATCAATGTAATGCATGATACCGGAGCATACAGCGGTATTATTTCATCCACGGTAGAGGCTGGTGAGGATGAGACCTTTATCGGAACGGCCCTGGCACAGTTTGAGAACCGCAATGTTGAATTCAAGGTATATTATGCATGGGATGACCGTCAGCAGAACTACATGCCGACCTCGATCGCATTTTCACCGGAGTACACCACCGGAGAGAAGATGGAGAAGGCGGCCATGAATACCCTGATGGGTATGGGCACGGTATTCCTGGTATTGATTTTCATCAGCCTGCTGATCAGCTGTTTCAAGTTCATCAACGACTTTGAAAAGAAGATGAAGGCGAAAGAGACCGCAGCAGCGCCTGCAGCACCGGCGGCCGCGGCAGTACCGGTGGCTGAGGCACAGGCAGAGGAACTGGTCGATGACCTGGAGCTGGTGGCTGTCATTACGGCGGCGATCGCAGCGGCGACCAACTCATCAACGGACGGCCTGGTAGTGCGCTCCATCAAACGTGCACCCGGCGCCAAATGGAAAAGAGCATAAGCAAATAGGAGGATTCATATCATGAAGAATTATACAATTACAGTCAATGGCAATGTTTATGAAGTAACCGTAGAAGAAGGCGCTTCCACCGGCGCAGTAGCAGCAGCACCGAAGGCGGCACCGAAGGCAGCACCGGCTGCAGCTCCAAAGGCAGCTGCCCCGGCAGGCGCAGCAGGCTCCGTGGTTGTGACTGCTCCGATGCCGGGCAAGATCCTGGCTGTTAAGGCAAGCGCAGGACAGGCCGTGAAGAAGGGCGATGTGATCATGGTGCTTGAGGCCATGAAGATGGAAAATGATATCGTAGCTCCCCAGGATGGAACCGTTGCAAGCATTAATGCAGCAGTTGGCGATTCCGTAGAAGCCGGCGCAACTCTTGCTACATTAAACTAATAGCTTGCATTAACGGCAAGTTCCACATGGAGGGATTAAAATGGATTATATAGCAACAACATTGGATAATCTTCTTCATCAGACGGCGTTTTTTAACCTGACGTTCGGCAACCTTATTATGATCCTTGTGGCTTTTGTTTTCCTGTACCTTGCGATCCGCAAGGGCTTCGAGCCGCTTTTACTGGTTCCGATCGCTTTCGGTATGCTGCTTGTTAATATCTATCCGGATATTATGGCGTCTCCTGAAGATACTTCAAACGGAGTTGGCGGACTGCTTCATTATTTCTATCTTTTAGATGAGTGGAGTATTCTTCCTTCCCTGATTTTTATGGGTGTCGGAGCAATGACGGATTTCGGTCCGCTGATTGCAAACCCCAAGAGCTTTCTGCTGGGTGCAGCAGCTCAGTTCGGCATTTATGCAGCGTATTTCATGGCCATCTTTATGGGCTTTAATGACAAGGCGGCAGCAGCGATCTCCATCATCGGCGGCGCTGACGGTCCGACCTCCATCTTCCTGGCTGGAAAGCTTGGACAGACCGAGTTCATGGGACCGATCGCCGTGGCGGCCTATTCCTACATGGCGCTGGTGCCGATCATCCAGCCGCCGATCATGAAGCTTCTGACCACGGAGAAAGAGCGCCAGATCAAGATGGAACAGCTTCGCCCGGTTTCCAAGCTGGAGAAGATCCTGTTCCCGATCATCGTTACTACGGTTGTATGTCTGATCCTGCCGTCCACGGCTCCGCTTGTGGGCATGCTGATGCTGGGCAACTTATTCCGTGAGAGCGGCGTTGTAAAGCAGCTTTCCGAGACTGCAAGCAATGCGCTGATGTACATTGTTGTTATCCTTCTGGGTACCTCTGTTGGCGCAACTACCAGCGCTGAGGCATTCCTGAAAGTGACGACTCTGCAGATCGTGGCTCTGGGCCTGATCGCATTTGCATTTGGTACCGCGGCAGGCGTCATCTTTGGCAAGATCATGTGCAAGGTCACCGGAGGCAAGGTGAACCCGCTGATCGGTTCTGCCGGTGTATCCGCAGTACCTATGGCTGCTCGTGTATCCCAGAAGGTGGGTGCTGAGGCAGATCCGACCAACTTCCTGCTGATGCACGCCATGGGACCGAACGTGGCAGGTGTTATCGGTACGGCGGTAGCAGCCGGTACGTTCATGGCTATTTTCGGCGTGGGCTGATCGCAGCAATAAGGTGGGAATAAAGATAGAATATTCTAGGAGGTAAATAAAATGGCTGAGATACAGAAAAAGCCGGTTAAGATTGTGGAAACCGTCCTGCGTGACGCACATCAGTCTTTAATCGCAACCAGAATGAGCACCGAGCAGATGCTGCCTATCGTGGACAAGATGGACCAGGTAGGATACTATGCAGTAGAGTGCTGGGGCGGCGCTACCTTCGATGCTTCCCTGCGTTTCCTGAAAGAGGATCCGTGGGAGAGACTGAGAAAGTTAAGAGCCGGATTCAAGAACACCAAGTTACAGATGCTGTTCCGCGGACAGAATATCCTGGGCTACAATCATTACGCAGATGACGTGGTGGAGTATTTCGTTCAGAAGTCCATTGCAAACGGTATCGATATCATCCGTATTTTCGACTGCTTAAATGACCTGCGCAACCTGCAGACCGCTGTAAAAGCATGTAATAAAGAAAAGGGACATGCGCAGATCGCTCTGTGCTACACCTTGGGCGATGCATACACCCTGGATTACTGGAAGGATATTGCAAAGAGGATCGAGAACATGGGTGCAGATTCCATCTGTATCAAGGATATGGCAGGGCTGCTGACCCCGTATGCGGCTCAGGAGCTGGTTACCGCCCTGAAAGAGTCCACCCAGCTGCCGATCGACCTGCATACCCATTACACCTCCGGTGTAGCCTCCATGACGTACTTAAAGGCAGTGGAAGCGGGCTGCGATATCATCGACACCGCTATGTCCCCGTTTGCCCTTGGCACCAGCCAGCCGGCAACCGAGGTTATGGTTGAGACCTTCCGCGGCACTCCGTATGACACGGGATACAGCCAGGATATCCTGGCAGAGATCGCCGACTACTTCGCACCGATGCGTGAGGAAGTATTAAAGAGCGGCCTCTTGAACCCGAAGGTGCTGGGTGTCAATATCAAGACCCTGCGCTATCAGGTTCCGGGCGGCATGCTGTCCAACCTGGTTAACCAGCTGAAAGAGGCAGGTAAGGAAGATAAGTATCAGGCAGTTTTAGAGGAGATCCCGAGAGTAAGAAAAGACTTCGGTGAGCCGCCGCTTGTTACCCCGTCTTCTCAGATCGTAGGTACCCAGGCTGTTATGAACGTTATTTCCGGTGAGCGTTACAAGATGGTCCCGAAGGAGTCCAAGAAGATCATGCTTGGAGAGTTTGGCCAGACTGTAAAACCGTTCAATCCGGAGGTACAGAAGAAGATCATCGGCGACGAGACCCCGATCACCTGCAGGCCTGCAGATCTGATCCCGCCGCAGCTGCCGCAGTTCGAGAAGGAGTGCGCACGTTGGAAACAGCAGGATGAGGATGTGTTATCCTACGCTCTGTTCCCGAAGGTTGCTGAGGAGTTCTTCAAATACAGAGAAGCCCAGCAGACTAAAGTAGATGCAACCGTTGCAGATACAAAGAGCAAGGCATATCCGGTATAATGAGCAATTGCAGACAGGATAGAACAGCTTAATGTTCAAGAACAGATACCGCCCGGCGATGGAAGATTCCATGCCGGGCGGTATTTTGCTGCGCTGAGTGGAGCGCGTTTTATATTGTTAAAGCAGTTTCTTGATCAAAAACAGATTCAGAAGCTCGCTTACCATGAAAAGAGAGTACCGCATATCCTCTACTTCAGGGTGGATCTCATGACAGTTCTCAAAACCAATGAGATGCAGCGGACCTTCTTTATCTCCCAGCCAGCAGATAAACGCTGCCTTCACATTGCGTTTTTCAAGCCATGCGCGGGTCTTTGGGGCGGGGATCGTCTCAATGTTCTGGAACGTGACGATGGGAAGCTCCGGTGAAAGGTCCCAGTCCAGCGTGCTGAGCTCGTCCAGAGTATCTTCCATGGGAGTCGTTCCAACACTGTTCCAGTTATACAGATCTTCAAAATATCCATCTGGCGTTTTGCGGCAGATGTAGATGCGGTCGGCACAGAAGCTGTGCCCGATAAAGCCCAGGAGCTCTGACATCGTGCTCCGGCTGTCCGGTTCTTTCAGAAATATCTGGAAGAGATATTCTACAATATCCTCATGGAAGCTTTTCTGCATCGCCAAAAGAGGGCGGATATTGGCAGAATGCCCATGTATGAGATGGCCGTCGCTCCCGTAGAAGGAATAACTGTTTTTGCCGTGTTTCTTCGTATAATACATAGAGTCATCGGCTTTGGCAAACAGCGTCGTGAAGTCCTCGCCATGCTCCGGATAAAAGCAGACACCAATACTGCAGCTAATGGAAGGAGCTTCCGGGGATGTGCCCGTGTCGGAAAACAGATCGCGGATACTATCCAGCCGTGGAAGTACGTGGGCCTTTTTGCTGATCCGGGGAAGGAAGACTACAAATTCATCTCCGCCGATCCGGGCAATGATATCATCCTTTCTGAACATAGAGAGCAGTTCCTGTGCGATATCCTTCAGGATGGCGTCACCATAAAGATGGCCCATGGTATCATTCAGCTTTTTGAAATTATCAATATCGATCAGAAGAAAGGCGGCAAGCTCGTCGCTGTTTTCCATGTACTGGTCGATTCGGCGGATACATTCTCTCCGGTTTAGCAGACCGGTCAGAGGATCTATCCCTGCTATTTTGCGCGTTTCCAGAATCTCTATCTTGCGTTCGTTGATATCGGAGATAATACCCAGGATCTTTAAGAGCTTCCCTTTTTGATCATACATGGTGGTGGCATGTACATCCACCCAGAGATAGTGACCGTCACGATGCTTGATGCGGTACTCATGCTGCATCTGCCGGTTACCCTTTAAAAGTCCCTGGAATTTTTGGCGTAGAGGACCCTTGTCCTCTTCAAAAATAATGTCGGTGTTGAACATAGAATCCGGAAATCCTTTAACAGGGATAGCATAGCCAAACTTTTTTTCAAAGTTGGGTGAGTAGTAAATGTCAAGAGTCTGGCAGTCCAGCTCAAAAATGATGTCCTGCAGCTGTGACAGTACGATCTCATAGCGCTGCTCGCTGAGCGCGAGGGCTTCCTGGCTTTTTTTGCTGTCAGAGATATCGTGGAAGATGCAGTGAAAATACTGACGCTGCAATTCATCCCTTCTGAGCTCGGCACTGATCCAGATCCAGCGGATATCTCCGGTACTGGTGGTCAGCCGGTTTTCAAACATGAATACGTCATGTTTCTTCAATTGTGCGGCAATCTCTGTTTGGATAGGCAGTCTGTCATCGGGAGGGATGCATTCGATCAGATGGTTGTGGAACCGCTGTTCCATCTCCTCTGGCGTGTAGCCGAGAAATTCGTAGAGGTTGTTCTGTGACTTCAATAAGGTGAAATATTCATCATAAAGGCAGTTGAAAACACCGTTTGACACGTGTTCTGCTCTGTATTCCATCCTTGTTCCTCCCTTGACAGAATTGTTTACTGGAAAAATATTACAATATGTTTAATTATAGCATAAAACAGAAGAGTTTGTAACTACCAGAACCAAATAAATGCAGGCCTTTTTTGCTCCTTTTCTATTTGCTCCGGCATTGTGCCGGTTAGATTATGATTAAAAGTTTCTTACAAATTATGGCGATTATGTGAAGTTTGTTTTGATTTGGTTGACTATCCTTTGTTTTGTCATTATAATAAGAAGCATGTAAAAAATGGATGAATCCTGTTATTTTTCGGGTTCCAACTTCCAAGGAGAAGCTAGATGAAAAAACGAGCATGGAGAAAAGGCCTGGCAGCAATGCTGGGACTGGTTCTGAGTATACACGCCCCGGCGGGGGCACTGGCCCTCAAGTATCAGGCATACGCCTATACAGAGAGAGCAGCGACTATCAATGCGTCCAGTCTGAATGTCAGAAGTGGTGCAGGTACCACATATTCTCAGGTGACTAAATTATCAAAAGGAGCAGCTGTTACTGTGATCGGTGAGACCACGGGTTCTGATGGCAAGCTTTGGTACCAGATCCGTTTTACTGGTACAGGGGGTGGAGCGTCCACCGGTTATGTCTTAAATACATATGTGAAGTTTCCGGTGGCTTATTCCCATGATGCGAACTTTGAAGCGCAGCTTTCAGCCCAGGGGTTCCCGGAGTCCTATAAGGATGGTCTGAGGCAGATCCATGCCCAGTATCCAAGCTGGACATTTACAGCCATGCATACTGGCCTGGACTGGAATACAGTGATCCAGAACGAAGGCGTAGTAGGGCGGAACCTGGTACATAAAAACAGTATTTCTTCTTATAAATCAACAGCAGACGGTGCATATAACTGGGATACAGGGACCTGGACCGGATTTGACGGCAGCACCTGGGTGGGGGCCTCGGAGGATATCCTGTGCTACTACATGGACCCGAGGAATTTTCTGGATGAAGTGTCGGTCTTTCAGTTTATGGACCAGACGTATAATCCCTCTATCCATACGAAGGAGGGACTTGAGTCCATGCTTGCAGGGACCTTTATGAGCGGCAGTGTGCTCTCAAACGGCAGTGCCTCAGGAGCGGCAGGCGGCAGCAGCGGTTCTAATCCCGGCAGTGGGACCAGCAATGTAGTCGGGCCCGGAATGTCAGGCGGTGGAACCAGCTCGGCGCCGGGAGGCCAGGGAGCTGTGGTCGTAGGTCCGGGAGGAAGCCAGGGCGGTCAGGATAACAGCCAGGGCGCAGGCCAGGATGCGGGACAAGGCAGCAGCCAGGGCAGTGCAGGCGGAGATGTGAGGCTGGTGGGCCCCCAGGCATCGATCAGCAGGCATGAGACTGCATTGGTAGGGACCAGTACGGTCATCACGGCAGGACCAGGCGGCCAGAGCTCAAGTACCAGCCAGACTCCGGGCGGTACGCCTTCCGGTACTCCGGGCGGTACACCAGGCGCTCCGGTATCCGGGACGGCTTCTGGCATTAGCTATGCGGACGCGATCATGAACGCGGCCCAGACCTCCGGCGTCAGCCCCTATGTGATCGCGGCGATGATCATCCAGGAGCAGGGAAGCGACGGGCGCGGCAACTCCATTTCCGGCAATTACGCAGGATATACGGGATATTACAACTATTTTAATGTGGGCGCTTATGCCTCTGACGGCATGGGAGCCGTACAGCGCGGACTGTGGTATGCGTCCCAGGCAGGCAGCTACGGCAGGCCATGGACTACGCCGGAGGGCTCTATTTCCGGAGGGGCTGAGTTCTATGGGACCAACTATGTGAAGGCGGGCCAGGACACGCTGTATTTGAAGAAATACAATGTCCAGGGCAGCAATATGTACAAGCATCAATATATGACCAATGTAGACGGGGCTGCGGCAGAGGGATCCATTTTGGCGGAAGGATTTACAGCGCAGCAGAAGAATACGGCGCTGAATTTTAAGATTCCGGTCTATACGAATATGCCGGCGTCTCCGTGCACCAAACCGACTGTGGACGGCAGCCCGAATAATAAACTGAACGGCCTGGGTGCAGAGGGCTTTACACTTACGCCTACATTTAACAAGGATACCACGTCCTATGACCTGATTGTGGACCATTCTGTTACGAATGTGACTATTGGCGCTTCGGCGATCGATTCTAAGGCATCCGTAAGAGGTACGGGCAATATCCAGCTGCAGAGCGGCAGCAATGAGATATCTGTAGTGGTGCGTGCAGAGAATGGAACGGAGCGGACCTATACGATCCATGTGGTGCGCCAGAACAACGGCCCTACATATAATGCGGCATTGGGCGGAGGCGTTTCCACAGGCGGGACACCTTCATCCGGCGGAACGAATGTGACCATCGACGTGCCTGGTGCGAATGCAAGCGGTCCGGGAATCTCAAACGGCGGCCCGGGGATCAGCAACCCCTCCAATAACCCTGGAGCCGGAGCCAACCCCGGAACCAGCGCGACGCCCGGTGCGGGCGGCAGTCCGGGGACCAATACGGCGCCCGGCGGCAATAACGTGACGTTTGTCAGCCCGGGCGGCTGATGGATGGCCAAAATATAAAACAGCAATGAGAGAGACAGGAGAATATATGAACAGGAAATTTAAACAGGTTTGTCTGAGACTGGCTGTAGTCATATTGATGGCTGTGGCTGTGCCGTTCCAGAGTTTTGCGGCGAATGCAAAGATCGCATTTTCAGATCCGTCCGCCGAGGTGGGCGGCGAGGTGAGCGTCACCATGAAGTTTACATCCACCAGCGGGGATGTTTTGGGGAATACCAATGTAATGCTGGCATATGATGCCAATATGCTGGAATATACAGGCGGCTCGGAGAACGTAAACGGCGGCTCCGGAGCGCTGCGTGTGACCAGCGGCATGGAGGGAAAGACCGAGATCGCTTCCACCCTGAAATTCAAAGCCCTGCAGGCGGGATCTACCCAGATCACCGTCACCTCATGGGAGGGTTATGATGAGGACGGCCAGATGCTTACCCTGGATAAACAGGGCAGTTCTGCCATCACCATCACAGCTCCTGCCAGCTATTCCAATGACGCCCTGCTGAAATCCCTGGAGGTTTCACCGGGCGTACTGACGCCGGCATTCGATCCGGCAGTGGAGAATTATGCGGTTACCGTAGGTCTGGAGACAGAAAAGCTTGCCATTGGAGCCCTGCCGAACAGTGATAAGGCTACGGTGGCTGTGGAGGGTGGTACAGAGCTTCAGCCTGGTGACAATACGGTTGTCTGCCGTGTTACTGCAGAGGACGGCACTACGGTGAAGAATTACACGATCACAGTCAGCAAGGTTGAGGGCGGTGAGAATGCCGGAGCCGGTGAGACGGCGCCAGCGGCCGCAGGCGCGGATCTGGAGGTATTGGCACAGTTAGAGGCGGCGAAGACCCCGTTCAAGCTTGGCATTACCGCATTGCCAGAGGGTGTGGCGGCTCCTGCAAACTTAAAGGAGAGCACGATCACCATCGGCGATACCAAGGTACAGGGCTGGATCCCGCAGACGGACGGACAGCCGGATTACTGCGTGCTTTACGGCGTGAGTGAGAGCGGAAACCAGGGCTTCTACCGATATGACATGGCGGATAAGACCATCCAGAGAT
This sequence comes from Clostridium sp. AN503, assembly GCF_040719375.1. Taxonomy (NCBI): domain Bacteria; kingdom Bacillati; phylum Bacillota; class Clostridia; order Eubacteriales; family Clostridiaceae; genus Clostridium; species Clostridium sp. AN503. The sequence continues at coordinate 1,935,188 of NZ_JBFDTP010000002.1, read as the reverse complement.
ATTTCCAGGACGGTGCAGAAGCGGTGGATCCGAATCTTACAGATGTAGCACAGAAATACAATGACCTGATTGACGACTATACCATGGTGAAATGGATCGCTATCGCGGCGATGGCATTTGCAGTAGTCCTGCTGATCATCCTGATCATCACTCTGACCATGGCTTCCAGGCGGAACCAGGGCGGCAGAGACGCTTACCGGGATAAAATGGAGCCGGAGAAGAAGCCTTCCAGATCTTCCCGCGGAGCAGGCAGCAAAAAGCTCAGCAAAGAAGAGCGCTATATGATGGGCGAGGAGGAAGAGTACGAGGAAGAAGAGTACGATTCTGAGGAGTATCTGCCAGAGGAGGCTGGGGAGCTGGAGCATATCCCGGTCCGGTCAGTACCGGCAGATGCCGTAGAACAGAGCCTTGAGGCAAAGCTGGCGATGGAAGCGGCTGCGGCGACGGCTGTGGAGATGCCGGAAGCGGCGGATTATGACGAGGATGACGACGATTTTGAAGTCTTCGACCTGGATGATGATAAATAAGCTGTAGGGGATAAAAAGCCAGGACGGTAACTGCCGGGGCCTGGCTTTTTCCACATAGAAAAGAAAAAGTGAGGAAATAGATCATGGGAAAGAAAAGACTGGGAATCCTGGGAAGCGGATATCTGTCCGGCGTCGTGGTAAAGGCGTGGAAGGACGGATTTCTGGATGAATATGAGATCGTAGGCGTGATGGGAAGGAATCCGCAGACCACGAAAGAACTGGCGGCGGAAGCGGGCTGTCCGGCCTGTAAAAGCTTAGAAGAGCTGCTGGCCCAGAAACCGGAGTACATAACAGAAGCGGCATCGGTGCAGATGATAAAGGATTCTGCTGAGAAGATCCTGGCCTCCGGCAGCAGTCTCGTCGTGCTGTCTATCGGAGCATTTGCAGACACGGAATTTTACGAGCGGATCAGGCAGACTGCGGCTCAGCACGGCACCAGGGTCTATATTGCCTCCGGCGCGGTGGGCGGCTTTGATGTCCTCCGAACAGTGTCCCTGATGGGGCAGGCAGCGGCAGGCGGAGCCAGGGCTGAGGGGATCACGGTTTCCGGGATCGAGACCCACAAAGGCCCTAAATCCCTGAAGAACACGCCGCTTTTTGAGGAACATTTGATGGAAGATGAGTCGGAAACCCACGTATTCCACGGTAATGCCAGGGAAGCCATCGGGCTTTTGCCCACCAAGGTGAATGTGGCGGTGGCAGCATCCCTTGCCACCACCGGGCCGGAAAAAACAGGCGTAGATATCTACAGCGTGCCTGAATTTATTGGAGACGACCACAAGATCACAGCAGAGATCCCAGGGGTGAAGGCGGTTGTGGACATCTATTCCAGCACCAGTGAGATCGCTGGCTGGAGCATGGTGGCGGTCCTGCGCAATATCGTGTCGCCGATCGTATTTTAGGAAGGGCAGTTGTTTGAAATAGAAACAGATCACAAATCAGGAGGGGAAGGATCATGTTTGAAAAATTGGTGGCTATTGAGCCGGTAAGCCTTGTGGACGAGGCAGAGAAGCGGTTATATGATTATGCGAAAGAGGTTGTGATGTACCCGGATGTACCCGGTGACGATGAGGAGATCATCCGCAGGATCGGTGAGGCGGACGCAGTGCTTTTGAGCTATACCTCGCGGATCGACCGGTATGTGCTGGAGCATTGTGACAAGGTCCGTTATATTGGCATGTGCTGCAGCCTGTACTCGGAGGAGAGCGCCAACGTGGATATTGCATTTGCCCGCGAAAAGGGGATCCGGGTCCTTGGGATCCGCGATTACGGAGACCGGGGCGTGGTAGAGTTTGTCCTGTGCGAGCTGGTACGTCTCCTCCACGGCTATGACCGTCCCATGTGGAAGGAGCTGCCGGAGGAGATCACCGGCCTTAAGGTGGGGATCGCCGGGCTTGGCGTGTCCGGCGGCATGATCGCGGATGCCCTGAAGTTCATGGGCGCGGAGGTTTCCTATTACAGCCGTACCCGCAAGCCTGAGCGGGAGGCAGACGGGTTTGCCTACCGGCCTTTGAAGGAGCTTTTGGAATACAATGACGTGGTCTTCACCTGCCTGAACAAGAATGTGATCCTGCTGGGACAGGAGGAGTTTGAGGCTCTGGGCAATGGAAAGATCCTGTTCAACACTTCCATCGGGCCCTCCCATGAGATCCCGGCACTGAAAAACTGGCTGGATCAGGGCGGCAACTACTTTGTCTGCGATACGGCGGGAGCTCTGGGAGACCCGACCGGGGAGCTGCTTTCCCATCCCGGCGTGATCTGCGCCAACGCATCCGCCGGACGGACCAGGCAGGCATTTGTGCTGCTCAGTGAAAAAGTATTAGCAAATCTTAAGACAGCGGCGACTTGACTTCGCCGCTGTTTTTGATATAATACTGTTATACTGACTATATAACAGTAAAGATGAAAGATGGTGGAATATATGATACTGAAAATTGATTTTGAGAGCGAGGAAGCCATATATATCCAGCTCCGGAACCAGATCATCATCGGGATCGCGACGGAACGGATCCATGAAGGGGATTCCCTGCCGTCGGTCCGGCAGCTTGCGGACAATATCGGGATCAACATGCATACGGTAAATAAAGCATATTCTGTATTGAAGCAGGAGGGGTTCATCAAGCTGGACCGCCGCCGCGGCGCTGTGATCGCCCTGGATGTAGATAAGATGGAAGCGATCGAGAAGCTTAAGGGAGAGCTGGCCGTGCTGCTGGCCCACAGTATCTGTAAAAATGTGAGCCGCAGTGAGGTGCATAATCTGGTGGATGAAATATATGATTATTATACCAGAAAGTGCAGAGACTAATCAAAAATGCAGACGAACCCGGATTTGCAGGATGAGAGGAAAACAGATGGAGGATTGCCATGTTATGTGAGCGTTGTAAGATCAGGGAGGCCAACATCCAGTACACCGAGATTGTTAACGGCGTGAAAAAAGAACATAATTTCTGTGCCCAGTGTGCAAGGGAGCTGGATTTCGGTCCGTATTCGGCTATATTTGACAGCGATTTCCCGTTAGGAAAGCTGCTGTCAGGGCTTTTGGGCGTTGGAGATGTCCACGAAAAAGAGAATACCCATCAGGTGGTGTGTCCCACCTGTAAGACAAGTTATGAGGAGTTTGTGAAGAACAGCAGGTTCGGATGCCCGGACTGCTACGGAGTCTTTGACCTGTTGATCAGCGACAATATCAAACAGCTCCAGGGAAGCGATACCCACAAGGGCAAGCGTCCTAAGTTTAATCCGGATGAATCATCAGGGAGACAGACCGCCATGGAGCGTGGGAAATCGGACGGAGGCACAGCGCAGGAGAGCGCAGTACCCGGCAGCACAGCGTCCGGTCATGGAGCGCCCGGCGGGTCTCCTGATACCGGTTCTGGCAGTCAGGGGGCGGATACAGCAGAGCAGATCCGGATCCTGGATGCACGGCTCCACGAGGCGCTGAAGCGGGAGGAATATGAGGCTGCGGCCCGTTACCGCGATATGATCAAAGAATTGAGAGAGGAAATCGGAGAATGTTAAAATGGTTTGAGCAGGTTGACAGGGAGCGGCCCGGTATTGTCAGCAGCCGGGTACGCCTGGTCCGCAACTGGGACCAGTATGCATTTCCATCCAGGCTCACCCCGAAGGAGGGGATGGAGCTGATACACCGCATGGAGTACGGGCTCCGCGATCTGGGCTCTCTGGATGGGAAACATTACGAATACACGTACCTGGAGGAGCTGGGGGAGCTGGAACGGAAGGCGCTTAGGGAACGCCGCGTGTTCAACTCCACCATAGCATCCCGGAAGGCGCCCACAGGGCTGGTGCTCTCCGGCGAGGAGGATGTAGGGATCGTGTTAAACGGCACGGATCACATCCGCCTCCAGGCTCTGTCCACGGGTCTGCATCTGGAGGAGCTGTGGAAGCAGGCAGACCGGATGGATGACTATATCAACGAACGGTTTACCTATGCTTTTGATGAGAAGTACGGTTATCTCACCTCCTTTCCGACCAATGTGGGAACCGGGCTTCGTGCGTCAGTGATCCTTCATCTGCCCAGCCTTTCCATGGGAAAGAAGTTCGGCGGCCTGGTGACGGAGATGGGGCGATTTGGCGCCATCGTCAAGGGCGTGTACGGGGAAGGCAGTGAGAATTACGGCGCCCTCTATGAGGTGTCCAACCAGAAGACTCTGGGAGTCAGTGAAAAAGAGATTCTGGATCTGGTGACACGGGTTGCCGTTCAGCTTTCCAACCAGGAGATGCAGGTCCGCAGGATGGCGATGGAAAAACATAGTCTGGAATGCGCCGATGAAGCATATAAATCCTATGGTGTGTTAAAATACGCCAGAAGGCTGTCTTTTAAGGATGCCATGACGTTCCTGTCACAGCTTATGAGGGGACTTGACGACGGTATTTTCCAGACAGAGGAACCGTGCCAGGTGTACCGGCTGATGCTGGGGATCCAGCCGGCCAACTTACAGAAGCTTTCCGACAGGCCCCTCGGCAAGGAGGAGCTGGATATGGCGCGCGCATCTTATCTGCGGGCGGAGCTGCCGGATATTGATTAGGAGTCACTGTAGAGATATGATACAGTTACGATTAGACAACAAGGAGGACTGATTGATGATAGATCGATTTACTGAACAGGCGAGGACCGCGATCGGGCTCGCCGTGGATTCGGCGGAGGAGCTGGGCCACAGCTATGTGGGCACGGAGCATCTGCTGATCGGACTTTTGCGTGAGGGGGATGGCGTAGCGGCGAAGGTGATGGATGCCTGCGGCGTGAAGGCGGATAAGGTGATGGACTTGGTCAGCCAGTTGATCTCTCCGAACCAGTCCGTAGGTATGGCGGAGCGGAGCGCCTATACGCCCAGCGCCACCCGTGTGCTGGAGAACAGCTACCGGGAAGCTGTGCGGTTCAAGGCGCCTCTCATTGGGACAGAGCATCTTTTGATCGCCATGATCCGGGACAGCGACTGTGTGGCAGCGCGGCTCCTCAATACGATGGGGGTCAGTATCCAGAAGTTATACATTGAGCTGCTCTCAGCCATGGGGGAGGACGCACCGGCCAACAGGGAAGAACTGCAGACTGGAAAAACCGGTAGGGGAAGAGCGGCGACGCCGACCTTAAACAGCTATAGCCGGGATCTGACCGCCATGGCGCGGGAAGGCAAGCTGGACCCGGTTATCGGAAGAGAGCAGGAGATCCAGCGGGTCATCCAGATCTTGAGCCGCCGGACCAAGAATAACCCGTGCCTGATCGGAGAACCGGGAGTAGGAAGAACGGCTGTGGTGGAAGGACTGGCTCAGATGATCGCGGACGGGGATGTGCCGGAGATCATTGCGGAAAAGCGGGTCCTTACCCTGGATCTGTCCGGTATGGTGGCAGGTTCCAAATACCGCGGAGAATTCGAGGAGCGGATCAAAAAGGTATTATCTGAGGTGAAGGAGGACGGGGAAGTCCTGCTGTTCATCGATGAGATCCATACGATCATAGGGGCAGGCGGCGCAGAGGGCGCCATTGACGCGTCCAATATCTTAAAGCCGTCCCTGGCACGAGGGGAGATCCAGCTGATCGGAGCGACTACCATCGAGGAGTACCGGAAATATATCGAGAAGGATGCGGCGCTGGAGCGCAGATTCCAGCCGGTTACAGTTGAGGAACCGGGTGAGGAGCATTCCATCAATATCTTAAAAGGACTTCGGCCCAAATATGAAGAGCATCATAAGGTGACCATTACGGACGAGGCTCTGACAGCGGCTGTGCGGCTGTCCGCCAGATACATCAACGACCGGTTCCTTCCGGATAAGGCCATTGACTTAATCGATGAGGCGTCCTCCAAGGCGCGCCTTACCACCTATGTGGAACCGGCTGAGATCAAGGAGCTGGAAAAAGATATCGAGGCCTTGGAGAAGCAGAAAGAAGCGGCGATCAAGGCAGAGGCATATGAAAAGGCCGGGGATATCAAGAGAAAACAGGAGAAAAAACGGGAGAAGATTGAGAAGATCCGTGCCAAATGGCAGAAAGAGAAGACTTCCCGGAAGCTGGTGGTAGGCGAGGGTGAGATCGCCGATGTGGTTTCCGGCTGGACTAAGATACCGGTAAGGAAGCTGGAAGAGGAGGAGTCTGAGCGGTTAAAGAAGCTGGAGTCCATTCTTCATGAACGTGTGGTTGGGCAGGAGGAGGCGGTCAGCGCTGTCTCACGTGCGATCCGGCGCGGCAGGGTAGGACTAAAGGACCCGAAACGGCCCATTGGCTCCTTCCTCTTCTTGGGGCCCACGGGCGTGGGCAAGACCGAACTGTGCAAAGCTCTTGCCGAGGCGATGTTCGGAACGGAGAATGCTTTGATCCGTGTAGATATGTCGGAGTATATGGAGAAGCACAGCGTTTCCAAGATGATCGGTTCTCCGCCAGGATATGTGGGATATGAGGAGGGCGGCCAGCTCAGTGAGAAGGTCCGCAGGAATCCCTATTCGGTCATCCTGTTTGACGAGATCGAAAAAGCGCATCCGGATGTATTCAATATCCTGCTGCAGGTTTTGGACGACGGGCATATTACCGATGCCCAGGGCCGGAAGATTGATTTTAAAAACACAGTCCTGATCATGACCTCCAACGCCGGAGCGGAAAATATCATCTCCCCGAAGCGTCTGGGATTTGCATCCAGTGACGACGCAAAAGAGCGGTACAAATTCATGAAGGACCGCGTTATGGAAGAAGTAAAACGCCTGTTCAAGCCGGAGTTCCTAAACAGGATTGATGAGATCATCGTATTCCACCAGTTAAACCAGGAGAATATGAAAGAGATCGTAAATATCATGCTCACCGGCATCTGTAAGCGCACCCTGCGCCAGATGGACTTATCACTCCATGTTACAGAGGAGGCAAAAGCATATCTGGTAGAGAAGGGATACGACGAGAAATACGGGGCAAGACCCCTGCGCCGGGCCATCCAGAACCAGTTGGAAGACAAGCTGGCGGAAGCTATTTTGGACGGTACGGTACACGCGGGAGAAGAAGTTGAGGTAGTGCGGGAAGGCGAGGCTCTGAAATTTTTGTCACGTGAGGTGATAAAGAACTAGCTAAAATCAGGTGAGGGGTGTATAATATTTATAAGCCATAAGCAGTGCGGAAAAGCGCGCGGACAGATTGGCGTTGTGTTTGCACAAGAGCCAGTCTGTCCGCGGGATTTTTCATAGGGCGAAGCCCGGAACGGAGCTGCACTGCGGGCCGCAGGGAGCCGCGATACAACCCAAATCATAAAATACCAGGAGGGCAAACAAATGCCAGTTATTGAGACATTGATCCGTTCTGAAGCAGACGGAACTATCAGCTTTGGGAATTACAAGTTAGACACCAAGTCCAAACTGCAGGATTTTGAGCACGCAGGAGATTTATATAAGATCAAGACATTTTATGAGATCACCAAGCTGGAGCGCAACGGCTCCTTCGTATACGAGTCCGTGCCGGGTACCTCCGTGGAGCACTTTTCCGTGAATAACGACGGCGTAGAATTCACCGTAGAAGGCGATAAGGATGCACAGATCACGATCCAGTTGGAGGATGACACAGAATATGAGGTTTATGTGGACGGAGCAGCCGTAGGCGGTATGAAGACGAACATGAGCGGCAAGCTGGTGGCAAGTGTCGAGCTGAACGAAGGCGTAGCCAGCCACGTGAAGGTAGTAAGAAGATAGAACACAGAGACAGGAATACATAACATATGGCAAAAGCGAAAGCAACCGCCTTCTTTTGTAAGGAGTGCGGTTATGAATCCAGCAAATGGGTGGGACAGTGTCCGGCATGTAAGGAATGGAACACCATGGTGGAGGAGCCTGTGGCGAAGAGAGAACCGTCCGGCCGTGCCGGCAGCGGGATCCGCCAGGTGACGAAGCCGGTAAAGCTGGAGGAAGTATCAATTGATGAACAGGACCGGGTATCTACCGGATACCAGGAACTGGACCGGGTACTGGGGAGCGGCATAGTTGCCGGCTCCCTGGTTTTGGTTGGAGGCGATCCGGGCATCGGCAAGTCTACCCTGCTTTTGCAGGTCTGCCGGAATCTGGCGGCATCCGGCCGGAAGGTGCTCTATATATCCGGTGAGGAATCTCTAAAACAGATCAAGCTGCGGGCGAACCGGATCGGGAAGATCACAGGAGAGCTTTTATTCCTGTGCGAGACCAATTTAGATGATATTGAAGAATCCATCCGCTCCGTAAAACCGGAGATTGTTATCATCGATTCCATCCAGACCATGTTCCGCGAGGATGTGTCGTCAGCTCCGGGAAGCGTCAGCCAGGTGCGGGAATCCACCAATATCCTGATGCAGATCGCAAAGGGCATGGGGATCGCCATATTCATTGTTGGACATGTGACGAAGGAAGGCGTGGTGGCAGGTCCCCGCGTGCTGGAGCATATGGTTGACACGGTCCTGTATTTTGAAGGGGAGCGCAATGCGTCTTACCGGATCCTTCGCGGGGTCAAGAACCGTTTTGGTTCCACCAATGAGATCGGCGTTTTTGAGATGCAGGAACAGGGACTGGTGGAGGTTGAGAATCCGTCCGAATATCTGCTCAGCGGCAGGCCGGAGGAGGCGTCCGGAGCGGTAGTGGCATGTTCCATTGAGGGCACCCGCCCGATCCTTTTGGAGGTGCAGGCCCTGGTTACCCAGACCAATTTCGGAATGCCCCGGCGGACTGCGGCGGGAACCGACTACAACCGGGTGAATCTGCTGATGGCGGTGCTGGAGAAGCGCTGCCACTATGAGATGTCCCGTTACGACGCGTATGTGAACATCGCAGGCGGTGTCAAGATGAATGAACCAGCCCTGGATCTTGCGATCATCCTTGCGCTGGTGTCCAGCATGAAGGATAAGCCGGTGAATCCCAGGACGATTATCTTCGGGGAGGTGGGGCTTTCCGGAGAGGTCCGCGCCGTATCCCAGGCGGAGCAGCGGGTCAATGAAGCCATTAAGCTTGGCTTTGAGGCCTGTATCCTGCCGAAGGTCTCCTTGGAGAAGATGAAACATACCGACAAGATCCGGCTTTACGGAGTGAACAATGTCCGGGAAGCGATCAATCTGATATAGAACATGATGGCATAGAGCCGTTTTCCATAATAGGAAGACGGCTTTATTGATTCATAGGAAATTACATCTTGTGGATCAATATTTTTCTGGAAAATGAACCATTTTCCTGTTAGATGGCTCTTATAAGCAGGTGCACCAAATAAGACTAAAGGAGGTTTTGACATGGATGAGCAGGAAAAACTGGTCCGCCTTATGCAGGAAGGCGATACAGAGGCGTTTGACCGGATTTTCGAGCTGTATCAGAGCAGGCTGCTGCGCACAGCGTATCTGATAACCGGCAATCATGCAGACAGCGAAGACATAGTCCAGGAGACCTTTGTAAAATGTTACTGTAACTGCAAAAGCCTGCGGGACCCGGCCGGATTTACCACGTGGATCTATCAGATCATGACCAGGACCGCATGGCGGTATGGCAGGCGGAAGCGGCGGGGGGAGCCTGTGGAAAAAATCTATGACAGGGCGGAACCGGCCACAGACGATCTTCCTCTTAACAAAGTGCTTGAAAATGAGCAGAAGGAAGAGTTGTACGACCGCATCCGTAAGCTGAACCAGAAGCAGAGGACAGTGATCATCCTTTATTACTTTAATCAGATGTCTACCAGGGAGATCAGCCGTGTGCTGGGATGTATGGAAGGGACCGTAAAGTCCAGACTGTACACAGCGCGGAAGATTCTGGGAAATGGGATCAGAGAGGAGCAGATGGAATATGGACAGACGGAAATTTGAAGCTTTGCTGAAGGAAACTCTGGAAGAAAAAAGTATGCCGGTTTCCATGCCGCAAAACCGTAAGCAGGAGATGCTTAAGAACATAAAAGCGCAGTCGGAGAAACAGTCAGACGCATATAAGGAGGAGACAGCTATGAGGCTTGGATTTAAGAAAAAGGTGGTTTTAGTGGCCGCAGCCATGTGTATATTTGGAACAATAGCCGCATTGGCCGCTGGGAAGATAACGGGATACTATACCGGCACCAGAGTGGATCAGCCCAGTTATAAGAACTTTGCCGAACTTTCAGCCGTAGAGGCAGACACCGGATTTGCCATGAAGGTGGTTGAAGAGTTCGACAATGGTTACCGGTTCCGCGTGGGATATAAAACGGATACAGAAGCGCGGGATGACGCAGGCAATGTGGTGGAGTCCTTTCCTGAAGTTATGCTGTTTTATGAAAACGGCGGTCATGACCTGACCATTACGGCTCATAAGGTGCGGGCGGCGGACGAACCATTTGAGGGGAAAGTTACAAGCACGGAGTATGAGGGAAGGACGCTGCTCTATAAAGAAGATCAATATATGTTCGCACCGCCCTCCTATGAGCCTTCGGAGGATGTAAAAAAGGCTGTGGAGGCGGGAGAGCTTTATCTTTCCTTTGGAACGGACGAGATCGAGTATGATACGTTCCACTTCATGCAGTGGGATGATGATGGGACCAGATATCTCTTGATATCCAATGATGAAAATGCGCCTGGTCAGGAAGAGATGGAAAGCATGGCGAAGCAGATCATTGACAGCGCGAACTAGCAGACAGTAAAAATTGCAACAGTTGTGCGGAAAATTTAAAAAATTTGTTGACAGAAGTACAAGGATATGATATTATAATCAAGCGCGTTGAGAAAAAGCCTTAACGTAAAGGGGAATAGTTCAATGGTAGAGCAGCGGTCTCCAAAACCGTAGATGGGGGTTCGAGCCCCTCTTCCCCTGCTTGATTTGAGTCATGGTTCTTAAAACACTATGTTTTAAGAACTTTTTTAATTTTCAGAAGGATATTCAGTTTTTTGTATCCAGCCCCCTGAATCCATTTAAAATTTGTTTTAAATTGGTGGTTTTTCAGCCTGGTAAAATCAAAAACCCCGGCATTTTCCTTATGTCGAAAAAGGGAAATCCTACCAGTATGTTAAAATAATGCAAAAATTGGAAATACGCCTATGGAAAATACGTGAAAAACAACCATAAAAATTCACTGTTTCGTTATGAAACAAAATTTGACTTTATACCTAAAACATGATATATCTATGTCAACACGGTAGTTGGCGTTTTATTTTAAAGGAGTTGTTTTAGTATGAAAGAAAAGAAAATCAAACTGATGACGCTTGAGGAAGCAAAAGAATTCGTTACAGCGGCAATGAGATGTGATTTTGATGTTGATGTATATTACAACCGTGTTGTCATCGACGCAAAGTCCATCCTGGGCGTATTGAGCCTGGACCTGACCCGCGTGCTGACCGTGAGGATGTACGGTGAGAACGAAGTATTTGAAGAATTTTTGGAGACAGTAGCTCCGACAGAGGCTAAGATCGCGTAACATCAGACAGAATACAGGACAGAGACTATCGACATAAAACCAGGGATTATAACTTTACAAACGGCAGGAAACGGCGGGCGGCACAAGAAAAGTGCTTGCCCGCCGTTTTCTGCTGTATTACAATAGAGATTATGAAGACGACGGAAGTATCAGAGGACAAAAAGAAAATAAAGATATCTGTGCGGAACCTTGTGGAGTTTGTGATGCGCGGCGGGGATATTGACAACCGGCGCACCTCCGGTGCAGAGAAGGACGCCATGCAGGCGGGAAGCAGGATCCACCGGAAGATCCAGCGCAGGATGGGGGCGGATTACCGCGCTGAGGTGCCCATGAAGCATGTTGTGGAGGAGGACCGGTACCAGATTGTCATCGAAGGTCGGGCCGACGGGATCATAGAGACGCCCACGGAGGTGACGGTCGATGAGATCAAGGGCATGTACCTGGACCTGGCTCTTTTAGAAGAACCTATGGGGGTCCATCTGGCCCAGGCGCTGTGTTATGGCTATATCTACTGTTACGATCATGGCACGGAGCGGATCGGGATCCAGATCACATACTGCAATATTGAGACAGAGGAGATCCGCAGGTTTAAACAGGAGAAAACATTTGAGGAACTTACCGAATGGTTTGAGGGACTCATCCACGAGTATGTGAAGTGGGCGGAATATCTGTACCTTCATCAGCTCAGACGGGATGAGTCCCTGCATGATCTGGAGTTTCCCTATGCGTACCGGGAGGGCCAGAAAGAGCTGGCGGTATCGGTCTACCGCTCCATCAGCCGCGGCAGGAACTTATTTATCCAGGCGCCAACCGGCATCGGCAAGACCCTTTCCACGGTTTTTCCGGCGCTGAAAGCCATCGGAGAAGGACTGGGGGAGAAGCTTTTTTATCTGACAGCCAAGACGATCACCCGCAGCGTGGCAGAGGAGTGCTTTGACCTCCTGCGGGAGCATGGTCTGTATTTCAGCACTGTGACCATCACAGCCAAAGAAAAACTGTGCCCCCTGGAGAAGACCGAGTGCAACCCGGACGCCTGTCCTTATGCAAAAGGACATTATGACCGGGTAAATGACGCCGTGTATGAGATCATCCATCAGGAGTCCGGGATCACCAGGGAGACAGTTCTTTTGTACGCCCGGCAGTTCGACGTGTGTCCGTTTGAGTTCTGCCTGGATATCAGCAACTGGGTGGATGGGATTGTCTGCGATTACAATTATGTTTTTGATCCCAACGCGAAGCTGAAGCGCTATTTCGCTGAAGGCGTCACGGGAGATTACTTATTCCTGATCGACGAGGCCCACAATCTTGTGAACCGCGCCAGGGAAATGTTCAGCGCAGTGCTGGTAAAAGAGGATGTGCTGACCGTCCGGCGCATTCTAAAAGGACACGCAGGAGGGTGGCGCAGGGGCGATGCTTCCAAGGTGGAGCGGAGTCTGGATAAATGCAACAAGAACCTGCTGGAGCTGAAGCGTAGCTGTGAAGGATACCAGGTGCTTGAGGATGTGAATCTTCTTGCGGCAAACCTTATGGCCGCGTTTGCAGAGCTTGAGAGCTTTATGGAGGAAGAAAAGGAGTTTACGGACCGGGATGTTGTTCTGGACTTTTATTTTGATGTGCGGCATTTCCTGAACATGTATGAAGGTCTGGACGATCATTACCGCATTTACACAGAACTGGGACAGGATGGGGCCTTCCGCCTGCGCCTGTTCTGCATAGACCCGTCCAAGTGCCTTGCCGACTGTCTTGCAAAGGGGCGGGGAAGCGTATTTTTTTCGGCTACACTGCTTCCCATTCTCTACTATAAAAAGCTGCTCAGCGGCAATGAGGAGGATTATGCGGTTTACGCCGAATCCCCCTTCGCCAGAGAGAACCGGCTTCTGCTGATCGGCTCCGATGTGAGCAGCCGTTACACCCGCAGGAACCGTGCTGAGTTTGCAAAGATCGTGGATTATATCCGAGCCCTGGCAGAAAGCCACCGCGGAAACTATCTGGTGTTCTTTCCCTCCTACCAGTACATGGAAGCGGTCAAACGGCAGCTGGACGAGGATTTTGACGGGAGCTTTACCTGGAAAATGCAGGGCAGCCATATGTCTGAGGCAGAGCGGGAGGAATTTCTGGCGGATTTTGAGGCGGAGCGAGACCAGTCCTTTGTAGGCCTGTGTGTCCTGGGCGGCATCTTCTCTGAAGGAATTGACCTAAAAGCAGAGCGCTTAGAGGGGGCGGTCATCGTTGGCACCGGCCTTCCCATGGTCTGCACAGAGCAGGAGATCTTAAAGGCATATTTTGAGGAGAAAGGCGATAATGGTTACGATTATGCTTACCAGTATCCGGGGATGAACAAGGTAATGCAGGCCGCAGGCCGGGTCATCCGTACCGTAAACGACCGGGGAGTGATCCTGCTCCTGGACGACCGTTTCCTGCGCCCGGAAGTGCAGGGGATGTTCCCGCGGGAGTGGGCGGAATATGGAGAGGTTAACCGGAGGAGTGTTGGTGGGTGGTTGAGGCGGTTTTGGGAGGGGGACAGCGAGGGGGGACGGCCGTGAAGGGGCGACGGGGGTTGGTCTGCGGGATGGGATTGCTGTTTGCCGTCGGTGGGAACCGCTAAGGCCCTGACGGCAGTGAAAGCGCGGCACCGGGGACAGTCGAACCGGATTCTTGATGAATCCGCTTCTCCGGTCCCCTCGCAGTCTGACGTTGTGCGTCAGACTGCGTCCACCCTTTCTCTGCCGCCAGGACCTAAGCGGTTCCAAACCTCCGCAAGATGCAATCCCATCCCGCAGACCAACCCCCGTCGCCCCTTCACGGCCTGTGCTCTGGCTGCCACTACAAAGTGCAGTCCACCTTTATACCTTTATAATAACTTCTGGCCTCCGGATAGAAAAAAGCAGGGTAAAAGCATAAAAATAAAGTTTGGTTTTTTACCCAGGCGAGCCAGGGCACAGCAGCCGATATTGTAGACTTTGCCGGGAGAGAATGCGGGGGCGGGAGGGGCAGGTGTTTTTTGCAGGGTATTAGGGGCACTTACGCAAACCGAGGGGGAAATCAGGGTCGGAGCCTGGGTTTACAGGACCCAGGCGGAGCGCGACGCGGAGGAGAACTCATCAGGAGTTCTCCGTAGCTGGAGCGTTGCCCTGATTTCCCCCTCGGTTTGCGTTAGAGCCCCTTATGCCCGAAACGGACACCTGCCCCTCCCGCCCCCGCATTCTCTCCCTCAACTCCCCACCATCGGCTGCGTCCCCCTCAAAGCATATCCATAAATTGCTTCGCAGCCTGAGACAACGGCAGATTCTCGTTGTATGCCACCACCATCTGGCGTGCGGGGAGCTGTTCTTCCAGGTTTACGATGAAAAGGTCTTTTTCTGATGCCGGGATGCAGTAGTTGGGTACAAAAGCAATCCCTAAGCCGATGCGGGCCAAGTCGATCAGCAGGTCGTTGCTGGAAAGCTCGATCTCCGGGACCAGGTCCAGCTGATGGCGCTGGAACATGCTGTGGAGGAACTCGCTGGTGGTGCTCTTGCGGTCCAGCATCAGGATCGGACAGGTCTGAAGCTCTTTCAGGCTGACTACCCGGTCTTTTAAGGCTGCATATTCTTCGTTGGCTACAAATACATCATAGAATTCATGGATGATCCGCACGTTCTGGGTGTTGGACAGACCAGAGTTGGGATAGTTGGTGATGGAGAAATCCACCTGTCCGGAATCCAACAGCCTGGCACAGGCGATGGAGGTCTGGTTCGTTACCTTGATGTGTACATTTGGGTACTTTTTATGGAATTCCTTTAAAAATGGGATCAGATAGTAGCGGCAGATGGTGTCGCTGGCTCCGATGCGCAGTTGTCCGCCGTTTAAGGTGTTGGCTTCTAAGAGCTGGTTTTCACCCTGCTTGATTAAGTTCATGGCAGGCTCGATGTGCTTTAGGAGGATCTCACCTTCCGGCGTTAGCTGGACCCGCTTGGTGCTGCGGATGAACAATGGCTGGTTCAGTTTCTTTTCCAGGACCTTGATGGACTGGCTGACCGCAGACTGGGAGATGAACAGCTGTTTGGATGCCTCGGAAAAGCTCAGTGTGTTCGCTACGTGATAGAAAACTTTGTATAATTCATAATTGATATCCATTATTAGCCCTCCTTATAAATCTTTGTTTATCGTATCATAATCATGATAGGCTTGTAAAGAGAAAAAATTGACAAATGGTGGAATTTGGTGTATATTATTTTTTAAAGTAAAGGCGCTCAAGTGTATTTGGGGCGCCCTTTTTTGTATCCAAATTTAATCTGGTCTTTGGTAGTTAAGAAAAGAGAGGGTGGGGTGCTGATGAGAGAGCTGGTAGAGCATATGGAAGGAATTAACCGTCTGATGGCAAGGTACGGGGTAAAGTTCGGGATTTACAAGAACCACGAGTTCCATGAGCAATTGTTTCCGTTTGACCCTCTGCCGAGGGTGATTTCGGCAGAGGAATTTGCATTTTTGGAGCGGGGGCTGATACAGCGCGTGGATGCGCTGAACTGTTTTCTGGCTGATATCTATGGGGAGAAGAAGATCGTGCGGGATGGTGTGATCCCGGAGGATTTCATTTTCTCATCCAGGGGGTATCTGCCCCAGTGCGAAGGTGTGGCTCCGCCGAAGAACATCTACAGCCATATCTCAGGCATCGACCTGGTACAGGGGAAGGACCAGAACTGGTATATCCTGGAGGATAACTTAAGGATTCCGTCGGGGGCTTCCTATCCGATGATCGCAAGGGAGCTGACCAGGCAGGCTTCGCCCAGGACCTTTATGAGCAACCACATTCTGGACAACCGGAATTATGCGTCCATGCTCAAGGAGGTTATGGATGCGGTCAATACAGGCGGGATCAATGTGGTACTGACGCCGGGGCGGTACAATGCGGCGTTCTTTGAGCATTCTTATCTGGCGGAGCGGTCGGGGGCGATCCTGGCTATGCCTCAGGATCTTTATGTGGAGGACAACAGATTGTATTACCGCCAGTATCACGGCAGACAGCTCCGTGTTGGCACCGTCTATCGCAGGATCTCTGATGAATATCTGGATCCCATGTGCTTTGTTCCGGAGTCCCTGATCGGCGTACCGGGCATCATGGATGTGTACCGGAGCGGGAACGTGGCGCTGGTCAATGCGCCGGGCAACGGCGTGGCGGACGACAAGGGCATTTATTACTTTGTACCGCATATGGTGAAATATTATCTGGGCGAGGAGGCGGTATTGAGCAATGCCCCCACTTACCTGGCTTTTTATGAGAAAGACAGGAAGTTTATCCTGGAGCATCTGGAAAGGCTGGTAGTGAAGGATGTATCGGAGGCCGGCGGATACGGCGTGATCTTCGGCAGGGATTTATCGAAGGCGGGGCTGGAGGATTTAAAGCGGGCCATAGCAAAGGAACCGCGCCGTTTCATTGCCCAGGAAGTGATCGATTTTATCGATCTGGATATTGTGGATGGGGATGGCAGCGTGCCGCGGAAAGCGGACCTGCGGGCCTTTGTACTGACCGGGGATACGACGAAGGTGTGGGCGAGCGGCCTGACCCGGTTCTCGCGCAATCCGGATTCTTTTGTGGTCAATTCATCTCAGGGAGGAGGATTTAAAGACACATGGGTATTATCTCGATAGAAAAATCGGACCATCTCTTTTGGCTGGGGCGTTATACGGAACGTGTATTTACAACACTCAATACATTTTTTACTTATTTCGATAAAATGCTGGATATGGACGAGAACGCTTACCGCGCGTTCTGTGATAAGCTGGCGATTCCGATGGTGTATGCGGACAAGGAGGATTTTGTCCGGACCTATCTGTTTTCCCCGTCGGATCCTAATTCCGTTTACAGCAATATGCTGCGGGCTTTTGATAATGGGGTGGTACTGCGGGACGAACTGAGCAGCACCACGCTGTCCTACCTTCAGATGTCCCTGGACTGCATCGAGCAGGCAGCGGATTCTCAGGCGCTGGTCTATGACCTGCAGCCGGTCCTGGATTATCTGTTCGCATTCTGGGGCTGTCTGGATGACAATGTGGAGGATGAGGAGTGCCGCAATATCATCAAGTGCGGAAAGTACCTGGAGCGGATGGATCTTTATATGCGGCTGGGATATCCCTACCGTGCCATTGAAAAAGAGTACAATAAATTCCTAAACCGCTTGCATAAAATCCGGATTGGGTATAATCTGTCAGAGGTAGATAAACTGACCGAGGTGATCAATCTGGGTGAGGACTGGCAGGAGCGGTATTATGACGCCATCAACGCCCTGTGGCATATTTTTTAAACTGGAGTGATGAAGATTGAAGAAACTGCATTTCCGATATGAGATGGACCTTAGATTTGACCGGGAAGTAACGGACCATCATTTCCTGTTCCGGCTGAGGCCTATGGAGACGGAGCGGCAGCATGCATCCGGATATTTCTGCAACGTCCGTCCCAGGGCGTCCTTAAACGAGGAGAGGGACGGGTTTGGAAACCGGGGATATGCGGGGGTCATAGAAGCGCCTCACGACAGCCTGTGGGTAGAAGCAGAGGGGGTGGTGGAGATCCGGGAAGGCAGGATTTCCGGGTTTCATCCCATGTATCGCTATCCGTCTGAGTATACGGTCCCGGATGACAGGCTCCGCAGTTTTTTCAGGGAGACGGCGGATGCCTTTGGCAGACCGGTTTCCGGCAGGGAGGGAATCCTGTTTCTGATGGACCGTCTGTTCGGGCGGTTTGCTTATGTGCCGGGAGTGACAAGTGTAAAAACAACGGCAGCGGAGGCGTTTGCAGGCGGGCAGGGAGTCTGCCAGGATTACGCCCATATTTTTATCAGTCTGTGTCGTCTGGCAGGTGTTCCCGCCAGATATGTGGCGGGGATGCTCCTGGGAGAGGGAGCCACCCATGCCTGGACGGAGCTATGGACAGGAACGGAGTGGATCGGCGCTGACCCGACCCATAACTGCCTGGTGGATGAAAATTATATCAAATTGACCCATGGCCGTGATTTTGCGGACGGTACGGTGGATAAAGGCTGGTTTCTGGGGCCTGCTTCCCAGACACAGCAAATATATGTAAAGGTGGAAGAAGTATTTTGAGAGATAAGGATACTGTAGAGACGGTGGCGGAGGTGGGCCTGGCGGTGGATGAAAAGCTGCGGGTCAGAAAGCATGTGCTTGTACCGGAACATCCGACCGGGAAGGAGAAACGGATCTGTATCGTGACGGGGACCCACGGCGATGAGCTGGAGGGGCAGTACGTGTGCTACGAGATGAACCGGATCATCCGGGAGCATAAGGGATGCTTGAAAGGCATTGTGGAAATCTACCCGGCATTAAATCCTCTGGGAGTGGACTCCATTTCCAGGGGGATCCCCATGTTTGACCTGGACATGAACCGGATATTTCCCGGCAGCGAGGAGGGGAGCGTGGCGGAGCATGTGGCGGCTAAGATCGTTCAGGATATTGCCGGGGCGGACCTTTGCATTGATATCCATGCCAGCAATATTTTCCTGCGTGAGATCCCCCAGGCCAGGATCAATGTGAATACAGCAGAGAACCTGCTTCCGTTTGCCACAAGGCTGAACCTGGATTTTGTGTGGGTCCATGCGGCGGCTACGGTTCTGGAGTCCACACTGGCCCACAGCTTGAATACCATCGGCGTGCCGACTGTGGTTGTTGAGATGGGGGTAGGGATGCGGATCACGGAGCATTTCTGCCATCAGCTGACGGACGGGATATTTTGCGTGATGAAGGATATGGGCATCTGGGAGGGGGAGACGATTGAGCCGAAGGAACCGATCGTATCGGAGGACGGCGAAGTGGGCTTTGTCAATGCCAACGCGCCGGGGATCTTTATTCCGACCGTGGAGCACTGGAGGAATGTGGAGAAGGGGCAGAGGATCGGCAGGATCTTAAATCCCCTTGATGGTACGGTGGAGGAGGATGTGGTGGCGCCGGTCCATGGCATGCTCTTTACGCTGCGGGAATACCCGGTGGTGTCCTGCGGCTCCCTGATCGCCCGGGTGCTGGGAGGTGATTTTACATGAGAAAGGAAAAACTATTTTCGCTGAGGAACAGCTACCGGGATGATCTGGATATCTATGGGTTTCATTTTGGGAAGGGGGACAAGTCCGCCTGTATCGTGGGATCGATCCGGGGCAATGAGGTGCAGCAGCTGTATATCTGCTCTCAGCTTGTGAAGGCGCTCAAGGATTTAGAGGAGAAAGGCGCGATCGTCCATGACAATGAGATCCTGGTGATCCCGTCCGTAAACCACAGCTCCATGAATATAGGCAAACGGTTCTGGGCCACGGACAATACGGATATCAACCGGATGTTTCCTGGTTATGACGCAGGTGAGACCACCCAGCGGATCGCTGCAGGACTTTTTGATGCTATCCAGGGGTACAGCTATGGGATCCAGTTCCCCAGCTTTTATCTCCAGGGTGATTTCGTTCCACATGTGAGGATGATGGAGACCGGTTTCCAGAGCCCCAGCCTGGCAAATCTGTTCGGTCTTCCTTATGTGGTCATCCGCAAGCCGAAGCCCATCGACACGACCACGCTCAATTACAACTGGCAGATCTGGAATACCAGCGCATTTTCCCTTTATACCAGCGCCACCAGCCATATTGACGAGCCATCCGCGCGGATGGCGGTGGCATCCGTGCTGCGTTTCCTGACCCGCATGGGGATCCTGCGCTACACCAGCCACAGCGGCTATCTTGCCAGCGTGATCCGGGAGGATGACCTGACTACCGTAAAAAACGACCTGCCGGGCATATACCGCAGGCATGCCGAGCCGGGGCAGGAGGTGCGCCGCGGGGATGTGCTGGCTTCGATCATAGACCCTCTGGAGGGGGAAGTTATCAGCCGCGTCCTTTCTCCTACGGATGGGATCGTGTTTTTTGCCCACAGTGCGCCGACGGTCATGGAGGGGACGGTGATCTTCAAGATTATTCGGAGACTGCATGAGTAGATGTAGAATCATTCATGAATATTTGAACAGTTAACGATATTTGCGGGAAAGTTGCAAAAAAACAAAGAAAATGCAAAATTAGGAGTTCACAGAAACGACTTTTTATGCTATAATGTCCATGTTGGTAATAAGCAGTGTAGGTTTTAGATAGCGTGAACCGGAAAAGGGGAGCGTGGATGAACTGCGCTGCGGACATATGGGGGTATAGCTCAGCTGGGAGAGCGCTTGAATGGCATTCAAGAGGTCATGGGTTCGAATCCCACTATCTCCATGAACAGAGGAAGCTGTATTTTAGTCTTAGACAAAGGACTGGAATACAGCTTTTTGTTTTGCAGAGAGGAGGGGCAGGTTGGTAAAACCGAAGCGGTCTGAGCCTGATAGAATCTGGAATGTATGCTATCAGCTGGCAAAAGAATATTTTAAAGAGCATGGAGATCTGCTCATTCCTGGCGATTATGTAAGGGATGGAAAACGATTGGGGGCCTGGATTGGGACCCAGCGGACAGATTATAAAAAACGCGTCAATCCCTGTTTTACACAGGACAGGATCGACCGGCTGAATGCGATCGGGATGGTGTGGGATGCGAAGGAATCCGAATGGCAGCGCAAGTATAAAGCGCTGCTGACATATGCCGGCAGCTATAGTACCGTGCGCGTGCCTCAGTCCTATATAACACCGGATGGAATAAAGCTTGGAATATGGGTGAACAGGCTGCGGATGGATCATAAAAAGGGGAGGCTCAAGGAGGAGAAGAAAAAGCTGCTGGAACAGATTGGTATGATCTGGGAACCCGAAATCCTCCGCAGGGATATGTGGGATGTGAAATTTGATCTGCTAAAAGGTTATGTTTCACAAAACGGTGTATTTCCTGTGGCTGGTTATGTCACTGAAAACGGAGTAAAACTGGGGAGTTGGCTGGTCAATCAGAAAGCATACCATAAAAAAGGCGTTCTGCCTGCGGAACGTGTGAACAAACTGGAAGGGCTGGGTATGGTATGGAATATTGCGGAGAATAACTGGGAAGAACGTTATCAGCAGGCAAAAACATATTATCTGAAATACGGGTATCTCTGCCTGTATTTACAGCGGGGATTGGAAATGCCGGAATGCCTGGCAAATTGGCTGGGGATGCAGCGGCAGAAATACCACAGGGGCGGCCTTTTGCCTGATCAGGCAGACAGGCTGGAGCAGATCGGTATGATATGGGATGTGCGGGAGTGCGTATGGGAGGAACGCTACCAGCAGGCAAAGGCGTATTATCTCCAAAATGGGCATTTGAGGATTCCAAGGAATTCCAGTCGTCCAAATGAGCAGGGGTTAGCCCAGTGGATCAGCACGCAGCGAAAAAATTATATGACAGGACAGAATCCGCTTTTTGATCTGGAACGGGTCAGAAGGCTGGAGGAGATTGGCATGGTATGGGATGCTTCCGTTGATTCGGAATCCCTGTGGGAAGAATGGTATCGAGAGGCGGAGGATTTTTATAAAACCCATGGACATTTAAATCTGCCTGCGGGAAAGCTAAGGACCTGGATCAGGACACAGAGAGGCGCAAAAAAGCAAGTGCGGGGAAGCCTGTCAGAGGAGCAAGTCAGACGTCTTGAACAGATCGGTATGTTATGGGATCCGGTAAATGAGAACTGGAAGATCATGTACCAGTATGCAAAGGCCTATTATCAGATCCATCAAAAACTCAATATCCCCTGTAATTATGTGACGGAGGATGGAGCCAATCTGGGCATATGGATATCAAGACAGCGGAAAGGATATAAAAATTATCTTGCAGGGAAAACCGGAGGCGGAAGAACCGTCATAACGCCGGAGCATGTAAAACTGCTCAATGATATTGAGATGATCTGGGACGGGGCAACGATCATGGGAAGTACATCCTTTCAGGAAAAGGCGCTGCTTTTTATCTCAGAACCCATTTTCCAGAGGCTGGAAAGCTGGATCGCTGGCAGGAGTTTGGCGTGGAGCTGGACATTTATATACCGTCTATAAAAGCAGCGGTCGAATATGACGGTTGTAAGTGGCATTGTGACAGTACAGAACAGGATGAAAAGAAAGGCCGGCTATTTTAGAAACTTACAGGGATTTCACATCCAGAAAGTGGGACAGGATCTTTCAGGAGGTGTGCGAGCATTGTGGTGAATCAGGGGACCTTTTTGTCCCGGCATCTGCAAAGACCAGATCCGGCGTCAACATTGCGGGGTGGATCAACACACAAAGGGAGGCTTACCGAAACAATGAACTGACTCAGATGCAGATCCAAAAACTGGAGAAGGCCGGTATGTTATGGGCGCCTTTTGAAAAACGCTGGCAGGACATGTACGAGCTGGCTAAAGCTTACAGGGAAGAATACGGTGATCTTATGATCCCGCATGATTATAAAACGAATGCGGGGGAAAATCTTGGCATGTGGCTTTCAAAACAGAGGGAAAAATACCGTGCATCCCAGCAAACTTCCCACAGGATCTACATGCTGGAGCAGCTTGGGATCGTGTGGAATCCGCTTGATAACCGAAGGGCTCGCTACCAGTTGGCAGCGCTTGAGAAAATGGGCGCCCAGTGGGATGTTAGAGGCGATAAATGGGAGGCTATGTTTGAAGTCGCGGAAAACTATTACCGTGAGTATGGCAATCTGTGGGTGTCACCAGCCTATATATCGCCAAAAGGAGAATATCTGGGCAGTTGGATTTCACATCAGCGCAGAAGAACGTGCGGAAAAGACAGAGGCAGGAAGCTCACGGCAGAACAGAAAAAGCGTCTGGATGGGATTGGGATGGTATGGAATCCTTTCGAGGCGAAATGGATGAACAAATATCTCCTTGCCAAAGCGTTCTATTTGGCGAATGGACATTTGAACATACCGAGTAATTTTGTTTGCGGCGACGGCACAAAACTTGGAATGTGGCTTTCCTCACAGCGTCAGGCAGCCCGTGGAAATCCCAACTATCGAATGACGCCCGAACGCAGACAGATGCTGGATGATATAGAGATGGACTGGACACTTAAATCCATCAGGCCGGATGCCCGGCACAGATAATATTTAAAGAAACAATTTACTTCACGGGGTGGGGATGATAAGATAAACGTAGCAAGAACCCAACCCAAAACAGGAGGAACATCATGGAAAAGATAACCAGCTTTACGATCGATCATTTAAAACTGCTTCCGGGACTTTATGTTTCCCGAAAAGATACAGCAGGAGATACAGTGATCACCACCTTCGACATCCGCATGACACAACCCAATGCCGAGCCAGTGATCAACACAGCAGAGATACACACCATCGAGCACCTGGGAGCCACTTTTTTGCGCAACCAGGAAGGCATCCGGGATAAAGTCCTGTACTTTGGCCCTATGGGATGCCGGACCGGTTTTTATCTATTGTTAGCAGGAGATTACGACCCGCAGGACATCGTGCCGCTTATGCGCAATATGTTTGATTTCATCCGCAGCTACGAAGGCGAGGTGCCGGGCGCCAGCGCGCGGGACTGCGGCAATTATCTGGACATGAACCTGCCGATGGCGCGGTTTGTGGCAGATAAGTATTACCGGGAAGTGCTGGATCAGATCGACGATTCCAGGATGGTGTATCCGGAGGACTAAGTATTAAGTATAAAACATGAAAAGATAGGAGAGAGCATCATGCATGATGATATATACCAGATGTACCTGGAAGAGGTTGCAGCAATCACTCCCTGCACCCGTGAGGAGGAAGAGGAGCTTCTCTCCCGGGTGCGCCTGGGGGATGAATCGGCCAGGAACCGTCTGATGGAAGGAAAACTGGCTTCCGTCATAGAATTTGTAAAACCATATGCGGACCAGGGGCTGCCCATGGGCGATCTGATCCAGGAGGCTAATATAGCCCTCCTTACAGCGATCGATCAATATGAAAATGGTGATTTTAATTCATTTTTCAAAGAACAGGCCGAAGCCTGTCTAAAAGCAGCACTGGAGGAACAGAAGACGGAAGCCCAGGTCGAGGAGGAGATGCTTGCCCGGGTGAACGTGCTGCAGACGGTTTCCCAGAGGATGGCGGAGGAGTTGGGCCGGGAAGCCACTGTGGAAGAACTGGCGGAAAAGATGAAGATGACGGTGGAAGAGATCAAAGCGATCATGAAACTGACGCTGGACGCCATGAGCGTCAGCCCGGATGCGGAAGAATAGATGCTGTAAATAAGTGTTACTAATAAATGAGATTAAATATATTAATTTTATTTATAAGAAAAGATATGCTATGATGTGAGTAAGAAATATGCAGCATTCTGCACGTACCTCGAAAGGACAGGCTGTGCTGCAAAGACCGCGGATACCAAGCCGCCACAACAGGAGGAATCACATGAGCGTAAGACGAGTATATGTAGAGAAGAAACCTGAATTTGCCGTTAAGGCCGGAGAACTTAGAGAGGAGATCAGCAGCTATTTAAGCATTGATACCGTAACCAATGTGCGGGTGCTGATCCGTTATGATATCGAAAATCTGTCTGATGAGACTTACCGCCGGGCGCTGGGGACCATCTTTTCCGAGCCGCCGGTAGATTTTGTGTATGAGGAGGATTTCCCGAAGGAGGAGGGCGACACGGTATTTGCCGTTGAGTACCTTCCCGGACAGTTTGACCAGAGGGCGGATTCCGCAGAACAGTGTGTGAAGCTCTTGAATGAGGAAGAAGAGCCAGTCATCCGCACAGCCACCACCTATGTGCTGTCCGGCGCATTGACAGAGGATCAGAAGGCAGCGGTCAAGAGCTTCTGTATCAACCCGGTGGACTCCAGAGAGGCTTCCGGTGAAAAGCCCGCTACCCTGGTGACTGTATTCGATACCCCGGCAGATGTGGCGTCCTTTGACGGATTTACAGAATACGACGAGACCAGGTTAAAGGAGCTTTACGACTCTCTGAACCTGGCTATGACCTTCAAGGATTTTCAGCATATCCAGAGCTACTATACAGACGAGGAGCACCGTGACCCGACCGTGACGGAGATCCGCGTGCTGGACACCTACTGGTCCGATCACTGCCGCCACACCACCTTCTCCACGGAGCTTAAGGACGTGACGATCACCGACGGGGACTACAAGGCCCCGATCGAGGCCACCTACAACCAGTATCTGGCCGACCGGGAAGTGATCTACAAAGGCCGTGACGATAAGTTCGTCTGCCTGATGGATTTAGCCCTTCTTGCCATGAAGAAACTGCGCGCAGAAGGAAAGCTTGAGGATCTGGAGGTTTCCGACGAGATCAATGCCTGCAGTATCGTTGTGCCTGTTGAGATCGACGGCGTGACGGAGGAGTGGCTGGTCAACTTTAAAAATGAGACCCACAACCATCCGACGGAGATCGAGCCCTTCGGCGGCGCGGCGACCTGCCTGGGCGGTGCGATCCGCGACCCGCTTTCCGGCCGTACCTATGTATACCAGGCCATGCGCGTGACCGGCGCGGCAGATCCGACCCGTCCACTTTCCGAGACCTTAAAGGGCAAGCTGCCCCAGAGAAAGCTGGTAAACGGCGCAGCAAACGGCTACAGCTCCTACGGCAACCAGATCGGCCTTGCCACCGGATATGTAAAAGAGATCTATCATCCCGACTATGTGGCAAAACGCATGGAGATCGGCGCTGTCATGGGCGCTGCTCCGAGAAAATATGTGAAGCGCCTGACCTCGGATCCGGGCGATATCATTGTTCTGCTGGGCGGGCGCACAGGACGCGACGGCATCGGCGGCGCGACCGGCTCTTCCAAAGTACATACAGAAGCCTCCATCGAGGTCTGCGGCGCGGAGGTCCAGAAGGGCAATGCGCCGACCGAGAGAAAGATCCAGAGACTGTTCCGCCGTCCGGAGGTCAGCAGCATTATTAAAAAATGCAACGACTTCGGAGCTGGCGGCGTGTCCGTAGCTATCGGCGAGCTGGCAGACGGCTTGCAGATCGATCTTGACAAGGTGCCGAAAAAATACGCAGGCTTGGACGGCACGGAGATCGCTATTTCCGAGTCCCAGGAGCGTATGGCGGTGGTCCTTGATCCATCCGATGTGGACAAGTTCCTGGCATATGCCGGGGAAGAGAATCTGGAGGCGATCCCGGTTGCGGTGGTGACCAAAGAGCCGCGTCTGGTGATGAACTGGAGAGGAAAGACCATCGTGGATGTGAGCCGTGCATTCCTGGATACCAACGGCGCCCATCAGGAGGCGAAGGTAGTCCTTGAGACCCCGGTGAAGGAGGGCAATCCCTTTGAGCGGCGCGAGGTCGGCGATGTAAGAGAAGCCTGGCTGAAAGTCCTTGCAGATCTAAATGTATGCTCCCAGAAGGGCCTGGTGGAGATGTTTGACGGCTCCATCGGAGCAGGTTCCGTACTCATGCCTTACGGCGGTAAGTACCAGATGACGGAAACCCAGTCCATGGTTGCGAAGCTGCCGGTGCTGGAAGGCAAGACCGACACCGTGACCATGATGAGCTATGGCTTTGATCCCTATCTGTCAAGCTGGAGCCCGTACCACGGTTCCATCTATGCGGTGCTTTCTTCCGTGGCGAAGATCGTGGCAGGCGGCGGTGATTTCAGCAAGATCCGTTTCACCTTCCAGGAGTATTTTAAACGTATGACCGACGATGCTGCCCGCTGGGGCGCTCCGTTTGCGGCCCTCCTTGGCGCGTACCATGCGCAGCTTGGCTTTGGACTGCCGTCCATCGGCGGCAAGGACAGCATGTCCGGCACTTTCAATGACGAGCAGCACGGGGAGATCAATGTTCCGCCGACCCTTGTCTCCTTTGCGGTGGACGTGGCGAGCAGCAGGACCATCATCACGCCGGAGCTTAAGAAAGCCGGAAGCAAGCTGGTGGTATTTAAGATTGAAAAGGATTCCTATGACCTGCCGGATTACAGCCAGATCATGGACGGATACGCGAAGCTTCACGAGGATATCAAAGCAGGCCGTATTATCTCTGCCTATGCGGTGGAAGGACACGGCCTGGCGGAGGCGGTCAGCAAGATGGCGTTCGGCAACAGGCTGGGTGTCAAGATCGAGCACAACGTAGACCCGAGAGATTTCTTTGCAGCAGGCTGGGGCAACATTGTATGCGAGGTTCCGGATGGCAAGGTCGGGGAGCTGGCGATCTCCTACACGGTGATCGGTGAGGTGACAGACAGAGAAGCATTTGAGTATGGCCCGGCGGCTATTTCCATGGATGAGGCGATCCAGGCATGGACCGGGACGCTGGAGGATGTGTTCCCCACCGAGTCCGGAGTAAAGCAGACGGAGGTTGTGGATCAGGTATACAGAGCCGACAGCATCTATGTGTGCAGCCACAAGCTGGCCCAGCCGACCGTGTTCATCCCGGTATTCCCGGGAACCAACTGCGAGTACGACAGCGCCAGAGCCTTTGAGCGGGCAGGCGCAAAGGTCATTACCCGTGTATTTAAGAACTTAACGGCGGAGGATATCAGACAGTCCGCAGAGTGCTACAAGAAGGATATCTCCCAGGCCCAGATCGTCATGTTCCCGGGAGGATTCTCGGCAGGTGACGAGCCGGAGGGAAGCGCCAAGTTCTTTGCCACGGTATTCCGCAATGCGGTGATCAAAGAAGAGATTGAAAAGCTCTTAAGCGACAGGGATGGCCTGATGCTGGGCATCTGTAACGGATTCCAGGCATTGATCAAGCTGGGACTGCTCCCGGAGGGCAGGATCGCGGAACAGGATGCGGATGCACCGACCCTGGCGATGAACACCATCGGACGCCACATCTCTAAATATGTGAACTTAAAAGTGGTCTCCAACAAGTCCCCGTGGCTGCAGGGCACAGCGGTGGGAGAGGTATACACCACCCCGGTTTCCCACGGCGAAGGGCGCTTCGTGGCAAACGACGCATGGCTTAAGAAGCTGTTTGAGAACGGTCAGGTGGCAACCCAGTATGTGGATGCCAAGGGTGTTCCCACTATGGATGAGTACTGGAACCCCAACGGTTCCTATATGGCGATCGAAGGCATCACCAGCCCGGACGGACGGATCTACGGCAAGATGGCCCATTCCGAGCGGCGCGGCGACGCGGTAGCCATGAATATCTATGGGGAGCAGGATATGAAGATCTTTGAGTCAGGTGTAAAGTACTTCAGATAATTATCTATGAATCACTAAAAAAGCCTTCGCTGCATGGGAAATACCATGTGGCGGAGGCTTTTATGATGCATCAGCAAAATCCGTTTTTCAGCAGAGTCTGTTTTAAGAGAACAATCTTTGACACAGCGCGTGCTGAGATTCGCTTAGCGCAGGATAAAATTGGAATGGAGCACATGATTGACGATCGGGGCATTTGGGTGCTGCAGGCGGTGCAGCATCAGCTCACCGGCAAGCTCGCCCATGTTGCTGGTGGGCATGTGTATGGAGCTTATATTCAGCATTTCAGGAAAAAGCTCATCCGCATAATAGCCAATGATATCCACATCCGTTTTAAGGGCCAGATGCCGGTCCATAGACCAGCGGATCAGGTCAAGGGTGATCAGGTTATTGGCTGCCAGGATGCCGGTCACGCCATTCTGATAGAGATGGTCGGCAAGCTGGAACACATGGTTGGTGCCGGTCAGAGCGTACTCAATATGTACGTTTTCCATAGGAAATCCCAGTTTATCGATCGCTTTTTTGAAATTCTCCAACCGTTCCATGTTGGGGCTGCGGATATTGCTGAATGCGATAAATCCAAGCTTTTTGTGTCCGCATTCCAATAAGGTTTTGGCGGCGTCATAAAGCGCATCCTGACTGGAGATACCAACGACGTCTGCTTCATTGTCCTCAAGAACACGGTCTACACAGATGACCGGGAAATGATCCGGGATAGCCGGTTTGATCTCGTGGTAGTTCTGGTGGGTGGAAGCCAGGATCAGGCCGTCCACCATTCCGGAGCTTAAGGTATGGATGGCGTTAAGCTCCCTCTCAGGTGACTCCTTTGTGTTTGACAGCAGGAGAGAGTAGCCCCTTTTGCTGATGACGGTCTCGATCTCTTCAATGATCGTAGAGTAAAAGTTATTTGCTATATTGGGGATGATGAAACCGATCATGTACCGCTTTCCCATCTTAAAGCTCCTGGCTGCCACATTGGGAACATAGGATAAATCCTTGATCGCGCTCATGACGCGCTCTGTAGTTTCTTTGGAAACATATCTTGTCCCATTGATCACATGGGATACCGTGGCCAGGGATACTCCGGCTCTGACGGCGACTTCTTTCATGGTTATATTTGACATGGCGCTCCTTGATCTTTTGAGTAAAAGTAATTATCCAGCTGTATTACGTAAACGATTACGAAGGGATCACACACAAAAACAGCAGAAATTCATGTTCGTTTAGATTGTAATAAGCTCAGAATCTGTTGAGTGTATCCTAAATTATACTGATAAAACATAAAAAAGTCAATCCTCACAAAGCTTATTAAGAAGAATCAGGTGCAAAAAAACTAAAACAAACAAAAAAATAGAAAACATATTGACAAATATGGTACTATATGATAACATTTCAACCAGTAAAACGTTTACGTAATTGTATTTTATATAAAATCATGGAAAGGAGGGAGCTTGTCATCTGGTAATAATACCGAACAGAAGGGAAACCCACGGTTCAATATATCAGACTATCGTGTGGAAGTTTCCTTTGCAGGATGCTTTCAGTATGCAGTAAGCTATAAAATGCATGTTACGTAAACGTATACGTAACAAAAGTGAGGCACAGTTTGAAAAGGAGAAGATTATGAAGCGAATTAAAAAAACAATAGTGTTGTTAATGGCGCTGGCAGTTGGAACAGTAACCGCTGCATGTGGCTCAGGGGGTGAGAAACAGGCGGCTCCGGGCGCTAAGGCAGAAACAGAGGCAGCCAGCCAGAACGGGCAAAACGCCGGAGGGGAAGCGCTCAGAAAAGTCACCTTTGGACTACAGACATCCACGAATAGCCTGCCATTTTATGTGGCCAAGGAAGAGGGGATGTTCCAGGATGCGGGGATTGACGCTGAGTTTCTCGTATATACATCAGGCGGAGCACAGATGGAAGCTGCGGCTTCCGATGCCTGGATGTTTGGCACGGGAGGCGTACTGCCAGCCTATGTAGGCATGCTGAATATGGATCTGCGCGTCATCGGCACATGCATGTCAGACGATCTTATGGTTGACCTTTTTGTCCGGGAGGACAGCCCGATCGCGATGGCGGGTCAGGGAAATGTACCAGAATATCCTACCCTTTACGGGACTGCGGATACGTGGAAAGGGATATCGGTGCTTGGGCCGGTCAACACGACAGGACACTATGCATTGGGGTGTGCGCTGGAGGCAGTGGGGCTTACTCTTGAGGATGTCAATGTGGTCAATATGGAAGTGAACTCTGCCAATACAGCATTTAAGGCTGGAGAGGGAGACGCCCTGATATCATGGCTGGCTTTATCTGTGGATGCGGAAAACGATGGATTTGTGAAGGCAGCCACATGCAATAAGGTGGGCGGCGATGCACCTTCCATACTCTATGCGACGGCAGCGGCCTGTGAAGATCCTGAGCTGGTGGAAACCGTGCTTGATATCTATTATAAAGCTGCGCGGTGGATGACGGAGCATGAGGACGAGACGGTACAGTATTACTACGACCATCTTTACAATAACGGTGTGACGGCGACGATGGATGAGTGCCGTGCAGTGATACAGGGAATCCCGTACCATACGGTAGAAGAATCCAGAGCCTATATGGTAAAGGATGCAAATGGAGAGCGCAGGCTCATGAAATGCTTTGAGGATATTATGGATTTCCTGATCAAACAGGGTTCCTATACAGAGGAAGATTTAAAGCGGATCAAAGAGCTGGATCTCATGCCTGAGGAGTATATTGTGGCAATTCCGGCGGAATGATCGGTGGTTTGTCTATATAACATGATGGGAGGAAGACTATGGCGGTGAGTCAGGAACTGATGCAGGAGTCTGTGGACAGAGAGCGCAGAGGACTGCAAAAGCAGAAATTCGGCTATTTCCTGTTGTCTCTTGTAAGTATTGCTGCCGTACTGGCAGTCTGGGAGTGTGCTGTACGGTTTGGATGGGTGAGGACGAAGTATGTTGCGGCGCCTTCAGAGGTCATCAAGGTGATCATCCGTAAATTTTCATCAAAATCCCCGGATGGGGCGACCCTTCCTGTACATATACTCTCAAGCCTGAAAATATCGTTTCTGGGTTTTGGATATGCGGTGCTGATCGGTACGCCCCTGGGGCTTGCAATGGGGTGGTATAAACCGGTGGACAAATTTGTGCGGCCTGTTTTTAATCTGATCCGGCCTATTCCTGCGGTGAGCTGGATCCCGCTGATGATCGTACTGCTCGGGATCGGCCTGACGCCGAAGGTGTTTATCGTGTTTTTATCCGCGTTTGTGGCGACCGTTTTAAATTCTTATGCGGGCATTAAGATGACAAACCAGGCAATGATCAATGTGGCTAAGACCTGCGGCGCGAAAAACTGGGTGATCTTTATGCGGGTGGGTGTCCCTTCTGCAATGCCGATGGTGTTTACCGGCTGGAAGGTGGGACTGGGGCTGTCCTGGTCCACCCTCGTAGCGGCGGAGATGCTGGCTTCCAACTCCGGGCTGGGGTATATGATCCTTACAGGACGCCAGTTTCTGCGGATTGATATTATCATGGCGGGGATGGTTGTGATCGGAGTGATCGGACTGATTCTGTTTGCTATATTAAGCCGGATAGAAAATATGGTACTGCGGTGGAGGAAATAAATCATGAAAGAGAAAAACAGATCAGGTATCAAGGTCCGGTGGATGGATATATTGCCGTTAGCTTCTGTGGCGATCCTGATATTGGCATGGATCCTTTATTCCGGAACGAACAACCAGTTTCTGCCGACACCGGTTCAGGTGTGGAAAAAATTTTTAGGTCTGCTTGAAAATCCGATCGCGCAGACGTCCATGGCAGGACATATATGGGCAAGTTTAAAACGCGTTTTTATGGGACTCAGTATTGCGACCGTCCTGGGAATCCCGTTTGGAACAGCCATCGGATGGAACAGGCGGTTTCGGGCGGTATTCCAGCCAGTCTTTGAGATCATCCGCCCCATTCCTCCGCTGGCGTGGGTTCCGCTCATCTCTATCTGGTGCGGGATTTATGAGTCGTCCAAGATCATACTGGTATTTATCGGCACATTTATGGCGATCGTGGTCAATACCTATGCAGGCGTAGAACTGGCGAGCCGGGATAATATCGCGGTGGGAAGGATGTTTGGGGTAAACGGAGTCCGCCTTCTGACGGATATTGTGTTTCCGTCGGCGCTTCCCTCCATCATGGCCGGATTAAAAACCGCCTTGACCACCGGATGGGGCGTGGTTCTCGCAGCAGAGATGATCTCCGCCAAGTCGGGTCTCGGATTTCTTGTGACAAGAGGCTCAGACAGCAATGATATTGAGCTGGTCCTGGTTGCCATGATCTTTATCGGGGTGATCGGAGCGCTGATGTCGGCAGTATTTACGATTATAGAAAGGAAGCTTAGCCCGTGGAGGACAGATTTAAACTGAGTGTACGGAATCTGACAAAAATATTTGTCACCGAAAAAACAGAATCACTGGTGGTAGATGACGTATCCATCGATGTAAGAGAAAATGAATTCGTGGTTCTTCTTGGCCCCGGACAATGCGGCAAGAGCGTGATCCTGTCCATGGTATCCGGGCTTATGGAACCGACTGTGGGGGAGGTGCTCCTCGATGGAAAGAAAAAAACGGATATCACGACGAAGATCGCTATGGTATTCCAGCGGGTCTGCCTGCTGCCCTGGCTGACCGTAGAGGGCAATGTGGAATTTGGGCTGAAATACGCAGGCGTTCCAAAGGCGCAGCGAAGGGAGACTGCCAGACGCTATATCGAGCTGGTAGGGCTGGCCGGATTTGAATCC
Source organism: Clostridium sp. AN503 (assembly GCF_040719375.1). Classification (NCBI taxonomy): domain Bacteria; kingdom Bacillati; phylum Bacillota; class Clostridia; order Eubacteriales; family Clostridiaceae; genus Clostridium; species Clostridium sp. AN503. Next base: position 1,901,935 of record NZ_JBFDTP010000002.1, on the reverse strand, counting down.
TCCTTTCCCCATCAACTGTCGGGAGGAATGAAACAGCGTGTGGGGATCGCAAGGGCATATGCCAATGCGCCGGAGGTGCTTTTGATGGATGAACCGTTCGGGGCGCTGGATGCCCAGACCAGATATGCCATGGAGGACGAGATCCTTAAGATCTGGTCGAAAGAAAAACGGACCGTCATTTTCGTGACCAATAACATCGAGGAAGCGGTGTATCTGGCGGACCGTATCATCCTGTTCAGCAAAAAGCCGGCCTCGGTCAAGCATGTGTTTGATCTAAATGGAGTGGGGCGGCCCCGGGATAATATGAGTGAAGAGTTCTTGAAGATCCGCCAGGAGGTAGCTGATATGATGGATCTGGATCTGGGAGGTGAGTGAGCCTGTGGGAGACAATATGACAGACAACAGAAGAAACAAGGTTGAGGTCCGGAACCTGTGCAAGAATTATGGGGACCTTGAGGTGCTTAAAAATTGCAGCTTTGATGTCAGGGAAGGGGAATTTATCTGCGTGGTAGGGCCTACCGGATGCGGCAAGACCACATTCCTAAATCTGCTGACCTGCCTTACAAGCCCTACTTCAGGGGAGATCCTGATCGATGGGGTGGAGGCCAACCCGAAAAAACATAATCTGGCCTTTGTGTTTCAGGAGCCGACTGCGTATCCCTGGCTGACGGTGCGGGACAACCTGGGATTCGCCATGAGCTTAAAGAAGAAATCAAAAGACCATATTGAAAAAAAGGTGGGAGAGATCGCCAAATTGATGGGGTTAGAGCCGGAGCTGGACAAATTCCCACATGAACTGGCATCCAGTGCGGAGCAGAAGGTGGTCATAGGGAGAGCCTTTGCCATGGAGCCGGATCTGCTTTTGATGGATGAGCCTTACAGCCAGATGGATATCAAGACCAGATTTTATCTGGAGGATGAAGTGATACGGTTGTGGAAAGAGCTGGGAAGCACGGTCCTGTTCATAACCCACAATATTGAGGAAGCGGTATATCTGGCGGACAGGATCCTGATCCTGTCACAGAAGCCGGCGGCGGTAAAGGAAGTTGTGGAGATCCATATGCCAAGGCCCAGGGACATTTCCTCGCCGGAATTTATTAAAATACGAAGCGATGTGACTGATATGATTAAATGGTGGTGAGAATGATGAAACTTTGTTGTGGTTCAAATTTATATGCGTCCCATTCCTTTGAAACGGCTCTGCGTGAGATGGCAAAGCTGGATATCCATCATGTGGATATCTGGTCCTGCCCGGCGATCTGCGATCATGCAAATCCGGACAGGGACAGTGTGGAGGAGATAAGGGAACTGCTTTTAAAATACGAAATGACGGCGGTCTCCATGTCTTTGTTTTTGATGGATGATAAGGAACGGAAAAAGAGGATGGAGTTTGCGTCCAGGCTCGGAATCCCGGTGGTGATATGGGAACCGGCCCAATCCGTTGACTGGGCTGATAATATGACCAATCTAAATCCCGGCGCGGTCCCATTTGGAAGGGAAAGAGGGAGCTTTGAGGAATACATGGAGGATCTGAGGAGTCAGATAGAACTGGCCCGGGAGATGGGCCTGCGTGTAGGGATCGAGGTACCCCACTGCTATACGCACAATGAGTATCTGTTCCAGATATACAGAACAGACCAGGAGATAGAAGGCGATGGACTGTCCTATATCCTTGCTCCGTCCCACTGCAGCGCCAGGGGATATGAAGCGGAGGATATTTATAGACTGGTGTCTTCAGAACGGGTCTATATGCTGTATCTGTGGGATGTGAAAAAGGATTTCCGCTTCCCGTACAGCGACCGGGCGTTTGGCGCGGGGGAGGAACAGTTACCCGGCGGAGGCCGGCGGGATTTTGAAAAACAGATAAGGAACTTTAAGGAAATGGGATATCAGGGCTGGTATAACATCTCAGTCCATGGGACAGAGGGCTGGAAGGACTGGGAAAAGGTTTCGGAACACTTAAAGAAGGCCTGTGAGCTGGTCCGGCTTCTGTTGGATCAGTAGGAGAAGGGGCAGAAGGAAAGGAGAAATCAGATGATACATATAGCGATGATCGGGGTAGCGCATCCCCATGCAGACCACTGGGCGCGGGCATGGCACATGCATACGGAGGCGGAGCTTGCCGGCGTGTGGGACGCGGATCCGGAGCGGGCTGCGAAATGGGCGGAGCAGTTCGGGGTGCGCCGGTATGAGACGCTGGAGGAGCTTTTGGGCGATCCGGCAATCGATGCAGTCGGGATCTGTTCTGAGAACAGCAGACATGCAGAGTATACGGTCGCGGCAGCGGCGGCAGGCAAAGACATCCTTTGCGAGAAACCGACGGCTGTGACCCTGGAAGACTGTGACAGGATGATACAGGCGGTGGAGCAGGCCGGAGTGCGTTTTATGCAGGCATTTCCCATGCGGCTCGATCCGGTCAACACACGGATCAAAAAGATGCTGGAGGAACATGAGATCGGAACCGTGACCACCTTCCGGAAGCGCCATGGGATCGGGTGGGCCGCGACCGGGGAGCTGCCGGAGAAGTACCGCTGGTTTACGCATTTACAGGAGGCCGGGGGCGGAGCATTTCTGGATGAGGGGATCCATGCGGCCGACTTTTTGATCTGGATGTTTGGAAAACCCGTAAGCGTCACCGCCAGGATTGCGGAGCACGGAAGAAATGTCCCGGTGGATGACAATGGGATCGCGATCGTTGAATTTGCGGATGGGATTGTCGGGTCCCTGCATTCATCCTGGCTGTTTGAGGCGGCTTCGGTTACGACGGAGATCTTCGGCACGGAAGGGACGATCATGCAGCAGGCCAACGACTGTGCCTCGACAGCGGTCAACGGGGAAAACAATTTCCCATTGCAGGTGTACAGCAGGAAGTCCGGGATGAAAGGCTGGCAGAATCCGAGGATCCCGATCAATTTCATGCAGATCCATGAAAAGGTAGCCTCGTGCTTTGCGGACTGCCTTATATCAGGCGATCCGTTCCCGTCTACGCTCTATAATGGAAGGGATGCGCTGGAGCTTATACTGGGGGCGTACCGGTCGGCGAGAGAAGGAAGAACAATCTGCTTTCAGGAGGTGGAATAATGGATAATATCGTAAAACTGGCGGTGATCGGCTGCGGCGCCATCGCGAAACAATATCATATGCCGGCTCTGAAATCGGTGATGGGCTGCCGTGTTGTGGCAGTCTGCGACCTGATCCCTGATAGAGCCAGACAGGCGGCTGGATTTTTCGGAGTACCGGAGGAACATATCTTTACGGATGCCAGGGAACTTCTCGGGCTGGAGGAGGTCCAGGGCGTAGTGATCCTGACGCCCAACTACAATCACTGTGAGATGACAGAGCTTGCGGCTTCTTATAAAAAACATGTTTTCATCACCAAGCCCATGGCCAGGGATGTGGAGGAATGCCAGCGGATGATCGATGCGTGCAGGGAAAACGGCGTCCAGCTCTTTGTGAGTTTTATGCACCGTTATCTGGCGGGGATCGAGGAGGCGAAGGAGATGATCCGGACCGGGTATATTGGAAATATCAATATGGTGCGCGTATTAAATGCCCCCGGAGCCACTTCCACAGTCAGCAAATGGTTCTATAAAAAAGAAAATGTGGGCGGCGGCGCCGTGATGGATATCGGGGTGCATGGGATCGATCTGGTGCGGTATCTGATCGGGGAGATCGGGGAGGTACTGTATGCGGATACGGGACGTTTCCGAGATACGGTGATGAGCAACGGAGAAGCGGTACAGCCGGATAACGAGGATCACGCAACCGTTGTCTACCGGACGAAAAACGGGGTTTTAGTCAATCAGCTCATAAGCTGGCACCACTGGTCCACGACCGACCGGTTTTCCATGGAGATCTTCGGGGATGAAGGCTCGCTCTTTTTGAGAGGGACCATGGGAATGCTGACTGTGGCGAAGGTGCGTCCCGGAGAGCAGGCAAACTGGGTTTCTAAGGAACTTCCCTATGTCCCCTTTGGTTATACCCAGCATGAGGATTTTGTCAAGATGATCCGGGATGGGCTTCCGGCGAATCCGGATGGAAACGATGGCCTTGCCTGCATCCGGGTGGCAAAGGCAGTATACGAGGCGGCAGAGAAACAGCATTTGGTTGAGGTGGAATAGTATGAATATCCTTTATATCCATACCCATGACACGGGCTGTTTTATACAGCCCTACGGATATCAGGTGGACACTCCGGCGCTTATGGATTTTGCAAAGAAAGGAACCCTGTTCCGCTCGGCATTCAGCGCCGCGCCGACCTGCTCGCCCAGCCGGGCCGCCCTGCTGACTGGTCAGTATCCCCATAGCTGCGGGATGTTTGGCCTTGCCCACAGAGGGTTTGAAATGCCGGATTATTCCTGTCATATGGCGTCTTATTTTAAAAGCCAGGGCTATGAGACGGTTTTATGCGGCATCCAGCATGAAGCGGCAGAGGCGGCTTCCATCGGGTATTCCCGCATCCTGGACACACAGGAGTTTGATATGGGATGTCTGGAATTTGACGCCAGGACATTTGATATGGACAATTCTGCTTGCGTGAGTGAATATTTAAGATCTGGTCATGACAGGCCGTTTTTTCTGTCCTTTGGCCTGTTCAGTACCCACAGGGAGTATCCTGAACCGGACGGTGACATTGACGCGGGATATGTTATGAAGATGCCGGGACTGCCGGATACGGATGTTATAAGACAGGATACGGCAGGTTATATGACCTCGGTCAGAATTGCCGACAGGGCCATAGGCAATGTGCTTCAGGCTCTTTCTGACAGCGGGCTTTCAGAGCAGACCGTCGTGATCTATACGACGGACCACGGCCTGGCCCTGCCGGGTATGAAATGTACCTTGTATGATCTCGGAACATCCGTGGGATTGATCCTTGATTATCCTGGAAATCCATCCAGAGGAACGGTTTGTGATGCATTGATATCTCAGGTGGACATTTTCCCCACGCTCTGCGAACTGTGCGGCATAGAAAAACCGGACTGGCTTCAGGGAACTTCCTTTTTACCGGTTCTGGAGCGGCGGGCATCAGAAATCAGGACGGAGGTTTATTCGGAAATCACCTATCATGCGTCTTATGAACCGGTGAGGTCGGTCCGCACCAGGCAATATAAGCTTATCCGAAGATTCGATGCGGATCTTTCGGTGGCGCTTGCGAATATCGACGATTCCCCGGCTAAAACGCTGCTTATGGAGCAGGGATATTATGACAATCCCCACCAGGAGACGGAGCTTTATGACCTGTGCGCAGATCCGGGAGAAAAACAAAATCTGGCAGATGATCCCGCATACGCAGGTATCCGGAACGAATTGTCATCAAAGCTTATGCAGTGGATGGAGGCAACGGCGGATCCATTAATGGACGGATTGATAGAAGCGCCACGCGAGGCAATCGTAAATGCAAAAACAGACTATTCGGCCAAAATAAGGCCGGGGGAAAGGAATCATGGATGAAAGAAAAAAGGATTGGGGTTGCGATCATCGGATGTGGTGAAATAAGCAGCTATCATATGGATGCGCTGCGGTTGATCCCGGAAGCGAGGATCACGGTCTGCTGCGATATCATAAAAGAACGGGCGGAGCGTGCGGCGGGCCATGAGGCGGCGGTTGAGACGGATTATCACAAGGCGGTCGCAAGGAAGGATGTTAATCTGGTATTTATCCTTACGCCAAATGACAGCCACTGTGAGATCGCTGTAGAAGCCGCAAAGGAAAAGAAGGCCATATTTGTCCAGAAGCCGTTTGCCCGGACAGCGGACGAGTGCAGGCAGATGATCATAGCGGCCAGGGCCAACGGCGTCAAGCTTTTTGTCAGCTTTATGCACCGGTATTTTGAGGAGACTAAGTGGGCAAAAGACTATATCGCCTCAGGCGGACTGGGGGAGATCTATCTGTGCCACATCAGGAATTCACTGCCGGGAAGCGATTATTCCACCTGGCAGTATGAGGAAAAACAGTGCGGCCCGGGAGGGGCGATCATTGACGTGGGGGTGCATGGGATCGATCTGACCCGTTATCTCTTAGGCGATATTGAGGAGGTCCTCTATGCGTCAAAGGGACAGAAGATCCATGAGCGCAATATTCTTGGGGAGACGGTTTATCCGGACAACGAGGACTGGGCCATGACACAGTACCGGTTAAAGAGCGGGGCTATTGTGAGCCATCACATCAGCTGGACACAGAAATACCATTGCAACCGCTATACTATGGAAATACATGGCTCTAATGGAAGTATCTATCTCAGGACAGGGTACGGCTCTCTGGCTGTCACAAGCCCCAGCTTGGCGGAAGAAGGCAGTATGGTGTATCCGCCGCTTAAGACGGTGCCCTTTGGCTACAAGCAGCACAGAGCGGTGATCGACTGTATGTGCAATGATACCGAGCCGGAATGTACCGGTGAGGACGGGTTATATACTTTGGAGATGGTTGAAAAAATATTAAATATGGCGGCGTCTATATAAGTTAAGGAGATGGAGGATGTCGGAACCAAAAGATATTTTTTTGATTATGTTTGATACGCTGTCGGCAAAATGGATGGAAGCCGCGTTGGGCGGCGCATGTGAACTGCCAGGTTTTAAACGGCTTTTAAAAATGGGGACCAGATTCCCGAATACCTATACCAGCAATCCCGTGTGCAGCCCTGCCAGAGCAACGATTGCGACCGGGCTTTCCACCCGCGGGCATGGAGTTTTGGAGAATGGGTATTATCTGGACCCGGAGCTTCCTACTTTTATGCGGCAGCTTCAGCGTGCAGGGTATCGGACCGGACTTTTCGGAAAACTCCATGCTTACCCGCATTATGCCGGATTCCGGACAGACTGTCATCAATATGGATTTGACGTGGTCCATACTACAGAGGATGGACGGGGCGGTGAGTGGCTGGACTGGATCCTGGAGGAACACCCGGAGTATGCGGATGAGGCGCTTGCCACCATATGGGCGCCCCAGATTCCTGAGTTTCGGGAATATGGCCCCAATAAGGAGAATCTATATGAGCGTATTGAGAAGGCCAGAAAGAAGTTTCCGTGGAGCAGCCAGGAGCTGACAGATCCAACCCATGAGGCGTATATCCTCCCGTTTCCCAAAGAACTTTCTCAGACGGAATGGATCACCCGGCATGCGCTGGAATTCATCGACCAGGAAAATAAGTCTCCGATCTTTGCGCAGATCAGCTATGTGCAGCCTCATGGTCCATACGGAGTGCCGGAGGAATATTTGGACAGGGTAAAGAAGGAATGGATCCCCAGGGAGCTTCCTCCTACATGGATGGAGGAAGTGGCTCCGATATGTTTTGGAAACCGGAAGGTACTGACCAATAATCCGGAGCGGTTCAGGCTCCATTATTTTGCTGACCTCATATACATGGACGAACAGGTGGGGATGCTGCTTGACAAACTGGAAGAATCAGGACGCCTGAAGGATTCGTATATCATTCTTACGGCAGATCATGGGGATCTGCTGGGAGACCATGGCTTTTTTGGAAAGGAAGAACGGCATTATGATGCGTGTATCCGCGTACCGCTGGTGATCGCCGGTCCCGGGATAGGAAAAGATATGACGCTGGATTGTATGATTCAGTTAGAAGATATCTGTCCAACGATTTTGGAAATGGGACAGACCAGAATGCCGCTTGTCCCCAAACTGGGCAGATATCTGGAGGTGGATGCAAAGGAGATACCCGCAGTAGGCGGATATTCTCTTCTTAAGGCTGCAGAAAGCCCGGAAGACTGGCCGAGGTCCGCGGCGTATGTTGAGAGCTATAATCCTGTGTGGTCCATGGACATTCGTGACTGGGCGCGGACCATTGTAACAGCCGGATACCGGTATACCTGGTACCCGCAAAATGGAAATGAGCAGTTATTTGATTTAAATGTGGATAAGGATGAGGTGAAAAACCTTGCATATAATGAGAAATATGCGAAGGTCAAAGAACAGTTAAAGGCCCAGTTGATGGAGCTGATCGTACTTCAGGATTATCCTAAGACGGTGAGAAGCCTGTATGCATTGGGCGTTCACTAAATAATTGACATTAACATAAAACAATGTTAAAATGAATATGAAAAAGAGGCAGCGGTGTAGCTGCTGCCTCTGGTTGGTAAGACAACTACTTCGTTGAGTTGTCACCAGACCCATCAGGTGCCGGTAAGCTTGCTGATGGGTCTTTTTCAGAGCATTTTCTGGACCGTATGTAGTGATTGCACTTTTCTGCTATGGTTAGCAGTCCGGTGACAATACCTACGAGTCTGGAAATGATGTCTAAAATACCCATAGACCATACTCCCTTCTTTGGTGTTTACACACCTGTGGAAAAGCCATATATTTATGGACCTTCCAAAGGTGTGTAAGCCAGAGATTGGAAGCTGCCTGCCGAAACACTGATGTTTTCCGTTCCTCCATTCCCGTTTTCGTGGAAATTTCGTGAACAGTTTAATTATAATATATTGAGAAGCGCAAAGGAAGACAAATTCTGAAAAAATATTAATTTATTTACAAAGACAAATTTACAAGGGGGAAGTGACGCCATGTATGAATTGCACCAGGTAGGAGAAAGCAGCTACTACATTCAGAGCCCGGCTAAAATCGGACTTGTAAAGATGAACGATACGGATGTGTGTCTGATCGACAGTGGCAATGACAAGGATGCGGGCCGTAAGGTGCGGAAGATTCTGGATGAGAATGGATGGCGTCTGAGAGCCATATACAATACCCATTCCAACGCCGACCACATTGGCGGGAACCGGTATCTGATGCAGCAGACAGGATGCAGGATCTTTGCGCCTGGTATGGAATGTGCATTTACCCGTTACCCGGTGCTGGAGCCGGCATTTCTTTACGGAGGCTTTCCGCCAAAGGATCTGCGGCATAAGTTTTTGATGGCCCAGGAGAGCGACGCGGAGGAATTGACACCGGACAAGCTTTGTGAAGGGATATCGATGTTTGGGCTGCCGGGACATTTCTTTGATATGGTCGGGTTCCGCAGCAGGGATGATGTGGTCTATCTGGCGGACTGCCTGTCCAGCCGGGAGACGTTGGAGAAATACCAGATTACATTTCTTTATGATGTGGAAGGATATTTGAATACTCTTGAAACGGTAAAGGGCATGAAAGCAGCCATGTTTGTACCTGCACATGCGGAGGCAGTGGAGGATATCTCTGATCTGGCTCAGTTTAATATAGATAAGGTTCATGAGATTGCAGAGCAGATCATAAGCCTGTGCCGGGAGCCGAAAACCTTTGAAAAGATATTGCAGGCGCTTTTTAGTATCTATGGTCTGCAGATGAATTTTGAGCAGTACGTTCTGGTGGGAAGTACGGTGCGCTCTTATCTTGCGTGGCTTAAGAACTGCGGCCGTCTGGCAATTGTTTTTAAAGATAATGAACTTTTATGGAGCTCAATTGAGGGGATCTCATAGGGAGACTTGCTATGAAAACTGCGATCATCGGCTACAGCGGCAGCGGGAAATCCACGCTTGCCCAGTATATCGGAAAAAGATCCGGGGCGAAGGTCCTGCATCTGGACTGCGTGCACTGGCTTCCTGGCTGGAAGGAGAGAAGGCCTGAGGAGGAAGTGCCCATTGTAAGAGATTTTATGGATTCTAACACATCCTGGGTGATTGAGGGCAATTACGCAAGAAGTCTGTTTGAAAGGCGCATGGAGGAGGCGGACCAGATCATCTTTTTGAATTTCAACCGATTTATCTGTCTTTACCGTGCGATGAAGCGCTTTTTTAAATACAGGGGCAAGACCCGTACCACCATCGGGGAGGGATGCATGGAGAAAATGGACCTGGAATTTATCTGGTGGATCCTGTATAAAGGACGGACGAAAAAGCAGACGCGCAAATATCGGCAAGTACTGGAGACTTATGGAGATAAGACAATCGTGATCCGTAATCAGCGGGAACTTACATCGTTCATGAATTGACTTTTCCGGATATTGATGATAAACTGAATATGAAAAAGAGGCAGCAGTTTTGCTGCTGCCTCCGGTATGGTTAAAGATTGCTTATGCAATCGTCACCAGACCCATCAGGTGCCGGCAAGCTTTCTGATGGGTCTTTTTCAGGATGTTTCCGTGTTGCTATGTAGCTTTTGCACTTTTCTGCGATAGTGAGCAGTCCACGTTCCTCCATTCCCACATTCGTGGAAATTTCATGAACAATATAATTATAATATATCGAAAGCTGCAAAGGAAGATAAAACTGCAAAATTTTATAGATATGGACCATATTTGACAAGAAGTTTCCGGAGAAATATGGTAAGATTAAAAAGATCCAACGACATTTTCATATATAATTGGAGACCATATCATGTTTGAACTTATTATCGCTCTGAAACCGGAGAACCTGGAAAAAGCAAATATACCGGAAAAGCTGGCAGAATGGGGCGGGGAATTGTTTTCTTATGACCCTCCCAGATATGTGTATCACGATTGTCTGGTGTTTGATGAGTTCCATGATAAAAGTTACTTTCAAATGTATTATGGCAGCTTTATAAAAGATGATGTCGATATGGATCAGTATCGGGCTTTTTGGCTGACTGGGAACGGTTTATGGGAAATGGAACGCCAGGTAAATAATAAGTGCACAGATATTGTTTATAATGAACTGTTTAGATTTTTATCAGATTTATCAAAACTGAATGATTTTGTTATTTTTCTGATACGTGATGAGGAAGAGATCGACATGAAATACAAGTTGAACCAGTCGGATGAATTGATCCCTGTTTTTTGCAGCTGCCTGCAACGGGATGCGCCGAAAGGCGCATTGATCATAAAACTGGCCCACTCTGTATATCGGGAGGAGAGTTAACATGAACAATCAATATGACAATGAAGAATTTTTCGTACAGTATGCGCAGATGTCGCGGAGCCGCCAGGGACTGTCAGGGGCGGGTGAGTGGCATCAGTTTAAGGATATGTTCCCGGATCTGAAGGGGATGCAGGTCCTGGATCTGGGCTGCGGATACGGATGGCACTGCCAGTACGCGGCGGAGCAGGGGGCAGAGCAGGTGTTGGGGATCGATCTAAGTGAAAAGATGATCGCTGAGGCCAATACGCGGAATGCGGATGAAAGGATCACATACCGGGTGTGCGGCCTGGAGGAATACGAGTATCCGGAGCGTGCATTTGACTGTGCGATCTCCAATCTGGTCCTGCACTATGTGGAGGATATTGAGGCTGTGTTCAGAAAGGTGCACCAGACCTTAAGACCGGGAGGTGTGTTCCTGTTAAATATAGAACATCCCATTTTTACCGCCGGTGTGGACCAGGACTGGATCTATGATGAGGACGGCGCTCCGCTCTACTGGCCGGTAGATGGATACTTTTATCCAGGAGAGCGGACGACCCATTTCCTGGGACAGAATGTGACCAAACAGCATCACACCCTGGCGCAGATCCTGACAGGAATATTGAACACGGGGTTTCGGCTGGAGGCAGTGGAGGAGGCTATGCCTTCCGGCGATATGCTTGAGATTCCCGGTATGAAGGATGAGCTGCGCAGGCCGATGATGCTGCTTGTGCGCGCGGTAAAAGAAGCATGAGTGTGGTACTGCGTACCGACCGGCTGCACCTTCGCCCATTTGAGACGGAGGATTTAGAAGCTGTATGGGAGTATGCCGGCGATCAGGATATCCGGTATATGATCTTTTTTCCACATGAATCCATGGAGGAGACCGCCAGGTTTATAGAAGCGGCGCGGCTGGAGGTTCGGAAAGAAAAGCCTCAGTATTATGAATTTGCAATGATCCTGAAAGGCCGGCTCATCGGAGCGGTTACGCTCTGGATGGAAACGGAAGCTTCCGCGGAGATCGGGTGGATCCTGAATAAAAGGTACCGTGGCTTTGGTTATGTGACGGAGGCGGCGCAGGCGCTGCTAAAGTTTGCGGAAAACGAACTGGGGATTTCCAGCGTGTTTGCCTGCTGCGATGTCCGCAATGCGGCTTCTGTGCGTGTTATGGAGAACCTGGGGATGGAGTTTGAGCGGGAGCAGGAACGGCTCTATGAGCGCACAGGGGAGACCGCCAGGGAATACAGGTATGTCTGGCAAAAGACCTGAAATCAGAAAGGACATTGCCAATGAAAAAAGTAAAGTCCGCGGCCGGCGCCAGAATCCCCGAACCGGTACGCCGGGGCCGGCTGCGCAGGAAATTTGGAGGGTTGTATTATGGATGCCTTCGTAAAGCCATATGGATCACCATGAGAAAACGGTTTGCGGGGGAGCGGGGAGAGCCGCTTACATATTGCTGTTTCAGTCACGAAACCCCTCTTTTGCGGCAGTTGGACGGCCTTAATATGGTATATCAGTATAATAAAGTGACGAATTTAAAGCTGGCATCCAAAAAGATTGACCAGGTGATCATCCATCCGGGAGAGGTGTTCAGCTACTGGCGTCTGATCGGCAAGCCAACCAGACGGAAGGGATATCTGGATGGAATGGTGCTGCAAAGCGGGCAGATATCTGCGGGAGTCGGGGGCGGATTGTGTCAGCTGTCCAACTTAATATTCTGGATGGCGCTTCATTCCCCTCTGACCGTGGTGGAAAGACACCGTCATGGGTATGATGTGTTTCCTGATGCCAATCGAAAGCAGCCTTTCGGGAGCGGGGCCACGTGCTCTTATCCGCATATTGACCTGATGCTGCGCAATGATACGGATATGGATTTCCAGTTTCTTATATGGATGGATGAGGAGTACTTAAAGGGGGAGCTGAGAAGTTCCGCACCGATACGTCAAAGCTACAGGATCATAGAAAAAAACCACCTTATGCAACGGGAATTTTGGGGAGGTTACAGCCGCAGCAATGAACTGTACCGTGAGATATGGCAGGGCGGAGAAATGCTTTGCGAAGAGCTTTTGCTGGCAAATCAGGCCATTATGATGTATGCTCCTTTTATTGAAGAAAAAATTGATGAAGGAAGATAAGATTATGAAAATGAAGAACCCGCTGATTGTTGTGGAGGATATGGAACGCTCCGTGAAATTTTACAAGGAGGTGCTGGGACTCCGGGTCATTATGGATTTTGGGGCGAATGTGACGCTTACGGGCGGCATGTGTCTTCAGACTAAAGACAGTTGGATGAAGTTTTTAGGAATGACCGATGGGGACATGATCCGCTTTGGCGGGAATGACGCGGAAGTCTATTTTGAAGAGGATGAGTTTGACGGATTTATAGAAAAGTTGTCAAAAATAGACGGGATCCGCTATGTGCACCCCGTACAGGAACACAGTTGGGGACAGCGGGCCGTCAGGATCTATGACCCGGATCAGCATGTGATCGAAATCGGAGAAAACATAAAGGTGGTCTGCCGGCGGTTTTTGGAAAGCGGCATGACTGTGGAGGAGACCGCAAAACGAATGGATGTGCCGCTTAAGTTTGTACATGGATGTATGCGGTAGCGCTGCACAGTAAACGGAGCTGGCAGGAGGGCGCAGATACTTGCAGCATAGGCGGAGGAGGACAATATGGATATCACCCTTCATTATGAAGAACGGGGAACCGGTATGCCCCTTATCCTTTTACATGGCAATGGGGAGGATGGCAGCTATTTTGTACACCAGACAGAATATTTTTCCAGATCCATCAGGGTGATCGCGGTGGACACCCGGGGGCACGGGAAGTCTCCCCGGGGAAGCGCGCCTTTTACCATCGGGCAGTTTGCAGAGGATCTTCTGGGATTTATGGATATGCATGGGATTGATAGAGCAGATCTGTTGGGTTTCTCTGACGGGGGCAATATCGCTCTGACATTTGCCATAAAGCATCCGGGGCGGGTTCACAGCCTGATCTTAAACGGCGCTAATCTGTATCCTGCGGGGGTAAAGCTGTCTGTGCAGATTCCTATTGTCATCGGCTATTATATGGCGTCCGCAGCGGCGGTGTGCAGCAAAAAGGCCAGGAGGAATAAAGAGCTTTTAGGGCTTATGGTCAAAGAGCCGCAGATCCGGCCTGGGGATCTTAAGAAACTGAAAGTCAGGACCCTGGTGATCGCCGGGAGTCAGGATATGATCAAGGAGTCCCATACCAGGCTGATCCATGAGAGCATACCGGGAGCAAAACTGGTTATCCTGCCGGGGGATCATTTTATCGCGGGCAAAAACCCGGTGGAATTTAACCGGGCCGTGGAGGAGTTTTTGCATGGGGGACGCAGAGGACTTTAGAAGGAGAGCGCGGCATGGACCGAAAAGATGTATTTGATTATGTAAAACGGACCTATCATATTGAGCCTGTCTACCTGTTCAAAAGCTCGCCGGAGGCGGCGGTGCTGCGCCACAGGCCGGGGAAGAACGGGAAAGCGCCGCAGAAATGGTTTGCCATCGTGATGCGGGTTTCCGGCGCCAGGGTAGGACTTGGGACGGAAGACGAAGTAGATGTTTTAAATGTCAAGGCGGATCCGGAGCTGGTCGCATTCTTGCAGGCACAGGATGGATTTTGTCCTGCTTATCATATGAATAAAGAGCATTGGATCTCTATTTTACTGGACGGGCCTGTGGGAAAAGAGGAGATATGCAGCCTGCTCGGCGGCAGTTATGAATTGACGAAATGATTGATAAAATGCGCGCATTTGAGGGGATTTAAGAAGGAAACTGTCTTGACAGGAGCCGATAATTAAAGTATTATTTTCCGTAAACGGTTTGCAAAATAAAAGAAACCATACGAGGAGATAACCCAATTATGAAAAAAGTAGTGAAATTCGGCGGCAGTTCCCTTGCCAGCGCCCGTCAGTTCAAGAAGGTGGGCGAGATCATCCGTGCCGACAAGACAAGACGTTTTGTGATTCCTTCGGCACCTGGCAAGCGCAGCAGTAAGGATGAAAAAGTGACCGACATGCTCTATGCATGTTACGACGCTGCATCCACCGGCGGCAGCTATAAGAAGATCTTAAACAAGATCAAAGACCGCTATCAGGAGATCATAAACGGCTTGGATCTGAATCTGAACCTGGATCATGAATTTGAGCGGATCGAGGAGAATTTTGTAAACGGAATCGGACGCGATTACGCAGCTTCACGCGGAGAGTACTTAAACGGTATCGTGATGGCTGATTATCTGGGCTTTGAATTCATTGATGCCGCAGAGGTCATATTCTTTGATGAGAACGGTGTTTTTGAGGCGGATACCACCAATAAAGAGCTTTCGGAGCGTCTGGAGAATGTGGAACGGGCAGTTATCCCAGGCTTTTACGGGTCGAAACATGACGGGACCATCAAGACATTTTCCAGAGGAGGTTCCGATGTGACCGGTTCGATCGTAGCCAGGGCTATCCACGCCGACTTATACGAAAACTGGACGGACGTTTCCGGTTTCCTGGTAGCGGACCCGCGCGTAGTGCCGGACCCGGAAGTGATCGAGACGATTACATATAAGGAGCTGCGGGAACTGGCTTATATGGGAGCCAGTGTGCTGCATGAGGACGCTATTTTCCCGGTACGCAGGGAGGGTATCCCGATCAATATCAGGAATACCAACAAGCCGGAGGATAAGGGGACTTTGATCGTAGAGAGCACCTGCCGCAAGCCCCGCTATACGATCACCGGGATAGCAGGCAAAAAAGGCTTTTGCGCCATCAATATTGAAAAGGCCATGATGAACGCGGAGGTCGGGTTCGGCAGGAAGGTCCTGCAGGTATTTGAGAAATACGGGATCTCCTTTGAGCATATGCCGTCCGGGATTGATACCATGACCATCATGGTGCACCAGGATGAGTTTGAGGAGTATGAGCAGTCGGTGATCGCCGGGATCCACCGCGCTGTGGAGCCGGACAGCGTAGACCTGGAGTCTGATCTGGCACTGGTAGCAGTCGTGGGACGCGGCATGAAAGCTACCCGCGGTACTGCCGGAAGGATATTCTCCGCCCTGGCCCATGCAAGGATCAATGTGAAGATGATCGATCAGGGCTCCAGTGAGCTGAATATCATTATTGGCGTGAAAAACGCGGATTTTGAGGCAGCGATCAAGGCAATCTATGATATTTTCATTATGGCGGAGCTTTAAAACAGGATCCAGGACCAGAGAAACTTTTTCTGGTTATCATAAGTCGAAGGAGGCAGCGCCGGGGTGGTCGGAAGAAACCGCCGCCGGTGGTTGCCTCTTTCTAATTATGAAAATCTGTGATATAATATGATGAACACTTTGTGGAGACAAAAGAGAAAAATTAATATCTGTCCGAAAGGAGTCACAGATGAAAGATTCATATGGAACCGCACTGGCAGTCCGTCTTGCGGCCGGTGTGTTGTCCGGTGTACTGCTGTCCGGCTGCGCCGGCCCATCCACCCGGATACTGCCGCAGGAAAGTGCAGGGCAGGCTTATGAGACGCCGGAGGAGATCCTGGTATTGGAGGAGGTGAATCCTTTTTATATTCAGGAGGAGCTTGATATCCTGACTGCAACGCCCAGACCAAGCGGAAGCAGGGGGGAAAGTGATGCGGCCCGGTATATGCAGCAGCTCATGCAGGATTACGGATATGATGTGGAGCGGCAGCGGTTCCGGTATGAGACCGGGGAGGCGGTGGTTACCGGGACCAATGTGATCGCCGTCCGCAGGGCAGCTTCACCAGATGCAGATATCCTGATTGTCAGCGTTCATCATGATACGGCAGAAGGAAGTCCGGGGGCCAATGGAAGTGCCTCCGGCGTGGTGACGATGCTTGAAACGGCACGGCTTTTGTCGCGTCTGCCTACTGACACAGAGATCCGGTGTATCAGTTTCTCCGGGCATGAAGCCGACCAGATCGGTGCACGCCATTATATGGAATCCCTCTCAAAGAGGGAGCGGGAGCGGATGATCGGGGCTGTTGACTTAAACGCTCTGGGGTACATATCCGATGAACAGATCGTGCTGGGAACTCTGGACGGCAGGGAGACCATGCTGGGAGATATGCTGGGCGAAGCATCCCGGGATGTGCTGGGGGAGTCATGGGAGTATGAAGAGCGGCCGGAGGGGGCTGTTGGCGCTTATGTGGCGGGGCAGATCCCGGCGGTGTCCATCAGCCAGAAGAGAGAGGCTTTTGAAAACGGAACCCCCCTTGATACGGCTGAGACTGTAGATATTGAGCGGGTATCTCATGTGGTGGACGTTGTGAGCCAGATGGTGTCCCGGGTTATGAGTCCGGACACCCCGTCTATGATGGCGAAAGCACATTTTTATAATGATCTGTGGGACTATGCATTTGTACAGAAGAAGGATACGCCCATGTATTTTGGGGGCAGCCGGGGACAGATGGAAGCGGTTGTCGGTATTCATGGGGTGCTGGCTGCGACCAATACAGATGCGTCCGGCAGGCCGATAGAAAAGTATCAGTACCGGATGAAATGGTTTGATGTGGATCAGGTCATCCTGACAGATTATTACTACACGGATGGAAAGCTGGATATGGTATCGCTGGAGGCAGACGGCGCAGGTGTGGACTTTGAGGATATGAGGGAACGCCTGACGGATATGTATGGGGAGCCTGTTGGGGAGAATAAAGGACCGAGCGGCACGGAGTATGACTGGACCGATCTTGTAAACCGAAGATTTTTTGCCCTGATACCCGGTACAGACGGTTATGATCTGGAAATCAGGGAATACTCCACTGATAAGATGATCCTGGAACAGAGGACTCCGGATGGTACCATACTCTGGCAGAATACGGAGGACGACAGGACAGAAAAGGTCATGAAACTTTTTCGTGATGTTTTTCCGCAGGAAGCATGGGGAAGGATCGGCGCGGTTACCCTGTATACAGACGGGGCAGGCAGCACGAAGAGCTATCTGGAACCCATGGAACCGGTGGCGGCAGAAGCAGGAGAAGAGCAGGCGGCAGCGCCCGGCGGGGAACATGCCCTGTGGGAACTGGGGATAGACCTGGAGGATGCACTGGACGCAGATGGAGACTGGCGCAATGAGACAGACACGATCCGGGTGCTTGCCGGACTTTACGGGCAGTATCTGGAGGCGTCTATGGAAAATGGCTATATAGGACTGTTTGAGACCCGGTTTGAAGGCCAGCCGGAGGCCCCGGAGCAGACAGGGGGGCCGGAACAGACAGCAGAACCGGAGGTCCGTCCGGGCGCCGGACCCGGAGTTTCAGCGGAGGATAAGCTCGCTTTACCGGATTTCCCGGACGCATTCCAGATGTTCGTGTTGGCGCACAGGCCGCAGGATATGGATGGGAGCTGGAGCGCAAGGGTTGGCTTTTTCTATAGTTTTGAAGAACTGAAGACGTACCGCAGCTGGGTGCGCGGCAACCTGCAGTTACAGTCCGGCGCAGAGGAGCCAGAGGATAACCTGCCGCCGGAGCCAGAGGAGGAACGTCTGACGGAGACCGGGCCGCAGCCGGAATCCCAGCCACAATCATAGGAGGTAACGTATGCTGGAGAAGATCGATTTATCAAGGACCGTGGAAAAGGAAGTTTACAGGCAGGCACAGAAGGAGTACGGAACAAAGCTGGGGCAGCTTCAGAGGAGACTCAAAGAAGCCGGGATACCGGTGGTCATTCTCTTTGAGGGAATGGGGGCTGCCGGAAAAGGAACACAGATCAACCGGCTGATCCAGGCATTGGACCCGCGCGGGTTTGACGTATATGCCAGCAACCGGGAGACAGAGGAAGAGGCCATGCGTCCATTTTTGTGGAGATTCTGGACGCTGACGCCGGAAAAGGGCAGGATTGCCATATTTGACAGGAGCTGGTACAGGAAGGTGCTGACGGACCGGTTTGACGGTCTGGTGAAAAAAAGGGAAATCCCGGAGATATTCCAGGATATCCGTTCCTTTGAGAAGCAGCTTGCGGACGATGGGACGGTGATCATCAAACTGTTCCTCTACATCTCCAAAGCAGAACAGAAAAAGCGCTTTAAAAAGCTGACGGAAGAAAAAGAGACCTCCTGGAGAGTGACGGAGGACGACTGGAAGCGGAATAAGGAGTACGACCGTTATCTGCTGCTCAACGAGGAAATGCTGGAAAAGACTGATACAGAGTATGCATCCTGGGATATCATTGAGGCGACAGACAAGAATTACGCCGCCATGAAGATATTGAAGACCGTGACAGAGGCCCTGGAGACGGCGCTGACAGAGAAGGCCGCCAGGATCGCAGCGAAGGCTGCGTCCGGCGCACAGGCTGCAGAGAAGACGGCGGCAGGGGAAGCTGACAGCCGGTATCAGAACGGCGTTCTTTCCGGTGTGGATCTGACGAAGAACCTGACCCGTGAAGAATACAAGGAGCAGATAGACGACCTTCAGAAAAAGCTGGAAATGCTGCACAGTGAGATCTACCGCAGGAGAATCCCGGTGGTGCTGGGCTTCGAGGGTTGGGATGCAGGAGGAAAAGGCGGCGCCATCAAACGTCTGACCAGTCATCTGGACCCGCGGGGGTATCAGGTGTGTCCCACTGCTGCGCCCAATGACATTGAGAAGAAGCACCATTATATGTGGCGTTTCTGGAATCATGTGCCGAAGGCAGGCCACATTGCGATATTTGACCGCACCTGGTACGGCAGGGTGATGGTGGAACGGATCGAGGGCTTCTGCAGTGATGAAGAGTGGAAGCGCGCATACCAGGAGATCAACGAGATGGAAGCCCATATGGCCAATGCCGGGGCGGTGGTGCTGAAATTCTGGCTGCAGATCGACAAGGACGAACAGGAGCGCCGCTTCAAGGAACGCATGGACAACCCGGAAAAACAGTGGAAGATCACCGATGAGGACTGGAGAAACCGGGAGAAATGGGATCAGTATGAGCAGGCGGTCAACGAGATGCTGGTGCGCACATCCACAACCTATGCGCCCTGGATCGTGGTGGAGGGCAACTGCAAATACTATGCCAGGGTAAAGGTCCTGCGCACGGTGGTGGAGGCGTTGGAGGCCAGGATCCGTCAGGTGAAGGAAGAAGAAAAACAGAAAGATAAACAGGATTAAAAAGAGACAGGATATCAAGGAGAGATAAGGCAATGGATAAGACAGCAGTGGAGCTTTTTGACATGAGCGTTGCGCATGTGGGGATCAATGCCTCATGCGCAGAGGAAGCCGGACGGTGGGCGGAGGAGTTTTTATCCCTGCTCACCCTGACCACCCGGGAAACCCCGAAATCCTATTTTTCCGGGGAGCTGGTGGAGATCATGAAGGAGAACGGCAGGGGAACGCACGGCCATATTGGATTTGCGGTCAATGACTGTGAAGCGGCCATGAGATACTTTGAAGAAAAGGGCGTTAGGTTTGTAGAAGATACCAGGAAATTCCGTGAGGACGGAACCTGTTTCTTCGCCTATATGGAGCAGGAGATCGGCGGATTTGCCATCCATCTCGTGCAGGGCAGGCCATGAGCCGGGTTGCAGTCATCGGAGGAGGCGCTGCCGGAATGATGGCAGGGATCGCCGCCGCAGGCGCGGGACACCAGGTCCATATCTATGAGAAGAACGAAAAGCTTGGAAAGAAGATATTTATCACCGGCAAAGGCAGATGTAATCTGACCAATGCCTGTGATACGGAGGAGCTCTTCGGCAATGTGGTGCACAACCCCAAGTTTCTTTACAGCAGCTTTTATGGTTTTACGAACTTTGATGTGATGGACTTTATGGAGCAGAATGGCTGCCAGGTAAAGACAGAGCGGGGCAACCGTGTGTTTCCGGTTTCCGACAAGTCGTCTGATGTGATCCGCGCATTGAGCGCCCGTCTCCGGGATCTGGGTGTGGAGATCAGTCTTCATGAAGAAGTTTCCGGGATCATGACACAGGATGGGCATGTGACTGGGATCCGCCTGAAAAAGGGCGGACGGACCGTGCTGGCAGACGCGGTGATCGTGACTACCGGCGGATTATCCTATCCGACCACCGGTTCTACCGGGGACGGATACCGGTTTGCAAAGGAGTTGGGACACCGGGTTACGGAACTGTCCCCCGCGCTGGTGCCTTTCGAGGTGAAGGAACCCGTGGTGAAGGAGCTTCAGGGCCTGTCCCTGCGCAATATAAATGCCAGGATCTTAAAAGGCAGCAAGACGCTGTATGAGGAATTTGGAGAGATGCTGTTTACCCATTACGGGGTCAGCGGTCCGGTCCTTTTATCGGCCAGCAGCTTTGTGGCGTCCCAGCTTAAGAAAGGGCCGCTGGAGCTGTCCATAGATCTAAAGCCGGCTCTTTCCGAAGAGCAGCTGGATGCCCGTATCCTGAGGGATTTTGAGGAGATGAAGAATAAACAGTACAAAAATGCGCTGGTCCATCTGCTGCCCTCCAAATTGATGCCGGCAGTCGTGGAGCGCAGCGGTATCTCCCAGGAAAAGAAGGTCAATGAGATCACGCGGGAGGAACGCCGCCGGATCGTCAGCCAGATCAAAGATTTCCGTTTGACGCTGACAGGCTTCCGGGATTACAAAGAGGCGATCATCACACAGGGCGGCGTTTCCGTGAAGGAGATAAATCCCTCCACGATGGAGTCAAAGCTGGTGGAAGGGCTTTATTTTGCGGGAGAGGTGCTGGACCTGGATGCGGTGACGGGAGGGTTCAATCTCCAGATCGCCTGGTCCACCGGGTATCTGGCGGGGATTTCCGTTCCAATGTAAACGAGACATAATAAAGGAGCAGTAACAAAAAGCATGGAAAGAAAAGCATTTAACATAGCGATTGACGGCCCTGCAGGGGCGGGAAAAAGCACAATAGCAAAAATGGTTGCAAAAAAACTGGGATTTATCTACGTGGACACGGGCGCCATGTACCGCGCCATCGCACTCTGCCTGCTGCGGCAGGGCATTGCGCCGGAAGATGAACAGGCGGTCAGCGAGGCCGCACAGAAGGCCGACATCACGATCCGGTATCAGGACGGCGTGCAGCAGGTTCTGTTAAACGGTGAGGACGTTTCCGGGCTGATCCGCACGGAGGAGGCAGGCAATATGGCGTCTGCTGCCAGCGTCTACCCGGCAGTCCGGTCTCATCTTTTGGACCTTCAGCGGAATCTGGCGGCAGAGCATGATGTGATCATGGATGGACGGGATATCGGAACCTGTATCCTGCCGGATGCCGACGTCAAGATATTTTTGACAGCCAGCTCCCGCGTAAGGGCCATGCGCCGTTACAAGGAACTGGTGGAAAAAGGTGTAATGTGTAATTTGCAGGAAATTGAGCAGGATATTATAGAACGGGATGAGCGGGATATGAACCGTCCGGTCGCGCCCCTTAAGGCGGCGGAGGATGCGGTTTATGTGGACAGCTCCGAGATGGATATTGCGCAGGTGGTGCAGGCGATCATCGACGCAGCCTGCTCGAAAGGCCTCTCCTGGAAAGGGGATGTCGGATGAAGGTGACCGTAGCAAAGACCGCGGGTTTCTGTTTCGGCGTAAAACGTGCGGTGGAACAGGTTTACGAGCAGATCGCTTCCGCAGATCAGCCGGTATATACCTTCGGTCCTATCATTCACAACGAGCAGGTGGTGGAGGATTTAGAGAAGAAGGGCGTGCGGGTCTTAAATTCCGTGGAGGAGCTTGAGGCCCTGACGGAGGGGATCGTCATCATCCGGTCCCACGGCGTTGGAAAGGCAGTTTACGATCTGCTGGAGCAGCATGGGATCACCATGGTAGACGCAACCTGCCCCTTTGTAAAAAAGATCCACCGGATCGTGCAACAGCAGCAGGCAGAGGGACGCCGGGTCATCATCATCGGGAACCCTTCCCACCCGGAGGTAGAGGGCATCCGTGGCTGGGGAGACGAGCGGACTCTGGTGGTGGAAAACGCCTCTCAGATAGAAAATCTGCCGGTTTCACAGGACGAAAAGCTGTGTATCGTGTCCCAGACGACATTTAATTACAATAAATTTCAAGATTTAGTTGAAAAATTTGAGAAAAAGGGTTATGATATACTTGTTTTAAATACGATTTGCAATGCAACACAGGAAAGACAAGTGGAAGCTAGGCGTATTGCTTCTGAAGTGGAAGCTATGATTGTCATAGGAGGCAGGAATAGTTCCAACACACAGAAACTCTACGAGATATGCCAAAAGGAATGTAAGAACACTTACTTTATCCAGTCACTAGGCGATTTCAATCCTGAATGTGTGAATTCTGTGCGCAGCGTAGGTATTACAGCAGGGGCGTCCACCCCGAATCAAATTATTGAGGAGGTTCATACTAATGTCAGAATTAAGTTTTGAACAAATGTTGGAAGCATCATTAAAAACAATACGTACGGGAGAGATCGTCACTGGTAAGGTCATTGATGTGAAAGATGATGAAATCGTCTTGAATATAGGATACAAATCAGATGGTATCATTCCGAGAAGTGAGTACACCAACGAATCGAATGTAGATTTAAGGACCATGGTATCTGTCGGAGACGAGATGGAAGCCAAGGTTGTGAAAGTAAACGACGGCGAAGGCCAGGTAGCTCTGTCCTATAAGAGACTGGCAGCCGACAAGGGCAACAAGAGACTGGAAGAAGCATTTGAGAACCATGAAGTGCTGACCGCCAAGGTAGCGCAGGTTCTGGACGGAGGCTTAAGCGTGGTAGTGGACGAGGCCAGAGTCTTCATCCCGGCAAGCCTTGTATCCGACAGCTATGAGAAAGACCTGACTAAATACGCCGGTCAGGATATTGATTTTGTGATCACCGAGTTCAATCCTAAGAGAAGAAGAGTGATCGGTGACAGAAAGCAGCTGATGATCGCGAAGAAGGCTGAGATGCAGAAAGAGCTGTTCGAGCGCATCCATATTGGCGACACAGTCGAGGGTGTTGTGAAGAACGTGACTGACTTCGGCGCATTTATCGATCTGGGCGGAGCAGACGGTCTGCTTCACATCTCCGAGATGTCCTGGGGCCGTGTAGAGAACCCGAAGAAGGTATTTAAGACCGGAGACAATGTGAGAGCGCTGATCAAGGATATCAGCGGTGAGAAGATCGCCCTGAGCCTGAAGTTCCCGGAGGAGAATCCGTGGGTAAGCGCAGCTGAGAAGTATGCGGTTGGCAATATTGTGTACGGCCGTGTGGCGCGTATGACTGATTTCGGCGCATTTGTAGAGCTGGAGCCAGGCGTAGACGCATTACTCCATGTTTCCCAGATTTCCAGAGAGCATGTAGATAAACCGGCTGATGCATTGAGCATTGGACAGGAGATCGAGGCAAAGGTTGTTGATTTCAACGGGGAAGACCGTAAGATCAGCCTGAGCATCAAAGCACTGCAGGCACCGGCAGAGCATCACACAGAGGATCAGGATGTGGCTGATGTGGATATCGAGGCAATGGCAGCAGCAGACGCAGAGTAATTATTAAAAACAGATACAGTAAAAAGAGAGGCGAAGCCGGCATGACTGGCTTGCTTCTCTTTTTTTGTTTTATGGGGCATATCCTATGGGTTTTAGAGATGAAAGAAAAAATAAATAAATACAATATTATATTGACAAATAATATTATACGTTGTATAGTATTGATTGTAAGATATGTTATATGATGTATAATATAGTTCGATGAATAACACAGCCCCCAAATTGGCAAAATCAAGGATGGGGAATGTGGAGCAAGCACAAGCAGAAAGGCGGGCTGGATATGATTTTTAACACAGGCGCTGCGCTTCTGGACGCCATTGTACTGGCAGTAGTATCCAGGGAACAGCAGGGAACCTATGGGTATAAGATTACCCAGGATGTGCGGGATGTGATCGACATCTCGGAGTCAACCCTGTATCCGGTGCTCCGGCGGCTGCAGAAGGAAGATTGCCTGGAGACTTATGATATGGCGATCGACGGCAGGAACCGGAGATATTATCGGATCACGGAGAGCGGCAGACTTCAGCTGAATCTCTACCGGGGGGAATGGAGCAGCTATGCTCAGAAGATATCCACAATACTTGAGGAGGCTACAGTATGAACAGAGCAGAATTTATGAAGGAACTGGAATATCTGCTTCAGGACATTCCGGAGGAAGACAAGGAGGAAGCCCTCGCATATTACCGGGATTATCTGGAGGAAGCAGGCGATGAGAATGAGGAACAGGTTATGCGGGAGTTTGGAAGTCCGGAGCGCGTGGCGGCGATCATCCGCAGCGATCTGATCGGGAACCTGGAGGACGGCGGGGCGTTTACAGAGTCCGGATATCAGGACGAACGTTTTAAGGACCCAAATTTTCAGGTGGTAAAGCATCAGGAGCTTCCAGAGGTCCATGAGGCCGGAACGGGCGGTGCGTCCGGAAGCAGCGGCAACGCGGCGAGGCAGCGCAGACCGGGGGGACAGGATGACTGGCTGAAACGGCTCTTTAAGGTGGGCGCGCTTTTGATCGTGCTGGCAGTGGCGGCGCCAATTCTTTTGGGGATCGGCGGCGGCGTCCTGGGACTGGCCGGCGGGCTTTTAGGTATCGCAGTTGTGGTCGTTATTTTTGTAGGACTGCTCACGGTTGGTGCATGTGTAGGAGCGGTTGCCCTGCTGGTAATAGGCGTGGGAATGCTGTTTGCCCATCCTGCGGCGGGTGTCTTGATGCTTGGGCTTGGCGTTCTGTCCCTGGGCCTGGGGCTGATCGGAGTGGCGCTTTCCGTACTGGTTTATGGCAGGTTCCTTCCATATTGTATCCGCGGCACTGTGAATGTGATCAGCAGGTTTCTGCACGGTGGAAGGAGGAAACAGGCATGAATAAGGTGATAAAGTGGACTGTTGTTTTTGGGATTATTTTTTGTCTGGCAGGGATTGGCGTGATAACAGCCGGGGCCATGATGGGAGGGATGGAGGAGTTTGGGAACTATGTACAGGGCGTTGTGAATTATGGTACTCCCCACAGAAAGCAGTCAGTAGAGATCATACAGGGTTTTGAGGACGACGGTATGGTCCCGGGGGATGATACGATGATGGACAGTATCTCCTATGAACACGTAAGGAAATTAAAGATCGAAGCGGGACCGGGGGAACTTTTCGTTGTGACAGAGGACCGGGAAGATCCGCAGGATACGGCGGTCCGCGTGGAAGGATATGCGGTTGACAGTGTGCTGACCTATTCTTATGATATCCGGCAGGAGGAGGATGAACTGGAGATTGAACGCCATCACGAGTTTCAGAATATCCTTGGCCCGTTTAAAGGCCGTACTGATGACTATAAGAGCAGCAGGATGGAAACCCTGGTGATCTATATTCCGCGGGCATACCAATTCCGCGAGGTGGAGATCGAGGTCTGCAGCGACCAGTGTGGCGATCGATGAGATCCGGACGGATAAGTTGGGATTGGAACTCATGGCAGGATCTCTGACTATTAACAGCGGAAATGTCGGGGAACTTGATGCAGAGTGTAAGGCCGGGAGCATGTACCTTGGGCTGGAAGGCAAAAAACAGCAGTTTGATTATGAACTGACCTCCAATGTGGGAACCATTGTTCTTGCAGATGACCAGGAGGAACGATACACCGGGCTCAGACGGGAGAAATACATCGACAACCATGCAGGAAAAAGCGCGGAGCTGGAGTGCGATGCAGGAGAGCTTTATATCAGATTTACAGAGACAGAGAATTGACATTTGGAACCCAAAGACCATTCACATCAGGAAAAGAGGTAAGTTATGGATTTGAATAAAAAATTATATCGTTCCAGTAAAGACAGGATGCTCTGCGGCGTATGCGGCGGCATTGGAGAATATTTGAACATTGACGCTACACTGGTCCGGCTGATCTGGGCAGTGCTGGCATGTTCCGGCCCTGGGATTTTCGTCTATCTCCTGGCGGCGATCATTATCCCGCAGGATCCATACATGTAAGAAGTGCAGCCTGATTATGCGCAGAAGTACGTATTTTTGACGCTTTAACCGCGCTCCCGCCCATGGTATAATCATATAGATAAATTATGGGAGGGCAAAAGATGAAAAAGCTGAAAAATGTAATTATTCTGCTGTTGGTATTTGCAGCAGTCCTTTCAGGGTGCAGTACTTCGTCAAAAAGCGGTATGCTGAAGGTCGGCGTGAGGGATGACATCGTGGGACTGGGGTATCTAAATCCTGCGACAGGACGGTACTACGGCCTGGAGATCGACCTGGCAAAGAAGCTTGCGGATGACCTTGGTTATGCGGGCGTGGAGTTTGTGACGGTCACTCCGGATACCCGGAAGGATATGCTGCTCAACGGGGAAGTGGACTGCCTGATCGCCACATATTCTATAGAAGAATCACGGCTGAAGAATTTTGATTTCTCTCCGGCGTACTTTACGGATTACACCAGTATCATGGTGGAGAGATCTTCTCTGATCGAGCACATTGACGACCTGGTCGGGAAAACGACCGGTGTGCTGGAGGGCGCCAACACGGCGCCGAAGCTGTCGGGAAAGCTCATGGAACTGGGGCTTATCACGGCGGAAGATACAAAGGGTTCCTCTCTTGAATACCGGGATACCTATGAAGCATTGTCAGAAGCGCTGGAGGACGGCACCGTGGACGCAGTCTGTATGGACGGCGGCGTTGCGAGGGCACATATGAAGGACGACAGGATGATCCTGGAGGATGTGGCCGGAACGGAGAATTACGGTGTGGCAACAGTAAAGGGTTCTTCACTCAGCAAGCCAGTGGCAGATGCCATCCAGAAGATGCTGGATGACGGCACCATCGCCGGGCTGATTGACAAATGGGATTAGGGGGATGAGAGAGATGACAAAAGAACTTCGCAGAAAAAAGAAGCTTCTGCTGACGGTCAGCGTGGTCTGTATTATCCTTCTGGGCGCGTTTCTGACTGTAATGCAGACGAGGCTTTCCATAAGCAGCCAGCGGGAGAATACAAAAGAGAACATCATGCAGATTGAGCCGCTGGTAGAAAAGGCATATGCTACGGCGGAGCAGAACCGGATCAGCTATGACGAGGTGTACCAGTCCAAGGCGGAAACGGTCGCTTACATGGCAAACAAGGACAGCCGTTTTGCCGAGAGCAGTTATTACTTAAAGGATCTGGCTTCCAGGATGAATGTGGATGATATCATTCTGCTGGACCGGGAAGGCAACCAGATCGCAGCATCCGGTTCTGTTTCTGTGGATTTTACGCGCACGCGGTATAATCAACTCAGGACCGTGTTTGAGACGGACAAACCGTCTGAGGCATTTGAAGTCGTCAGGGATGGTATCACACGCCGTTATTACGCTG
Source organism: Clostridium sp. AN503 (assembly GCF_040719375.1). Lineage (NCBI taxonomy): Bacteria > Bacillati > Bacillota > Clostridia > Eubacteriales > Clostridiaceae > Clostridium > Clostridium sp. AN503. The sequence goes on along the minus strand of NZ_JBFDTP010000002.1, from coordinate 1,873,881 downwards.
CCAGAATCAATGCCGACAGGCTGGCGGTGATCGCGCAGGATCCGGCGGAGCTTCATCAGATCCAGGCAGGTATCAATTCCTGGGAAAGCATGCTCGGCAATGTGAAGGTCGGACTTAACGGCTACACCTTTGCCGTATCCAGCCAGGACTATACTGTACTGTATCATCCTGACGGGACAAAGCTGGGCCAGGATTCCATCGATGCCGGTCTGGAAGTGGAGAACCTGGAAGATGGTTTTTACGGCTGGATGACCATGAACGGCGAACGCCTGTACTGCGGCGTCAAGAAACTGGATGCGCATAATGCATATGTGATCTGTGCGGTGCCGGAGGCGGAGCTTGTATCCTCCGGGAATATCACTGTAGGGATCGTGCTGTTCATCTTCTTTGTGGTGCTCACGATCGTGGTCTCTTATGGTTTTTTGATCCTCCAGGACCAGAAGAAGGAGAAGGAGGACGGGGAAGCTGCCCAAACTGCATTTGGAAGTATTGTGTACAATAAGCCGCTGGGCAGGAAGCTCGGCACGCTTTGTGCGGTAGGGCTGATCTTTGTTTTGGTCGTCTCATTTTATATGCAGACACTGTTTTCCCTGTCCATGCGTTCTATCAGCAACAGCCGGCAGGTAGAGGATGTTCAGGCCACCTTTTTAAAGAACCAGGAGGATGTGGAGACACTCACTGCCCAGTACAACCGGCGATACTTAAACAAGTGCCAGATTGCCGCATATATCCTGAGCGGCAATCCCCAGCTTCAGAACCGGGAAGAGCTGGCTGGTTTAAGCCAGGTATTGGATGTGGAATTCATCATGCTGTTTGATAGTCAGGGCAGAGAACTGGTGTCTGATTCCACCTATGTCAATTTTGAGATAAGCAGCAACCCGGAGGATCAGTCCTATGCATTCGGCAAGCTTTTACAGGGCGTCGAATCGGTGGTCCAGGAGTCCATGCCCGATGAGATATCCGGTCAGTATCACCAGTACATCGGAGCGCTCATGTATGACAGCCAGGGAAATCCCGATGGGTTTGCACAGATTTCCCTCTATCCGGAAAAACTGGAGGAGGCGCTTTCTGCCACGAAGCTGTCCTCAGTCCTGGGTAGTGTGAAAGCCAGTGCAGGCGGGTTTGCGTTTGCCGTAGACAAAGAAACAAAAGACTTTTCCTGGTTTCCCCAGGAGCGGATGATCGGGAAGAATGCTCTTACATATGGAATGACGGAAAACCAGTTCCGGGACGGTTACTGTGATTATATCACCATAGAGAACAGGAAATATTACGGCTCCAGCCTGGAGACTGAGACAGACTATATCTATGTGGTAACTCCGGAGGACAGGATCAACAGCCTGCGCCTTCCGGTGGCCCTGGCAAGCACAGGCGCAAGCCTGGTCTTTCTGCTGGTCATCTTCGTGCTGCTCACCACAAGCCGCAGAGTAAAGGATAAGGGTGCACAGGAACAGGCCGCAGCGACAGACAGCCCGATGATCGATGTAATGCTGCCGGACGGGCGTGTGGGCAAGACTGACACGGCTGCAAGCCGCTGGGCTAACAATTCTGTCAAGTGGGATGAGAAGACCCCGGAACAGCAGATCGCATCGATCCTGAAGGGACTGATGTCTGTCCTGGCCCTGGTCATCTGTGTTTCGGTGCTGTTTAAAGACCGATTTTTCGGTGCGGATTCCATCTTCCTCTATGTTATCAACGGCGGATGGGAGCGGGGCGTCAATGTCTTTGCAGTCACTGGCTGCATTATGATCATCTGTGTGGTCAGCGTGTTTGTCATGCTGTTCCGGGAGATATTAAAGATGCTCTCCAGGACCTTCGGCGCCCGGGGAGAGACTGTGTGCAGGATGATCCGCAGCTTTGCAAAGTATATTTCTGTGATCGCGATGATGTATTACTGTTTTGCGCTGTTTGGCGTGGATACAAAGACGCTGCTGGCTTCCGCAGGCATCCTGTCCCTGGTCATCGGCCTTGGGGCCAAGGAGCTTGTATCAGATATCCTGGCCGGGCTGTTCATCATCTTTGAAGGGGAGTTCCGTGTGGGCGATATCGTCACGGTAGGCGACTGGCGCGGTACCGTGCAGGAGATCGGAGTGCGGACTACCAAGATCATGGATCCGGGACAGAATGTGAAGATCATCAGCAACAGCAACGTCAGCGGTGTCATCAACATGACCAGGAAGAATTCCTATACCTTCTGCGACGTTGGCATTGAGTACGGCGAGTCCCTGGAGCGTGTGGAGAATATCCTGGCAAAGGAGCTGCCGTCCATAAAGAAGCGGCTGCCGTCCATCAAAGATGGCCCGTTCTACAAGGGCGTGGTTTCCCTTGGGGACAACAGTGTCAATATCCGTATCATGGCTCAATGTGCCGAGTCAGACCGGGCGCAGCTTGGCAGGGATCTAAACCGCGAGATGAAGCTTTTATTTGACAAGTATGATATCAACATCCCGTTCCCGCAGGTGGTGCTCAACCAGCCAAAGGAATATCAGAAGGCGACGGAGCTGGAGAAAATGCGCGCAGATGCGTTCAATGAGACCCAGAAGGTGCTTTCCAAAGAGATGAAGGCAGGTTCAGAGACCTAAAAATCGAATAAACTGGAAAATACAGGGCATACTCCTAAAGAAATCAGAAAGGAGTGTGCCCTGTTTATGTCAAAGAGCAAGAAATCGAAAGAACCGTTTGATGTGAATCATATGACACCGGAGGAGCAGTTAAAGTTTGAGATCGCAGAGGAGCTGGGACTGGGAGACCGGGTGATAAAAGAAGGCTGGAGATGCCTGACATCCAAAGAAAGCGGCCGGATCGGCGGCCTGATCACCAAAAGAAAGCGAGAAATGCAAAAAGAAGCCTTAGAAGCAACCCCCTTGTCAAAATAAGGAAAATTTTTTATAATGGAACGTAACTGTTCAGGCCGGCGGGGATAACTCAATAAAAATCTGCGTCAAGCTCGCTTGTAAGCAGGTTTTTATTGAGTTATCCCCATCGGAGGAACCTCCGATGCTTCCTGGATGACCCCCAGGTCATCCAGGAAGAGAGCCGTCCGTATATAACCAGGGACCATTATTACAGCAGCTATCGGATCAATGAAAGGAACCATATGAACCCAATACATCAGAAAAGCCTGAGAAGCGGTTATACAACCGGTACGTGCGCGTCGGCTGCGGCGAAGGCCGCAGCCATTTTTCTGCTAACAGGAAAAGAACCCGATTCAGTTAATCTGAAGCTGCCGGAGGGAGAAGAAGGAATCTGGTATCCAAAACCATGCACGGACCCGGGATACGAAGGCTTTTTTCAGGTCCAGAAAGACGCAGGAGACGATCCGGACGTGACCGACAGATCCTGGATATGCGCCAGGGTATCCCCCATAAGCCGCCCCCGGCTCACAGAACTGAAAGACAGCGGCAGAGGGTACTGGCTGGAGGATTATCCCGATCTATACATAAATGGGGGAACCGGAATCGGTATCGCCACCAAACCAGGGCTGTCCTGCCCTCCTGGACACTATGCCATCAACCCTGTTCCAAGGAGTATGATCGCAGCCGCAGTGTGGCAGACCTGTCAGCAGGCGGCATATGAAGGCTGTCTTGAAGTGCAGGTTGCCATACCGGAGGGGCAACGTCTGGCGGAAAAGACGTTCAATCCCCGTCTGGGTATCGAGGGCGGGATCTCAGTTCTGGGAACTACCGGAATCGTAAAGCCCATGAGCGAGGAGGCGCTTTTAGAGACCATACGGCTGGATATCCATATGAAGGGGACAGCCGGCGAGAAGATCCTGCTGTTGGCTCCGGGGAATTACGGTGAGAATTTCCTGCGGGAGAATATGGGAGTGCCTCTGGGAGAAGCGGTGCTCTGCAGCAATTTCGTGGGTGATGCCGTAGCGATGCTTGTGAAAGAGCAGATCCGGCAGGTGCTGTTTGTGGGACATATTGGCAAACTGGTGAAAGTCTCAGCGGGAGTCCGGAATACCCATTCCCGTTATGGGGACGGCCGGATGGAGCAGATGGCGGAGCTTTTGCAAACTGCAGCTCCGGAAAATGCAGCCCTGCGCCAGGCGGTCCTTCAGTGCAATACCACGGAGGAGGCGGTTTCCCTCCTGCGGGAAGCGGGATCTGCAGAACAGACGCTGAATCTTTTGGCGGCACGGGTAAAAGCCCAGCTGGAGGAATGGTCTGGAGGACAACTAAAAGCCCAAGTGGTGACATTTTCTTCCGCATACGGTATACTTGGTAAGACATCACAGGCGGATGAGCTGCTTACACAGTGGAAGCGGCAGAAGCAGCAAAAACAACACAGGGAGGACGCAAATTGAGACTGGCAGTGATCAGTTTTACAAGGGCAGGAGCCCGGATATGCGGGAAACTGGCAGAACAGTTCCGGGAACAGGGCATATCCTGTGAAGGATATATACATAAAAATTTTACGGATGGATTTCAGGGGATTCCTGATATCTTTGCATTAGAAGAACCGGTGGGACAGTGGACCGGACGGATGTTTGATCGTGTGGACGGGCTTTTTTATATAGGCGCGGCGGGAATTGCCGTGCGCGCCATAGCGCCGTATCTGAAGGACAAGATGACAGATCCGGCTGTGGTGGTGGTCGACGAGCAGGGAAGCTACGCGGTCTCGCTCCTTTCCGGGCATGTGGGAGGAGCCAACCGTTTAGCGCGGATGGCTGCCGATATTCTTGGCGCAGTTCCGATCATCACCACTGCATCTGATGTGCAGGGCCGGACAGCGGTGGATGTGTGGGCGGCAGAGCGGCGCTTGAAGCTCTCCGACCGGGAGCTGGCGAAGCAGACAGCTTCTGCCCTGGTAAATGGAGAACCGGTTGGTTTTTACAGTGATTATCATCTGGCAGAACCGGAGCCGGAGGATTATGCACGGGGAAAGCAGTGCCGGATGAATGTGTGGGTCACCTGCCGCCGGTTTCCGGAGCCGGACAGCGCCATCGCCCGTTTTTTGCCGGAAGATGCGGGAATTCTCCGTTTGATCCCGGAAGCGCTCACGGTGGGGATCGGGTGCAGAAGGAACACGGATGCAGACCAGGTGTTTGATGCGGTAAAGGAGACGTTTATAAAGCATGGTCTGGATCTGAGAGCAGTAGCGCGGCTGGCGAGTATTACGATCAAGAAAAATGAGGGCGGCCTGCTTCAGACAGCCGCATCCATGCAGGTGCCGTTTGTGACCTATACCGCAGAAGAACTGGAACAGGTACAGGGAGAAATAGCGGAATCAGCTTTTGTCAGGAAAGTGACGGGGACCGGGAATGTCTGTGAGCGGGCGGCCCTTCTGGGCGCCGGGCCGGGGAGCCGCCTTCTGGTACACAAGGAGATCTGCGGCAGTGTGACAATAGCAGTTGCAGAGGCCCGTATGGAGATAGAAAGGACAGAGCTATGAGTGCAGTCAGGGCATTGATCTTGGGAGGGACCTCAGAGGGGAGGGAGCTGGCGGAATTTGCGTCGGAACACCAGGTCCCTGTGTTGGTCAGCGTGGTATCGGAATATGGGGAAAGCCTGATCGGGGAGGATCCCTGTGTGCAGGTGCGCCGCGGCGCGCTGGATGAGGACGGCATGGAGGCCCTTATGCGCAGGGAACAGCCGGAGATCGTGCTGGATGCAACCCATCCCTATGCAGGCGTGGTGACCGGCCAGGCCGCCGCCCTGTGCAAAAAGCTGGGGATTCCTTACTGGAGGGTTGTGAGAGCGGAGATCTCCCGCTGTGACGTGACAGGGGCAGTGTATGGAGATGTCTTTTTTGTCCCGTCCACAGAGGCAGCAGCAGCCTTGTTGGAGCGGGACAGGGAACCGGTGCTTTTGACTACCGGGAGCAAGGAGCTGGAGGTTTTTGCAAAGAAGAAGTATCTGAAAGGCAGGATATATGCCAGAGTACTCCCAAGCAGCACAGTCCTGGATAAGTGCGGAGCGCTTGGGATCGGAGGCTCTCATCTGATCGCCATGCAGGGCCCGTTCTCTGAGGAGCTGAACCGGGCTATCCTGCGCCAGATCGGGGCGCGGTGGTTGGTGACCAAGGAGTCCGGAGACCGCGGGGGTTTTTTGGAAAAAATAATGGCGGCAAGGAAGTGCGGCTGCCGGGTGATCGTGATCGGGCGTCCGGTGAAGGAGGAGGGCGTCTCTCTGGAGGAAGCGAAAGAACTTCTTCGGAGGGAACCCGTCTCCATGGCGGAGGAGAGGCAGGCGGTTTCAGGCGGAGCTCCCACAAAAGCGGCGAGACAGCTCTCTCTGATCGGCATGGGGATGGGAGGCGGAAGACAGCTCACCCTGGAGGCGGCGGAAGCTCTTCAGGCATGTGACGCCGTTCTGGGAGCGCCCCGTATGCTGGAGGATGTACGGCGCTGGTGTCCGGGGGCTAAAAAGGAGCCGCGCTATCTGGCAGACAAGATCCTGGACTGGCTGGACGACCATCCCGGATACAGAAATATTGGAGTCATATATTCAGGGGACACAGGGTTTTACAGTGGGAGCTCTTCTCTTGTAAAAGCGCTGCGGACGCGCTGTGGGGAAAGCCCCCTGGAGGACTGCGGCTGGCAGGTAAAGGTATATCCGGGGATCTCGTCGGTCAGCAGCCTCTGTGCCAGAATGCAGGTATCCTGGGAGGGGATGTATCTTGCCAGCGCTCATGGAAGAAACTGTGATGTGGTGGAGCTGTTGCGCAGCCATCCGCGTCTGTTTCTGCTGCTGGGGGGCGCTGAAAACCTGGGAAGTGTCTGCCGCAGGCTTTCAGAGGCCGGATATGGGGACGCGTCGGTGACAGCCGGTGTCCGTATGGGATATCCAGATGAAAGGATCATGACCGGCAGGGCAGAAGCATTCTGCCGGGCGGAGGCAGATGAGCTGGCGGCTGTCGTGATCGAGAGAACATAAGAGGACAAAAGCAGGAACCGGAGGGGAACCATGAGAGACGAATGTTTTATCCGGGGAGATATCCCCATGACAAAGAGTGAGGTGCGGGCGGTGTCCCTCTCGAAGCTGGAGCTTGGGAAAGACAGCGTCGTCTATGATATCGGCGCCGGAACAGGTTCTGTTTCTGTGGAAGCGGCGCTGCTGGCTCCGGAGGGACATGTATACGCGTTTGAACAGAAGGAAGAAGGGTGCCGCCTGATCAGCGCCAACAGGGAGAAGTTCGGCATTTCAAACCTGACGGTGGCATCGGGGAAAGCGCCGGAGATCCTTGACGGGTATCCGGCGCCGGATAAGGTGTTCGTGGGAGGGAGCGGCGGCAGCCTGGAAGCGATCCTGGATACGGTATTTCAGAGGAATCCCGCGGTGCAGGTAGTACTCAATGTGATTGCTCTGGAAAGCCTGTGCCGTGCCACGGAATACTTTAAACGCCGCGGGATGGAGCCGGATATCACCTGCGTGCAGGTATCCCGCGCCCAGGTGCGGGGAGGCTATCATATGATGCAGGGACAGAACCCGGTATATATCATAACGGCGGGGCTGCCGGTATCTGGTAAGCATATAGATGTTACCGGTACTCAGGTGTCCGCGGAAGCCTCCATGCCAGGCAGAAGCGTTTTATCTGCCAGGAACCTGCCGGATGAAGCGCACATACCGCGTATCCTCATAGCGGCGGCAGCAAGCGGCAGCGGAAAGACCATGATCACCACCGGACTGCTTGCGCTTTTAAAACGGCGTGGACTGTCATGCGCCGCTTTCAAATGCGGACCTGATTACATTGATCCCATGTTCCACCGCCATGTGCTGGGGATAACGGGAGGGAACCTGGACAGCTTTTTCCTGGACAGGACAGAGGTGCGCAGGTTGTTTGTAAACAGGGCCGGGATGAAGGATATGGCAGTGATCGAGGGCGTCATGGGATATTATGACGGAGTTGCCGGCAATACGGTGCAGGCAAGTACATATGAGATCGCCGGGATCACAGATACTCCCGTGATCCTGGTGGTGGACGGTAAAAAGAGCAGTTTGTCCCTGGCGGCGGAGCTAAAAGGCTTCCGGGAGTATAAAAGGGACAGCCGGATCGCCGGCGTCATCTTAAACCGCACTTCTCCCCTGATGATGGAGCGGCTTAAGCCGTTTCTGGAGGAACAGGGCGTTGTCTGCCTGGGCGCGGTGCCTAAGTGCGCGGAGGCAGAGTTTGAAAGCCGCCACCTGGGGCTTTCTATACCGGAGGAGCAGGAGCGGTTTGCTGCCCGGGTGGAACTGCTGGCGGACCGGCTGGAGCAGTGCCTGGATGTGGACGGTATATGCAGGCTGGCGGAGGCAGCTTCGCCGGTTGTCGTACCGGAAAAGGAGGAGAAAGCCGCAGGACCCCGTAAAAAACGACGTATGGCCATTGCCAGGGACGAGGCATTCTGCTTTTATTATCAGGAAAACCTGGATTTTCTGGAAGCTTCCGGCTGGGAGCTGGTGCCCTTTTCCCCGCTTTCAGATGCGCACCTGCCGGAGCAGACGGCTGCGGTCCTGCTGGGAGGCGGGTATCCGGAGATCTATGCAAAGCAGCTGTCGGAAAACCGTTCCATGCTGGAGGAAATACGCCGGGCGGCTGATGGCGGGGTCAAGCTCCTTGCAGAGTGCGGAGGGTTTCTCTACCTGCATGACAGCCTGGAGGGCAGTGATGGAGGCATCTATCCCATGGCTGGCGTGATCAGAGGAAACGGCTACCGGACCAGCAGACTGTCCAGGTTTGGCTATATCACGCTGAACGGACCCGGGGGGAGTATCCGCGGACATGAGTTTCATTACTGGGACAGCACGGCGCCGGGTACCTCTATGCGGGCGCAGAAGCCCGGAAGCGGCCGTGGTTGGGACTGCATGTATGTGACTGAGCATATGGTGGCGGGTTTTCCCCATCTTTACTATCTCTCCTCGCCGCAATGGATCCTGGGCTTTTTGGAGGGATCTGTCCTATGATGCATCTGGTCACGGGAGGAAGCGCCAGCGGCAAATCAGCCTATGCGGAGAGGCTTGCGATGGAATGCAGGGGACGCCGCTATTATGTGGCGACCATGAGGCCCTGGGGAGAGGAAGGACGCCGCCGGATAGAACGGCACAGGGAAATGAGGAAGGACAAACAGTTTACGACGGTGGAGTGCTGCACCGGCCTGGAACATCTGGCACTTGGGGGGGCAAAAGAGCGTACAGTCCTTTTAGAATGCATGTCAAACCTGGTGGCAAATGAGCAGTTTGAGACGGGAGGGACCGATTGTGAAATCTGTGCCAGAATTGAGAATGGAATCCGGCACTTGCAAAAACAGGCTGGAGACATTATCATAGTAACAAATGAAGTATTTTCAGATGGACAGGCATACGAGCCGGAGACCATGCGCTATATCGGGCTGTTGGGGCAGGTGAACCAAAATCTTGCCTCCATGGCGGACCGGGTGACTGAGGTGGTCTGCGGGATACCGCTGCCGGTCAAATACCAGAGATAAAGGGGATTGTGTATGAAAGAACTAAAAAAGAGAATCTGGACGATCGCTGCTGCGGTGATCGTGGTGGCAGCTGCATTTGGCATGGGGGCTGTCTGGAAGGGGACAAGGGGCGGACTGGTCCAGGAAAAGGAAGCCATTACCCAGGATATCCTTCAGCAGCAGATCCAGGAGATCGGCGAGCTTGCCACGGCGAAATACTACTATACCAACATGGGCAGGTATGAGAACACCCTTCAGGTCGGCGGAAAGAATATTCCGTTTACCAAAAAGATGTTCATCATTTCCTATGACGGGACCGTTAAGGCTGGTGTGGAGCTCAAGGATATCCGTGTGACGCTGGAGGACCGGGTCATCAGGGTGGTCATTCCAGAGGCCAGGATCCTGTCCCATGAGGTGGATATGGAATCTGTCACGGTATTTGATGAGAAGAACAGCATTTTCAACGGGCTTGCCACGGAGGATGTGACACGGTTTTTGACGGAGCAGCATGTGCTGATGGAGGAAAAAGCTGTGGGCAGCGGGATCCTTGAGGATGCACGAAAGAATGCCGGGAACAGTTTAAAGGCGTTATACCAGGCGCTGTTAAAAGAGCATGAGGACGACGAGGAAGGCTATACCCTGGAGGTGGAATTTGAGTAATCCAGATAAGGGACGGGGCGGGGGAATGATCCAGAGCCTTGTCATCGCTCTGTCCATGTATTCCCGTATCCCGATGCCCGCCATGGAATGGAGCGAGGCGGGGATGAAGTATGCGCTCTGCTTTTTTCCGCTGGTGGGTGTGGTGATCGGAGCGCTGGTCGCGGTCTTTCACGGGCTTTCGGGACGGCTGGGGCTGGGGGAGACGGCTGCTGCCTGCATCGGGACGGCTCTGCCGCTCCTGGTGACAGGAGGGATCCATATGGATGGATTTCTTGATACGGTGGATGCCAGAAGCTCCTGCCAGGACAGGCAGCGGAAGCTGGAGATATTAAAGGACCCCCATACGGGGGCGTTTGCCGTGATCGGGGGCGGCGTCTATCTGCTCATCTATGCGGCGGTTTTCAGCACTTTAAAGGAACGGGCCTTCCCGGCCGTGGCGGGAGTCTATGTGATGACCAGGGCATTCAGCGGCTGGTCTGTGGTGTCGTTCCCCAAAGCGAAGAAAGACGGGCTTGCCAGCACGTTTGCTTCCGGGGCGCAGGTGAGGGCTGTTCAGGTTTCCATGGCCGTCTGGGCGCTTTTGGCAGCCGGGTTTATCTGGGATGCCGGCGGTTTTTGCATGGCAGCCGCTCTGGTGGTCACAGGGGCTGGTACGCTCTTTTGGTATTACCGGATGGCGGTGCGGGAGTTCGGCGGCATGACCGGTGATCTGGCTGGATATTTTCTGCAGATCGCGGAGCTGTCCATGCTGGCAGTGCTGGCGGTGTGGACATCCTGGATCCTCTGATATTTTGATAAAGACAGGAGAGTACTTATGATTCTGATTGTTGGCGGCAGCTGTCAGGGCAAGGCAGAATATGCACGCGGCCTTCTGGAGCAGTGTAAAGGCGCCGGACCATCTGAGCGCAGCCTGGATGACTGTCGTCCGGAGGACAGTATGGCGGACGGAAGAACGGACTGCTGGAGCCAGGTTTCCGGGAAGGCCTGCCTGGTGAATTTCCACGGCTTTTTGAGGCAGGTGATGGAGGCGGGGCTGGACCCGGATGCTTTTACGGATGAGGTGATCTGCAGCGGCACGCAGATCATCACCATGGATGAAGTGGGCTGCGGGATCGTGCCGGTGGAGCGGTCAGAGCGGGACTACCGGGAGGCGGTGGGCCGTGCAGGGCAGCGGATCGCCGGGGAGGCGGATGAGGTGTACCGCATGATGTGCGGGATCCCAATGCGGATCAAATAGATACGCCGCAGTGATTATGACAGAAAATGGAGACAGACAGGACAGATGACAGAACTTGGAATGATGGAATATGCAGCGGCGGTGTACGTTGGATTTTTGCTGGACTGCATCATAGGAGACCCGCAGGGCTGGTGGCATCCCGTGAAGGCCATGGGGTGGCTGGTCCAGAAGCTGGAGCCTCCTCTGCGGCGCATATTCCCTGAGACAAAAAAGGGCCTGCTGGCTGCGGGAACCCTGCTGGTGTGCTGTGTGGCAGGAGCCTCCGTGGCAGCTTCCGGCCTGATCCTTGCAGCGGCAGGGCGGATCCATCCCTATGTAAGGTTCCTCCTTATGGGGATCATGTGTGGACAGATCCTGGCAGGAAGATCCTTAAAAACCGAGAGCATGAAGGTGTATGACGCCCTGCGGGCCGGAGATATCCCGGGGGCGCGCCGTGCGGTCTCCATGATCGTGGGCAGGGATACGGATCAGCTGACAGCCGGGGGGATCACAAAGGCGGCGGTGGAGACCGTGGCGGAGAATGCGTCGGACGGGGTGATCGCTCCGCTCTGCTTTATGCTCCTGCTGGGGCCTGCAGGCGGTTTTTTCTATAAGGCGGTCAATACCATGGATTCCATGGTGGGTTATCGAAATGAGCGCTATCTGTACTTTGGCAGAGCGGCGGCGCGTCTGGACGATGTGGTCAACTGGATCCCGGCGCGTCTGACGGCATGTTTTTTTATCCTGGCGGCGTGGGTGCTTCCGGGGTTTGACGGGGCAGGTGCATGGCGTATCTGGAGGCGGGACCGCAGGTGCCATAAAAGCCCCAATTCCGCCCAGTGTGAATCTGCCTGCGCCGGGGCGCTGGGGGTACAGCTGGCAGGGGACGCCTGGTATTTCGGTATACTCCACAAAAAGCCGTTCATCGGGGACGACACCCGCCCGGTGGAGCCGGAGGATATCGTCAGGGTGAACCGCATCATGTATACAGCATTGGTACTGGCACTTTTAGCAGGAGGAGGAACACTATGGAGCGTCACGCACATGGCGGGGATATTTATGGGAATGTGATCTCCCACGATTTTTCAATCAATCTAAATCCCCTTGGGATGCCGGAGCAGGTGGTCAGGCGGCTTCGGGATTCTGTAGAGGACTGGGGACGCTATCCGGACCCGGAATGCAGGGAACTGACCGGACGGCTTGCCAGGCTCCACAAGACGGAACCATCCCGGATCTTCTGCGGCAACGGGGCGGCAGAGCTGATCTGTCTGCTGGTCCAGGTAAAAAGGCCGAAGAAAGCGCTGGTTCCTGCCCCTGCCTTTTTTGAATACGAGCGGGCGCTGCGCAGCGTGGGCTGTCAGGTGGAATATTACCACCTGGAGGAACAGGGGGGATTTGTCCCTGATATGGAAAACATGGCGGAGAAGGTGACGGAGGACACGGATATGGTGTTTTTCTGTAATCCCAACAATCCGACGGGAGTTGCCGTGACCGCAGGGGAGATCCGAAAGCTGGCAAAAGCCTGTCATCAGAACCGGGCGTTTCTGGTTGTGGATGAATGTTTTTGCGAGTTTTTAGAAAACCCGGAGCAGAGCTCGGCGGTCCCGCTGACGGCGGAGTATCCGCAGATGGCGGTCCTGCGGGCCTTTACCAAGACTTTTGCTATGGCGGGGCTGCGTCTGGGCTATGGGATCTGCCGGGAGGCGGGGCTGTGGGAGCAGCTCTACAAAAACCGTCAGCCCTGGAGCGTGTCGCTTCCGGCCCAGGTAGCGGGCGTTGCTGCGCTGGAGCCGCAGGCCTGTGGGGAATATCTGGAACGCACGCGGGAGCTTTTGCGGCAGCAGAGGGAGGCGCTTACATCCGGCCTTGAAGGGCTGGGGTTTAAAGTATATCCCTCAAATGCCAATTACCTGCTTTTTAAGGCGCCGTGGGAAATAAAAGGAGAGGCGGATTCTCTTTACGAGCAGTGCAGGCTAAGGGGAATCCTGATCCGGGACTGCAAAAACTTTACAGGCCTTACAGCCGGGTATTACCGTGTCTGCGTCGGCAGGCAGGAGGAGAATCTGTATTTACTGGAACAGCTTGGACAGATACTGGACAAAGGAGAGGGGCGGCAATGAGCTTATACCGAATAATATTGGCAGACGACGAGGAGGAAGTGCGCAAGGGCATAATCCGGAAGATTGACTGGCAGCGGCTGGGGTTTGAAGTGGTCGGCGATGCGGAGAACGGGGAGGATGCCCTGGAAAAGATCGAGCAGCTGGAGCCGGATGTGGTGATGACGGACATCCGGATGCCCTACATGGACGGCCTGACCCTGACGGCGAAGATCCGTCAAAAGTATCCCTCTGTCAAGGTGCTGATCTTCTCGGGATTCGATGATTTTGAGTATGCCCAGCAGGCGATCAAGCTGAATGTGACTGAATATATCCTGAAGCCGGTCAATGTGGAGGAGCTTTCCGAGATCTTGAACCGTGTCCGGGAAAACCTGGATGAAGAGATCAAGCAGCGCCGGAATGTGGATCTTTTACGGGTCAGCTATCAGAACAGCCTGCCCATACTGCGGGAGCTGTTCTTAAATGATATGGTGCGCGGTACCGTACATGGGGCGCAGATTGATGAAAAGCTGAAGGAGTACGGCGTGGATATCCTGGACGCCAGGAAATGGATCGCCGCCCTGATCCATGTGGAGCAGGAGGAGCAGACCGAGGGGCGGGTGCTCTCCAAGCACCGGGAGCTGATCCCCATCTCCGTGAAAAAGCTGGTGGAGGACAATTTAAAGGATTACTGCCGTTTTATCATATTTAACTCCGCAGCGGGCATCGCGCTGATCGCCGCCGTGGACGACAGCAATACCCAGACGGGCCTGATCGACCAGCTGGGGGATATCTGCAAGGAGAGCAAGCGGATCCTGGAGGTGACCATCACGGTCGGCGTGGGACACAGCTGTACCAGCTTAGAGCAGATCGGCACCTCCTACCAGTCGGCGGAGGACGCCCTTGGGTACCGCGCCATCGTGGGTCCGGGGAATACGATCTATATCAACGACGTGGAGCCGGTCAGCCGCGGGAAGCTCCAGCTGGACGGCAAGGACGAGGCAGAGCTGGTGAATGCCATCAAGTTTGGACCGAAGGACCAGATCCGGGAGGTGATCCAGCGGCTGGTGGTCCGGATGGGGGATGCCAAGGTCCATGTGCGCCAGCACCAGCTCTATATGCTCTCCATTGTCAACTGCATTACCCAGCTCATGCAGCAGTATGATTTCAATCCCGGCGACATGTTCAGGGTCCAGGAGCAGTACACCGATATCCTGTCAGCGATCCAGCGCAGGGAAGAGTTTGAGGACTGGATCCTGCAGGTGGCGTACCGGATGAATGAGAGCATGGACCGGGAGCGGGACAATACCACCAGGAAGGTGATCCTGGAGGCAAAACAGTACATCCAGGACAATTACCAGAACCCGGACCTGTCCGTGGAGATGCTCTGCCGCCAGCTCCACATGAGCCCTGCATATTTTTCCACCGTATTCAAAAAAGAGACAGGACAGACCTATATCGCCTATCTTACTGAGGTCCGGCTTGACAAGGCGGTAGAACTGCTCAATGAGACGGATGACAAGACCTATATTATCGCCCAGAAGGTGGGATACCAGGAACAGAATTATTTCAGTTATGTTTTTAAGAAACGGTTTGGCGTATCCCCGACCAAGTTCCGGGGGGCGCAGTAGCATAAAGGAGCGCAGGGGGAGGAACCTATGGCGAAGCCGAAAAAAAACGGATTTTTTCAGAACATGAGCATCCGCTATACGATCTATATTTATTTTACGGTCAGCGCTCTGGTGGCGATCATGCTGATCGGCGTTTCCCTGTACGGAAGGCTGTCCAGCCAGCTTACAGCCACGATCCAGGAGGAAAACCAGGCGATGATCAGCCAGGTGAACCGGTCGGTGGATTCTTATTTGAGGACCATCATGAAGCTGTCTGACTCCCTGTACTACGGCGTAGTGAAAAATGCCGATCTGTCGGCGGAGCCGGTGACCAATGAGTTTACGCTGCTCTATGACAACAATAAAGACTATATTTCCAATATCGCCCTGCTGTCGAAGGAGGGGGAGCTGTTGGAGGCAGTCCCGGCGGCGCGCTTAAAGACCGGTTTTGACGTGACCGGGGAGGAATGGTTTAATAATACCCTAAAACGAACGGATAACCTGCATTTTTCCACGCCTCATGTCCAGTACATATTCGACACCAATGAAAACCAGTACCGGTGGGTCATCACCCTGTCGCGGGCAGTGGAGATCACCCAGGGCACCTCCACGGACCAGGGTGTGCTGCTCCTGGATATCAGCTACGGTAGCCTGCAGCAGCTTTTGGACAATATAAACCTGGGAAACGGCGGTTATCTGTATATGATCAGCAGCGGCGGAGATTTGATCTACCATCCGCAGATGCAGCTGATCGACGCAGGCCAGGTGGAAGAGAATATCGATGTGGCAGCATCCTACCGGGACGGCAATTACCGGGAGGTCTACCAGGGGGAAAAACGGGATATCACCGTGAAAAGCGTGGGCTATACAGGTTGGAAGATCATAGGCGTGACGCCGGAAAAAGGATTTTCCCTAAACAATTTAAAGACCAAGCTTTTTATGGTGTTCATCATCGCCTTTTTCCTGTTCATTTTGGTGGTGATCAATGCTTATATCTCCTCCAGGATCACAACTCCGATCCAGGAGCTGGAGAAATCGGTCAATGCGCTGGAGGCCGGCGAGTTGGATACGGAGGTCTATATGGGCGGCTCCTATGAGATCCGGCATCTGGGCCGTTCCATCGGCGACATGGCAAGGCGGATCCAGGTGCTGATGGAGGACATTGTGGCGGAGCATGAGTCCAAGAGAAAGAGTGAGTTTGACACGCTCCAGTCCCAGATCAATCCGCACTTCCTCTACAATACCCTGGATATCATCGTCTGGATGATCGAAAACGAGCAGAAAAACGAGGCGGTGAAGGTGGTCACGGCGCTGGCCCGGTTCTTCCGCATCAGCTTAAGCAAGGGCAAGAGCATCATTCCGGTCCGGGATGAGCTTGAGCATGTGCGCAATTACTTAATGATCCAGCAGATGCGGTTTAAAAATAAATTCTCCTACAAGATCGATTCCGAACCGGACACCATGAACCTTGCCAGCTTAAAGCTGATGCTCCAGCCTCTGGTGGAGAATGCCATCTACCATGGCATGGAGTTCATGGACGGGGACGGGGAGATCGAGGTCCACGCCTACCTGGAAAACGGGGACCTGTGGTTCACAGTCCGGGATAACGGGCTGGGCATGACAAAGGAGCAGGTGGACAGCCTGCTGACTGAGAACGCCCATGTATCCTCAAGGCGCGGCTCCGGTATCGGGGTCAAGAATGTAAACGAGCGGATCCGGCTCTATTTTGGGGAACATTATGGACTGACGATTGAATCGGAACCGGATGAGGGGACGACCATACGGATTCATCTTCCTGCGGTGTCCTATCAGGAGATATTGGAGAGGGAGAAAGCATGATTACCAGAAAAGAGAAGCTATGGTGGGTATTTTACGGCGCGGTGCTGGTGCTTTTATTTCTGCTTTCCTCCACAGACCTGATCATCAAGGAGCGGAAAACAGAGGTGTATCCCCTGTCTGTTGTCATAGACGACACCAGTGACGACCACTACGTGAACTTCCGGAAAGGCATGGACCGGGCGGCCATTGAGCTGAATGCGGATGTGAGTTTCATCACACTCTATGAGGAGAATAACCAGGACCAGCAGCTTGAGATGATGGCAAGGGAGCAGCAGGACGGCGCCAGAGCCCTCATAGTGGCTCCGGTGGAGGAAACGGCCGTCGAAGATGTGCTTGTGGAAAAAAGGGTGACGGTCCCGCTGGTGCTGGTGAACTCGGAGCTGCCCCTGGACAAGATATCCGCGGTGGTGACTACGGACTATTATGAGATGGGACAGAAGCTGGCGCAGCAGGTCATAAATAAATACGCCTCTGAAGTCCCGGTCTACCTGTTTGCCGGAGCCAGGGAGAATACTGTCACAAGACGGTTCGGGGATGGCGTGCAGACCACTCTTTCAGAAGCCGGGTTTCAGACGACGCTGTTTCAGCGACAGGGAGAAGGAACCTTCCGGAAAGCAGTGGAGGAGCTGGTCTATCCGGGAAGCCGGACCGTGGTGGTGGTCGCCTTAGACCAGGGAAGCCTTGCAGAGACCGCCGCTATTTTGGCGGACAGTACGGTGTACAGCAGTTATGTGCTGGGCCTGTATGGACGAGGAACTACAATTCCGATCCTGAACTATCTGGACAGGGGAGTGATCTCCGGCATCTGTGTGACAGATGATTTCAGCGCCGGATATCTAAGCGTAAAGCGGGCTGTGGAGGCTGTCACGAACCAGATCTGGGAGGAACAGACCGTGCTGGACAGCTATTATATTGAGAAGGCCGATTTGAGGAAAGAACAGTATGAGAAGATGCTCTACCCCATTGAATGACAGGAGGAACCGTGAGATGAAAGGAAAGAAGGGACAAAACAATAAAAAAAAGCGTATGGCAGTTGTTTTTGCCTGCTTTGTGCTTTTGACAGGAGTTATCCTTCCGGCTGCCGGCTGTGTCAGGAAGGAGGAGCCGGCAGAGAAAACCTCCATCCGCATCGGTATGAGCCTGTACCGTGGGGATGACACGTTTATCAACAATATCCGCGGGGAGCTGGAGGCCAGGGCGAAGGAGTATGAGCAGGAGACCGGCATCAAGGTAACGCTGGATATCCAGGATGCCAAGGGAAGCCAGAACACCCAGAACAACCAGGTGGAGCGGTTTATTTCCCTGGGCTGCGATGTGCTGTGCATCAATCCGGTGGACAGGACCGACGCCTCAGTGATGATCGACAAGGCCATGACTGCCGGGGTCCCGGTGGTGTTTTTTAACCGGCAGCCGGTAGAGGAGGATATGGACCGGTGGGACCAGCTCTATTATGTAGGGGTGGACGCCAGGGAGACTGCCATTTTACAGGGAGGCATTATCGTAGATCTGTACCGGGAGAACCCCGATGCCATCGATCTCAACGGGGACGGTATGGTCAGCTATGTACTCCTGGAGGGGGAGAGCAGCCACCAGGATTCCCTGATCCGCACGGAATGGTCCATCCAGACCTTAAAAGACGGCGGGGTGCCCATCGAGAAGATCACCGGAGGCATCGCCAACTGGGAGCGAAGCCAGGCATCCGCGCTGATGGAGCAGTGGCTGGAACAGTATCCCGGCAGGATCGAGCTGGTGGTCAGCAACAATGATGACATGGCCCTGGGCGCTATCGATGCCCTGGACCGAACGGGCGTTCAGAAGATCAATGTGATCGGCATCGATGCCACGACCCCGGGCATGGAAGCCATCCGGTCCGGCAAGCTTTTAGGCACCGTCTCCTCTGACAAGGAGCGGTATGCGGCTGCTATCCTGGATATTGCTGCGGCGAAAGCCAGAAAGCAGCCGGTGGAGACTGATATCCCGCTCCAAAATGGGAAATATTATTGGTGCAGCCAGCACACTGTTGTAAAAAAATAGTCAATAATTGACAAAATCGAAAAAATTTCATAAATGATAAAAGAAAATCTTATGGTAAAATGCATAATCCGCCTGTATAATGTACTTGTCGGTAAGGCAAAGTGAACAAAAACCGACAAAAATACAAGCTCATAGAAAAGGGAGGATTCACAACATGAGATTAACAAGAAAAGTAACCGCTATGGCACTTGCATCCTGCATGATTCTGTCCATGACCGCATGCGGCGGCAGCAAACCGGCAGAGACCACCGCAGCAGCAACTGAGGCAGCTACAACCGCTGCTACAGAAGCAGCAACCGAGGCAGCAAAAGAGGCAGAGACCACTGCAGCAGCAGTAGCTGAGGCAGCCGGCGCAGATATGGCAGACAAGAAGGTTGGCATCAGCATTTACAAGTTCGATGATAACTTCATGACTCTGTACCGCACCGAGTTAGAGAGATACTTAGTAGAGGACCTTGGCTTCAAGAAAGAGAATATCACCATCCAGGATGGTAAGGGCGATCAGGCTGAGCAGACCAACCAGATCCAGAACTTCATCGCTTCCGGCGTTGACGTAATGATCCTGAACCTGGTACAGGCTTCCTCCGCACCGCAGGTTACCGATATGTGTAAAGACGCTGGGATCCCGGTTGTTTACATCAACCGTGAGCCGGACGTAGCTGAAGAAGAGAGATGGGCTTCTGAGAGCATCAACGCTACTTATGTAGGCGCAGATGCAAGACAGTCCGGTACCTTCCAGGGCGAAGAGATCGTTGAGACCTCCAACAAGGGCGACATCAACGGCGACGGCAAAGTAAGCTACATCATGGTACAGGGCGATCCGGAGAACGTAGACGCTCAGTACAGAACTGAATTCTCTGTTAAGGCTCTGACCGATGCAGGTCTGGAAGTAGAAGAGCTGTTACTGCAGAGAGGCGACTGGGATCAGGCTAAAGGCCAGCAGATCGTACAGGATGCTTTAACCCAGTTCGGCGACAAGATCGAGGTTGTTTTCTGTAACAACGATGCAATGGCACTTGGCGCACTGCAGGCTATCGATGCAGCAGGCAGAAAAGTAAACGAGGACATCTACTTAGTAGGCGTTGACGCTCTGACCGAGGCTGTTCAGAACGTAGTTGACGGCAAGATGACCGGTACCGTATTCAACGATCACTTCAGCCAGGCTCAGACCGCAGCAGACGTAGCTGTGAAGTTCTTAAGCGGCGAGAAGGTTGATCCGGTCAACATGGTTGACTATGTAAAGGTTACCAGCGCTAATGCAGCAGAGATTCTTGAGAAAGTTAAATAAATGCGGATTCCGCGTTTGAAGTTGTAAGTTGTCGGGTGTGTCCGGGAAGACACACCCGATTTTCAAAGAAGGGGCTATACCGGACGCCTTCAATGTCCGGCAGACAGAAAGGAGAGAATGGGATGGCAGAGTACAGGTTGGAAATGAGAGGGGTCTCCAAAAGCTTCCCGGGTGTAAAAGCCCTGGATGGAATCAACTTGAAAGTCCGCCCCGGCACGGTCCACGCACTGATGGGGGAGAACGGAGCCGGAAAATCCACATTGATGAAGTGCCTGTTTGGTATTTACAAGATGGATGAAGGAGAGATTTATCTGGACGGGGAAAAGATGACGATCGTAAACCCGGACGATGCATTACATAAAGGCCTGGCGATGGTACACCAGGAATTACAGCCGATACCGGAGAGGACCATTGCAGAGAATATGTACCTGGGCCGTTATCCGATGAAGCATATTGGGCCGGTGAAGATCATCGACCACAAGACCATGAATGAAGAAGCAGCCAAATGGCTGGACAATGTTAAGATGCCTTACGACCCGAAGAAAAAGCTCGGGACTCTCTCGATCGCACAGATGCAGTCGGTGGAGATCGCAAAGGCAGTATCCATGAGTGCGAAAGTAGTGATTCTGGACGAGCCGACCTCCTCCCTCACAGACAATGAGGTTGAGGCGTTGTTCCGTATCGTCCGGGATCTTAGATCCAGAGGCGTTTCCATGATCTACATCTCCCATAAGATGGCGGAGATCCGGGAGATCGCCGATGATATCACCATCATGCGTGATGGTACCTATGTTGGCACGTGGGAGATCAAGGACATCAGTGATGACGAGATCGTACGCCAGATGGTTGGACGTGAGCTGACCAACGTATATCCCCCGAAGGAGGATACCGCGACTGACGAGGTGGTTTTAGAGGTGAAGGACCTCTGCAGTATCCACGACCGTTCCTTCCAGCATATCAATTTCACCCTGAAAAAAGGCGAGATCCTTGGTTTCGGCGGACTGGTGGGAGCACAGAGAACAGAACTGATGGAAGCAATCTTCGGAATGCGCCATATTAAGAGCGGCGAAGTGATCGTGCATGGGAAGCCGGTCCATGTGACAAGGCCGCGGGATGCCATCAAAGATGGTATTGGGATGATCACGGAGGACCGACGCGGCACCGGTATTTTAGGCTGCCTGTCTATCGCGGACAACGTATCGATCTCTTCCTTGAACAATTATCTGAGTTTTGGCGTCAAGCTGAACACCGGTGACATTGAGGAGCTGGTGAAAGAAAATGTAGCCAAGCTAAGCATTAAGACACCGAGCAGCAAGACGCTGATCCAGTCGCTGTCAGGTGGTAACCAGCAGAAGGTGATCATCGCCAGATGGCTGGCGAACAATCCCGATGTACTGATCATGGATGAACCGACCCGTGGTATCGACGTGGGAGCCAAGTACGAGATTTATCAGATCATGATTAATCTGGCAAAACAGGGCAAGGCGATCATCATGATCTCCTCAGAGATGCCTGAGCTGATCGGTATGTCACACCGGATCCTGGTGATGTGTGACGGCAAACTGACCGGAGAGGTGTCCGGTGAAGAGGCTACCCAGGAGAATATCATGAGCCTGGCTACCCAGTTTAATTAAGGAGGATACGAAGATGAAAAAGAGCGTAGATATCAAGAAGATTTTGCTGGACAACGGCATCATCATAGTACTGCTTTTACTGGTCCTGGTTACCGGTATTACAAAGGATAATTTCTTTTCCTTTAACAACCTGTCCAATATTTCCGTAAATACGGCTGCCCGTGTTATCATCGCATTCGGTGTCAGCGGATGTCTGATCACAAAAGGTACGGACCTGTCAGCAGGACGTATGGTGGGCCTTGCTTCCTGTATCGCCGGTACTCTGCTGCAGGCATCTGATTACAGCGGCAAGTTCTTCCCGAACCTGGGCGATATGCCGGTGGTCGGCGTACTGCTGTTCTGTATCCTGATCTGCTGTATATTCGGTTTGATCAACGGTATTGTTATCGCTTACTTAAACGTACCGGCATTCATCGGCACCCTGGGCATGCAGCTTATGGTATACGGTATCTGCCTGGTTTACACCAATGCAACCCCTCTGGGCGGCTACCGCAAGGCTTATACAGTGATCGCGACCGGTAAGCTGTTCGGACAGCTTCCTTACATGTTTATCATTGCGATCGTGATCGGCCTGATCATGTGGTTTGTTTATAACTATACCCGTCACGGCAAATACATGTACGCAATCGGCGGAAATGAGGCAGCGGCTGAGGTATCCGGCGTAAATGTAAAGAAGACAAAGATCATCATCTACGTTACCGCAGCAGCTCTCTATGCGATCGCAGGTTTCCTGTTAGGAGCAAAGGCCGGCGGCGCCAGCGTTAACATGGGCCAGGGCTACGAGCTGGAGGCGATCGCCGCATGTACCATCGGCGGTGTATCTGTAAACGGCGGTATCGGACGTATCTCAGGCGTAGTCATCGGTGTTCTGGTATTTGAGCTGCTGAAATCTTCCATGCAGTTCCTTGGGATTCAGACCAACTACCAGTATATTGTACAGGGTATCGTTATCATCGTGGCGATCGCGCTGGATATCCGGAAGTATATTGCTAAAAAGTAAAATTTTGGCGCGGCAATTTGGCCGTGAGGTAAAGTGGCAGGCGGGCACAGGCGGACAGGTTCTTCCAGTGCCCGCCCGTTCGACGGTTTCACGGGCCAAATTGCGGGAAGGTTTTCTCGGTAGTGAGGTGAGGAGCGTAGTTTTATGGCAGATGAGAGAAAGACTTTGGATGAGGGGCTTTCGGAGCTGGAGCTGGAGAATAAGCGGCTTCGGGAGGAGAATCAGAGGCTTAAGGAGTACCGGGCCAGCCTGCCTCCTAAGGAACGGATGTATGACCATATTCCGCTGACTTTGAAGCAGATGGATATCATCATCGGAGGGCTGCTGGCTTTGCTGGTGGTTGTGGTGGTGCTTGGGCTGCTGAACCGCTGATGGTGTATGTCGTCTGAACTGAGGCGGTAAATGAAGGATATGAGAGAAGAAACGGACAGAAAACGCCGGCTTGCGCCGGACTGTTTTCTGTCCGTTTTGTGTATGGTTTTCCTGGGGGCAGAGCTGGTTTCAGCTGCCGGATTCCGGGGAGAGGGAGCCGAGGCTGAGGCGGCTGTTCTGGTACTTTCCGGACAGGGTCACATCCTCGCCGAACCAGTCCGGGGGTGTGAAGTTTTCTGCCGCCTCTAAGGAGGGGAATTCTACTTCTGCCAGCATAAGGCCCTCATATGCTCCGGAGAAAATATCCAGCTCAATGGTCAGTTCTGTGCCGTCTATGGGTTTTAAGTAGCGCTTTTTGGTCAGGATGATGCCGTCTGCTTTTGGGAGAAGGTGGTCGTAAGCTGCTTTTGTGAGCGGAAGGTTGTATTCCTCCCGGGCTAAAAGCCCTTTTGATTTGTAGGTCATGTAGAAGGACTCGTCCTCCCTGCGGATCCGGATGACCGGTTCTGTATTGAGATAGGCCTGTTCAATCTGGTGGAATGGCCAGGTTTCATAGTCTGCGGGAGGCGACTGTACCAGATATTTGCGTTCAATTTCCATTTCTATTCCTCTTTTCAGTTTTAAACTTATTCGTTATTAAAGAATATACCGGAAATGCGTAAAAATATAAAGTTTTTTTTTCTGAAATGTGGTATGATATAAGCTAAATATGCAGAATTTGGAAATTGTTCAATTTGCGGGAGGATATAGATGAAAAAGTTTGGAAGGGGAATTTTACTTGTAGCAGGAGGGATGACGGTCCTGCTTAGCGGCTGCGGGATGGCCTCTAAAAAGCAGGAGGCTCCTGTGATGGTGACTGTATGGAATTATTATAACGGCGCGCAGAAGGAGAAGTTTGACGGACTGGTACAGCAGTTTAACGATACTGTGGGACAGGAGGAGAACATCATCGTGGAGGCGGTCAGCAAGGGCGCCATCGATGAGCTTGTCCAGAATGTGAAGGACAGTGTGGACAACAAGGTGGGGGCAGAAGCGCTCCCGGTCATCTGTTCTTCTTATGCAGACACGGCATTTGAGCTGAACGAGATGGGACTGCTTGCAGACATGAAGCCTTATCTGACGCAGGAGGAGATCGATGAATATGTGGATGGCTACATTGATGAGGGGAGATTTGAGGCAAAAGACACCTTAAAGATATTCCCAACAGCAAAATCCACAGAGGTCCTGACACTTAATCTGACGGCATGGGAGCCCTTTGCGGAGGCGACCGGTGCGGATTTTGAGGACCTTTCCACCTGGGAAGGGATTGCAGCGGTGGCAGAGAGCTATTATCAGTGGACTGACAGCCAGAGCGAGGAGCCGGGGGATGGCAAGGCATTTTTCGGCCGGGATGCCTTTGCCAATTATATGTTGATCGGAAGCAGGCAGCTGGGACACGAGATCTACCGGATCGAGGATGGAAGGCCGGTACTGGATTTTGATAAGGACACCATGCGCAGGCTGTGGGACAATTATTATGTTCCTTTTATTCAGGGGCATTATCTGGCAGAAGGAAAGTTCCGGAGTGATGATTTAAAGACGGGCAGCCTGATCGCCTATGTGGGTTCAACCAGTGGTTCGCCTTATACGCCGGAGGCTGTGACTTATGAGGATGGTACTACGTATGATATCACCTGTAAAGTTCTGCCCCTGCCGAATTTTGAGGGGACTGAGCCATGTGCCGTACAGCAGGGGGCGGGTATGGTCCTGTTTAAGTCGGAGGAGCCTGTGGAGCGCGCGGCGGTGACATTTTTAAAATGGTTTACCTCAGAAGAGGAAAACCTGGATTTTTCGGCAGGCGCCGGTTACCTGCCAGTGAAAAAGAAAGCCAATGATGAGGCGTTTTTGGAAAAGATGATCGCGGAAAGAGAGATGGATATCTCTGATGTCCTGAAGGAAACGCTGCTTGTTGGGATTCAGGAAGCGCAGGAGTATCAGATGTATACGACCAAGCCATTTAAGAACGGCAATGGTGCGCGGGCAGTTTTAAATACGACTATGGCAGATCTTGCAAAAAGCGACAGGGAGGCCGTCAAGGCCCTGGTGGCATCTGGTATGGAGGAAGCGGAGGCTGTCAGCCAGTTTTCAACAGAGGAACACTTTGAAGAATGGTATGAAGACACTTATCAAAAACTGAACTCCATCAATTAATGGCTTATGAAAACAAAAACGAAATCTTTAAAATTCAGGCTGTTGATCCCGTTTGCAGCCATCCTGCTGATCCAGACCGCTGTATTGTCGGTGTTTATACTGCGCGGCGACGTGTCTGTCAGCCTGCGCACCAACGCCATTGATATTTTTCGTCAGAATACGGAAAACAGTGAACTGAACCTGGAGCGGGAGGTTGTTCAGCACTGGATGAATGATATCTACAGCTCAGTGGCCGTCCGGGATGCAATCCAGCAGGTCCTCATAAAGGAAGGGAAGGGCGTATCCGATATCAAAACGGATCCGGCGCTGAACCGTGCCATCGTATATGATGTGATGCCGCAGATGATCGATCTGCTTCATCGCAGTTACGGCAACGGTGTATATCTGATCTTGGATGGTCCCGCCTCTGACAATGGCTCGCCAGAGGAGAAGGCCGGAGTCTATATCAGCGATTTGGATTCCAGCAGCTATGCGGCGGACAATTCGGATCTTCTGCTGGTAAGAGGACTGCCCTCCATCTCTAAAGGCTATGGGATCGCACTGGAGAGCCACTGGAAGCTGGGCTTTACCCTGGATGAGTCGGACCCGTCAGACAGCTATTATTTCAAACCATATAACTGTACCGCAGATATGAAGATCGATGTCCATGACGTCAGCAACTATGGATATCTGGGCAGCCAGTCCCCGCAGGGACGCCAGGAGGCGGCAGGGATCAGCTATTCGATCCCGCTGGTCCTCGACGACGGCACCACGGTCGGGGTGATCGGCGGGGATATGCTGGATAACCATGTGAGGAAGATCATGGATGTAGACAGTCTGGCCGGATCTGTGGACAGGGCGCTGATCCTTGCCAAAAGGGAAAGAGGTACCCGGATATTGGAGCCGGTTGTGACCAGCGGTGCAGTCTATGACCGGTATTTTGGCAAAAAGAATGCGCTTAGTTATGAGCTTGCAGAGCAGGAGCAGATCGGCGTGGTGACGGACCGGAATGGAGATCTGTGGTATGCAGCCATGGTCCCTATGGGGATCTATAACCGCAATGCACCGTTTGAGCAGGAGGAATGGCTGCTTGTGCAGGTCCAGCAGGAATCTACTCTGATGAACTTCTACAATCAGATCCGCAATACCCTGATGCTGTCCATGATCGTCAGCCTGCTTCTCGGGATCCTTGCGACCATGCTGGCAGGCAACCTGGTGGCAGGTCCGATCCAGAAGCTGATCGGGGAGCTGCGTTCGGCGGAGATCGGACAGAAAATACGGCTGAAGAAGACGAAGATCAGCGAGGTAGATGAGCTGATCGATGCCATTGAAAGCCTCAGTGCAGATGTGGCGGAATCTGCCTCCCGGATATCCCGGATACTGGAAGCATCCGGAGTCTCCATCGGTGTGTTTGAATATTTAAAAGATACGGAACGGTACTTCTGCAGCCGCTCTCTGTTCCGGCTTTTATGGGTGGACAGGACGGAAGAGCCATACGCCTACCTGGGATCCGGCGAATTTCAGAGTATGATGCAGCTCCTTGTGGAAGCGGACGAGGATGAAGATGGGAAGATCTATTACCTGGAGAAGGACGGGCGGCACCGGTATGTGCGCATGAAACTGGTCAGATCCCCCCACGGCAATGTGACGGGAGTCCTCTCTGATGTGACAGCTGATATGGAGACCCGCCACAAGCTGGAGCAGGAGCGCAATTATGACCTCCTGACCGGTATTTACAACCGGCGGGCGTTCCGGGAGCTGGTGGAGATCATCCTGCACAAACAGAAGATGGGGATCGCAGCTCTGGTCATGTGGGATCTGGACAATCTAAAATATGTCAACGATACCTACGGGCATGAGACAGGGGACCGGTATATACAGCTGTTTGCAGATTATCTGAGAACATTGGAGACAGATGGCGCTGTGGTAGAGCGCCATGCGGGAGATGAATTCATGGCGCTGCTTTATAACGGCAGCGAGAAAACGCTGCGGAGCCGTGTAAGGGCATTTATGGAGCAGCTTAAGACCGTGACACTGGAGGTCCCGGGTGGAGACCGGATCCCGCTGAGGGCATCTGCAGGCATGGTCTGGTACCCGGATCAGGCGCGGGAGCTGGACACTCTGGTACGGTATGCGGACTTTGCCATGTACATGGCAAAGCACAGTATCAAGGGGATCGTGCAGGAGTTTGACATTCAGACCTATCACGAGAATTCATACCTGCTTTCAGGAAAAGAGGAGCTGAACCGCCTTCTGGAAAACAGCAATGTCAAATTTGCGCTGCAGCCGATCGTGTCCCGGGACGGCAGTATCTATGGATACGAAGCGTTGATGCGTCCGAGGCTTAAGAGCTTTAAGAACATACAGGAGGTTTTAAATCTGGCAAAAGCCCAGGCGAAGCTGCCGCAGTTTGAGGAATTGACCTGGTTTTATGCCATGCAGTGGGTGCAGGACCGAAAGGAGCTTTTTGATGAAAAATGCCGTTTCTTCATCAATTCCATTGCCAGCACGGTGCTGACGGACTGGCAGATCGAAAGGCTGGAGGTTTCCTATCCGGAACTGATGCACAGGGTGGTCCTGGAGATGACTGAGACGGAACAGGTCAATGAAAAGGCCATGAACATCAAAATCTCTACCATACACAGATGGGGCGGCCTGATCGCGCTGGATGATTTCGGAGCAGGATACAGTACGGAAAGCACCATGCTGCACCTGCATCCGGATATCGTGAAGCTGGATATGGAGCTGATCCGGAATATCGATCAGGATGCAAACCGCCGGGCCATAGCGGAGAACCTGATCGAATACAGCCATGCCAGGAATATCCTGGTAGTAGCGGAGGGCGTGGAGAACTTGGAGGAGTTGGAAACCCTGATGGAAATGCATGTGGATCTGTTCCAGGGATACTATCTGGCTCGTCCGGAGGTGGAGATCCGGCCGCTGAACCCCTATGTGGTTGAAAAAATGCGGGAATTATCAAAAAAATAGGACTGGTAATTACTGAAACACTATGATATAATGGTACATTGAAGTGTGGCGCCCTGCCGTGACGACCATACATAGATTTAAGGAGGAACCCATAAAATGAGTTTACAAGTAGAAAAGCTAGAAAAGAACATGGCGAAATTAACCGTAGAAGTACCGGCAGAGCAGTTTGAAGCAGCTCTTAAAACTTCCTATAACAAGAATAAAAGCAGATTCAACATCCCGGGCTTCCGCAAGGGCAAAGCGCCTCAGGCGATGGTTGAGAAGATGTATGGCGTCGGTGTGCTTTACGAGGATGCGATCAATGAAGCGATCGATTCCACCTATGCGCAGGCGATGGAGGAGAGCGGACTGGATATCGTTTCCAGACCGGAGATCGGAGTGGATCAGGTAGAGAAGGGCAAAGCATTTATCTACACCGCTACCGTAGCAGTGAAACCGGAGGTGACCTTAGGCGAGTACAAGGGCATCGAGGTAGAGAAGGCGAAACCGGAAGTGACCGATGCAGATGTAGATGCAGAGCTTAAGAAGGTCCAGGAGCAGAACTCCAGACTGGTGAGCATCGAGGACCGTCCGGTTGCAGACGGCGACCAAACTGTGATCGATTTCGAGGGATTTGTGGACGGCGTGCCGTTTGATGGAGGCAAGGCCACGGATTATCCGCTGACCATCGGTTCTCATTCCTTTATTGATACCTTTGAGGATCAGCTGATCGGCAAGAACCTCGGCGAAGACGTGGAAGTGAATGTGACCTTCCCGGCTGAGTATCACGCAGAAGAGCTGGCTGGCAAGCCCGCAGTGTTCAAGGTAAAAGTAAAAGAGATCAAGGTAAAAGAGCTTCCGGAGCTGAACGATGAGTTCGCTGGTGAGGTTTCCGAGTTTGAGACTCTGGATGAGTATAAGGCTGACGTCAAAGCAAAGCTTGCAGAGACCAAGCAGCAGCAGGCTACCACCGAGAACGAGAACAACGTCGTTCAGAAGGTAGTTGACAATGCATCTATGGATATCCCGGAGCCGATGATCGATCTGCAGGTCCGCAACATGATCGAGGATTATGCCCACAGAATGCAGAGCCAGGGCATCAGCCTGGAGCAGTATATGCAGTTTACCGGCAGCACCATGGAGCAGATGCAGGAGCAGATGCGTCCGCAGGCTGAGAGAAGGATCCGCACCCGTCTGGTACTGGAAGCAGTTGTGGCGGCAGAGGGCCTGGAGGCTTCTGAGGAGGCTGTAGAGGCTGAGATCAGGAAGATGTCCGAATCCTATAAGATGGAGCCTGAGAAGATCAGGGAGATCGTAGGAGAGGAAGGCTTAAAGCAGATGAAGGAAGACTTAGCGGTTCAGGAAGCAGTTGACTTCCTTGTTGCAGAAGCAAAATTAGTTTAATTTACAATAACTGTTCAGGACGGCGGCCATACAAAAAGATAGCCGTCCTGAATAATTATGGTTATAATTGGAAAGTATAACAGGGTGTGGATTTCCGGTTCAGCCGGGAATCCGCACTTATATTCATGTCGGCAGAAGGCGCGGGCTCCGTACCTTTTGCTGAATGTCAACAAGATGACAGGAGGATTCGACGATGGCATTAATACCCTATGTTATTGAGTCAACCAGCAGAGGTGAACGTTCCTACGATATTTTTTCCCGATTATTAAAAGAGAGAATTATTTTCCTTGGAGAAGAAGTGACTGATGTATCCGCCAGCCTGGTGGTAGCGCAGCTTCTGTTCCTGGAGTCCGAGGACCCGGGCAAGGATATTAATTTATATATTAACAGCCCGGGCGGTTCTGTGACCGCAGGCATGGCGATCTATGATACCATGAACTACATCAAGAGTGATGTGTCTACCGTGTGTATCGGGATGGCCGCCAGCATGGGCGCATTCTTACTGGCAGGAGGCGCCAAGGGCAAACGTTTTGCGCTTCCCAACGCTGAGGTGATGATCCATCAGCCTTCCGGCGGGGCACAGGGCCAGGCGACGGAGATCCAGATCGTTGCAGAGAAGATCTTACAGACGAAGAAGAAATTAAACGAGATTCTGGCTGCCAATACCGGACAGCCGTACGAGGTTATCTGCCGTGATACGGAGCGTGATAACTACATGACTGCGGAGGAAGCGGTGAAGTATGGCCTGATCGATAAGATCCTGACCCATCACTAGGCCGTCCGTCTTTGCAGCAGCAAAAAGAAAGGATAGAGGGATACCGACATGCCGAACAGAATAGATGACAGAGTCAGATGCTCATTCTGCGGAAAGAGCCAGGATCAGGTGAAAAAGCTGATCGCCGGGTCCAACAATGTTTACATTTGTGATGAATGTATTGATCTTTGTGCGGAGATTCTGGAGGAAGAATTTGACGAGCACGAGGAGAGCGGACCGGATCTGGACAGCATTAACCTGCTCAAACCAAAGGAGATCAAGGCGTTCCTGGACGATTATGTCATTGGACAGGATGCAGCCAAGAAAGTCCTGTCTGTAGCCGTATATAATCACTATAAACGTATCACCTCCGGGAAGAACCTGGATGTGGACGTACAAAAGAGCAATATCCTGCTGCTGGGACCCACCGGTTCCGGCAAGACCTACCTGGCCCAGACCCTTGCGAAGGTGCTGAACGTGCCGTTTGCCATCGCAGACGCCACGGCCCTGACGGAGGCCGGATATGTGGGCGAGGATGTGGAGAATATCCTGCTGAAGCTGATCCAGTCGGCAGATTACGATATCAGTAAAGCGGAGTATGGAATCATATATATTGACGAGATAGACAAGATCACCAAGAAATCCGAGAATGTATCCATCACCCGTGATGTATCGGGCGAGGGAGTACAGCAGGCGCTCCTTAAGATCCTGGAGGGCACGGTGGCAAGCGTTCCGCCTCAGGGCGGCAGGAAGCATCCTCACCAGGAACTTTTACAGATTGATACCACCAACATCCTGTTTATCTGCGGAGGCGCCTTTGACGGGCTGGAGAAGATCATTGAGAGCCGCTTGAGCGCCGGTTCCATCGGGTTCAACGCCGAGGTGGTGGATAAGAACAAGACGGATATCGACGAGCTTCTGCGCAAGGCGGAGCCGCAGGATCTGGTGAAGTTTGGACTGATCCCGGAATTCATCGGGCGTGTGCCGGTGACCGTATCCCTGGATCTTCTGGATGAGAAAGCTCTGGTGAAGATTCTGTCGGAGCCGAAGAATGCCCTGTTAAAGCAGTACCAGAAGCTGTTTGAGCTGGATGATGTGAAGCTGGAGTTTACGGAGGAAGCGCTTGAGGAAGTTGCAAGGCTCGCCGTGGAGAGGAAGACCGGCGCCAGGGGCCTGCGTTCCATTCTGGAATCTGTCATGATGGATCTGATGTATGAGATCCCATCCGACAGCAACGTAGGCATCTGTACCATTACAAAAGAAGTGGTGGATAAGACAGGGGAGGCGGAGCTGGTATATCGTGATACGGCTGTGCCGCGCAAAACACTCTCCCAGAGACTGAAAAAAGAGAAACCAGGCGAGATCGCCTGACGATTTGACGGATGAGATGGGGGCGGAAGCTCCCATTTCGCGTTTTTACACATAGGAAATTTTAGGAGGATATGGATGGAAGATACAATTATGACAATGCCGGTCATAGCGCTGAGGGGACTGACGGTCCTCCCGCATATGACGGTGAGTTTTGATATCAGCCGCGCCAAGTCGGTGGCGGCTGTGGAGAAAGCCATGGTCAGCGATCAGAAGATCTGTCTGGTCACACAGCTGAACCCGGATGACCAGAATCCGGATCTGGACCAGCTTTACCATGTGGGCACGGTTGCCCATATCAAGCAGCTTGTAAAGATGCCGGGCGGGATTGTGCGTGTCATGGTGGAAGGTATGGGCCGCGCGGAGCTGCTGGCCCTGGATTCGGAGGAGCCTGCCCTGATCGGAGAGGTCCTTGAGACAGGAGTCCGGGAACCGGATGTGGATTATGTGACAGGAGAGGCGATGACGCGGGTCCTGAAGGATAAGGCGGAGGAGTACGGCCGCCAGCATCCCAAGTTTGCCAAGGAGGTGCTGCCCAACATCCTGATGGGCAATGACCTGGAAACCTTGATGCTCCAGCTTGCAAGCGAGCTTCCCTGGGACTATACCGTGCGCCAGGAGTATTTAGACGCTGGAAGCGCGTCAGAGCGCTATGAGGTGCTGGTGTCCAATCTGGTCAATGAGATCGAGATCTCCCGCATCCGAAAGGAGTTCCAGGACAAGGTCAAGGAGAGCATCGACCAGAACCAGAAGGAATACATCCTGCGGGAACAGATGAAGATCATCCGCGAGGAGCTGGGAGAGGACCCGGTGTCCGATGCAGACGAATATGAAAAGCAGCTAAAGAGCCTGAAGGCGGATAAGGAAGTCAAGGACAAGCTGAAAAAAGAGATCGACCGGTTTAAAGGACTGCCGGGCGGAAGCCAGGAGGGCAATGTGCTGCGCACATACATAGAGACCCTTTTAGAGCTGCCCTGGAATAAGGTCTCTAAGGACAACAATGATCTAAAACATGCGGAGGAGATCCTGGAAGAAGACCATTATGGCCTTGAGAAGGTCAAGGAACGGGTGCTGGAATATCTGGCTGTCCGTATCCTTACGAAAAAAGGCAGCAGCCCGATCATCTGTCTGGTGGGCCCTCCAGGGACCGGCAAGACCTCCATCGCCCGTTCTGTGGCACGGGCATTGAATAAAAAATACGTCCGCATCAGCCTGGGCGGCGTCCGGGACGAGGCTGAGATCCGTGGTCACCGGAAAACCTATGTGGGAGCCATGCCGGGACGTCTGGTGGACGGACTCAGACAGGCAGGGGTTTCAAACCCGCTGCTTCTGCTTGATGAGATCGACAAGGTCAGCAGCGATTATAAGGGAGACACCTCCTCTGCGCTCTTAGAGGTGCTGGACGGGGAGCAGAACGTCAAGTTCCGCGACCACTACGTGGAGGTGCCCATCAACCTGTCGAACGTACTGTTCATCGCTACAGCCAATACGACCCAGACCATACCAGGACCTCTCCTGGACCGTATGGAGGTCATCGAGGTGGGCAGCTATACGGAGAACGAGAAGTTCCACATTGCCCGCAACTATCTGCTGGGAAAACAGCTGGAGCGCAACGGGCTGACGGAGGAGCAGGTGACGTTTTCGGACGGCGCTTTAAAGAAGATCATCCATAATTACACCCGGGAAGCCGGCGTCCGCAATCTGGAACGCCGCATCGGGGATATCTGCCGTAAGGCAGCGCGGGAGTTTTTGGAGAATAAAAAGAAAGTCATCAGGGTGACGGAGAACAGCCTGGAGAAATACTTAGGCAAAGAGAAGGTCACCTTTGAGGACGCCAATGAGGAGGATGAGGTCGGGATCGTCCGCGGCCTGGCCTGGACCAGCGTGGGGGGCGATACCCTGCAGATCGAGGTCAATGTGATGCCTGGAAAAGGCGAGCTTAAGCTGACCGGACAGATGGGCGATGTGATGAAGGAATCTGCCCAGACTGCCCTGACTTATGTCCGGTCCGTATGCCCTCAGTATCAGGTTGCTGATGATTATTTCGAGCATCATGACATCCATATCCACATTCCTGAGGGCGCGGTGCCCAAGGACGGTCCGTCCGCAGGCATTACCATGGCGACCGCCATGCTGTCAGCAGTGGTGGACCGCAAGGTGAATGCCAAGCTGGCCATGACAGGGGAGATCACTCTGCACGGGCGTGTCCTGCCTATTGGCGGCTTAAAGGAGAAGATCCTGGCGGCAAAGATGGCACACATGAAGACGGTGCTGGTGCCGGATAAGAACCGATCCGATATTGCGGAGCTGTCAAAGGAGATCACCGGCGGCCTTACTATTATTTTCGTGAAAAATATGGAAGAGGTGCTTAAGGAAGCGCTGGTATAGAGCCCGGCGGGAGAGGAACTGAATATGGTTATCAAAAAAGTGGAACTGGAGACGGTCTGCGGCATTACCAGCACGCTGCCGGAGAACACCTGCCCGGAATTTGCCTTTGCAGGCAAGTCAAACGTGGGCAAGTCCTCCCTGATCAATGCGCTGATGAACCGGAAGTCCCTTGCCAGGACCTCCTCACAGCCGGGCAAGACCCAGACGATCAATTTTTATAATATCAACGATGCGTTTTATTATGTAGATCTGCCCGGATATGGTTATGCCAAGGTATCTGTGGAGGTGAAGGCCAAGTGGGGCAAGATGATCGAGCGGTATTTAAAAAATTCCGCCATGCTAAAATGCGTGTTTCTGTTGATCGACATCCGCCACGAGCCGTCATCCAACGACAAGCTGATGTATGACTGGATCGTGTCAAACGGTTACCATCCGGTGATCGTGGCGACCAAGCTGGATAAGTTAAAGCGCAGCCAGGTCAGCAAGCATGTGAAGATGGTGCGGGAGGGATTGGGCGTGGAAAAGGACGGTATCGTGATCCCGTTTTCCGCCGAGACCAAACAGGGCCGTGACGAGATCTGGGAGCTGATCGAGAGGATGGCGAAAATCTAGTCTGATATGGCCAGTTTACAGAAATTTTACTTGTAAGATACTTCCAGGCGTGGTATGTTACAGAAAGCGGGGAAGGTTATCCCGTTAAAAAGGAGATGAGATTATGTCAGACGAATACATTACATTTACCATAGGCCCCAGGAAGGATATTGCGCTGATCGCCCATGACAACGAGAAGCCAAAACTGATCGAATGGTGCAAGGAGCACTATGCGGTCTTAAAGCATCACAACCTCTACGGTACCGGGACGACAGCCAGGATGATCACGGATCAGGCCGGGCTCACGGTCAAGGGGTACAACAGCGGCCCGCTGGGCGGCGACCAGCAGATCGGCGCCAAGATCGTGGAGGGAGTCATTGATTTTGTGGTGTTCTTCTCCGATCCGCTGACGGCGCAGCCTCACGATCCGGATGTCAAGGCGCTGATGCGTATCGCTCAGGTTTATGATATCCCTATGGCGATCAACAAGGCGACAGCCGATTTCATGATCACCTCGGAGTTCATGAATACGGATTATCAGCATGAAGTGGTCAACTTTAAAAGAAGCATTGCGGAGCGCGCCAGGACCCTGTAAAAGGGCTTGCCAGGCTGCAGTATCTGCGATATATACTCAGGAAGCATTTTGTAAAGTCATTTCTATTTGATCTTACAGGATGCTTCTTTTGTTTTTTCAGGAACTCATCTTCTTATGATCATTTTAATTCTCACAAAATCCTCACAATTTTTCGCTCTGTCACTGGAAAATCCTCACAAATTTAACACAAAATTCTGTTAAAGTATAAAAAACAATAAAAACAGAAGTTCCGAAAGGAGTTTGATGTATGAATCAGAGAGAGACTGCGGCAGCTATGGCATTCGTGACTGCAGCTATGGCAGTGGTGTCTGTGGCGGCAGCGCCGGTAACGGCCAGGGCCAACACCAGCAACCTGGATTACCGGAAGCGGGTGATCGGCATTTCCGGTATCATGGCTAATACCAGCACGGACATGGACCGGCAGGTGACGCGGGGAGAATTTGCCAAAATGCTGGTTGGCGCATCGACGTATCGGGATTACCTGCCGTCCGCAAGCCAGGTATCGGTATATGCAGATGTGCCGGCGGAGAACGAAAATGCGGCGAGCATCCGGATCGCTGCAGAGCAGAAATGGATGGTCGGCTATCTGGGCGGACAGTTTCGGCCGGACCAGCCTGTCACACTGAAGGAGGCCGTACGCGGCGTACTGGCGCTGCTGGGGTATACAGATGAGGATTTTACCGGGGATGTATCCGGTGCGCGGATGTCCCTGTTCTACTCTCTGGATCTGAATGAGGACCTGGACCGGCAGCCAGCGGAGGTTCTCACAAAAACCGACTGCGTAAACCTGTTTTATAATCTTCTCAAGACGGAGATGAAATCCGGAGGGAAGGTATATGCCACCGTGCTTGGATGTGAGGTCAATTCTGACGGGGAGATCAATCCCATCGGGCTGGCGGATTCCAGCCTGAAGGGACCGAAGCTGATTCCCAAGGGCCATCAGCTGGGCAACTATATTCCGTTCAATGTGCAGGAGGCGAGTATTTTTATTGACGGGGAAGCATCTTCGTATGATTCCTTAAAGAGTGTGCTGTCTGGCAGCTACGTGGTGATCTACTACAACCAGTCGGCGAAGACCGTGTGGGCGTATGTGGCGGACGACGACGGGGATGGCGTGCAGAACGGGCGCTGTGCCGTGCGGGGGGAGGTCACCAGCATTTACTATAATTCAACGGACGTGATGACGCCCACATCGGTATATTTGGACGGTGATGAGGACCAGGAGTTCAAGCTGGGCAATTCAGAGATGCAGTTTGCATTTTCTGTCTACGGTTCTCTGCGCGTGGGGGATACGGTGACCCTGATCTGCGAAAAGACTACGAACGCCGAGGGAGATGTGACCTACACCGTGATTGACTATGTGGAAGATTAACAGGAGAGCGAAACCATGTGGAAGCAGAACAAGAATCAGGACGCAAAAACACCGGCAAAGCGCAGGAAGAACGGTAAAAGCGGGAAATGGATCTTTTTGACAGGTGTGTTGTTGATCGCAGTGATCGGGGGCGCCCTGTTCTGGCAGAATTATTCCAGAAAAGCAAAGCAGGCCGGCGCTGAAGCGGAGGCAAAAAATACATCTGTGGTGACGAGGGGGACCTTGACTTCGGAGCTGACCTCTTCGGGCACTATTTCCCCAAAGGATACCTACAGCATCACGTCCCTGGTGGAGGGAGAGGTGGTATCGGCGGATTTTGAGGAGGGGGATCAGGTTGTAAAGGATCAGGTGCTCTACCAGATCGATGTTTCCTCCATGGAATCAGAAGTCACCTCAGCAAACAACTCCCTGCAGCGGGCCAATAACAGCTACCAGCAGGCCCTGGAGGATTACCAGGAAGCTCAGAGTGATTACAGCGGGAATACTTATAAATCCACCCGGACCGGCTTTATACAGAAGTTAAACATCGATGTGGGTGACAAGGTCAGCTCCAATACCAGTCTGGCAGATATATACAACGACCAGATCATGAAGGTGAAAGCGCCGTTTCTGTCCGGCGAGGCGGCGCTCATCGGGGTTGGGAACCAGGGGGTCATTACCCTGGCAGATACGGAGGAGCAGCTTGCAGGCGTAGTGACTGCGGTCAGCAATATGGATGAGGTGCTGGACGGAGGACGGATGGTGCGGTATGTGACCCTGGAGGTGGCCAATCCCGGAGGGTTGACCACAAGTCATACGGGCGTGGTCAATATTGGAGGATTTTTGAGCGCCCTGGAGGGCAGCTTTGAGCCGATCACCAATACCACAATGCAGGCGGAGCTGTCAGGCGGCAGCGGCGTGGAGGTGGAGGCGCTTCTGGTACATGAGGGGGATTATGTGACAGTCGGCACGCCCATATTCCGGATCAAAAGTAAGGATGTGGAGGATATCCTGCGCAGCTTCAAGGATGCTGTGGACTCTGCACAGGAAAAGGTGGAATCGGCACAGAGCAAGGTGGATTCTACTCAGGACAGCTACGACAATTACACCATCACAGCGCCGATCTCCGGGCAGGTTATCACCAAGAGCGTAAAAGCGGGGGATAATATCAGCAAAAGCTCCGGAAGTACCGCAGCCACCATGGCGGTCATCTATGACCTGTCAGAGGTGACCTTCCAAATGTCTGTAGACGAGCTGGACGTTCGGAAGGTGAAGGTCGGGCAGAAGGTGAAGGTGACCGCAGATGCGGTCGAGGGAAAAACATTTACCGGCACGGTCACCAATATCAGCCTGGAGAGCTCCCAGTCTAACGGAGTCACCAATTACCCGGTGACTGTTACCCTGGATGAAGTGGGGGACCTGCTTCCGGGTATGAATGTGGACGGGGTTATCATTCTGGATGAAGCAGAGGATACTCTGATGATCCCGGTGGATTCCCTGATGAGGGGGAACCGGGTGTACGTGAAGGATGATACGGCGACGGAGGCCCAGGGCGGTGTTCCGGCAGGCTTTAAGGCCGTGGAGGTAGAGACCGGGCTGACCAGTGACAGCTACGTCCAGATATTGAGCGGGCTGTCGGAGGGGGATGTGATCTATGTGTCTGAGTCCTCTAAAAATAATGCTTCCATGTTCCAGATGGGCGTGATGGGCGCACCCGGAAGCCAGGGTGGCGGCGCACCCGGCAGTCAGGGCGGTGGAGCTCCCGGCGGCGGCCAGGGCGGCAGAGGTAGCCAGGGCGGCGGTATGCCTTAAGAACAAGAATCTGTACAAGGGCGGAGGCAGAAGGAGAGGAAAGTTATGGCAAAGCCACTTATTGAGTTGACTGACATTTATAAAATATACCAGATGGGTTCTGAAGAAGTCCGTGCCAATGACGGTATCACTCTGACCATTGACCGGGGAGAATTTACCGCGATTGTCGGAAAGTCGGGCAGCGGAAAATCTACGCTGATGAACATCATTGGAGCGCTGGATGTCCCTACCTCCGGTACATACCTGCTTGGCGGTGAGGATGTGGACCAGATGAGCGACGACCAGCTGGCGGAGATCCGAAACCGGATGATCGGATTTATCTTCCAGCAGTATAACCTGCTCCCCAAGTCCAACCTTCTGGAAAATGTGGAGCTGCCCCTGCTGTATGCGAAGATTCCCAAGGAGGAACGGCGGGAGCGCGCCATGCAGTCCTTAGAGCGGGTAGGGCTTGCAGATAAATGGAAGAATCATCCGTCCCAGCTGTCCGGCGGACAACAGCAGAGGGTGTCCATTGCCCGTGCACTGGCAGGGAGTCCGTCCCTGATCCTGGCAGACGAGCCGACAGGCGCGCTGGATTCAAAGACCAGCCGGGATGTGTTGGATTTCTTAAAGGAGCTTAATGAGGAGGGCAACACGATTGTGATGATCACCCATGACAGCTCCATTGCCATGGAGGCAAAGCGGGTGGTGCGGATTCACGATGGCAAGATCAATTTTAGCGGGGATGTGAGAGAATATGCTGCAATCATTTAAGCTGGCGGTCAAAAGTATATGGAGCAACAAGATGCGGTCCTTTCTGACTATGCTGGGCATCATCATCGGCGTCGCCTCGGTGATCATCCTGGTCAGTCTGGTCAATGCCTATATGTCCTATATGACAGAGAGCTTTGCCAGCATGGGCACCAATCAGATCTCGGTCAATATGGTCAACCTGCCTTCCCGTTCTGTCACGGCAGATGAGATGTACGCTTTTTATGAAGAGCACACATCGGAGTTTGCCCACATGTCGCCGTCGGTGAATGTAAGCGGAACTGTAAAATACGGAAATGACTCTATGAGCGCGACCTCCATCACAGGGGTCAGCGAGGATTATATCGGAATCAAGGACTGGGACCTGGAGTACGGGCGGAGCATCCAGTACGCAGATATTATGGCAAGGCAGAAGGTGTGCGTCATCGGCGCTTACGTGGCAGATGAGCTGTACGGCAGCGCGGAGAAAGCCTGGGGAGAGACTATCAAGATCAACGGATATGCATTTAAGGTCGTGGGGATCGTGGAACAGCAGGAGGACGTTATGGACGACGGCGGCAGCGATGATTTCGTCTGGATGCCATACAGCTGTGCTGTAAAGATGGCGAGGAATGCCAATATCAACAATTATACGTTCACGATCACCGATCTGACCAATGCTGCGGAATACAAATCCCTGATCGAGACCTTCCTCTATGAAAAGTTCAAGAACGATGATCTGTATACAGTGACAGCCATGAGCGAGATGCTGGATTCCTTAAATGACATGATCGCCATGGTGTCGGCCGGGCTGGGCGGCATCGCCGGGATCTCACTGCTGGTGGCGGGCGTGGGCGTCATGAATATCATGCTGGTATCCGTGACGGAGCGCACCCGGGAGATCGGGATCCGGAAAGCCCTGGGAGCCAGGCGGAGCGTGATCATGCAGCAGTTTGTGATCGAAGCTGCGGTGACCAGTTCCCTGGGCGGCGTCATGGGTATCTTTCTGGGGAGCGTCGCGACCTCCGCGGTGGGGGCGGTGGCAGGGTTAGACGCTGCGCCAACTCCGTCGGCGGTGGTCATCTCCTTCAGCGTTTCTGTAGGCATTGGTCTGCTGTTTGGCTATATGCCGGCAAGCCGGGCGGCGAAGCTAAATCCCATCGACGCACTGCGCAGCGAGTAACAAGAAAGCGCCGGGAGACCTCTTTTTTGATGGCATTTTAAGCGTAATGATAAACGTTACGGTTTTTCTTAAGGTATCCGATGCACATCACCGTAGCGCCTGCTTCGGCGATGGGGATCGCCAGCCAGATTCCATCCAGGCCAAGGATCAGAGGCAGTACCGCCAGGGACGCCACGATCAGTACAAAGGTCCGTATGAAAGAAATAATGGCAGAGATCCGTCCGTTGGACAGCGCCGTAAAGAGCGCAGACGAAAACAGGTTCAGCCCCGAGAATAAAAAGCTCACGGCAAAGATGGTAAAGCCATGGCGGGCCATCTCATATACCGCGGTTCCCGTCTGGGCAAAGATCCCGACGATGACAGCCCCAGCCAGCTCCGCGAATACGAACACGGCTACGGAGGTTGCCGCGATAAAGATCAGGGCCGTGCGGAATACCTGTTTCAGCTGCCTGTGGTTCTGGCTGCCGTAATTGAAGCCGATGACCGGAGAGATCCCCTGGGAAAATCCCATATACAGCGCATTGAGCAGGAACTGGGAATACTGGATGATCGTGATGGCGGCAACTCCGTCCTCTCCGGCATAGTACATCATCAGCAGATTGAACAAAAAGGTAATGATGCCGGAGGCCAGGTTTGACACCATCTCAGAGGAGCCGTTTACACAGGTTTCCAGTATTTCCTTTGCATGGAAACGAAACGGAACCAGCCACAGGGAACGTCTGGATACCGCAAAATAGATCAGTCCCACGACGGCTGTGACCATGTAGCCGGCGACGGTTGCCATGGCAGCTCCGGCAATACCAAGCTGCAGCGGTACGATCAGCACATAGTCCAGCACCACGTTGCATATTCCGGAGAGCAGGGTCAAAAACAGGCCGATGCCGGGGCGGCCCTCCGTGACAAAGAACATCTGGAACAGGACCTGGAGCATCAGTGCAGGAACAAAGGCCATCTGCCAGCGCAGGTAGGAGACGCAGTCCGCCAGGAGCAAGTCGCTGGCTCCCATGATCCGGGAGAGCGGGACGGCAAAAAGAGCCCCTGACAGCCCCACAGCCGCACCTAACATCAGGTTCAGCACGACGATAGCGGTAAAGGTTTTTCTGGCCCCATCCTGGTCTCCCTGCCCCATCTTGCGCGCCACGATCGCATTGCTTCCGGTGGACAGCATGATACCGATGCCCATGGCCACATTGATCAGCGGATATACGATATTTAAGGATGACAGCGCGTTGGTGCTGACAAAGCGGGAGATAAAGATCCCGTCTACAATCGTATATAAAGACATGATGATCATCATGATCGTGGTTGGCAGCGCAAACAGGAGCAGAGAACCAAAGGTAAAATTTTTCGATAAAGATTGATTCATGTTTTACACCTCTTTCTTGCTTTTTTTAAGCGCAAGTATTATCATAAAGGATAGGGTAACCCGATAGTCAAGCTTTTTTTGGCGAGGGAGGGGGTTCCGCATTTTAGCACGGCGGCGGTCCGGGGACAGCCGCCGTGCTAAAACGCGGAACTTCGCGTGCGCCAAAAGGATAGAGAAGAAAAAACAAGGAGTCAATGATGGAAAAACATTCGGAGCTTTATTTTACTACGGGAGAGTTTGCAAATATTCTGGGAGTGAAGAAGCATACATTGTTCCACTATGATGAGATCGGTCTTTTTTCTCCGGCGGTCACGGAGGAAAACGGATATCGTTATTATTATGTCTGGCAGATTGATACCTTTACGGTGATCCGGATGCTGCAGAAGCTGGGGATGCCGTTGGGGGAGATTAAGGAATATATGCAGAACCGTTCGCCGGAGCGCTTTCTGTCCATGATGGAGGACAAGGAGGCGCAGATCGACCGGGAGATCGAGCGGCTGAAGCACATGAAGAAATTTATCAGCCGTGAGCGGATCAATGTAGTGCAGGCGCAGTCAGCCATTTTAGACAGCCCGAAGGTGATTCCAAGACCGGAAGGATGGCTTCTGGCCTCCGATGTGACAGATAACAGCGACCGGAAGATGGCGGAGGAGATCATCCGCCATGTGCGCATGTGGGAACAGGGCCATGTGAACATCAGCTCCGTCGGTTCTGTCTGCTACCAGGAGGATCTGGAGAAAGGGATATACGACCGATACAGGCAGATCTATACCCAGGTTGACAAGCGGATTCCGGCGCTCAAACCAGAGCGGTACCCGGAAGGAAACTATATCGAAGTATATTATCGAGGCTACGAAGCATCCATGGAAAAGCCCTACCAACTCATAACCGGTTTTGCAGCGAACCATGGCCTTCGCACCTGTGGCAAATGGTACGAAGAATTTATAACAGATGAGTTGACCGTAGCCGGTTACGACAAATACACCGTGCGGACTTTAGTAAAGCTGGAGGAATCGTAGCCTGTCGAGAAGCCTGAGTTGGCGAATTTTGCGGCGGCGGTGGGGGCGGGGAGTTGCCCCTCCGCCTGACAGGCTTTTAAGAAAATCCCGCATGCTTACAGATTCTTATGTCCGAAACCGGAACAAATACCCGCTCCCCACCGCCGCCCCAAAATTCGCCAACTCAGGCCCCCTCTAATTGATTAATTCCTCATATAGTGGTAAAATCAGCATATTATATGATACCTACAAGGAGAACAGGAGTTTAAAACATGAAGGTAGTAGATATGCATTGCGACACCATTGCGGAACTGTATTACGATCACCGGGACGGGGGAAATGCCTCGATCCTGGAGAACAGCTTACATATTGATTTGAAACGGATGGCAAAGGGAGATTACCTGCTTCAGAATTTCGCCCTTTTCACCCATCTGGGGAGGGAGCCGAAGCCGTTTGAGTACACCATGAAGCTGGTGGATACTTTCTATACGGAGATGGAAGCCCACCAGGACTTGATCGGTATTGTAAAATGCTGGGAGGATATAGAGGAGAATCGAAAGGCCGGCCGGATGTCTGCTATGCTGACATTGGAGGAAGGCGGCGTCTGCCAGGGTGAGATCGCTTATCTCCGCGATTTTTACCGGCTGGGCGCCAGGATGATGACCCTGACCTGGAACTTTCAGAATGAGCTGGCGTTCCCCAACAAGATGGAATACGTGGACAAAGAGGGGGCGGAGCGCCCGCCCAAATGCGTGCCGGATACGGAAAACGGCCTGACGGAGAAGGGCATTGAGTTTGTCCGGGAGATGGAGCGCATCGGTATGATCATCGACGTGTCCCATTTAAACGACGCAGGGATCTGGGACGTGTTCAAGTACACGAAGAAACCGTTTGTTGCAAGCCATTCCAACGCCCGAGCCCTGGCGGGCCATCCCCGGAACTTAACGGATGAGATGATCCGGGCGCTGGCGGAGCGCGGCGGCGTGACGGGGATCAATTTCTGCGCCTCCTTCCTGCAAAATGAGGAAAATGGAGTGGAGCCGGACCACAGCTACTGCCGTGATATGGTGGCCCACATGAAGCATATGAA
Source organism: Clostridium sp. AN503 (assembly GCF_040719375.1). NCBI lineage: Bacteria > Bacillati > Bacillota > Clostridia > Eubacteriales > Clostridiaceae > Clostridium > Clostridium sp. AN503. The sequence goes on along the minus strand of NZ_JBFDTP010000002.1, from coordinate 1,829,976 downwards.
GCAGATCGGCGGGATCGGCTGCATCGGTCTTGGGACGGATTTTGACGGGATCGGAAGCAAGGTGGAGCTTAAGGATTGTTCGGGGATGCAGATGCTGGCAGATGCGATGGCGTCGGAAGGATTCACCGACGGAGAGATCGAGGCTGTATTCAGTGGAAATGTGCTGAGGCTTTACAAAGAACTGTTATGACACAAAGAACCGGAGGCCTGTAGGGGAAGGAGCCTCCGGTTTCTTTTTTCGGATATGGGAACATGGCGGGTTACTTGTCCAGTGCGGACACGAACAGGAATTTACGGATCATAAATAATACCGCAATGGCAACCACGCCAATCAGCGTCTGATAGATCGGCATATGGTAGATGACCATTTCCCTTGCCACGGCAAAGAGAAGCACCTCCACCACCGAATCCAGGTCGTGGCGGCAGAGCATTTTTAAAAGCTCGATTCCGATCACGATACTGAATATGTTTTTCAAAAACAAGGTAAACCCTTCCTCATAGACCAGCTGCCGTAAGTGGTTTGGAATCTTGAAAAGCGTGATGACCAGCGCCACAATGACCACCAGCGCGATGATGATCTCAAAAAGCTGTGCCATGTGAAATACAAAAAGCTGTGCCTTACCCGCGCGTTCCTCGAACTTCTGTTTCATGATACCCTCCCTGAAGCTGCTCCAATTGCCACAACAGGATCGTGACCGCAAGCAGGTCCGCACATCCGCCCGGACTGATGTTCAGCCGGATAAAGTCCTCATTGAGCTGGCGCAGCGCATCCAGGCCGGCCTGGGTGGACGCTCCGCCCAGTGAGAGAATACGGGACGCCTCCGCCTTCTCATAGTTTAAGAGGGCGTGGTTGGTTCGGATCAGCACGTTGGTATCGTCCACCTGGGACATCAGAGCAAGTAATGTATTAAGATAAACCTGATTGTCGTCTGTACAGGTCTTCTTACGAAATCGGATGGCCGGGAGGGAGATATCCCGGATAGAGGGAAAGCCCTTCTGGGCCTCCCCGCGGATTCCCTTTATGCCGTAGCGCACATAGAGGACTTCCCCGTGGGTCCGGGGAGAAGACGGGTCGATCCGCTCAAAATCCTGTTCAAGGGTATCGGCACAGAGCGCTCCCGCGAGGCTTAAGATATCCTCCGGGCAGAAGTTCTCATGGATCTGGTAGAAGAGGCCGGCTGCCGCACCGATTAGTCCCATGGAAAATATCATTCCCTTATGGGTATTGACTCCGCCGGTGGCTTCAAACATTGCTTTTTCAGCCGTGATCCCTATGGGGCGGATGGCGGCAAAAAGCCCGGCGCCGCTTTTGTCGGGCCACTCAGCGCCGAGGCGGAACATCTGCGCGATATGCGGGGCAATGGCGGCGGAGCTGGTGCGGAAGGTGTCAAAACACATATCCTTATGAGCGCCGCTGTCGTGTAAGTCCACAAGTCCCGGCTTCGGGGTGGCGGAGACCTCCGCCATCAGGGCATATTCGCAGAGCTCTAAAAAATGGGAGCAGGCTGAATCGGTGTTCAAAGGATCACTTCCTCTCGGTTATCTCGGCGGGCCGGTCAGCTCTCCGGTGCGTATTCGTTCAGGATACGGCTGATCTCCTGGACCAGCTCTTCAATGCTGTGTCTGCGGCTGCGGCTGCAGGCATGTGCAGGCTCGTCGCAGAGCAGGCAGCGGCGGGCCGGATACCCCAGCTCCTCCCGTGAGACCTTTGACCCGTCCACACGCAGGACGTCGATATCCAAAAGGCGTCCCAGACGGTCCTGATCCTCTAAGGATATCATCAGTTCCTTGACAAATTCCGGGGAAGCGTCAACACTGTAAAATGCTTCATATCCGGTTTTTTCTTTTATGGTCTCCAGATGGTTGACTAAAACCAGCCGTTCCTTTAAAAGCGCCTCGATCTGTCCGCAGGCGTTTTCAAAAGCTGCGGGAATCCCGGGCAGTACCTTGATGGGACCGGGGATATTTAAGGTGAGGCAGATCAGTGGTTCTCTATATAAGTGAAGAAGCTGCTGCTGTAAGTGGCAGCGCATTTCTCTGGCGTTCATCATTTCTAACAGGCTAACATCATTCATGGCAGTCCCTCCGCTCCTCTAAATTCCAATAAAACTTCTATCATCTTATGAGTGGGAAAGGTTGATTATCACGATCAGTTGGCAGTAAATCGGATTTAGGTATCCCACCCGGTAACATGTGAAGTTTTATTGTGAATTTAGAATACAGGTAAGTGCTTTACGAGATTTATTATAGTGCGATATTCCTAAAATAGCAAATACTTAATAGGTTATGACTTATATAAAGCCGCCCTTATTACTTTATTGCTTTAAATTCCCACAAAATTAACGCAATAAAATTGACGGCGGGGAATTTTTGTAGTATGATAGGAAAAGTTCATGGTTTTCCATGAAATAAATTGTCAGAAAGAGGGAGAATATTATGAAAAAATCAATGAAGATCATGTCACTCGTGCTGAGCGGCGCGATGGTGCTTTCCATGACAGCCTGCGGCGGCAGTGCAAAGGAGACTACGGCAGCGGCCACAGAGGCAGCTACCACAGCCGCAGGGTCTGAGGCAGCCGGCGGTGCTGCAGAGGCGGGTTCCGCAGCGGCTGACGGCAAGACCTATACCGTGGGCATCTGCCAGCTGGTACAGCATGATGCGCTGGACGCGGCGACTCAGGGCTTCAAGGATACGGTAAAAGAGGCGCTGGGCGATGCAGTGACATTTGATGAGCAGAACGCACAGGGCGACTCCAACACCTGCTCCACCATCATCAACAGCTTTGTATCCAACAATGTAGACTTAATTATGGCCAATGCCACCGCATCCTTACAGGCGGCGCAGGCAGGCACAAAGGATATCCCGATCCTGGGAACCTCCGTCACGGAGTACGGCGTGGCTCTGGGCATCGATGATTTCAGCGGCACCGTGGGCGGCAATATTTCCGGTACGGCGGACCTCGCTCCTCTTGACGAACAGGCAGCCATGCTTAAAGAGCTGTTCCCGGATGCCAAAAAAGTCGGACTGCTCTACTGTTCCGCAGAGGCCAATTCCCAGTATCAGGTAGATACCGTGAAGGCAGCTTTAGAGGCTCTGGGTTATACCTGTGAGTACTATGCATTTTCTGATTCCAACGATTTATCCACCATCGTGACCAAGGCGTCTTCTGAGAACGATGTGATCTATGTACCGACCGACAACACGGCGGCAGCCAACACCGAGATCATCAACAACATCTGCCAGCCGGCAGGCGTTCCGGTCATCGCGGGTGAGGAGGGCATCTGCAAGGGCTGCGGCGTTGCGACCCTGTCCATCAGCTACTATGACTTAGGCGTTGCTACCGGCAAGATGGCTGTGAAGATCCTGACCGGCGAGTCCAATATCTCCGAGATGCCGATCGAGTATGCACCGCAGTTCACCAAGAAGTACAACAAGACCCTCTGCGACGCTCTGGGCGTTACGGTTCCGGACGGCTATGTGGCGATCGAGGAATAAGCAGAAATAAACGTTGAACAATCTGAATAAGTAGTGTAGAATAAGAAGAACAGCAGCAGGATGGAGCACTGTGGAACGCTCCATCCTCCGCTGTCTTTTTGCAGAATAGCTGGCAACATCAGCAGAAACTGGTTTGAAGGAGAAAATGATATGATGAGTTTGTTGAATGCCCTGCCGGGGGCAGTGGCGCAGGGGCTGATCTGGGGGATCATGGCGATCGGGGTTTACTTAACCTTCCGGATCCTGGACATTGCAGATCTGACTGTGGATGGTTCTCTGGGAACCGGCGGTGCAGTTTGCATCATGCTGATGCTGACGGGACACAGCGTGTGGGTTGCCATGGCGGGCGCTCTGATCGCAGGTATGGCGGCTGGTCTGGTGACAGGCGTTTTACATACCTTTATGGGAATCCCGGCGATCCTTGCTGGTATCCTGACGCAGCTTGGGCTGTATTCGATCAATCTGAAAACAATGGGAAAGGCGAACCAGGCGATCAACGTGGACAAGTTTGACCTGCTGGTCTCCCTGCGGTTTATCCGCGGCGTGCCTTTCTATAAAAATACAATCTTTGTGGTTGCCATTGGTATTGTGCTGCTCATATTGTTTCTGTACTGGTTTTTCGGCACGGAGCTGGGATGTTCCCTGCGTGCTACCGGGTGCAATGACAAGATGGCGCGCGCCCAGGGCATCAATACAGATTTCAACCGGGTGCTGGGGCTTATGATCTCCAACGGCCTGGTGGCGCTTTCTGGAGCGCTGTTGTCGCAGTACCAGGGATTTGCGGATATCAACATGGGCCGCGGTGCGATCGTCATCGGCCTGGCGGCTGTGATCATCGGCGAAGCGATCTTCGGCAGGATCTTCCACAATTTCGGATTCCGCCTGCTGGGAGTTGCCCTTGGTTCCATTATCTATTATCTGGTGCTTCAGATCGTGATCTGGCTGGGCATCGATACGGATCTTCTAAAGCTGCTTTCCGCGGCTGTGGTTGCGGTATTCCTCGCGATCCCGACGTGGAAGGAGCGGTATTTTTCAAAAGCTGGGAAAAGGGGGTAATGTAAGATGTTGGAAGTTCAGAATATTGCCAAGACCTTCAACCAGGGGACTGTCAATGAAAAGAAAGCATTAAAGGGCTTAAGCCTGACACTGAATGACGGGGATTTCGTGACGGTCATCGGCGGCAACGGCGCCGGCAAATCCACTCTGCTCAACGCCATCGCAGGAGTATGGCCGGTGGATGAGGGACATATCCTGATCGACGGCAAGGATGTGACACGCCTGCCAGAGTACAAGCGGGCGGCATTTTTAGGACGTGTATTCCAGGACCCGATGAACGGGACCGCAGCCACCATGGGGATCGAGGAGAATCTGGCGCTGGCCCTTCGCCGCGGCAGCCACCGCACCTTGAAGCCGGGTATCAAAAGCAGCGAGCGGGCGCTCTACAGCGACTGGCTGAAGCGTTTGAGCCTGGGACTGGAGGAACGTCTGACCTCCAAGGTTGGTCTTCTTTCCGGGGGCAGCGGCAGGCATTGACCTTGCTTATGGCTACCTTACAGCGTCCGAAGCTTTTGCTTTTAGACGAGCACACGGCGGCGCTGGACCCGAAGACGGCCAAGAAGGTGCTGGATCTAACGGCTGAGATCGTGGAAGAGCAGAACCTTACCACACTGATGATCACCCACAACATGAAGGATGCGATCCAGATGGGCAACCGTCTGATCATGATGAATGAGGGCAATGTCATCTATGACGTGGCGGGAGAGGAAAAGAAGAACCTGACGGTGGAGGACCTGCTCCACAAGTTTGAGGAGGCCAGCGGCGAGGAGTTCGCCAATGACCGGATGATCCTGGCGAAATAGTACTGGATAATTAATATTGTTTAGCGGAAACAAGAGAATATCAGAGGACTGTCGATGTGAAAGCCGATAGTCCTCTTTTGGAATTTACTGAATACGGAAGTAATATATAGATAAAACAAAGTTATAGGAAGAACGGGATGAATATACAACGGATTACAGATACGATGGAAAAACAAAGGATAACACGCCTTATTTTGGAGGCGCTTCCTGATTGGTTCGGAATTCTTGAAGCGAGAGAAAAATATATTATGGAAAGTAGTGACAAAACATTCTTCTGTGCTTATGATAATGATAAGCCGATAGGTTTTTTGTATTTGAAAGAAACGGGTGTTGATACTGTTGAATTATATGCCATGGGTGTCTTGCCCCAATTTCATCGGAAAGGGATTGGCCGAGACTTATTTTATGAGGCAAAAAAATCAGCACTTGAAACGGGATATTCATTTTTTCAAGTAAAAACAGTTCAAATGGGTAAATATAAAGAATATGATAATACCAATAAGTTTTATCGTTCTCTTGGCTTTAAAGAATTTGAGGTATTTCCTACATTATGGGACGAATGGAATCCATGTCAGGTATATGTTATGGCTTTGAGATAACGTTCAGTTTTCCAAAGGGTGTTTTTAAAGGAGAAGGTAAGATGATAGAATTAAAGTTTTACCATTACAGGCGGACCGCGAAAATGTTTTGCAGCCCGCCTGTTTTGTGCTATACTGTAAGTGACAATCAATAAAGAAAGCAGTGCCCGTGACGGTGCTGCAAACAGATAAAGGGGGATTTCTCATGGATAAGAGCAAACTGGTCATTACGATTGAACGGCAGTACGGAAGCGGCGGACGTATTGTGGGAAAGAAGCTGGCGGAGGAGTTGGGGATTCCGTTTTACGATGATGAGATACTGAGCATGACGGCTGAGAGAAGCGCGGTTGGAGAGCAGTATTTCCGTCTGGCCGATGAGAAGGCGGGGAACAATCTTCTGAGAAAGATCGTGGGCGGGCTTCGTCCCCATTCGCTTCTTGAGCATCCGAAGACGGAAGGCGATGTGACTTCACCTGACAATCTCTTCCGGTTCCAGTCCGAGGTCATCCGGGAGTTGGCAGAGAACGAATCCTGCGTGATCGTGGGCCGGTGCGCGGATTATGTGCTGGAGGCTTCCGGGAAGAAGGATCTGGTGAAGATCTTTGTCTATGCAGACATTCCCACCTGTATCCGCAGGACCATGGAGGTGGACGGGATCCTGGACACCAAGGAGGCCCTCGATAAGCTCAATAAGATCACGAAGCAGCGCCGGGAGTATCACAAATACTTTACCGGTAAGGAGTGGGAGGACGTGAACAACTATGATCTGCCGATCAATGCCAGCAAGCTGGAGTTTGAGCAGGTTGTGGAGATGATCAAGAGTTATATCCGGATGATCGGGTATGAGATTTGATATTTAAATTCTATTATTTATTGAGACAGTGAGTGGCGGGAGGACGTCCAGCCCCGGTTCTCCACCCCCTGCGCCCCTTCCCGGACTGTGTACCGGCTTCCACTGGGACTGTGTCAATTGATGGGAGTGGTTAAGATGGGGAGAGCGGTTGTGTGAGGAGGATGGGATGGTTGTTTTGATTGCGGGGGCTTCGCATACGGGGAAAACGGTTTTGGCACAGAGAATGTTGGAACGGTATGGGTATCCGTATTTGTCGATGGATCTGTTAAAGATGGGGCTGATCAGGAGCGGGAATACTGCTTTGACGCCAGTTGATGACGGGGAATTGGTGGGTTATCTGTGGCCGATTGTCAGGGAGATCATAAGGACTGCAATTGAGAATCATCAGAATCTTATTGTTGAGGGCTGTTATATTCCGTTTGACTGGAAGCGGGATTTTGATGATACATATTTGAGCGAGATACGGTATGTCTGCCTGGTTATGACGGAAGCGTATATCAGGGATCATTTTGACAGGATAATGAAATACGCGAATGTCATTGAGGAACGTCTGGATGACTCGGGGTGTACGATGGATTCTGTGCTTCGGGATAATCTGTATTTTTATGAGATGTGTGAGAAATATGATTGTGATCGTATTTTGATCGATGAGAATTACCGGGTGGATATACCGGAAAACTGGAGGTTAGAGATGGGAGGGAGAGATAAGTGGGAAGATTCGATGTGAAAAGTCTGGTGGCGGGAATGTAAGAGTTGTGGGTGTGATCCGGTAGAAAGCCTTAGGTGGAATGATATGAAAGTGGAAAAATGTGAAAAAAGTTCCTTTGTGGTAATCGGTAAAGAAGGCTCAACATTAGATGGAGAGGGCTTTATTCAAACGTTGTGGGATGATGCGAATTCTCATTTTGGAGAAGTTCAGCATATGGCTAAGAGGGATGAGACTGGAAATATCGTCGGAATCTGGGGAGCTATGTCTGATCTTTCCCGCTCGTTTATGCCCTGGGAGGGCTTTAAGAAGGGCCTTTATCTTGCGGGGGTAGAGTGCTGCGATGATGCAGAAGCCCCCGATGGCTGGGTGAAGTGGACCATTCCCGGTTATGAGTATATCTATGTAAAATGTGATTATGAAGAAACCTTTTCGGATACAATAAAATACCTGGAAGATCATCATATTTCTTTGGCGGGGGCAGTTCATGATTTTGTTTGCCCGCAGACAGGGGATAATTATATGTTTTTTCCGATCAGAAGGTTATAATTTATCAGTTGTGATCCAGTTATGATGGAGATATATACGTGGGGAAGAAACAAGAATCAGGAGGATATGAATGATCCGTATCAGGAATGAACAGGAGAAAGATTATAAACTGGTGGAGGAGATCACGAGAAAGGCGTTTTACAATCTCTATATCCCGGGTTGCGCCGAGCACTATCTGGTGCATGTGATGCGGTCCCATGAGGATTTTCTGCCGGAGCTGGATTTTGTGATCGAGGAGGACGGTCAGGTCATAGGGAATATTATGTACACCAAAGCCTGGCTGACTGACGGGCAGGGAGAGGAGCGGGAGATCTTAACGTTTGGCCCCCTGTCTGTTCTGCCGGGATATCAGCGGAAGGGATATGGAAAACAGTTGATCGAGCACTCCTTCCAAAAGGCGGCAGAGCTTGGTTATGATGTGGTCGTCATATTCGGCAATCCGGGGAATTATGTGAGCCGGGGGTTTGTGAGCTGTAAGAAATATAATGTTTGTATGGAAGACGGCAGTTTTCCGGCGGCTATGATGGTGAAAGCGCTGAGGGAAGGTGCATTAGACGGAAGAAAATGGTTCTACCGCGACAGTCCGGTGATGCAGATCGATGAAGCAGAAGCGCAGCGTTTTGATGAAGGGCTGGAAAAAATGGAGAAAAAGCATCAGCCGAGCCAGGAGGAGTTTTATATACTCAGCCAGTCGGTTTTGCGTTGACCTGTCTGAAGCAGTACAAATAATCTGATAGTAAATAAAAGAGACCTTAGAGCGTATAGCCCTTTGGTCTCTTTTGATAAGTCAGCTTTATTACTTTTTGGTGATCTTTAAAGCGTTGATCTCCTTTGCGCCTACGGAACCCTCGTACTGGATCTGAAGGGTCTGGCCTTCCTCATACTCGGTGAAATCAATATCGTCGGATACAAAAGTGAAGTAATCGCCGTTATCGGACTCCAGAACGATGTTCTCGCCCTCTTCACCAATCTGGGCTACTGTGCCGATAAATGCATTGATCTCAGCTTCCGGGGTCTTGTAGGAATCTTCCATAACGATCTTGAGTGCCATCGGCTCATCGTCCAGATCTCCAAGGTAAGTAACGGTCGCGTTCTTGTCTACAGTGATGCCGTCCTTTGCAACCACATAAGCGTTGGAGCGCATCATGCTGTACTGCTCGCCGTCCACCTCAAGGGTGATGGTGTTCGTAGTAGCGTCTGCGATCTTGCCTTCTACGGACGGATCGGTGTTCTGGCCGATAATGGAATCCAGAACCTCCACGGTAAAGGCGGGAACCGGATCAGCGGTGGTCTCAGCCTGGAAGCTGATCTCCAGCCAGTCGCCCTCGGAGAATGGGAATTCCTGAGTGATCTCGGCCTTGGAGATGTCGTACTTCTTCTCTGTCTGGTCCTCGTCGTTCTTGACGGTAAGGATATCGCCGTCGATGGCGGTGATCACACCGCTCATGTAATCTTCCTCGATCTCTTCCTCGGTGGTCTCCTCCGTAGTTGCTTCTGTGGTGGCCTCTGTAGTCGCTTCCGTGGTCGGAGCAGCGGTAGTGGCTGTATCAGCCTTCTTGGAACAGGCTGTGGCACCGATTGCCAGCGCCAGGATTGCGGTAACTAATAATGTCTTTTTCATAATTACAAATCTCCTCTGATGAAATTCTTTGATGTTACGACACAGTTGAGTTTACTACATCGGACAGAAAAATACTATTGATTTTTTATTAATTTTTGTTCAGAACCGTGAATTTTTGGTGAAATCACTTCAGGATAGGAAGAAAGTTATAGCAGCCATCAAATTTCCATATTTGACGGAACGGTAAAATCATACTATGATTAAATGAGAAAAATAGGGATACCAGATGGAAAAGGACGAGAGAGCCATGGACTTTACAGGATTGTTTGAAATGCAGGGAATGTTGTTTTCAGTGATGATACTGGGACTGATACTGAAACGGGCCGGTATCGTTGACGATCATGGGAAGTCTCTTCTAACGGACTTAGTCATCAATGTAACGTTGCCGGCAAGTATTTTAAAATCCTTTCAGATGGAGTTTAACAGCCAGATACTAAGGAGCTGTCTGGTCATTGGCGTGGTGGCGGTTCTGATCCAGATCGGCGCATATCTGCTTGGGATGGTCCTCTATCCGGGATTCCAGGACGACAGGAAAAAGGTCCTTCAGTATGCGACCATCTGTTCCAATGCAGGTATTCTGGGCAATCCCATTGCAGAGGGGATCTTCGGCGGCCTGGGACTTTTGTATGCGTCGATCTATGTGATCCCCCAGCGGGTGTTCATGTGGTCTGTGGGACTGACCTATTTTACGGAGGCGCCGGATACCAGGACGCTGGTGAAAAAGGTCCTGACCCATCCATGTATCCTTTCGGTGTTTTTGGGTTTCCTGATCATGGTCTTCCAGATCCCGCTGCCAGGTTTTTTGAGCCTTACAGTCAAAAATGTGGCGAACGCCAATACCTTTCTGGCGATGATGCTGGTGGGAACGATCCTGGCGGAGGTGCCTCTTAAGACCCTGCCGGAACGGGCGACCATCTATTATTCCTTTGTCCGGCTGTTTCTGATCCCATTCCTGGTGCTTTTAGGGTGCAGGATAGGGCAGGTGGATTCTCTGGTAACGGGTGTTTCCGTTGTGCTGTCCGGGATGCCGGCAGCCAGCGTTACGGCGGTCATGGCGGCGAAATATGGCAAAGATGAAGTGTTCGCAACCAAATGCGTGGTTTTAACGACCCTGCTCTCCATGGCAACGGTACCGGTGTGGTGCCTGTTTTTGGGGTAGGGATAAGAGGATAATTGGCAAAAGAGGGAGGTCGGGATGGAAAAACTGAAAAGGCTGCTTACCATATTCAAAACAATGTTTAAAATTGGGTTGTTTACATTTGGCGGAGGCTGGAGCATCATTGCCCAGATCCAGAATGAGTTTGTAGACCAGCGCGGCTGGATGACCGAGGAACAGCTTGTGGATTATATGTCTCTGGCAAAATCATTTCCGGGCATTATGATCATCAATATGTCCGTGTTCTGCGGTTATGCCATGGGCGGCGTGGCAGGCGCGGTCACGGCTGCGGTGGGCCTCTCCATGCCGGCACTGCTTGCGATCGCAGTTGTAACGTATTTCTATTCCACGCTCAGGAGCAATCTGTTTGTGGCAAGGATATTAAATGGTGTGCGCAGCGTGGTGATCCCGATCATCATAAGCTCCTCTCTGAAACTGAAAAAGACAGCCATGAAAGGACGCTCTGCATGGTGGATTCTGGCAGCGTCCTTCCTGGTCTGCGCATTGACGAATGTCAATAAGGCGCTGGTGATCGTTACTGCACTGGTAGCCGGACTGTTAATATGGAGAGGAGAGATACCGGATGATCTATCTTAATTTATTTTTGTCATTTATGAAGATTGGGTTCTGCAGGCTTTGGCGGAATGACGATGATCCCGGTCATCAATGACGAGGTGCTCCGGTTTGGCTGGATGACATCGGCAGAGGTCATGGATATTGTGGCGGTTGCAGAGATGACGCCGGGCTCCCTGGGGATCAACTGCGCCACATTTGTTGGTCTGAGGACGGCTGGGATTGCGGGAGCGCTCTCGGCAAGCCTGGGTGTTATGATGCCTTCCCTGACTCTGTCCATGGTTGCGGCGCATTTTATCCTGCGCATGAAAGGCAATAAGACACTGGAGAGCGCCATGCGGGGAGTACGGCCGGCAAGCCTTGGGATGCTGGTGGCGGCTGCGGTCACGCTTGGGATCACCACATTTCTTCCCACAGGAGGGCTTCAGGTATCCTGGAATATGGTGCTCATTGCGGTGATATGCGGATATCTTTTGATCAGGAAAAATCTGTCGATCCCAAAGACGATTCTGATCGCGGCGGTTCTGGGACTTCTGATCGGGTGATGCGAAACAGTTTCGTAATAGAAATTTAATATTTTTTTTACGTCATTGTCTCGAAAACGGATGTGTTTTATGGTATACTGAAAAACAGTCTATTTAAGGAGATTTATGATGGCAGAAGAAAAGGATTATATTCAGATACTGGACAAGGCGAGACGAAAGCGTAAAAAAACGCCTTACAGGAACTATATTATTCTGGGTGCGGTAGTTGCCGTACTCCTGGTTGTGGTGGTTGCACTTGGAAAAAATATCGGCAAGATGCCCGGAGTGAAGAATGGCGGACCGGCGGAGGCTGGCGCACAGGCTGCCTCTGCCGGTGAGGAAGGCGGACAGGCCATCCCGGAGGAGACGACCCTTTCCCCTGAGGAGGAGGCTGCAAGGCAGGAAGCCGCTGAGAAGCAGGCAGTTGTGGATTCCTATCAGAATCTTGGGCTGGTACAGGTGTCGGGGTATTTGAATGTCCGTGAATCCCCGGGTCCGGATGGGAAGATCATCGGTAAGCTCCAGGAAAACAGTGTTTGTGAGATCGTGGATACGGACGGCACGTGGGATCATATCACATCCGGCGGTATTGAAGGCTATATCAACAACCAGTATGTCCTGACTGGTGAGGAGGCGCGCCAGAAGGCTCTGGAATATGTAGGGAAGATGGCGGTCGTCAATACGGATAAGCTGAATATCCGCACGGCTCCGGAGCTGGATCCGGCGAATGTGGCGGGACAGGCCCTGATCCATGAGCGTTATCCTGTCATAGCGGAGACGGACGGCTGGATCCAGATCGAGGAAGGCTATATTTCCGCTGAATACGCGACGGTGCAGCTGGCGCTCAACGAGGCGCGGAAGCTGGACCTGCGCACCATGGCTCTGAACCAGTATGACAATCTGGTCATCTCCAAGGTCAGCGATTATTTGAACGTCCGCAAGGAGCCGAGCACTGAGGACCAGGCGAATATCATCGGCAAGTTCCCGAGCCGGGCAGCTGGGGAGATCCTGGAGACCTTAGACGGCTGGTACAAGATCAAGTCCGGCAATATCACCGGTTATATCACTGCTGACCCGCAGTATGTGGCGGTGGGGCAGGAGGCGCGGGACCTGGCGCTGGAGGCGGCGACTCTGATGGCAGTTGTCAATACAGACAAGCTGAATGTCCGCTCAGAGCCTTCCACCGACTCCAAGATCTGGACCCAGATCTCCAAGGAAGACCGTTATGCAGTTGTATCCCAGTTAGACGGCTGGGTACAGATCGAACTGGATACCGGCGACAGCGGCGAGGAGGAAGCTGCTGACAAGGCCTATATTTCCACTCGCGACAACAATGTGGAGGTGCGTTATGCGCTGACGGAGGCCATCAAGTTCTCTCCGCTTGAGGAGAAAGCGAACCAGCAGGCGTCCCTGCGCAACAAGGTGGTCAACTATGCCCTGCAGTTTGTGGGCAACCGCTATGTCTGGGGCGGCACGAACCCCAACACCGGAGCTGACTGTTCCGGCTTCGTACAGTATGTTCTGAGGAATGCTGCGGGTGTCAGCCTGCCGCGTACATCCAGAGAGCAGGCCAAGGCGGGACGCGCGATCAAGTCCAGTGAGATGCGGCCGGGAGATTTGATCTTCTATACCAATTCCGGCGGCGTGGTCAACCATGTGGCGATGTATATTGGCAACGGTCAGATCGTCCATGCGGCAAGCAGGAAGAGCGGAATCAAGATCTCGACCTGGAATTATCGGACGCCGAAGACCATACGAAGCTTTTTGGATTAAAACAATAATAAAGTAATTGCCCCCTGCAAACCATGTATGGAAACAGTTTGCAGGGGGCTTCTTTTTGCTCTCAATGCTGTATAAACGGCTTCTCTTCGTCTGTCAGCATCTTGATAAAATCCTTCATATATTTGGTCAGATACCGGTCCTTCCGGTGGCAGATATAGAAATTCCGGTTATTTTCAATGCCCAGGATGGGATAGGAAACGCATTGGGGCATCAGTTCCGGCGACATCTCAATGTAGTTCTGCGGGCAGATCATCACCGCGTCACAGGCGATGGCTACTCGCTTGCCAACCTCGATGCTCATGGTCTCCATCAGCACCTTTGGCTGGATATCCTTCTGGACGAACAGGCGGTCCTGGGTGGTGCGGACGCTGTGTCCAGGCTTGATGTTGACGAAGGTCTCGTTTCTTGCTTCTGTAATGTCGATGGGGGTCCCGGAAGGGATCCGTCTGGCAATATCTGAATTCTGGCTGGTCAGAAGCACCAGCTCTTCGTTCTCCACCAGTATGTACTCTAACTCCTCGTGCTTGGGATAGGTGGTCAGGCAGGCAAAATCCACTCCGCCTTCCAGTACCAATGCTTCCGTGGTAGCAGAACCGTGTTCCTGGACCTGGATATCCACAAAGGGGTATTTGTCCTTGAACTTCGGCAGGATATAGGGCAGTACCTGCATGGCGCGCTGTACCGGTATCCCCAGCTTGATCGTGCCGTGGTCCTCATGGTTGATCTCGTCAATCTCCTTTTGGAGATTGTTGTTGATGGTCAGGATCTGGCGTGCGGCTTCAATGTATTTTTCCCCGGCATAGGTCAGGGTGATGGGATCTGTGGAGCGGTTAAAAATAGGCGTTCCCAGATTGTTCTCCACCAGCTTGATCATCTGGCTTAAGGAGGGCTGGGATATGTACAGTTTCTTGGCTGCGGCGGTGATGCTTCCCTCCTGCAGGACTGTGAGCATGTATTGTGCATGTTTGATATTCAATAGAACACCTCCGATCATAGGAACCTTGTTATAAACAGCATAGGCATAATTATATTGGTCAGCCAACTAACGCTATGATACCATAATATTAGTGAAAATTCAACGAGATTAGCGGAAGGTGTACAGCGCAGGCTGTTATACTTGCACAATCTGGAGAAAGAAAAAGGAGGCAGTTGCGTATGAAAAATGCGGTTGGACGGGATATTCCGGACGAGATTTTGGAGTGTTACGGAAAAAGAGGATATGAGGGGGCTTATGTCCGGGATGGAGAAAATTACAGAAAGGCGGCGCCTGAAGTGAAGGGATATGTGGACCCGAAACGGAGCAAAATGGTCGGTTCTGTCCGGGAGGCGCTTTTAAAATGCGGCGTGCGGGACGGAATGGTCCTGTCCTTCCATCACCATTTCCGGGACGGGGATTATATCGTGAACATGGTGATGGAGGAAGTGGCTGCTTTGGGAGTAAAGGATATCACTATCTGCGCCAGTTCTCTTGGCGCGGCCCATGATCCGGTGGCGGCCCTGATCGAACAGGGCGTGGTGACCGGCATCCAGTCCTCCGGTGTCCGCGGAAAGATCGGTGAGGCGATCTCTTACGGAAAGCTCAAGACACCGGCCATCATCCGTTCCCATGGAGGCCGGGTGCGGGCCATTGAGGAGGGGGATGTACATATTGACATCGCATTTATCGGTGCGCCAACCTCAGATGAGTATGGGAACGCCAGAGGTGTCGGCGGAAAGAGCGACTGCGGGGTCCTGTCCTATTCTATGGTGGATGCAAAGTATGCCGACCAGGTGGTGGTGATCACGGACTGCCTGGTGCCTGCGCCCAATTTCCCGCCCAGCATTTCCATGGTGGACGTGGACTATGTGTGCGTGGTGGAGGAGATCGGGAATCCAGCGAAGATCGTCAGCAATGTGGTGCGTATGACAAAAGATGTGCGGGAGCTGAAAATGGCGGATTACTGCACCAGGATCATCGCCAGATCCCCCTACTTCAAGGACGGTTTTTCTTTTCAGACCGGTGCGGGCGGGGCGTCCCTGGCGGTAAACTCCATGCTGCGTCCGATCATGGAGGAGAAAGGGATCCATATGGGCTTTGCCATCGGGGGGATCACCAAACCCATCTGTGACCTTTTGGAGGCAGGTCTGGTGAGGAATATTGTGGATGCCCAGGATTTTGATCTCGGGGCCATTGAATCCATCAAGAAGAATCCAAATCACTATGAGATCTCCACGTCGGAATATGCCAACCCCATGAACAAGGGGGCGTTTGTGAACCAGCTGGATTTTGTCATCCTCGGGGCGTTGGAGGTGGATGTCGATTATAATGTGAACGTGGTGACCGGCTCGGACGGTATCGTGCGGGGAGCGCCGGGCGGCCACCCGGATACGTCCGCAGGGTCCAATTGTTCGATCATTGTGGCGCCGCTGGTAAGAGGCAGGATCCCCACTGTTTGCGATAAGGTGGTGACCGTAGTGACGCCGGGCGAGGCTGTGGATATTGTCGTGACCGACTATGGCATCGCCATCAATCCGCGCCGCCAGGATCTGATCGATGCCTATAAGGATTCAGATCTGCCGGTCATGACCATCGAGGAGCTGCGTGATATTGCCTATTCTATCGTTGGGACCCCGGAGGAGATCCAGTTTGACGACCAGGTAGTCGGAATCATTGAGAGCAGGGACGGTACGATCCTGGATGTGGTCCGGAAGATCAAACCATATTCATTTGGCTGACCAGGAAGTGCTGTTGTTGAAAATACTTATGAAATATATAGAGTATAAGTTATACCATATCAAAATAACCATAGGAAAAAAATTATAATTATCATAATAATATAAGTATTTGAACAATTGTATTTGAAGTGATACACTGAATTTAGTAAAAATGACGGGGACACAAAAGACCTGTCAGAAATACAACACATTTGTAAGGAGTATGGAGGAGGAAGAAAATGGAAGTTAAGAAAGCTGCTATGGCAGGTACCCTGGAATCAAGCGATGCCCAGATTACCGTTGAGCCGGGTAATGGTACGATTGAGCTTTCCATCGAGAGCAGCGTCATCCATCAGTTCGGTAAGCAGATCAGGGCGACTGTCCTTGAGACCTTAAACCGCCTGGATGTGAAGGACGCCAGAGTAACCGTGGTAGATAAGGGCGCGCTGGACTGCACGTTGAAAGCGCGTGTCGAGTGTGCGGTTTACCGTTCCAATGATATTACAGAAAATCTGCCGTGGGGAGGTGTGATCAAATGAGCCATCCAAACAAAAAAAGACTGAGACGTTCCATGATGTTCCTTAACTGCCAGAAGCCGGGCCTGATCAAGGATCCATATATCTACAGACCGGATTCCATTATGCTGGATTTAGAGGATGCGGTTGCAGAAAACCAGAAAGACGCTGCAAGATATTCCCTGTTCCATGCACTGCAGGAGATTGATTACCGCGGCGTAGAGCGGGTTGTCCGCATCAACGCGTTAGATACGCCCCACTGGAAAGAAGACATCCGTGTCTGCGTGGCAGGCGGGGCTGACACGATCCGTATCGCCAAGACCGAGTGTGCACAGGATGTACATACCGTAGAGGAGCATGTGCTGGCTGCAGAGAGAGAGTTTGGCAGACCGGAAGGCTCCACCCTTTTAATGGCGGCTCTGGAATCCTGTAAAGGCGTTTTGAATGCTCTTGAGGTCTGCCAGTCCTCCGAGCGTCTGATCGGCATTGCCTTAAGCGGTGGCGACTACACCAAAGACCTTCAGACCGTGATCACCGGAACCGGCGTGGAGCTGCAGGGCGCAAGACAGCAGATGATCATCGCCGCAAGAGCTGCAGGCGTGCAGTGCTGGGATACCGTATTCACCAATCTGGATGCCATGGATGTGTTTGAAGAAGAAGTGAAGATGATCAAGATGATGGGCTTCGACGGGAAATCCCTGGTGAACCCGCGTCAGATCGATATTGTCCACAAGATCTTCACCCCATCCCAGAAGGAGATCATTTTCGCTGAGAAAGTGGTTAAGGAGATCGATGAGAAGAAGGCGCAGGGCATCGGCGTATTTACCGTAGACGGCAAGATGATCGACATCGCATTCTACGACGGAGCACGGAGAACGATCGCTTTGGCAAAAGCATCAGGCGTATATGAGGGGGATCTGTAAAATGATTAATGCAGTAGGTAGAGAAATCCCGGAAGAGGTATTAAAGGCAACCGGCAAGGAAGCGTTTAAAGGCGCTTATGCCTATGACAATTATGAGTATACCAAGGCGGCTCCAAAGGCACATGCCATGATGGACCCGAACCGGAGCAAAATGGTGGAGAACATCCACGAGGCTCTTGTGAAATGTGAGATCAGGGACGGCATGACCATTTCTTTCCATCATCATTTCCGCGAGGGCGACTATGTGGTGAACATGGTTATGGAAGAGATCCACAAGATGGGCGTGAAGGACATTACCATCTGCGCCAGCTCCTTGGGAAAGGCCAACGACCCGATCGTACCGTACATTGAGGACGGCACCATCGTGGGCATCCAGTCCTCCGGTGTGCGCGGCAAGATCGGTGAGGCGATCTCCACCGGCAAGCTGAGAGACTTGGCGATCATGCGTTCCCACGGCGGGCGTGTGCGCGCGGTAGAGTCCGGAGAGGTGCATATCGACATCGCATTTATCGGCGCGCCGACCTGCGATGAGTACGGCAACCTGCGGGCCAACGGCGGCAAGAGCGACTGCGGCGTATTGTCCTACGCGATGGTAGACGCGCAGTATGCAGATAAGGTCGTGGCGATCACCGACTGCCTCGTTCCGTTCCCGAACATCCCGGCAAGCATTTCCATGACCAATGTGGATTATGTCTGCGTAGTAGACGAGATCGGCAACCCGGCTAAGATCGCAACCGGAGCTGCAAAGCCGACCACCGATGTCCGCAAGATCATGATGGCGGATTACTGCACCCAGTTTGTGATCAATACCCCATATTTTAAAGACGGCTTTTCCTATCAGACTGGTGTTGGCGGCGCGTCCATCGCGTCCACCATTTCCCTGGGAAAGATCATGGAAGAGAGAGGCATCAAGATGGGGCTGGGACTGGGCGGCATCACCACTCCGATGTGTGATCTGCTGGCGAAGGGCCTGATAGGTAAGATCGTAGATACCCAGGATTTTGATATGGGCGCGATCGAGTCCATCAAGAACAACCCGAACCACTATGAGATCTCTGCTTCCGAATATGCTGACCCGTTCAATAAGGGCGCTTACGTAAACAAGCTGGACTTCGTGATCCTGGCTTCCCTGGAAGTGGATGTGAACTTCAACTGCAACGTGGTGGTAGGCTCCGACGGCATGATCACCGGCGCACAGGGCGGACATCCGGATACGGCGGCAGGCGCAAAGTGCACGATCGTCATTGCGCCGCTGTTACAGGGCAGGATTCCTGCGATCTGCACTAACGTAACGACCGTGACCACCCCGGGTGAGACCGTGGATGTGGTAATCACCGATTATGGTATCGCCATCAACCCGAAGCGCCAGGATCTGATCGAGTGCATGAAGGATGTGAAGCTTCCGTTCTGCACCATTGAGGAACTGCGCGACAAGGCATATTCCATCGTGGGAGAGCCGGATCCGGTACAGTTTGGCGACCGGGTGGTCGGTATTATTGAGAGCCGCGACGGCACCGTGCTGGATGTGGTACGCGAGATTAAGGATTACGAGTTTAATAACTAACTGATACGATATTTGCCCGGCGCCGGGAATCGCCGGGTTAATATACAAGAAAAGGGGGAAGATACCCCCAACCTAATAACTTACATATGGAGGTATCAAATTATGGCAGAACAAAAAGGATTTAGCTTGAAGACATTTGGCATGCCCTGGTGGCTTGCCGGCGCAATCGCACTGATCGCGATTGCAGGCGCTATGACCGGATCTCTTTCCACGGATCTGGCAGGAAGTTTTGTACTGATGTTATCCATCGGTCTGATCTGCAACGAGATCGGCGAACGTATCCCGTTCTGGAACAGCTATATCGGCGGCGGTCTGGTACTGACCTTCCTGGTATCAGCGTTTTTATTCACCTATGGCCTGATTCCGCAGAAATATGCGGACGGCATGATCATGATCATGGATGATGCGGATTTCCTTTCCTTCTTCATCATTTTCCTGATCACCGGTTCTATCCTGGCCCTGGACAGAAAGCTTCTGATCCGTTCCTTCGCAGGCTACATTCCGGCTATCTTCGGCGGTCTGCTTGGTGCAGGTGTCCTGGGTATCGCTGCAGGCTTCATCTTCGGCGTAAGCCCGGTTGACATTCTTCTGAAATACGTTTGTCCGGTTATGGGCGGCGGTAACGGCGCAGGCGCAGTTCCGTTAAGCCAGATTTACGAGACGGTTACCGGTGACAAGGCAGCGAACTACTATTCCTTTGCTATCACCATCCTGACCATCGCAAACATTTTCGCGATCCTGACTGCAGCGATCTTAAGAAAGATCGGTGAGAAGAAGACTTCCTGGACCGGTAACGGCAGTGAACTGATCCGTGAGGGCGGTGATTTTGCAACCGAGGACAAGAAAGTAAGCGTAAGCATGAAGGACCTGGGCGCAGCATTCTTCCTGGCAATCGGTTTCTACGCACTGGGCAGACTTTTTGCAAAGGCAATCCTGCCGACCATCTTTGGTACCGCGATCCATCAGTTTGCATACATGATCATCTTTGTAGCGCTGGTAGCAGCACTGGGCATCGTGCCGGATAACATCCGCGCAGCAGCAAAGAAACTGCAGTCCTTCTTCACCGCAAACCTGATCCTGATCATCATGGTTGGCGTAGGCGTTGACACCAACATCATCGAGCTGGCTAAGGCTATCACCCCGGCTAACGTTGTGATCGCTCTGGCTATCGTAGTGGGCGCTATCATCGGCTCCGCGCTGGTTGGTTACCTGGTAGGCTTCTATCCGATCGATTCCGCAATCACCGCTGGTCTGTGTATGGCAAACCGCGGCGGTTCCGGCGACCTGGCAGTACTTGGCGCTTCCAACCGTATGGGCCTGATCGCATACGCACAGTTGTCCTCCCGTCTGGGCGGCGGTATCGTGCTGATCCTTGCGAGCGTGCTGTTCGGAGCGTTCCTGAAGTAATTTTAAGTGTTTACCAGAAGTTGTTACGATCTATCTATCCCCGGTCCATGTGGCCGGGGTTTTTAATTCACTGAATTCGTTAATGTCTTTGTTTCACTGAACTCCCTCCCTAGAAAAACGAATGTATGTTCGATTTTTTTGTTGCACAATCCTCAATGATGTGGTATTATATAAAAAGAACACATGTTCTGCAAACGTGATGTGGTTTTGCATTAGGACTGATTCGGAGGAAACTGGCATGTTGATACAGGAAGCGATGGAGATACAGGAGAAGCTCAGGATACTGTCTGATGCAGCCAAGTATGATGTGGCATGCACCAGCAGCGGAGTCAAGCGCAGCGGAGATAAAAAGGGGTTGGGGAACGCTCATTTGAGCGGTATCTGTCACAGCTTTTCTGCTGACGGAAGATGCATATCCCTGCTGAAGATCCTGTTTACAAACCAGTGTATTTACGATTGTAAGTACTGCATCAACCGCAGGTCTAATGATGTAGTACGGACTGCGTTTACGCCGGATGAGGTATGCACACTGACCATGGAGTTCTATCGCAGGAATTATATCGAGGGCCTTTTTTTAAGCTCCGGTATCCTGCATTCTCCGGACTATACGATGAATCTGATCTACCAGACCCTTTACCGCCTTCGGAATGAATGTCATTTTAACGGATACATCCACGTGAAAGCCATTCCTGGAGCTGATCCCGAGCTGGTGGAGCGGGTCGGCTTCCTGGCTGACCGGATGAGTGTGAATCTTGAACTGCCTACTGCAGAGGGCCTGCGCACTCTGGCTCCAGGAAAGACACGGGAGAAGATCCTTTCTCCCATGCGCCAGGTGCAGCGCGGAATCGCAGCTCAGAACGGCAGATATTTAGAGACCAGAGCATCAGGTCGTACCAGGGAGATCGGTATGGCCAATTCCCTTGCTCATCCGGGCCGGAATGTGTGGTCACCCCGGGGAGGGGCGGGAGCGCGGAATTTTGTGCCGGCAGGGCAGAGTACCCAGATAATCGTGGGAGCTACACCGGAGAGTGATTATCAGATGATCCGTGTGGCTGAGGCTCTGTACCAGAACTACGATTTAAAACGCGTATTCTATTCAGCTTTTGTGCGTGTGAATGATGACAGCCTGCTTCCGGCGATTCCCGGAGGACCGCCGCTTTTGCGGGAACACAGGCTGTATCAGGCGGACTGGCTGCCTGCGGTTTTACGGATTTCAGGCAGAGGAGCTTTTGTCGGAGAGCCGTCCGAACTTCAATATACTTTTAGACCCCAAGTGTGATTGGGCGCTGCGTCACCTGGAGCAGTTCCCGGTGGAGATCAACAGGGCTGATTATGCAACCCTGCTTCGGGTACCGGGGCTGGGAGTCAAGTCGGCACGCCGGATCGTGGCGGCCCGGCGCAGTGCAGTTTTAGGTTTTACAGACTTAAAGAAGCTGGGGGTGGTGCTAAAGCGCGCCATGTATTTTATCACCTGTTCGGGGAGGACCATGTATCCGCTCCGGCTTGACGAGAACTATATTACCAGCCAGCTTGTGGGCGCAGAGCATAAAAAGAACTGGGAGATCGAGAATCATGACAGTTTCCGCCAGCTGAGCCTGTTTGATGATTACCGGGTGACAGCTCCGGTCACGGCGGACGATACGTTGTCGGTACTGACCGGGACATTGTAAGGGCATTAAAGGGAGGTATGGAGGTATGACCGTATTCGTGTGCGGGGAGGAAGTGGATGATATCTGGTGCGGGATCTATGATGCGTGGATGAGCCGCCTCGGACATGCCAATGTGAGGCTGGAGCCATCCGGATGTGACCGGGAGCTGTTCTGCGAATACCGGGATGTGGAGCGGGATCCCCAGAAGGCTGCGAAGGTTGTAGAGAGCATCTGCAGCAAGCTGAATGAGGATATTTATGAAGTGGTTTACAAGGCGGCCCTTTCCCAGGACCGATATCGCTGTGACAGGATATACCGGTTCCTGATCTATGCCTTTGCCCTGGGGCCGGGAGTCGTTGATATGCTGCAGCTTCCGGCAGTTTATGAAGTGTTTTCCATGAACCGCCATATCCGGGGAGAGTTGGACCATATGCTGGGATTTACACGGTTTTCCCAGATGAAGGAGGGGATTCTCCTCAGCAGGATAGGTCCGAAGAACGACTTGACAGTCCTGCTTGCCGCACACTTTGCAGACCGTATGCCGCAGGAGAACTGGATACTCTATGACTGCAACCGGAAAAAGCTGCGGTACATCAGGCAGGGGGCGGATGGGTCATGGTGAAGACGGACTCTGCCGTGTGGCAGGAGCGTCTGGAGCAGGAGACTGATGAAGCGGTATTTGAGGAGCTGTGGAAGACGTTTCACAGGACGATCGCGATCAAGGAGAGGGAGAATCCGCGCTGCCAGAGGAATATGCTGCCGCTGCGGTTCCGGAAATATATGACAGAGATGCGGTAAATGGTAAGAAAATCTTTAGCTTTATGATATGGTTTCTGTGATATGATAGATGTAATGATCCCAATGATCTACAGCAGGCTTTACAGACAGCCGACAGGAGGTATGGATGAAACTACTTTTTAAACAGCGTATTTTTTCCTGGCTTGACAGCTACGATATCTATGATGAATACGGCAATACCGTATTCACAGTGGAGGGTAAGCTGAGCTGGGGCCACAGGCTTCATATCCTGGACAGCCATGGCGTACATATTGCAACCGTGAAAGAGGAGGTCCTGACATTTCTGCCGAGGTTTGCACTGTATATGGGAGAACGCCAGGTTGGATGCATTGAGAAAAGGCTGACATTTTTCAAGCCATCCTATGTGATCGATTTCAACGGGTGGCGCATAGACGGCAATTTCTTTGAGTGGGATTACACGATCCTGGATGCATCCGGAGCGGTTGTCGCGGTGATCGGCAAGGAGCTGTTCCATATGACAGACACCTATACCATTGATATTGCCAGAGAGCAGGATGCGATTTATGCACTTATGGTGACATTGGCGATCGATGCAGAAAAGTGTTCAAGGAATTAGGGGATATATGGCAAGAAGATTTTTTGAAAATCCTCTTGCCAGTTTCATCAATAAACGTTATAGTATCATTATCTTTTCTCTTTAAGGTTCAGGAAGCATCTTACGTACATTCGTACAGGAGTCCAAGACAGAGAAGATGATCAGGCAGCACAGGAAAGCATAGGTGGAAAGGGAGCGATTTATGGTGCTCCAGAAAGGAGTGTTAGCGGTGTTTGGGAAAGTTTATAGTGGAGGACTGCAGGGTATCGAGGGGTACGTGGTGCAGGTAGAGGCGGACGTCAGCGACGGACTGCCAGGTTTTCATATGGTGGGATACCTTTCTTCAGAGGTGCGTGAGGCGGAGGAACGGGTCAGGACTGCCATAAAGAATTCGGGTTTCCGGCTTCCGGCAAAAAAGGTGACGGTGAACTTATCGCCGGCCAATGTCAGAAAAGAAGGGACGGCCTGCGACCTGTCTGTGGCAGTGGCAGTGCTGGTAGCCCACGGGATTGTTCCGCCGGAGGCTCTGCGTGGCTCGGCATTTTTAGGCGAGCTGGGTCTGGATGGCAGTGTGAAACCGGTACGAGGTGTTCTCTCCATGGTGATGGCCATGGAGGAAGCCGGTATTGTAAGATGTTTCCTGCCGGAGGAGAATGTAAGGGAAGGACTGGCTGTGGAGGAGGTTGAGATTGTGAGGCTTTGTAGCCTTAAGGAGCTTGTGGGACTTTTGAACAATGAAAGACACATACAGCGGGAACGTCTCTATGGACAGGAGGAAAAGAACACGGAATATATGGTGGATTTCAGTGAGGTAAATGGGCAGAAGCTGATCCGCAGGGCCACAGAGGTGGCTGTAGCTGGCCGTCACAACATCCTGTACATTGGACCCCCGGGAAGCGGAAAGAGTATGATCGCGCAAAGGATACCCACGATCATGCCGGAGCTTTCCAGGGAGGAACAGCTTGAGGTATCCAAGGTATACAGTATCTGCGGTATGCTTCCGGAGGGCAGGGCGCTTTTGACATCACGCCCGTTCCGGTCGCCGCACCACACCATCAGTATTCAGGCGCTGACCGGTGGAGGGCGGGTACCCAGGCCTGGGGAGATATCCTTGGCCTCCACGGGGGTTTTGTTCCTGGATGAATTGTCGGAGTTTCAGAAAAGGACGCTGGAAACCCTGCGCCAGCCATTGGAAGAGCAGAAGATCACAGTATCAAGGGCCAGGGGCAGTTTCGATTTTCCTGCGCAGTTTATGCTGGCAGCGGCTACCAATCCCTGCCCCTGCGGTTTTTACCCGGACAGGAGCCGGTGCTCCTGCACGGATATGCAGGTACGGCGGTATCTGGGAAAGATATCGCGCCCGCTGCTGGACCGGATTGATATCTGTGTGGAGGCGGCTCCGATCTCCTACCAGGATATCCGGCAGGACGGAGAAAATGAATCCTCCGCTGTCATTCGCGGGCGTATAGAACAGGCGCGGCTGATCCAGCAGGCGCGGTTTCAGGAGGAAGGAAGCCAGAATGAAGGGAGCTATTTTAACAGTCGGATGAAGAATCGGGAGATCCGTAAATACTGCCAGCTGAAGCCGGAGGACGAAGCGTTTTTTCAGGAAGTGTTTACGCGGATGCGGATGAGTGCCAGAGGGTGCCATAAGATCCTCAAGGTGGCAAGAACGATTGCGGATCTGGCGGGCGAGGACAGGATCAGACGGGAACATTTGAGCGAAGCGGTCAGTTACCGTTCTCTGGAAGAGAAATATTGGGGAAAGGAAGCATAGAATATGGGTGAGAGGGAATATTTGTACTGGCTGTGCCAGATTCCGTCGTTGGGAGCAGTTTCTATAAGAAAGCTGGGAGCATATTTCGGCTCCTTTGAATCAGTATTCTTTAATATAGAAGAAAGCCGGTTAAAGTCATGTGATATTTTAAACCAAAGGCAGATTGAGGAAATTCTGGGCTGGAAGTCACAGTTTCCGTTTTGCATGGAGAGCCTTACGAAGCTTCCGGAAAAAGGCATCCGCTTCCTGACGCCTTTAGATGAAGATTATCCGCTAAAGCTGAAGGAGATCTATGATTATCCAATGGGTATTTATGTGCGTGGGAATCTTCCGGAAGGCTCCAGGCCATCGGTAGCAGTGGTGGGGGCAAGAGGGTGTTCCGCCTATGGAGAACAGCTTGCCTGTGAATTTGCACGCGCTCTGGCGTCGGAAGGAGTCCAGATCATCAGCGGCCTGGCGCTGGGCATTGACGGGGCGGCCCATAGAGGCGCTCTGAAGGCAGGAGGCGGCACCTGCGGCGTTTTAGGCTGCGGGGTGAACATCTGTTACCCTTCTGCCAATTACGGCCTTTATGAGGCAATGATCGTGCGAGGCGGCGTGCTCTCAGAATTCCCTTTGGATACGAATCCCAGGCCGATGTATTTTCCCATGCGGAACCGGATCATCAGCGGATTGTCTGATGCGGTGCTGGTGGTGGAGGCCAAAGAAAAAAGCGGTTCCCTCATCACTGCGGAGCTTGCCCTGGAACAGGGGCGTGAGGTATTTGCAGTCCCGGGACGCATCACAGATCATCTGAGCAGGGGATGCAACCGCCTGATCGAACAGGGGGCGCATATGGCAATTTCGCCCAACGATATTCTGGATTATATAGGTATAAAGTGCAAAAAAGAGTTATATGTTCATGAAAAAAATATAAATGGACTTGCAAATAAAGAAAAAATGGTGTATAGTTGCTTGGATTTCAAACCGAAACATTTAGAGGAAATAATTTCCGAAACCGGCATTGGGGTCAGCGAATGTATGGGGATCTTGCTGGAACTGGAGCTGGGGGGATATGTGTTCCGGTCGGCAAATCACTATTACGGAAAAAAACTTTGACATATAGGAGTAGTTATGGCGAACAGTTTAGTTATCGTGGAGTCACCTGCAAAAGTAAAAACCATCCGCAAATTCCTCGGCTCCAGCTATGAGGTGGATGCATCCAACGGACATGTCCGTGATCTGCCCAAAAGCAGCCTGGGGATCGATGTGGAGCATGATTATGAGCCGAAGTACATCACCATCCGCGGCAAGGGGGATATCCTGGCGAAGCTTCGCAAGGAAGTGAAAAAAGCAGACAAGATCTATCTGGCAACGGACCCGGACCGGGAGGGAGAGGCGATCTCCTGGCATTTAATGAAGGCCCTCAAGCTGGATGAGTCGAAAGATAAAAAGGTTTACCGCATCAGCTTCAATGAGATTACCAAGAACGCGGTGAAGACTTCTCTTAAAAGTCCGCGGGAGATTGATATGAGTCTGGTGGACGCCCAGCAGACCAGAAGGATCCTGGACCGCATGGTGGGTTACAGTATCAGCCCCCTGCTGTGGGGAAAGGTGAAACGGGGCTTAAGTGCAGGCCGGGTACAGTCCGTGGCGCTGCGTATGATCTGTGACCGCGAAGATGAGATCAGCGCATTTATCCCGGAGGAATACTGGAACCTGGAGGCCTCACTGCTCCAGAAGGGCAGCAAAAAGCCTTTGAAAGCGAAATTCTACGGCAGCAGGAACGAAAAGATCGCCATTCATAAAAAAGAAGAGCTGGACGTGATCCTAAAAGAGCTGGAAGGGCAGGAATTTACCGTCAGCGAGGTGAAGACGGGCGAGCGCAGCAAGAAGCCGCCGATCCCGTTTACCACCAGTACGTTGCAGCAGGAGGCGTCCAAGGTCTTAAACTTTTCCACCCAGAAGACCATGCGCCTTGCCCAGCAGCTTTATGAGGGCGTGGATGTCAAGGGACACGGGACCATCGGCCTGATCACTTATCTGCGTACGGATTCCACCCGTATTGCGGAAGAAGCAGATCTGGCAGCGCGCCAGTATATCGGTTCGGCCTATGGTGAGAACTATGTGCTGAAGTCCGAGCAGTCCAAAAAGAGCACGGCCAAGATCCAGGATGCACACGAGGCGATCCGCCCCACGGATATTACCCT
This sequence comes from Clostridium sp. AN503, assembly GCF_040719375.1. Taxonomy (NCBI): domain Bacteria; kingdom Bacillati; phylum Bacillota; class Clostridia; order Eubacteriales; family Clostridiaceae; genus Clostridium; species Clostridium sp. AN503. Next base: position 1,802,208 of record NZ_JBFDTP010000002.1, on the reverse strand, counting down.
GACCCCCACAAAGGTCAAGGATTCCCTGCAGCGGGATCTGTTCCGTTTATATCAGCTGATCTGGAAGCGGTTTGCAGCAAGCAGGATGCAGCCCGCCCTCTATGAGACCACATCGGTGAAGGTTGGGGCCGGGGAATATATCTTTACACTGGCGGCCTCCAAGCTTGTATTTGACGGTTTCATGTCTGTCTATGTCCAGGAGGATGACAAGGAGGAGAACAACAACCTGATTGGGAAACTGGAAACAGGCGACGTGCTGAAGCTGTCTGAATTGAACCCCAGCCAGCATTTCACCCAGCCGCCGGCACATTACACGGAGGCATCCCTGGTAAAAGCGCTGGAGGAGCAGGGGATCGGACGCCCCAGTACCTATGCACCTACGATCACTACGATCCTGGCAAGGCGCTATGTGACCAAGGAGAACAAGAACCTTTACGTCACCGAGCTGGGAGAAGCTGTCAACGGGATCATGAAGCAGTGCTTTCCGAGTATTGTGGACATGAGCTTTACAGCCAATATGGAGCTTCTGTTAGATAAGGTAGCGGACGGAACCGTCAAATGGAAGACCATCGTGGAGAACTTCTACCCGGATTTAGACGAGGCGGTCAAGACCGCGGAAAAGACGCTGGAGTCCGTGAAGATCGCGGATGAGGTGACGGACGTGATCTGTGATGTGTGCGGCCGTAACATGGTGATCAAGTATGGACCTCACGGCAAGTTCCTGGCATGTCCGGGCTTTCCCGAGTGCAAGAATACTAAGCCGTACCTGGAAAAGATCGGCGTTCCCTGCCCCAAATGCGGCAAGGATGTGGTCATCAAAAAGACAAAAAAAGGCAGACGCTATTACGGCTGCGAGGATAACCCGGAATGCGATTTCATGTCCTGGCAGAAACCGTCCACGGAGAAATGCCCCAAGTGCGGAAGCTATATGGTCGAAAAAGGCAATAAACTGTTATGTGCTGACGAGCAGTGCGGTTATAGTATGAATTTAAAATCAAAATAGTAGAATAATTAAAAAAGTCAAAAAATTTCGAAAAACTATTGTTATTATTGGGTAATCGTGCTAAAATTTAATAAGCATGATAAATTTCGGCGTTGAATATCAAATAATCGAGGAGGTTTTTTGAAATGAGTGTACAGCTTCTTGATAAAACGAGAAAAATCAACAAATTATTGCATAATAACAATTCGCACAAAGTAGTCTTCAATGATATCTGTAAAGTATTGAGCGAGATCCTCTTTTCCAATATTCTGGTCATCAGTAAGAAGGGAAAGGTGCTGGGCGTAGGCTTATGTCCGGGCGTGGATGAGATCGAGGAGCTGATCGAGGATCAGGTGGGCGGTTATGTGGACCGCATGCTCAATGAACGGCTTTTGAGCATCCTCTCCACCAAGGAGAACGTGAACCTGGCTACGCTCGGTTTTGCAGAAGAGAACGTAAAGAAGTATCAGGCTATCATCACTCCGATCGATATTGCAGGAGAGCGCCTGGGTACCCTGTTCATCTACAAGAGCGACGCACAGTACGATATTGATGATATCATCCTGAGCGAATACGGGACAACTGTAGTAGGGCTTGAGATGATGCGTTCCGTCAACGAGGAGAACGCGGAGGAGACCAGAAAGGTACAGATCGTAAAGTCAGCGATCAGCACCCTGTCCTTCTCAGAGCTGGAAGCCATCACCCATATTTTTGAGGAGCTGGACGGCAACGAGGGAATCCTGGTAGCCAGCAAGATTGCAGACCGGGTGGGGATCACCAGATCCGTGATCGTCAATGCACTGCGCAAGTTCGAGAGCGCGGGTGTGATCGAATCCCGGTCCTCAGGCATGAAAGGGACTTATATCAAGGTCTTAAACGATGTGGTGTTTGAGGAACTGAAGAATATTAAGGCGACGAAGTAACCTTAGTATACAGATATGTTCAAGCATGCAGACGCAATTTGGAATAAGGGCATATAAAACGGACAGAATATATAGACGGGAGCCATGCAGATGCGCGGCTCCCGTATTATTTTACGGGACTTTCAGGCGGATTCTGGATATCTGTTCATCCAGAATCCGCAGGTTTCCGCCATTTTATAAAAAAACCCTTGTCAAACCATGGTAGATATGGTAGTATAATAAGGCTGACAAAAAACACGTCTGCTGATTCTGACGGAGGTGCCTGCAAGCAGGTCCCTGAAGAAGCAAAAGAGGCAGGCGGAAGAAAAACCAAATGGAGGTAAATAACATGAGCGTTATTTCAATGAAACAGCTTTTGGAAGCAGGTGTTCATTTCGGACATCAGACAAGAAGATGGAACCCGAAGATGGCTCCGTACATCTACACCGAGAGAAACGGTATCTACATCATTGACTTACAGAAGTCTGTAGGCATGGTAGATAATGCGTACAACGCAGTATCCGACATCGCAGCTAACGGCGGCACCATCCTTTTCGTTGGTACCAAGAAGCAGGCGCAGGATGCGATCAAGACCGAGGCAGAGCGCTGCGGTATGTACTATGTAAACGAGAGATGGCTGGGCGGCATGCTGACCAACTTCAAGACCATCCAGAGCCGTATCGCAAGACTGAAAGCGATCGAGACCATGTCTGAGGACGGTACCTTCGATGTACTGCCGAAGAAGGAAGTTATCGAGCTGAAGAAAGAATGGGATAAGCTGGAGAGAAACTTGGGCGGTATCAAAGAGATGAAGAGACTGCCGGACGCAATCTTCATCGTAGACCCGAAGAAGGAGAGGATCTGTGTACAGGAAGCTCATACTCTGGGTATTCCGCTGATCGGTATCGCAGATACTAACTGTGATCCGGAAGAACTGGATTATGTAATCCCGGGTAACGACGATGCAATCAGAGCCGTTAAATTAATCGTGGCTAAGATGGCAGATGCAGTAATCGAGGCAAACCAGGGTGAGGCAGAAGCAGATTTCACTGAGGCTTTTGAAGCGGCAGAGGAAGCTGTAGAGGCTTAATCAGAGTAAACAGGTGCTTCGACCTGCAGCCGCAGGTTGAAGCACTTTTATATTCAGCACAATCAAACGAATAAAACAAATGGAGGAAACAAAAATGGCAGTAACCGCAGCAATGGTAAAAGAGTTAAGAGAAATAACCGGAGCAGGCATGATGGATTGCAAGAAGGCTCTTGCAGCTACCGACGGTGATATGGACAAGGCAGTTGATTTCCTGAGAGAGAAAGGCCTTGCAGGCGCAGCTAAGAAGGCTGGCCGTATCGCAGCAGAAGGTATTGTAGTTACCGCTTTGACCGATGATCATAAAAAGGCAGTTGTTGTAGAAGTAAACGCTGAGACTGATTTCGTTGCAAAGAACGAGAAGTTCCAGACCTACGCAGCAGATGTTGCAGCCCAGGCTCTTAAGACAACCGCAGCAGATATGGATGCATTCTTCGCTGAGAAGTGGGAAAAGGATCCGTCCCTGACCGTAAAAGAGGCTCTGTCCTCTCAGATCTCCATCATTGGTGAGAACATGAACATCCGCAGATTTGAGCAGATCACTGAGGAGAATGGTTTTGTAGCTTCCTATATCCATGGCGGCGGCAAGATCGGCGTTCTGATCGACGTTGAGACTGATGTTGTGAACGATGCGATCAAAGAGATGGCAAAGAACGTGGCAATGCAGGCTCGAGCTTTGAAGCCGCAGTTCACCAGCAGAGACGAGGTTGACGCTGACTATATCGCAAAAGAGACCGAGATCCTGACTGTTGCAGCTAAGAATGAGAAGCCGGATGCCAACGACAATATCATCAGCGGCATGGTAAAAGGCCGTATCAACAAAGAGCTGAAAGAGATCTGCCTCTTAGACCAGGTATATGTAAAAGCTGAGGATGGCAAGCAGTCCGTAGGCCAGTACGTTGCCCAGGTTGCAAAAGAGAACGGCGCCAATATCAAGGTGAAGAAGTTCCTGCGTTTCGAGACCGGTGAGGGTATCGAGAAGAAGAGTGAGGATTTCGCTGCTGAAGTTGCAAAGCAGATGGGAATGTAATTTTAGTGTTGACGTCCGTACCAAAATCGCCCTATTGTCCGTAAAGATGGGCATAAAAAAGAGGTAAAAAAGGATAGTTATTCATAAAAAAGAGGTTCCAAGATACAATTCAAAGTATCTTGGGGCCTTTTTTGTTTACCTGCAGGAGCAAAAAATTTGAAAATAGGCCTTCCAGGGAGCAAATAAAAGAGAATCCGTAATTTAGGGGTTCCACAGTCTGCGTTATATTAGCAGACACGGCATTATCTATATGTGATATAATAAAAATGGAATACTGTTTTTCTGGAAACCGAGGAAAATCAAATGAGAGAAAATAAACTTTTTAAAACAAACCTGCTTATCAGTGTGATCCTGATTATTGGATTTGTGCTTACGGCTGTGCTCAGCTATCAGGCCAATTACCAGGCGTCACTGGTCAATATCGAACAGATATCCTCACTGACCACGGAGGGGATATATTATCAACTGACGACGATGTTTACCAGGCCGGTAAATATATCTCTGACCATGGCCCATGACAGCCTGTTGGTGGAGCATCTGCTGAGTGAACCCGAGCACCTGGAGGATGATGCGTATATACAGACGACCAGGACCTATTTGGAAAACTATCAGAAGAAGTACGGTTTTGATTCTGTATTCCTGGTGTCAACCGTGTCCGGACGCTATTACAACTTTAACGGACTGGACAGGGTACTGGAACGGGAGAATCCGGAAAATGACTGGTACTACGAGCTGATAGACAATGGTCTGGAATATTCCCTGAATGTGGACAACGATGAAGTCCTGGGGGCGGACAATAAGATTACTGTGTTTGTAAACTGCAGGATCACAGCGCCGGACGGATCGGCACTGGGAGTGGTCGGCGTGGGGATCCGCATGGATTATATGAAGGAGCTGCTTGGGGGCTACGAGGACAAGTACAATATCAATGCAAGCCTTATCAACAAGGACGGGATCATAGAGATATCTACCAGCTATACGGGCTATGAAAAGACGGACTGGTTTACGGCGCATGGACAGGAAGCGATTCGCAGTCAGGTGCTTGCCTGGGACAATGCAGAACGGAATCTGGAACTGTGGTCAGACAGGGACGCTACGGATGGAGAAAAAAGCTATGTGGTAAGCCGTTATATCCCGGAGCTTTCCTGGGATCTGGTGGTGGAACAGGATACGGGACGACTGGTTGAAGAGATGCAGAGACAGCTTTACCGCACCATCCTGGTCCTGGCTGCGGTCATCTTAACGGTTGTTGTGGTCATCACGAATGTGATCCGCAATTTTGATAAACAGATAATGAAACTGACGGAGGAGCGGCAGACGATCTTTAAGCAGGCTACAGAGCAGCTTTACGATAGTATTTACGAGTTTAATCTGTCAAAAAACACCTATGTAGGAAAGAAGACTGAGGAGTATTTTGCCAATTTGGGCGCAGCCGGGCTGCCCTTTGATCGGGGGCTTCAGGCTATTGCACAAAAGCAGATCAAAGAGGAATTCCGGGAAGGATATGTGTCGGTGTTTACTCCGGAGAACGCGATCAGGGAATACGAATCTGGAAACAATCATCTTTCTTATGATTTTATGATCTCCCTGGAAGGCGAGCCATACCACTGGATGCGGATTGATGCTTATATGTTCTTTTCCGAGGAGGATAATTCCATCCATATGTTTGCCTACCGCAAGAAGATCGATGAGGAGAAGGAACGGGAGCTTCAGGCGACAACCGATGAGATGACCGGGTTTCTGACCAAAAAGATGACGGAACGGTTAATCGACAAAGCACTTTTAGAATGTCCGGAAGAGATGCATGCGTTTATGATTTTTGACATTGACTGCTTTAAGCAGGTAAACGACCGGTTTGGTCATGCGTTTGGAGACGACTGCATCTGCCATTTTACAGATACCATTAAAAGTCATTTTGGAGAGAAGGATATTATCGGCCGTATCGGAGGCGATGAATTTGTCGTCTTTATACCAGCGCCGGGCAGGGATTATGTGCGGGAGAAAGCGAAAGAGCTTTCCCGGGCGCTGGATACGGAGGTGACCTTCGGAGAAATGCGCTGCCATCTTACCGCCAGCATTGGCATATCGCTGTACCCGCATAATGGTACCAGCTTCGCAGCGCTGTATCAGAAGGCGGACGAGGCTTTATATCAGACCAAACAGAAAGGGAAAAACAGTTTTACGATTGCCTCTGTATAACCAATGGGATTGTTTGAAAAAGGACCTGATCTTGGCGCAGCTTGGCTTGTGACCAGGTCCTTTGCGCATTTTTACTAAAAAAATCACTGCAAAATTATCTAAAACGGAGAAAACATTCCCGAGGCCGAAAGCCAATTGACTTCTGATGGTTGATGTGCTATGATGCCTTTAGACATAAGGATAGTGATTGTGCAAGCAAGCTAAACCTGTATGTAGAAATATTTTTAAGAGCACACGGCTCTTGGATTTATTTGTGCATATGGGTTTTTTTATATCATGGGGGAAGGTTATGAAGATTTCAAAGATTCTGAATAACAATGTTGCTGTGATCCTGGATGAGAACGGCAAAGAGCAGATCGTGATGGGGCGAGGAATCTGCTTTAAAAAGAAGTCGGGCGAGGAGATCCTGCCCGAGGAGGTTGACAAAACCTTTTCTCTTTCCGGTGCGGAGATGAACAGCAAGTTCCAGATCCTTGTACAGGATATTCCGATGGAACACATTGCCCTGGGAGAAGAGATCATTTCCCAGGCCAGGAGCCGCCTGGGGAAGAAGTTAAACGACATGGTCTATATTTCCCTGATCGACCATGTACATACCTCCATCATCCGTTACCTGGATGGGATCACGGTGAAGAACGTGCTCTTGTGGGATATCCGCAGGTTTTACCGGGAGGAGTTCCAGATCGGGCTCTGGGCGCTGGACTTGATCGAACTAAGGTGCAGGGTACGGCTTCCGGAGGATGAGGCGGGATTTATCGCCCTTCACCTGGCAAATGCCCAGATGGACCAGGATACGATGCATAATATGTATGAGATCACAAGGATCATGCAGGAGATCGTCAACATCGTCAAGTACTTTTTCCATGTGGATTTTGATGAGGACGACGTTTACTATTACCGATTTATCACGCACTTAAAGTTTTTTGCAAAGCGTCTGGTTGAACGCAACATATTTGATGGAGAGGACAACGACGATCTGTGGGATGTCATACGCAGGAAATATCCGGAAGCATACCGGGGCGTCGAGAAGATCACAAAATTTATTGCGCAGAAATACGAATATCCTCTCTCAAAGGATGAACAGCTTTATCTGACAATCCATATTGAGCGGGTCCTGGGAAAATCCGGCAGGAAGGCCGGAGCGGCAGGCAGCAGCGGGGAACAGGCCTGAACAAAAGGCAGAAAAGCAATCATGTATGTTCGGATGGTGACATTGAGTTGGCCAAACCTTCAGAAAATAAATCAATATTATATGGAGGTAGACAAATGGGTAAGTATGAGAATCTGGCAAAGGAGATTGTCAGGAATGTGGGAGGCAGGGAAAATGTCATCAGTCTGACGCACTGTATCACCAGGCTCCGCTTCAAGCTGAAGAATGAGAGCAAGGCAAACGATGATGTGATCAAGAACATGGACGGCGTTGTAACGGTCATGAAAAGCGGCGGACAGTACCAGGTGGTGATCGGAAACCATGTGCCGGACGTCTATGCGGATGTGATGCCGCTTCTGGGTCTGGAGGAAGGGGAGGTAAGTCAGGCGGATCAGGCGGATGCGCCATCCGGAAGCCTGTTTAACCGGGCCATCGACGTGATCTCCGGTATCTTTCAGCCTATACTCGGAATCATGGCTGCCTGCGGTATGGTCAAGGGACTGAATGCCCTGTTTGTGGCGATGGGCCTGTACACGTCCGCCTGCGGCGGATACCTGGTCTTAAACGCCATCGGTGACGGGCTGTTTAATTTCCTTCCGCTGTTCCTGGGCTACACGGCTGCTAAAAAGTTCAATTTAAAGCCCATGGTCGGCCTGGTTGTGGGAGCCATCATGTGTTACCCGACCGTGCAGGGCAGCGCGCTGTCAGCGGGAGGGAATGCTCTTTATACCCTGTTTTCCGGCTCGATGTTTGAGTCGCAGGTGTACACGACCTTTTTTGGAATCCCGATGATCGCCATGGACTATACGGGCACCGTGATCCCGGTCATTTTTGTGGTGTACTTTGCTTCCATCTGCGATAAGTTTTTCCGCAGATTTGTACCGGATCTTGTAAAGTTCTTTTTCGTACCGATGCTGACCCTGCTTGTGGCGATCCCGGCTGGATTCTTACTGATCGGGCCGCTGGCAACCTTCGGCTCCACCATCATTGCGGAGGCAGTTATGACCGTCAGGAATTTCAGCCCGATGCTGGCTGGCGCCATTGTAGGGCTGACCTGGCAGATCCTGGTTATTTTTGGGCTGCACTGGGGCTTTATTCCGGTGTACATCAACAACATCATGACAAACGGCTACGACAATGTGATGATGCCGTTTTTCGCCTGTACCTTTGCCACCTCAGCCGTGGTGCTGGCGATCTTCTTCAAGACGAAAAACAGACAGTTAAAAGAGATGGCTCTGCCGAACTTTATCTCAGGGATTTTCGGGGTTACGGAACCGGCCATCTATGGTATCCTGCTTCCGCTGAAAAAGCCTTTTGTGATCAGCTGCATTGCCGGAGGGATCGGCGGAGGGTTTTTGGGAGCGTTTAATTTTCGCAAATTCATGATGGGCGGCATGGGAATCTTTGAATTCCCCGCCATGATCGAACCGGACGGCGGCATGGGAAATCTGATCGTGTCTGTGATCGGCGTGACCATCTCCATGGTGATCGGATTTGCGGCAACCATGCTGCTTTATAAGGAGGACAGCGCTGTGGCTGCTGCAGGAGCGGGCGGCAGCGGCGCATCCGGGAATACTGGTATGGCTCCGGGAAAGAACGGGGAAGATACCAACGGCGGGAAGGGAGACGTCCCTGCGCAGAGCCGCAAACTGACCGTAGAGAAGACTCCTATCATGAACCAGGTTGAGATTGCAAGCCCTATCAAAGGAAAGGTATTAAAGCTGGAGGCCGTGAAGGATGACGCCTTTGCTTCCGGTGTGCTGGGCAAAGGGGCTGCGATCCTGCCGGAGGAGGGGAAGGTGTTCGCACCTGCGGACGGAGAGGTTTCCGCCCTGTTCCCGACCCTCCATGCGATCGGTATCAGGACGGATGACGGGATCGAGATCCTGATCCACATCGGACTGGATACGGTCCAGCTGGGCGGCGAAGGCTTTGAGGCCATGATAAAACAGGGGGACCGGGTGAAAAAAGGCCAGCTCCTTGTGACTTTTGACCAGGAGTTCATAGCAGGAAAAGGTTATTGCCTGGAAACACCGGTACTGATCACCAATACGGACAGCTTCCTGGATGTGGTGGAGACTTCAAAGGGCCGGGTGGATGCCGGTGAGCATCTGATCAGTGTGCTGAAATAAGAGGTGGGATATGGGATTTCAAAAAGACTTTTTATGGGGCGGCGCTACGGCGGCGAACCAGTGTGAGGGCGGTATTGCGGAAGGTGGAAGAGGTCTTGCCAATGTGGATGTATGCCCGGCGGGAGAGGACCGGAGCGGTGTGATCACGGGACATAAACGGATGCTTGCGATGGATGAAGACCACTTCTATCCTGCGGCTGAGGCGATTGATATGTACCATCATTTCCGGGAGGATATCCGCCTGTTTGGAGAGATGGGGTTTAAAGTGTACCGCTTAAGCATTGCCTGGACCAGGATATTCCCCAACGGAGATGAGGAAGAGCCCAATGAGGAGGGGCTGCGCTTCTACGAGGAGATTTTCTGCGAGTGCAGGAAATATGGGATTAAGCCGCTGGTGACCATCTCCCATTTTGACTGCCCGCTCCACTTGATCCACAGGTTTGGAGGGTGGAGGAGCAGGGAGATGATTGGCTGCTATTTAAAGCTGTGCCAGGTGCTCTTTACCCGCTACCGGGAATATGTGGAGTACTGGCTGACCTTTAACGAGATCAATATGATCCTGCATGCGCCGTTTATGGGCGCGGGGCTTTGCTTTCAGGAAGGGGAGCCTGAAGACGCCGTCAAGTATCAGGCTGCCCACCATGAGCTGGTGGCCAGCGCCCTGGCTACGAAGCTTGCCCATGAGGTCAATCCGGAGAATAAGGTGGGGTGTATGTTCGCGGCGGGCTGTGCTTATCCCTATTCCTGCAGGCCGGAGGATGTGTGGGAAGCGCTTTTGACGGATCAGGAAAATTACTTTTTTGTGGATATCCAGGCCAGAGGATATTACCCGTCCTATGCCAGAAAACGCCTTACAAGGGCGGGGGTGATGCCGGTGATGGAACTGGGGGATGAAGAGCTCCTGCGGGACCATCCGGTAGATTTCATCTCATTTTCCTATTATAACAGCCGCTGTATTGCGGCTCCGGGAGGGGAAGAGGAGGAGGCCGGGGGCAATCTTTTCAAATCCGCGAAGAATCCATACTTAAAGTTCAGCCAGTGGGGATGGCCCATTGATCCGCTGGGATTAAGGATCACCTTAAACCAGGTTTACGACCGGTACCAGAAGCCTCTGTTCATTGTGGAAAACGGGCTGGGAGCCATAGATACCCCGGATGCTTCCGGGTATGTGGAGGATGATTACCGGATTGATTATCTGAGGGACCATATCCGTGCCATGAAAGCGGCGGTGGAGGAAGACGGGGTGGAGCTTTGGGGCTACACCACATGGGCGCCGATCGATCTGATCAGCGCAGGGACCGGGGAGATGCGGAAACGCTATGGTTTCATCTATGTGGATAAGCAGGATGACGGAAGCGGCACATACAAAAGGTGGAAGAAAAAATCATTTTATTGGTATCAGAAGGTGATCGAGAGCAACGGGGAGATATTGGAATAGAATGGCTACAGGTCCTGCGTATCAAAAATAGTGAGAAGCAGACGCAGCATATACTTCATGGGTTCGGACAGGGTGATGGTCTTTGGGTAGGCTGCGACCACGTAAAATTCCAGCCCTGGCTGCATGGAAAAGGTGCGGAAGGTATCGCTGCCCTGGACGGTATAGCTGGGGAGAAAGCCGTTTCCCAGCTTCCGGTTCAGCATGTAACGGCGTGAGACGTTATCATTGATCTCGCAGAGCACGGACGGCTTGATCCCCATGATGCGCAGCGCCTGTTCTTCCAAATCCCTGGAATAGGAGGGGGACGGGCTGAGAATGAAATAATCGTTCTGCAGCATGTCATAATGGTCCTGAAGGGCAGAACCATCCCCCAGAGCAGGATGGTTCTCCGGCACGGCTAAAAGCAGCTCATTCTTCGATAAGGGCAGGTACTCTAAAGTGCTGTGCTGGAGGGAGGAGGTCAGGAGGACGGCGATATCCATCTGTCCCATGACCAGGGCGTCCTTGGCAGCCGGAGTGGTGCAGCGCTGGGGGATCAGCTCGATATCCGGATATTTTTCCCGGAATGCGGGGATACACTCCAAAGCGACGGATGTAGCGCAGCCGAACCGCAGCAGGTCACGGTTGCGCCGGTTCATGCCGGAGAGCTTTTTAAGGGCCTCCTGCTTGATCTGTAGGACAGAGCGGCCGCCATTGATATAGATCCGGCCGGCGTCGGTGATGGTAAGCCCTGTGTTGTCCCGGATAAACAGTGCGGTTCCCAGCTCCGCCTCCAGTTTTTTCAGCCGCTGGCTTAAGGCAGGCTGAGTGATATACAGCTTTTCTGCCGCTTTGCTGAGGCTTTTTTCTTCTGCGATCGCGATCACATATTCTATTATTTTCGTGTCCATCATTAAGCCTTTCCTGAAAATTCCATAAACTAATATAACAATCCGGAGATCCGGAATTCATCGATGATCTCCTTTGCCAGCGGACAGGGATTGAACCGGTAGCTGGGACTGGATTCCGATGCGAAGTTCAGTGCGGCCAGGTATCGTTCTTCCTCTGTCAGTACATGGTTCTTTGGTGCCATGATCGCCATGTGCATGGAGTAATTGGGCTTTAGGCGAAAGTAGACCACGCTGCTGCACGGTTCCATATGAAAGCGGGGCAGGAGGGTGATCCCGGCGCCGTTTTGGGCCATGTTCTTGAGGATTAAGTTATTATCAGATTCATATACGATCGTGGGCTGCATCTGGTTTTCCTGAAAGATAATATCGGTAAGCTGCCGGATCGTAGAACCCTTCTTGCCGATAAGAAAAGGGGTATCCTGGAACCGGTGGATCTCCACCGGAGTCAGGTTTTGCAGATCGGGCGCAGCCAGTGAGGCCAGTGGGTGGAAAGAAGGGACAAAGAGCACCAAGTCCTCCTCGTGGGCGGAGATGAACTGGACCTCCGGGTCCTCCAGATCGATGCAGGTGCGCAGGGCCAGATCGACCGTACGGTTCAGCACAGACTGCCGGAGCTCCGCCGGATATTGTTCTTTCAGAGCAATATTGATATGAGGGTAGCGCTTGTGGAAATGGGGAAAGATCCTTGCCATCGCCATAGCGCCCCGCAGAGGCGTGATGCCCACCGTGATCGTCTTCTGATAACTGCCGGACAGGGCGCTTATCATCTGATAGGTCTGTTCCTTTACGGAGATGATCCGCCTGGCGGATTCCACATAGATTTTACCTGCTGCGGTCAGGTAGAGTCTTTTTTTATGGCGCAGAAAAAGATCAGTCCCCAGTTCCTCCTCCAGCTCGGTCAGATATTTGCTGAGAGCGGGCTGGGAGACGGAAAGCTCTGCGGCAGCGGCGGTAAGGTTCCCGTGTTCTGCGATGGATATGATATAGGACAGCTGTTTTGTGTTCATTCTGCACCTCGAAAATATAACTTTTGCTTATATGATATATAATATAAACCTGTTTGTCAACGTGAGTTCTGTATATTACAATAAAATCACGGACGAGGAAATTAGGGAAAATGAATCGTCAAAAAGTTTATATCTGGCAAATAATAAAATAAAATATAATTATTTGTTATGACAAACAATCAAGCAAGGGAGAGAAGGAAAATGAAAAAGAACAGAATTTTGGTATCAGCGATGGCGGTATGTCTGGCAGCGGCAAGCCTGACAGGGTGTTCCTCAGACGGAGGAGCTTCGGCGGCAGCAGACACGACGGAGGGGAAGGCGGCGACAGCAGCGCAGAACCAGGACGTAGCCCCAGCCGAAGGAGGCGCATGGGCGGCAGGAGCCAATGTGTATATCGACGTTCCGGCAAAGGCAGGCGGCGGAACAGACCTTTATACCCGGTATCTCTCCCAGGCTCTTACAGAGGTGTGTCCAGGCGTCAACTTTATTGTCACCAACTATGATACCAGTGAAGTGGGCATGGAGCACGTGAAGAATGCGGCTCCGGACGGCCTCACCCTTGGCACCTGCCATGGCGGAGCGATCATCCAGTATCTCTGCGGGTCATCTGAGGTCAATATTAAGGACGATCTAAAGGTGGTAGGCATCATGAACCAGGGAGGTCCCCAGGCGATCATCGCAAAGCCGGATGCGCCGTACAAGAATTTTATGGAGTTTGCCGAGTATGTCAAAGCAAATCCGGGCGAGGTCGTGGTAGGCTGTTCCTTAGGAGGCACCACGCAGGTGCTGTTCACTTCTCTTGTGGAAGGACTGACCGGAGATGCAGGTCTTGTCAATTATGTGCAGTGCTCCTCTGAGGCGGATAAGCTGACCAATGTGGCCTCCGGTGCGATCGATATTGCAAACTGCTCCATTCCCAATGCACAGTCTTATGACGCTGACGGCAAGCTGACCGTTCTGGGCAGCCTGGGGCCGAAGGTTGCAACACTGGAGAATATGAGCGAGCTGGTCGGCATGGAGTTAGACGGCAAGTTTGCCACCACCCAGGAACAGGGCGTAGATACCACATGGGATTCCAACTATTATGTAGTGGCGCCGAAGGACACCCCGGATGAGGTCTGCAGGGCGATCAACGAGGCGATCATGAAAGCAACAGAGGTTTCATCCTTTATCGAAGGCAACAACGCTATGGCAACCTATATTGACGCAGTTGACTATCAGGGATCGGTCGATGCGCTGGCGGCGGAGTGGCAGTTCCAGGATGACCTGGTAACCGCTATGGGGTTAAAAGTCCGCTGACAGGAGGGATTTACATGAAGAAATTGAACCGTACATACATTATGGGCGCCGTATTCCTTGTGTTCTCTGTGTGGGTCCTGTGGCAGACGACCATGATTCCGGAGCGGCTGGTTTCCAACGAACCGGGGCCCAAGCTGTTTCCATATATTTCTGCGTTCGGCATGATCCTTATGGCTGTACTCTCCATGGTTTTTGACGGGCGAAAGGAAGCGGAGGAAGCGAAAAAAGGTCCGGCGCCTTACCTGGACCAGGCTGGGTGGAAACGCATGTTTCTGATCATGGCTGAATGCATTATGTTCTGTGCCGCCATGAACTGGATCGGTTTTTGGATCACCTCTATGGCGGGGATGATGATATTCATCCTCACACTCAGGGCAGAAAAGAAGATCAATCTGATCTTTGCAGTCGTTCTAAGTGTTTTGCTTGGCAGCATCTGTTACTTTGGCTTCACAAGAGGCTTTCATATTCCACTGCCCAAGGGCGTTGTCTGGGAATCCCTTGGCATCCGGATGCCATAAAGGAGGAAATCAATCATGGCAAGTTATCTTTCTGCACTGGGCGTATTGTTCCAGCCGGTGAATTTCATCATGATGTACCTCTGCTGCGTGGTCGGCTGTGTACTCGGTGCGATTCCCGGATTGTCAGGCGGGCTCGGCATTACCCTGATTCTGCCCATGACCTTTGCGCTCAATACGAATTTAAGCTTTGCAATGCTGTTAGGCATGTATGTGGGCGGCGTGTCCGGTTCCTTTATCGCCGCTGTGCTGGTGGGGATTCCAGGTTCGGCGGCATCGATCGGAACCTGCTACGACGGATATCCGATGACTCAGAAGGGCAAAGCGGCCAGGGCGCTGACCATAGGGATCACCGGTTCCTTTATCGGTACCATGGTCTCGATCATTATCGCGACGCTGTGCTCTACCTATATAGCCGACATTGCGCTGCTGTTGGGACCGTGGGAGTACTTCAGCCTCTGTCTGATGGCGATCACCATGGTAGTGGGCTTGAGCAACGGCTCTATTTTTAAAGGCCTGCTTGCGGCGTTTTTTGGCCTGTGGCTCTCTACGGTGGGAGCTGATATGGTCACCAACCAGCTGCGGTTCACATTTAAAAACACCAATCTGTATGGCGGGATCAATGTGATCTGTCTGCTTATGGGAACCTTTGCACTGCAGCAGGTTGCCACCAGCTATGCCAAGGGCAATCTGGATATGCCAAAGGTTGACGCCGGTTCCTTAAAGGGCTTTGGCCTTACCCTAAAAGACATCACCGACAATATGAAAACCATCATAGCGTCTCTTGGAATCGGACTTGGTATCGGCTTTTTACCCGGCATGGGCTCCGGGATCGCAAACCTGATCGCTTATGGGCAGGCCAAGAGCATGAGTAAGCATCCGGAGGAGTTCGGCACTGGTATCGACGCCGGCGTCTGGGCTACGGAGGTTTCCAACAACGCAGGTGTGGGCGGCGCGCTGATCCCGATGATCGCGCTCGGTATTCCGGGAGATGCGACGACGGTGCTTTTGATGTCGGCCATGACCATCCACGGACTGCAGGCAGGCCCGATGTTTATCAAGAATAACCCGGATCTGGCGAACCTTATCTTCGCAGCGGTGCTGGTTTCCGCGATCCTGATCCTGATCACGGAGCTGTTTACGAAACGCTGGTTCCCCCTGCTTTTGAAAGCGCCCTACCACTATCTCTACAGTGCGATCCTGATGATCTGCTTCCTGGGGGCGTACTCGGC
This sequence comes from Clostridium sp. AN503, assembly GCF_040719375.1. Classification (NCBI taxonomy): domain Bacteria; kingdom Bacillati; phylum Bacillota; class Clostridia; order Eubacteriales; family Clostridiaceae; genus Clostridium; species Clostridium sp. AN503. The sequence continues at coordinate 1,786,345 of NZ_JBFDTP010000002.1, read as the reverse complement.
TTCCACCTCCATGTTCAGCGTGTACTTAGTGCTGGTGTTTGGAGCGGTCGGGATCATGATGGAGTTCTTTAAAATGCCGGGAACGCCGCTGATGCTGGCATTCATCCTGGGCAGCAAGATCGAGAGCTATTTCCGCATGGGCTGTTCCTATGCAAAAGGGGATATGACGTCCTTTGTGACGCGTCCCATCTCACTGGTACTGTTGTTGATCGCTCTTTACAGCGTCGTTGGTCCGTTGATCGGCAAGGCATTAAAGAGCCGCAGGGCAAAAAATAAATGAGGGTCCTAACATGCTGACAAGAGAAGAAAAAGAACATATGGTCACGGTCCTGCGGGGCACAAGTGTCGCAAAGGAGAATATCACGCCGGAATACTGCCGAAACCTAGAGCTGGCCGTGCGGGAAGAAGCAGAAGCCCCCACCTGCGAAGGCCCGGTGAAATGCTATGTATTTACTGCAAAAAACCGGACGCCGGGATGCCGGGTCCATATCAATGTCCACGGAGGCGGGTTTGTGCGTCCCCATGTACTCCGGGATGAGATTTATTCCGCCAGGGTGGCGGACGCCATCGAGGGGATCGTGGTCGATGTGGATTACAGCCTGGCTCCCGAATATCCGTATCCGACCGCATTCAACCAGTGCTATGACGTGTGCAGATGGGTGTTTGCCATGCTGGATGTCTGGGACGGCGATGCAAAACGGGTCTCCATGGGCGGACACAGCGCAGGCGCGAACCTGACGGCGGCTGTCTGCCTGAAAGCCAATCAGACAAAGGACTTTAAGCTCTGCCTTCAGGTCCTGGATTACGGGGCGTTTGACCTGGTGACAGATCCGGCGGACAAGCCGGGCGCAGAAACCAATATGATCCCGGCGGAGCGCGGGCGGATGTTCAGTCTGGCATATACGGACGGCAACCTGGATCTGCTGAAAGACCCATACTGCAGTCCGCTCCTGGCATCCGATGAGATGCTTGCCGGTCTTCCGGAAGCGCTGGTGATCAGCGCCGGAAACGATAATTTCCGCTTTGAGGACGAGCAGTATGCGAAACGTATGATCGCAGCCGGGGTGAAGGTGACTGCAAAGCGTTTCCTGGACTCTTATCATGGATTTATCGTACATTGTACGGAGGAGTGGAAAGAAGGCCAGGAGCTTGTGATCGGATCGATCCGTCAGGCGTCACTCTGATTGTGGACCTGGAAGAAGTGAGGAGCCGTATTCCGGCTCCTTTTCCATAGAAACATAAAAATTGCTGACGGATATAGCGAATTGATAATGCAGAAAGGAAAGAAGGGCATATGAAAGTAAAGCTGGATGCAGAGCTGGTCATGGAACTGAGGGCAGATTGTCCTGAGGAAGACCGCCTGGTGGTGGGAGGCAATGACTGGGGATATTTAAAGGTGATCCAGATCAGGGGCGGCCATTTTGAGGGGGAAAAGCTTAAGGGGCGTGTGGTCCCCGGAGGAGCCGACTGGAATCTGGGGGTCGGAGGTGACAGCGAGGATACGGTACATTCCCGCACTGTGTCTGCGAAATATCTCCTTCAGACAGATGACGGCGTTTATATAGCCATTGAGAACCTGGGGTATAAGTATACCGAGCAGGAGAAAAACACGTTGATCCAGACCCGCCCATCCTTCCATGCGCCGCGGGGGAGATACGAGTGGCTCAATTATGGCGTATATGTGGGAAGCCTGTCCGGAAGTACAGTGGACGGCGTGCGCGGCGTGGATATAAAGATTTATAAAATGATGTAGAATGCGGAAAGGAAGCTGATATAGATGAAAAAAGTGATCAAACCGGGCAGGGAACGAAAAAGCATTAATTTTATTGATAATATTACATATTCCAGACAGAAGGATCTTAAGGGCAATGAGATGGAGCTGAAAATGTCCATCATGCTGCAGAACGGGAACAGCGAAATGCGACTGGCTGCAGGGCGAGATGACGAGAGCGATGACAGGACTCCAAAGCCTGCGCTCCTCTGGATTCCGGGCGGCGGCTACCGGGGCTGTGATAAAAACCTGATGGTGGCGGAAATGCAGTTCCTGGCGGAAGCCGGATATGTACTGGCGTCCATGTATTACCGCAGCAGCGCAGAGGGGCATCTCCCGGATCAGATCATAGATGTGAAAACGGCAATCCGGTTCCTGCGCGCCCACGCGGACGAGTATGAGATCGATCCGGATCGGATCGGTGTGATCGGAAGATCCGCAGGAGGGCATCTGGCGGCTTTGGCTGCGGTCAATTCCGACCTGTACGACAGCGGAGAATGGGGCGGTTTTTCATCCAGAGTACAGGCCTGCTGTGATCTGTTCGGTCCGGTGGATTTTCTGAAGCTGATCGATATTGATGAGGAGAAGATCCGGACGGAGCCGGATTACCGCTGGAAGACCATGGAAGAAACCCACGAGGGCGCAGTCCTGGGCGGAGACCCGGCTACCATGCGGGAGCGGGCCAGGCAGTTCTGCCCGCCCTATATCCTGACGGAGGCATTAAGCCCGATCCTGATCCTTCACGGAGACTGCGACAAGCTGGTCCCGTGGACCATAAGCGAGGATTTTTATAACAGGATTGTGGACGCCGGAATGGAAGACCGGGCTGAGTTTTATATCCTGCAGGGCGCGGGGCACGGAACGAAAGAATTTTTCCAGGCGGAGACGAAAGCCCTGATCCTGCGGTTTTTTGACAGGTGCTTAAGGCAGGAGGCGTTTTAGGCAAACAAATAGAGCGGCGGGATAAAGCCATTACAAATGTAAAAATCATTTGCAATGGCTTTATTCATTTTATACATTCTTTGTAAAAAATGGTTACAAAAAGTGGTTACAGTTTTTAATTCTTGCTGTTTTTTATAAGAACTGATATAATTAAATAATGAAATTTGTACCATAAGATTTTGGCGGGAGGAAAACAAAAGACAAGCATGAGGCACACAAAGATACCTGTCCGGATACTGGCCTTGTCGGTCATCCTGTCAGCGGGATTTGGATGCTGCGTCCCTGGACCGTTTTTTGCCGTTACCATACCGGAAGCGGAGCGGGAACGGCGGGCGGCAGAGGCGAGACAGGAGGCAGCGGAGCGGGATATGGAGCTGCTGGAACAGGGAAAAGAGAATTCTGCCCGGGAGGCAGATGCGCTGGATCTGGAACTGACCGCGCTCCTTACGGATATGGAGCTGTTGGAGGAAGATATCAGCGGTCTCCGGGATCAGATCGGGGATGCGGATAAGGTGTACCGGCAGACGAAAGCAGACCAGGACCGCAGGTATGCCATGCTGAAAAAGCGTATCCAGTTTCTCTACGAGGAGGGGGAGATCACATATCTCGATATCCTTCTCCGGTCGAAAAATATAGGCGATGTGATCAACGGGACAGAGTATTTCCAGCAGTTATATGAATATGACAAAAACATGATCCTTGATTATGAGGATATAAAAAAAGAAGCCATGCAGCAAAAAGAGACCCTGGAGGAGAAGCAGTCCGAGCTGCTCGCCATGGAGCAGGAACACGGGCAGCGCAAGACAGCGCTTGAGTCTGCAGTTACCGGGAAGCGGGCGGAAGCTGCTGATTTTGACCGCAGGCTCTCAGAGGCGGAGCAGGAAGCCCAGCTGTGGGCCAGGACTGCCAGGGAGAAGACCGAACAGATCCGGGTCCTGCAGGAACAGGCCGCGCAGAGACGGAGACAGGAGGCGGAGCGTCTGGCAGCGCAGAGAAGGGCAGCAGGGACCGCAGGGCCGGATGTCTCCGGGACGGCGATCGCCAGGGCGCCTGTAAAAAGCATGGGAGGCAGCCTGTTCGGACGCCAGGTGGCCGATTATGCACTGCAGTTTGTGGGGAATCCCTATGTATGGGGAGGGACCAGCCTGACTGGCGGGGCTGATTGTTCCGGCTTTACCCAGTCGGTATATAAGCACTTTGGGGTAAATATCCCAAGGACTTCGGGAGAACAGGCATATTACGGCAGAGAGATCGCTTATGAGGATATGGAGCCGGGAGACCTGATCTGCTATCCGGGGCATGTTTCCATGTATATCGGTGATGGAAAGATCGTCCATGCAAGGTCGACCAAAGCGGGGATCCGCGTGGACGACGATCCGGCTTACCGGACGATCGTATCGATCCGGAGGCCGTGGCAATAACACAGGAAAGAGTCTATGAGGGAGGAACAATGAATAAAAAATATTTTAGTATGGCAAAAACAGCGGCAGCCATATTGGCGCTGTCCGCTTTGTGGGCAGGCTCAGCATGGGGCGCGGATACGATCATAAAGTCCGTATCAGTGAGGGTAGAATCCTCAGTGGAGGCGGATGCCGGGCACGGTACGGTCTCTGCCACCGCAAGCAGTTCCAAATATCACGTGGTCTCCAGCAGCCTTGTAAATGACAAGAGCAACTGGAAGGCTGGCGAGGTACCGCGTGCCGAGATCACCATAGAAGCGGAGGAAGGCTACTATTTTACCAGACTGAATGCAAGTAAGGTCTCGGTCAGGGGCGCCGAATACTCCTCCTGCCGCAATCAGGACGACAACCGCGTTGCGGTGATCACCGTGAAACTGGACCCGGTAAAAGGGATATTGGAGGACGTGGAGGACGCTTACTGGGAGGACGGCCCTCTTGGCAAGGCGAAATGGGGCAAGGTAGAAGGAGCGCCGGCCTACGAGGTCAAGCTGTACCGGGGCAACACCCTGGTGCACCATGTAAAAAAGACCACCACGACCAATTATGATTTTTACGGATATATGACTGTGAAGGGAGACTACTATTTTAAGGTAAGGGCCATTCCCAAGCTGAACTCCCAGGAGGAATATCTGGAGGAAGGCGGGTGGACAGAGTCCGGGATACAGGAAGTCACCCTCAGGGATGCGACAGCGGCGGGAGACCGGAAGCCAGCCCAGACAGCGGGGCAGCCGGACAACTCTTATCCGACGGGCCGGGCTTCCGGCTGGGAGCAGGATGGAAACGGCTGGTGGTACAAGAATGCGGACGGCAGCCATCCGACCAACTGCTGGCAGATGATAGACGGCAAATGGTATTTATTCGGCCTGGACGGCTATATGCTGACCGGCTGGCAGAGGTGGAACGGCAAGGAGTTTTACCTTACCAGCAATGGGGATATGGTGACAGGCTGGTTCCAGGACAAGCGCCAGTGGTATTACCTGGATGAGAATAAAGGAAAGATATCCGGCGGCTGGCTGGCCGTGGGAGACCAGTGGTATTATATGAACTATGACGGGACTATGGCAACCGGATGGATCTCTTCCGGCGGGAGCTGGTATTATCTGGACCCCTCTAACGGGCAGATGGTGAAAGACCGCATGGTGGGACAGTACTATATCAATCCAGACGGTGTTTACGTACCATAAGAATACGAGGAGGACAAAAAGATGAAAGGGTTTAAAAGGATGGCAGCCGGGCTCCTGGCGCTTTGCTTAAGCAGCTCCCTGTTTATGGGACAGGCGCTGGCAGCAGTTAAGAAACAGGAGACAAGGACTCCGATCACATCCGTTTCCATACGGGTGCGTTCCAATGTCCAGGCCGACTATGATGTGGAGGCGTCCAGCGTCAATATCACGACAGACAGCGGACAGTATACTATAGGGGCTTATACCTGGGATTCCGGGAAAAAGGACTATCTGGAACTGGGCGAGGTCCCCAAGATAACCGTAGAGATCCATGCAGTGAGCGGCTACTATTTTTATAAGACCACCGGTTCCGGCAAGTTCCAGATCGACGGCGCCGAGTACAGCAAGGTAAAGCGGATCAATGACGATGAGACGTCGCTGCTCACCCTGAAGCTGAACCCCGTATCCGGCGAACTGGACATCACGGACAATGCAGAATGGGTGGGGTATCCTCTTGGCAAGGCCAGCTGGGACCCGGTTGAATACGCCGGCGCGTATGAGCTTAAGCTGTACCGCAACGGGGAGCAGGTCCAGGGAGTCCCCAAGGTGAATGCGACCACATATGATTTTTATCCGTTTATGACCCAGCCTGGGGATTATTATTTTAAGGTGAGGGCGATACCGAAGAATTCGGATGAGGAGAAATATATTGTCAGCGGGGACTGGGTCAGCTCCGAGGAGATCAGCGTTGATTCCGACGAGACCTACGGAAGCGACCGGTCTGAGCGGAATACGGACAAACTGGATCCTTCCCAGATCGGCTGGCAGAAGAACGCAGAGGGCTGGTGGTACCGGAATCCGGACGGATCTTATCCTGCCAACACCTGGAAGGATATCGACGGCAAGAGGTACCTGTTCGGATATGACGGCTATATCATGACCGGATGGCAGAGAAAGGATGGGAACTATTACTATCTGGACAGCAACGGCGCAATGCAGATCGGATGGCTCCAGGATAACCGCAAATGGTATTATCTGGGCGGAGACGGCGTGATGCAGACAGGATGGATCACGGTTGACGGGAAGCGGTATTATATGGATCCGGACGGCAGCATGCATAAAGAATGGCTCCTGGACAACGGCACCTGGTATTATTTCAGTCCCGAGGACGGTACGATGGTCAGGGATGCCTACGTAGGGGGATATTACCTGAATCAGGACGGGATCTGGATCTATTAATAATTACAAAATGTTTACGGTAAATATTGGAAATCGACAAAAATCTTAAGAATTGAGTTGACGTTATTGCCTGTTAAAGCTATACTTGTCTTAAGTGAGTTACAAAAAACGGAAAAAGTGGAGAAAAATATGTTTATTGTACCGATCACAAGGATGGAAGGCCCCGTTTCCCTGAAAGAGATGCAGAGCGCCGGGGCCGGAACAGGCGCGTCTCCCAGGACTGGCTTTCAGTCCATATTAAAAGACGCTATCCGGGATGCGGACCAGGCGGTCCAGAAGACCCGGGAGATGGATATAAAGCTGGCTGCCGGCGAGGTGGACAACTTACATACTGCGCTGATCCAGGCGGAGCAGTCGGCGGCAGCGATCGAATTTACGACCCAGCTGGCAAGTAAGGCAGTCAGTGCCTACAACCAGATCATGGGAATGCAGATATAAGAATATCATAAAAATCAGAAGATAGTGTTGGTGGAAGCATGAGTGTGGGGGATAAGATAAAATCAGCGGTTGGCAGCAGTGAAGGCGCCAGCCGCCTTTTGGGAAGTAAAAAAAAGAAAGCCGTAGCGGGCGGAGCCTTACTTGCAGTGATCGTGGCAGTCGCAGCGGCAGTCTTTCTCAATATGGACAGGAGTGGAGAGTATGTCACTCTGTACCCTGGAATCTCCAGGGAAGAAAACAGTGAGATCATGGCGGTGCTCAGCAGCAGGGGCGTGCCGGCGAGAAGAAATTCAGAGGGAGAAGTGACGGTTCCGGAGACCAGGCTTGGCGATATTATGATCGACATGACCCAGCTGGGCTATCCGAAAACGGCACTTCCTTTTGATATTTTTTCGGATAATATGGGATTTACCACGACGGAGTTTGAAAAGCGCCAGTACCTGCTCTTAAACCTGCAGGACCGGATCGAGCGGACTCTGAAGGATATGACGGGAGTCAAGAATGCGATCGTCACCCTGAATGTGTCTGATGAGAGCAGCTATGTATGGGATGCGGAGACCTCTGACAGCACAGGCGCAGTGTCCCTGACGATGATGCCGTCCTATGAGCTGTCGCCGCAGAAGGTGGCGGCGATCAAAAACCTGATCGCAGACAGTGTTCCCAGGCTGCTTCCGGAAAATGTGACGGTGGTAAACGCAGAGACCATGGTGGAGATGGTTTCCGATGATGTGGGAGGCGCAGGTGCGGGCCTCAACCGCCTGGACTTTGAGTCCCGGGTGGAAGAAAAGCTGGAAAGCAAGATCAAAAATGTTCTGGCGCTGGCATATGGACCAAGCCAGATGCGGGTATCTGCAACCGTTGTCATCGACTATGACAGGATGATCACGGAAGATCTGCAGTATGAACCTCAGGAAAATGGCCAGGGGGTTGTGGACCGGTACCGGGAAGGCAGCAGTAACGGCGGCGGAGGCACCGGGGCCGGAGGCATCGCTGGAGAAGAGAACAATACAGATATCCCCACCTACGGCGCAGCGGGCGCAGGCGGCGGCAACACGGGCAGCGGGGAGTATTACCGCGACGTGGATTATCTGGTCGGATACATAAAAAAGCAGATTGAACGGGATAATGTGAAGCTTCAGAAGGCAACCGTGGCCATCACGGTAAACGATGATAACCTGACGGAATCGAAGAAACAGCAGTTGATCGATGCGGCATCCAAGGCTGCCAATATTCCGCCGGAGGATATTGTAGTCTCCAGCTTCCAGCAGACGGAAACCGAGAAAAAGGCTGAGACGCCTGTACCGTCCGTCCCGGTGCAGGGACCGGTGACAACAGGTATTGACATGAAACTGGTCATCGCAGGTGCAGTTGCGGGTGCGGTTCTTTTCCTGCTGCTTCTGGCGGTGCTCTTCGGGCGCAGAAAGAAAAAGCACCAGATCGAGGATGAAGAGGTGTTCGGAAGCTTCGAGGAAGAAGAAGCTCAGGAAGAGGACAGCCTTGCTGCACGAGCAGAGGCGGACGCGGTCCGGACAGCAGTAAACACCGTTCCAAAGGTGAATGACGGCAATCCGATCAACCAGGTCAAGTCCTTTGCCGATATGAATCCGGAGATTATTGCATCCATGATCAGTTCATGGCTGAAGGAGGATAAAAAGTAAATGGCAGCGGAAGAAAGAAGACCGGCTCAGAAAGCAGCAGCCGTTATATCGATCCTCGGCACAGAACGGGCGTCACAGGTATTTAAATACCTGACGGAGAATGAGGTGGAACAGCTTTCTGTGGAGATTACCAGGCTCCCGAGGCTGTCGGACGATGAGCTGAAGGATATCGCCAGCGATTTTTACAGCTGCTGTGTGACGGAAAAGGTCATTACAGAGGGCGGAAAAGACTACGCCAGAGAGGTGCTGGAAAAAGCATTCGGCCAGCAGCAGGCCAAGAACCTGATGGACCGGGTTTCAAAGGCGCTGAAGACAAAGGCATTTAATTTTATCCGGAAAGTGGATTATAAAACCCTTATGACTGCGATCCAGAATGAGCATCCCCAGACCCTGGCCCTGATCCTGTCCTATGCAACGCCGGAGCAGGCGTCCAAGATCATTGCAAACCTGCCTCACGACACAAGAGTGGATGTGGTGGAGCGGATCGCCAATATGGACCGGGCGCTCCCGATGGCGATCAAGATCGTGGAAGATGTGCTGGAAAAGAAGATCGGAGCCTCATCTTCAGAGGAGACTATGGAGGTAGGCGGACTGAATTATATCGCAGATGTCATGAACCATGTAGACCGGAGTACAGAGCGGGATATCTTCGACGAATTGAATATGAAGAACCCGCAGCTGGCGGAGGATGTGCGCAAACTGATGTTTGTATTTGAAGACATTGCTTTTCTGGACCCGCTTTCCATTCAGCGGTTTTTGCGGGAATGCGATTCCAGGGATCTTGCCGTTGCGCTCAAAGTTGCCAATAAGGATGTGGCCGGAGCGATCTTCTCTAATATGTCAAGCCGTATGAGGGAGTCCATTCAGAGCGATATCGAATATCTGCACAATATCCGCATGAGTGATGTGGAGGACGCACAGCAGCGGATCGTGGCTGTGATCCGGCGTCTGGAGGAAGAAGGCGAGATTGTGATCTCCAAGGATGGAAAGGATGAAATCATTGTCTAGGATATTAAAATCTGACCAGACGGTGACCGGGAGCCTGAAGGTGAAGGTATACCAGAAGACCGATGAAGTACCATTGGTCCCGGACCCTGACGGACTGAAGCATCCGCCGGGGGAAGAAGAGGCTGAGCGGGGATATGCGCTGATCTCAGAGGCAAAGCGGAGGATCCTGGAACGAGCCAGGAGCCAGGCGGAACAGTCTGCCGCCGCGATTTTGGAGGACGCATACGCCCAGCGCGATAAGATCGTCAACACTGCGGCGAAGCAGGCGGAGCACATCAAGGAAGAAGCCAGGAAAGAGGGCTATGAGGCCGGGATTGCTGAGGCCGGCACAGAGATCGCCAGCCAGCTGTCTGACATCCGAAGCTGTGTAAAGGATATAGAAGAGCAGATGGGGCAGCAGGCCAGAGAGCTGCAGGAACAGCTGGCCGGAATTTCTCTAAAGATCGCTGAAAAGATCCTGTGTAAGGCGCTGAAGGAAGATGACGCAGCTATTGCAGAGCTGGTAGAGCGGGCTGTACTTTCGGAGCGGGACAAACGGAATATTGTGGTCCATCTTTCGGACCGTTCTTTGGAACTTGTGGAGGCCCTGGAGAAAAAACTGGAACCACTCCGTGAGAAAAATGACGGGTTTTTGCGGATCAAGACGGAGGACCAGCCTCCGGGATATGTCCAGATTGAGACAGAAGAAGGGATTGTGGACGCTTCCGTGTTCGTTCAGCTGGAGAATTTAAAAGCACAGCTGGCAGCATTGGACAGGCAGACATAAGACGGTAACTGATATGGAACTGGAACAGCTTAAGCAGGCGCTGCAGGGAAGTGACCTTTATACCTATCTGGGTAAGATAGACAAGATCGTCGGGACCACCGTTGAGGCTATGGGGCCATCCTGCAGGATCGGAGATGTATGTATGATCGATGTCCCGGGCGGCGGGCCTCCTGTCTGTGCGGAGGTTGTGGGCTTCCGGGAAAACAGGGTCCTGCTGATGCCTTACGAAGAGATCGAGGGGATCGGTTATGGAAGCGCCGTCCGCAATACGGGAGAGCGGCTGATGATACCTGTTTCGGAGCAGCTGATCGGCAGGACGGTTGATGCCCTGGGCATACCGATGGATGGGAAAGGCGAGCTGACCGGCACGACCTATTATCCGATTACCGGCGGCAGATCCAACCCCATGGACCGCCCCAGGATCGATACGCCCATCCAGATGGGAGTCAAGGCCATAGACGGCCTTCTGACCATTGGAAAAGGCCAGAGAATGGGGATCTTTGCGGGAAGCGGCGTCGGCAAGAGCACACTCATGGGCATGATCGCCAAGAATGTAAAAGCGGACGTCAACGTGATCGCGCTTGTGGGAGAGCGAAGCCGTGAGGTCATGGAATTCATAAACAGAGATTTGGGCGAAGAGGGGTTAAAACGCTCTGTCCTGGTCGTGGCGACTTCAAGCCAGTCGGCGATGATGCGCGCCAAGTGCACCATGACGGCGACCACCATAGCGGAATATTTTAAAGATCAGGGAAAAGATGTGCTGTTGATGATGGATTCCCTCACCCGGTTCGCCATGGCGCAGAGGGAGATCGGCTTAAGCATAGGCGAGCCTCCTGTCGCCAGAGGTTATACGCCCTCCATATATTCGGAGCTTCCCAAGCTTTTGGAGCGTTCCGGTAATTTTGAGACCGGTTCTATTACCGGCATATACACAGTATTAGTAGAAGGGGACGACGCCAACGAACCGGTGTCCGATACGGTCCGGGGGATCATCGACGGACACATCATGCTGTCCCGGAAAGTGGCGATGAAGAACCGGTATCCTGCCATAGATGTTCTGGCAAGCATCAGCCGTCTTATGAGTGAGATCGCTGCGCCGGAGCACAAAGAGGCCGCCGGAGCGATCCGGAAGCTGCTCTCTGTATACGAGAACAATATCGATCTGGTCTCCATCGGAGCCTACAAAAAAGGGACCAACCGGGAACTGGATGAGGCTCTGAAGCGGATCGACCGGATCTACGAGTTCCTTCAGCAGAAGACAGATGAGAGCTTTTCCCTGGATGAAACGGTGATCCAGATGATAAAATTGACGGAATAGGGTGAAGAACCATGAAAAAATTTTCATTTTCCCTGGAGCGTATGCTGTCTTATCAGATCCAGAACCTGGACAAAGAGCAGGGGATCATGGGACGTCTGACTGCAGAACGGGACCGCCTGGAAGCCCGGAAGGAAGAGCTGAAGCTTGAGAATGCGAGGACCCGTGCCGATATGGACCAGAAGGAAGCGGCGGGGACCACAGTGTTCGCATTAAAAGCGTGTTATATGGTGCTGGATAGCGGCAGAAAGCAGCTGGAGGCCCTGGAGGACGATTTGTCCGCTATTGCCGGGAAGATCGAGCGGCAGCGCCAGGTGGTGCTGGCTGCATCCCAGGAAGTCAAGAAACTGGAAAAACTGAAGGAAAACCAATTGCAGGAATACCGCAGGAACGAAGCAAAGGAGCAGCAGGAGATCATAGCAGAACATGTTGCGGAAGCCTTTGTGAGGAACTGCGATTCCATATAAATATGTCAGAAAAGAAAGGTGGTGAGAAAAGATGAGAGCAGTGATGAATACGGATGCCCCTGGATTTCGGAGCACAGAAGCAGCGGGCGCCGGAAGCAGGAGCGCCGGAAAGACAGAAAACAGTTTCCTGGAGGTTTTTCAGAAAACGGTGGCTGACAGAAAGAAACCGGAGCCTCCCAAAGAGAAAAGAACAGAAGTGAGTGCCGGTGGACAGCAGACGAAGGATATTTCCGACAGGGCGTCAGAGGAGATTAGTACGATGCCGGAGAAGGAAGCCGGGCAGGCAGTCCAGGAGAAGCCTCAGAAAGAAAAGGATCAGACTTCAGATCCGGTTCTGGCGATGCTGATGCTAAACGGGATGGAGATGCTCCCGCCGGAAGCGGAAGAAACCGCAGGATATGCGGACGGGATTTTGCAGGAGGAAACGGCTTTAGGATCATTGCAGGCGGCTTCCCTGCCGGATGCAGGACAATCTGGCATGACGGATCTGTTTTATGTCCTTCAGGATCAGAACGTCCCGGCAGCCGAAAACGGAGAAGAAGCACTCCTGTCCACAGCAGGACTTGAGGCTGATGGAACGGCATCTGAAATGCTCCAGGGTAAGGAAGATGTCAGCCGGACAGGCAGTTTTGCATTTAGGCCCACAGAGCTTAAGGCAGATGCCAGAACCGCGATGCAGGAAGAAACGTCAGGCGCAGGTATGGATTCGGATTACCCCGGGCTATTGAAAGAACAGTCGGAATTTATGCGGTCTATGGTGCACTCCGGGAGAGAAGCGGCCAAAGACAGCAGCCAGGAACAGGAAACAGGTCCTGAACAGGGGCTTGAAGAATTGAGACGGAATGCCAGTGCAAACGGCGTGGATGTGATAGGACGTTTTACCGCATCCAATTTAAACGGCAGGTTCAAAGTACCGTCAGGCTCCGGAGAGTCTTTGGAAAGCACTCCGGTACTGGACCAGATCCAGACAGGCCTTCAGCAGGCATTAAAGAGCAGACAGGAGCTGACCGTACATTTAAAACCGGAAGGGCTGGGGGATATTGTGATCCGGCTCGCAAACAGCGACGGCAAGGTTACGGTCAATATCGGAGTCTCAAACAGTGATACGCAGAAGCTGATCACCAGCCAGATGGCAGACTTGAAGGAAATGCTGGAGCCCCTTCATGCGGAGGTTGGCGAAGTATACCACGACAGCCAGGCAGCCATGAATTTCCTGGAATACGGGCAGCAGATGCAGGAGCAGGAGAACCGGCACCAGGCCGGGAGCAGTGGTAGAAGAGGCCGGGCGGCGGTACAGGAAGAAGATCAGATACTGGCAGTGGCAGAACAGATGATGGCGGAAAGCGCTGTCGGCAGGCTTTATGCTTACATCTGACGGGTTCACAGCCGGAGAAAGGAGAGATATGCCAGGTGATATAACAGGATATGGAGGATATACCAACTATCTGTCTAACGGAACAACCACCTCGTCCCAGCCGGGACCGAAGGCAAGAGACAGTTCCCCTGAAAAGACTGAGGAAGATTCAAAAACAGGAAACAACATCGATGCAGTCTACGGAGATGCGTCTGACAAGATGGTAACCATGAATGATTTTCTGACCCTGATGGTGGCGCAGCTGAAAAACCAGGATTTCATGAATCCTGTGGACGATACCCAATATGTGACCCAACTGGCTCAGATATCCACCATGCAGCAGATGGAGGAGATGGCGTACAATGCCAAGACCACCTATGTGACTTCATTGGTGGGAAAAACAGTAACGGCTGCCAAGTTCACCGTATCAGGCGAATTAAAGAAGACAGAAGGAATGGTCGACAAGATTTCCCTGCTGGACGGGAAATACGTGGTCTATGTAAATGGAGAACCTTACACTACAGATGAGATCATGGAAGTCAAGGCAGCATCGGCTGGGAATAACGACAACAGCGGCGGCGAAGGCCCCGGAGACAAGCCCCCGGGAGGAGATACCGGCGGAAGCGGCGATGGAGGCGATGCTTAGCAGCTAATATGGCAGAAAGGAGGAAAACGGATGGATTCCATGATATACAATAAACTGCTTCGTACACCGATCAGTACGGGAACTCCCATTCAGCCCCGGAAGACCGACGGAAAGGCAGAGAAGAAGGACGGCTGCTTTCAGGAACTCTTAGAGCAGAAGCTAAAAGAAGAAAGCCAGGTGAGTTTCTCAAAACATGCCATGGCGCGTGTGATGGAACGTGGCGTGGACGTGTCCTCAGGGAGTCTTGAGCGCCTGAACGAGGGCGTGAAGCTGGCGGAGGAAAAAGGGCTGAAGGAGCCTTTGATCCTGTTGGATTCCACCGCGTTTGTTGTAAATATCAAAAACAACAAAGTAGTCACTGTAGTTCATGAAGACGGCTTAAAAGGCGCCGTGTTCACCAATATTGATGGAACCGTTATGATATAGCCGGTCCTTTTTGGAGGCTATCCTTACCCCGAACGACGGACGGGTAAGACGGTAAAAAGGAGAAAATATGTTAAGATCATTATATTCCGCAGTGTCTGGTATGAAAGCACACCAGACCAAGCTGGATGTTATCGGCAATAATATTGCCAACGTAAACACCTATGGATTCAAATCAAGCCGCGCGCGTTTCCAGGACGTGTTTTACCAGACCCTGCAGAACGCAACGGGCGGCGATAATAACAGCGGCGGTATCAACGCAAGCCAGGTTGGTTACGGCGCCCAGTTAGGCGGCATAGACATCGATATGGGGCGTTCCGCCCTGCAGTCCACCGGAAGGCCCATGGATGTGGCGATCACCGGCGAGGGCTTTTTCCAGGTCATGGACCCGGACGGCAATATCTTTTACACCAGAGCGGGGAACCTGGCTTTAGATTCCGCCAGCGGAAACCTGGTGGATGCCAATGGTTATACGGTGCTGGGTGTTTCCGGGGATCCGCTGGGGAAAGAGCCTTCCTCAGACAAGATCCATTTAAACATTCCGTCCCAGTCCAACTCCCCGGCCAGCAAGACCCAGACCATCAACGGGATTCAGTATACGGTCACCTCGGAGAATGCCACAGGCGACGCCAATGTCTCTGTCAAATTCTATCTTGACAGCAACCTGCCGGATGGAGCTGATATTGTGGTAAACTCATCGGATATCTCCACCTCAAGCATCACGGTGCGGGTCAATAAAAATGCAGTGTTCGATAGTTTGGCAGATTTCACCAGCAAGATGAACAGCGCGATCACGAGAGGGAACAACGGAACCCCGCATCCAGCGGGTAATTTCACCATCTCCGCAGCACCGGCGGACAAGGTCTTTACAACTCCGCTGACTGGCGCAGAGCTTTTGGGAACTAATTTCGGCGTAGTGCAGGGGACCCATACTTTTGCTACGTCAGAGCAGAAGAAGGACGGTATTTTTGGAGGCATCAAACCTTCCGGAATGAGTGTAGAACCCAAATTCACGGCAGAGGGAACTGTGGAGTACAACGCAACGCTTATACCAGCTTCGGCCACAGACCCGGCCGCGTGGAAGATAACTGCAACCGTGACGGCCGCGGACGGAACTACGCGGACCTTTGTAGGAGAGGTCAATGAGAACAGCACATCAGCCAACAAGGTGTGGCTGAAGGAGACCCCTGTGGCGGCAGGCGAAGAAGCCGGCCAATATATTGAGATGTCCCACCCGGGGTTTGAATCGATCTCTACTGCATCGGGAGATACCGTAGCAGGCGGGACCATTACCGCCGCTACAGATTCCAAGGATCTGGGGCTAGGTACAACTTTCACCCTGGAAAACGGAACAGAAGGCGGCAACATCTCCCTGGCTGGCGCGTCCATCGCGATCCTGGCGAACGGTATCATTGAGGCGACCCATCCGGATCAGGGAAAGATCCAGATCGGAAGGATCGATCTGGTAACATTTGAGAACCCTTACGGCCTGGAACAGGTAGGAAGCTCTTACTTTTCCGTGACAGCCAACTCCGGCGAAGCCAAAGCCTGCAAAGCAGGGGAAGACGGTACCGGCGCATTGAAGACTTCATCCCTGGAGATGTCCAACGTGGATATTTCCACAGAGTTTTCTGATATGATCGTGACACAAAGAGGCTTCCAGGCCAACTCCAGGATCATCACGGTTTCCGACTCCATTCTGGAGGAGCTGGTAAACTTAAAGAGATAAAAGCCTGTAACGGCGGCATTTTGAAGAACAGGAGGACGGCGGCGTGATCATACTGCATAAGTTAAATGGTGAGGATTTCGTGTTGAATTCTGACCTGATAGAAATGATTATGGAAAATCCGGACACCACCATCCTCCTGACAAACGGGAAGCATCTGATCGTAAAAGAGTCCAAGGAAGAGGTTGTGGGGAAAGTAATCTCATTCCGGCGGATGGCATTTTCAGAATTTATCAGGCAGATAGGCGGAGCGGTTTAAGAAGTACAAAAAGAAAAGTATAGTAAAGGATGTAAAAGTTATGGACTTTATGTCAATTTTCGGTTTTATTTTAGCAAGTGTCCTTGTCATATTTGGTATGGTTTTTGACAGTGATGCCATGAAGCTGGTATTTTCCAATCTGAAAGCCTTTCTGGATGTGCCAAGCATTGCGATCACGATCGGAGGCACGGTTGGGGTTATGATGATCTCTTTTCCTGCCGGAGCCTTCAAAAAAATAGGAAAACATTTAAAGATCCTTTTTAAACCGTACAAATTTGATCCGGAACAGTCCATCAGCCAGATCGTGGAGCTGGCGACAGAAGCGCGAATGAAGGGGCTTTTGTCACTGGAGGACAAGTTAAATGAGATTGACGAGCCGTTTCTGCACAACAGCCTTCTGCTCGTAGTTGATTCGGTCGACTCTGAAAAGGTCAGACAGGTCATGGTAACGGAACTGGACCAGTTGGACGAGCGTCATGCTTTGGACCGGAGGTTTTATGAGAAGGCGGCAAGCTATGCTCCGGCCTTTGGTATGATCGGTACCCTGGTGGGACTGATCCTGATGCTGGGTAATATGGCGGATGTGGATGCTCTGGCAAAAGGTATGGCGGTAGCCCTGATCACGACTTTATACGGTTCTCTGTTTGCAAACATTGTGTGCCTTCCGATCGCAAGTAAGCTGAAAGCGCGTCACGACGAGGAATTCCTTTGTAAACAGCTGGTGATGGAGGGGGTCCTGGCGATCCAGGAGGGAGAAAATCCCAAATTCATCGAAGAAAAGCTGTACAAACTTCTGCCAGCCTCAAGCAAAAAAAAGGAGCAGAAGGAAGATGACGGGGCTGTGGAGCCTGAAAAGAAAAGACGTTTTGGTAGAAAGAAAAATGCATAGAAGAACTAAAAGGAGCTTATTGTGATGGCAAAGGATCAGCAGGAAAAACTGGATTTACAGGGCATGACGGACCAGCAGATGCTGGAGGAACTGACAAAATTATATGGAACGATGGCAGGAAAGTCCCTGTCCTCGATCCTGGGGGCAGATATCGAGATCACGGACCCGAAGATCCGCGAAATAACCGTAAAGGAAGTGGAGTACAGCATTCTGGAGCCGGCGATTTTTGTAAAAAGCTGCCTGACCTCCAATGTGGCGGGAAATATTGTCCTGATCCTGCGCCAGCGTGACATGCAGGCTTTCTTAAATGAACTGATGGGAATTGACGATCTGCCTGACCCGGACTTTGTGTTTGACGAGGTGGCAATGAGCGCAGCCACAGAGCTGATGAATCAGATGGCCCGTTCGTCTGTAAGCGCTATGGCGGAGTATTTCGGCGATACGATGGAATCCTCTGACTGTCAGCTGGTCTTATCAGACGGACAGCAGTATCTTTCTCAGGTTATGGGAGAGGATGCAGATTCCCGGACCGTGTCAGTTCAGTATCATATGCAGATCAAAGATATGGTAGAGACGGAATTTATTGCATGTATCTCTGAAACAGCGCTGGACAGCCTGCATCAGGAACTGGAGGCTAAAAAGGAAGCGGAAGCAAAGCGGAAAGCCGAGGAGGAAGCAGAGCCTGGACTGTCCGCAGTACAGGAAGCGTCAAAAATCGCAGTAGGGGGGGTGGCTTCCTTGAAAAAAGACATGTCCCGCTCTTCAGAGCTGATGCAGAAAAGAGTTCCTGTCAGCCCTGCGATCCAGAAAAACCTCAGCCTGATCATGGATGTGCCCCTTTCGGTTTCTGTAGAGATCGGTAAGACCAGACGACGCCTGAAGGATGTGCTGAATTTTAACAACGGGACAGTGATCGAGCTGGATAAAGAGGCGGATGAGCCGGTGGATATCATTGTCAACGGCCAGCTGATCGCCAGGGGCGAGGTGGTTGTCATAGATGACAACTTCGGAGTCCGTATCAGTGAGATCATCAACACAAAAAGCATTATCGGGAATGGTGAGTCAATTTGAAGCGATTTAATATCCTGGTGACGGCGGGGATCATCGGAATCATCTTTCTGATCCTGATACCGCTGCCGACGCCTATACTCGACTTTTTATTTATACTTAATATTACACTGTCTCTGCTGATCCTCGTGATGACGATGTATATCAGGGAAACCCTGGAATTTTCCGTGTTTCCATCGATCCTTCTGATCACGACGCTGTTCAGGCTGGGCCTTAATATCTCGTCAACCAGAAAGATCCTGTTTGACAACGGCTATGCAGGACAGGTGGTCCAGACCTTTGGACAGTTCGTGATCCGAGGGAATGTGGTCATCGGTTTTATCATATTCCTGATCATCGTGCTGGTGCAGTTTATCGTTATCACAAAAGGTTCCGAGCGAGTGGCGGAGGTTGCGGCAAGATTTACGCTGGACGCCATGCCTGGAAAACAGATGGCGATCGACGCCGACTTAAACAGCGGGCTGATCGACGAACAGCAGGCAAGGGAACGGCGTTCCAACATCCAGAGGGAAGCGGACTTCTTCGGTTCCATGGACGGTGCTACCAAGTTCGTAAAAGGGGATGCGATCATTTCGATCATCATTACCTTTATCAACTTTGTGGGAGGCATCATGGTGGGGCTCATGAACGGGCAGGGAAGCATCTCTGCCATCATGCAGATCTATACCACCTCCACCATCGGAGACGGCCTGGTTTCCCAGATCCCGGCGCTCTTGATATCCGTGGCGACCGGTATGGTAGTGACCCGGTCAGCGTCCACCAACAGCCTGAGCGAAGATCTGACAGAGCAGTTCCTGGCACAGCCCAGAGTCCTGATGACGGCCGGCGGCGCGGCAGCCTGTCTCTGCCTGATCCCCGGCTTCCCGATCCCCCAGATCCTGATGATCTCGGCAGTATTGATCGGCGGCGGTTATGTGCTTTTGAGAAAACAAAAGAGTATCGTGGAGGAATCGGGAACGGAGCTTGTGGAGGCGGAAGTCACCAGTGAAGCTTCTTTCTATAAGAATATAGAGAATGTATACGGTCTTTTGACCGTGGAACAGATCGAGATGGAATTTGGGTACAGCCTGATCCCGCTTGCAGATGAAAAGGGCGGCGGGAATTTCATAGACAGGGTTGTCATGTTCCGAAAACAGATGGCGATCGACATGGGCTTTGTGATACCTGCCGTCCGCATCAAGGACAGCGGGCAGCTCAACCCCAACCAGTACAGTATTCTGCTGAAGGGGGAGGAGGTCGCAAAGGGTGATATCCTGATGGATCATTATCTGGCGCTTCCGCCGGGAGGCGACGCGGATGACATACCGGGAATCGACACGGTGGACCCCGCCTTCCATATTCCCGCTAAATGGATCAGTGAGGATAAGAAGATCCAGGCGGAGCTGGCGGGCTATACGCTGATCGATCCCACGTCCGTGATCATCACTCATCTTTCCGAGGTGGTCAAGGAGCATTTACATGAGCTTTTGAACCGTCAGGAGGTCAATAACCTTCTGGAGACCTTAAAAAAGACAAATGCCAGCATCGTGGAGGACACCATACCTGCCATTATCTCGGTGGGAGAACTTCAGAAAGTCCTTTCCAACCTGCTGAGAGAACAGGTCCCGATCCGTGATATGGAGACGATCGTGGAAACGCTTGGAGATTACGGCACACAGATCAAAGACACCGATATGCTGACAGAATACGTCCGGCAGGCGCTCAGGCGCACCATTTCCCGCAGATTCTCAGAGGCGGGGCAGATGAAGGTCTTAAGCCTGGATGACCAGATCGAGTCCATGATCATGTCATCGGTGAAGAAGGTGGATACCGGTTCCTATCTTGCCCTAGAGCCGTCCTCCATTCAGGGGATTGTTTCAGCGGCTACGGAGGAGATCAACAAGATCAAGGACCTGGTCAATATCCCGATCGTTCTGACTTCGCCGGTGGTAAGGATTTATTTTAAGAAACTGATCGACCAGTTTTATCCGAATGTTGCGGTGGTATCATTCAGTGAGATCGATAATAATATACAGATACAGGCGTTGGGCAGCATTGCCCTAAGCCAGAGGTAGCACGATATGCAGATGGAACAGATCAGCGTGGAAGATACGGCGCAGGCGCTTAAGGAATACCAAGAGAGCCGCAGCCAGGAGCTGAGGAACCGGCTTGTGATCCGTTTCCTTCCTCTTGTCCGGTCCGCAGCGGTACAGCTGCGCGGGATGGCGGGCAGCGTCCTTCAGGAGGAAGATTTGATCGACCAGGGCGTGCTCGCCCTTATGGACGCCATGGAGCGTTACGACGAATCCCATGGGGCAAAGTTTGAAACCTATGCGTTTTTGCGGGTGAGAGGCTCTATGATCGATCATATCCGCAGCCAGGACTGGGTTCCCCACCGGGCGCGGAATTTTCAAAAAAAGGTGGATGAAGCGTTCTCCATGCTTGCCAATGACAAGATGCGCGAGCCTGAGGTGGAGGAGGTGGCAGCCTACTTAAACCTGCCTGTGGAGAAGGTGGAAAACCATATCCGCTACATGAACCGGGCGACCCTTCTTTCTTTTGAGAATGTGCTCCAGGACATGACCGGAGTGGTAGCCAAAGGCGAGCTGGAAACAGCGGACCGGAGCGGGAAACCGGAGGAGAATCTTTTCTACAGGGAGCTTCAGCAGACACTCAAGGACGCCATAGACAGCCTGGGTGAGAAGGAGCGGCTGGTCATCGCGCTGTATTATTATGAGGAACTGAAATATTCTGAGATTGCCGAGGTCATGGGGATCGGGCAGTCCAGGGTATGCCAGATCCACACAAAAGCGATCAGCAAGCTGAAGGTACACATGGAAGAATATGTGAGAGGATAGGTAATACATATGTTTTCAGGATTTTATACAGCGGCGTCAGGAATGCTGATGAACCAGCGGGCGCTCAACGTGAGCGCCAACAATATTGCAAATGTAAAGACCAGCGGATACCGGCCAAAGCGCCTCATAAAGACCACCTTCAGTGAAGAGCTGGTGAGGAAAATGGGCGGGGCGGTCGACCAGCTGGGCGGCGGATCGACCATCTCTGTGGCGGAGGGGGAGATCACCAGCCATAAGCAGGGAGCGCTTGTGGATACGGGAAAGACCTTTGACCTGGCGATCAGCGGAGAGGGATTTTTTGTCATCCAGGGTGAGGACCAGGTGTACCTGACCAGGAACGGTCACTTCACAAAAGACGAGGAGGGCAACTTGATCCTTCCTGGCATCGGCCAGGTCATGGGAGACGGCGGTCCGATCACTGTGGAGGAAGGCGGTTTCCGCGTGGGAGAAAACGGCATCATCTACGACTGGGAGGATGGGGAGCTGGATCAGATCCAGGTCATGAAGCCGGATGATTACAACAATCTCACTTTTTATGAAAACGGAACCTATGGGATCAATGACAATGTGCAGCTGGAGCAGGTTTATCCGGATATGTACCAGGGCAAGCTGGAGGAATCCGGCGTGGATCTAAATGCGGAGACCACCCGGGCCATGGAGCTGCAGAGGGCGTTCCAGTCCTGCGGCAAAGCGCTGACCATCATTGACCAGATGAACCAGAAAACAGCATCCGAAGTTGGGAAGCTGTAGGAGGCAGAGGAATGAATATATCTTATTATACGGCGGTGTCCGCCATGAAATCTTTTCAGGCAGATTTGGACGTGACGGCCAATAACATGGCGAATGTCAATACCACCGGCTACAAATCATTGAGAAGCTCTTTTGACGATCTGCTTTACACCCAGATGGATACGAAAGCAGCAGATCAGATGGTGGGCCATGGTGTTAAGACCAACGGCGCGGAAACGGTTTTTGAGCAGGGCAATTTTGAAAAGACCGAGCGGGATCTGGACTTTGCCATTCTGGGAAAAGCCTACTTTGCCATTGAAGTCAACGAAGATGAGGAGGAGCCTGCATTTACCAGAGACGGTTCTTTCCAGATCTCCGCTACGGACGATGGGAATTACCTGACCACCAGAGACGGCAAATATGTCCTGAGCCGGGACGGCGACAGGATAGAGTTGGAATACAAGCAGAAAGAGGATGAGAACGGCCGGATGGTGGATACCGGAGAGCTGGACTTAAGCCAGCTGAAGGACCAGATCGGGCTTTATACCTGTGAGAATCCGGACGGCCTGGTGCCTTTTGGAAAGAACCTTTACCGCACCGGAGCCACTTCGGGCGAATGGGTCTCCATCGATGATCTGGATGAGGAACAGGAGAGCAGCAGGCTGCTTACCCGCACGCTGGAGCTTTCCAGCACTTATATTCCCACGGAGATGGTCAACCTGCTCCAGTCCCAGAGGGCGTTCCAGCTAAACAGCCGGATCGTGACTGCGGCAGACCAGATGGAGGAGATCGTCAACAATCTCAGGTAAATAATGACGGGCTTAGGACATAAAAGGGGGTGCATCGGATGGAGGACAAGAGCCTGATCTTCGGCCTGTTTGCAAAATTCCTTGAGGAATCAGACGAGGAAAACGGGGGCCTGAAGGAGAGAGAGAACCGGAACGCGCAGGAGCCGGAACAAAAGGCGCAGGAGCATGACGACCGCGTGGAGACTGCGGAGGATTGGAACGAGCTGGAAGAACGGCGCAGGCAGCAGGCGGAAGCAGAGCTGCTTGATGAGGACAGTCCTGATACGGAAGAACATACTGAGGCCCCCATGGAAGCTGTCAGGGAAGAATACCGGGATGCATCCGCAGAGATCATAGTTGCTGATGACAAGATGAGTGTGTCCATGATCCTGACAGAGCCAGCAGGAGGAGGCAGCCATATCACGGAAGAAGCCGTGCTGGATGCTCTGGAAGCCCGCCATATCCGGTATGGGATAGACCGGGAGAAGATCACAGCCGTTACAAAAGGAAGACAGTACCGCCAGATGTTTGTCATAGCAAACGGCACCCCTGCTGCCGATGGGGAGAATGGGAAGATCAAGGATTATTTTCCCAGGCAGAAGCAGTTGAAATTCGCTTCAAAGGGCAACGGAGAAGTGGATTTTAAAAATATGAACCTGATCCATAATGTAAAAAAGGGCGAGCTGGTCTGTGAGCTTACCATGCCCAAAGAGCCTCAGGACGGAACGGATGTATTCGGCAATCCTGTGCGGGGAAAGATGGGCACCATGCCCCCCATTCCCCAGGGCAGGAACATCGTCTATTCCCCGGAGAAAGATAAACTGCTGACCGCGTGCGAGGGGAACCTGACCTTCCGGAATGGGCGTTTCCAGGTTGAAAATGTCTATGTGGTTGACGGAAACGTGGATAATTCCGTGGGCAATATTGATTTTATGGGAAGCGTTACCATAAAGGGAGATGTGTTCGAAGGGTTTAAAGTGACCTCCAAAGGGGATATCACCGTCATGGGAATGGTGGAAGGCGCGGTCTTAAAGGCAGGCGGCAGCATTCTTCTGCAAAAAGGGATGCGCGGCATGAAGTCCGGCGTGCTGGAGGCGGGGGAAAATATCACCGCCAAATTCCTGGAGGACTGTACGCTGTATGCGAAGAAAAATATCCAGGCAGAATATATCATCAACTCGGAGGTCTCCTGCGGGAACGACCTGACGCTGATCGGCAAGCGGGGGGCGCTCATCGGCGGGAACTGTTCTGTATACAACCAGATGAAAGTACGGGTGGTCGGAAGCACCAGCCATGTGGCAACCTTTGTGACTCTGGGCATCACCCCACAGCTTATGGAAGAAATGGAGCGGATCGGGAAAGACTTAATCGCAGTATCCAGGAAGCTTCAGGAGGATCAAAAGGATATCCGCTACTTGTCTGATAAGAAGCGCGCTGGAACCATTACCCCCAAACAGCAGGAGCGTCTTCAGAAGCTGGAGCTGGGAGCGCCGGTCAATGCCCTGAAGGAAAAAAAGCTGAAGGAGCAGGCGGCAGTGATCGCAAGGCAGCTTCGGGAAGTGGGGCGCACCAGGCTGACGGCCGGAGAGGTCCATCCCGGAACGGTGATCACCATCGGGGACTGTAAGCTCAATATTGTGAAGAAAGAAATAAGCTGTTCCTTTTATTATCTGGATGGTGAGATCAGGAAAGGAATCCGATAATGGCAGATATCTTACGCGTGACCTCGCCGGTCATCAACAAGAACATCATTCAGCCGGATAAGACCCCGAAAGACCCATCCGTGCCCTTTGACATGCAGGAGATCCGCCATATCACGCAGAACCCCGCAGGGAGCGGGCTTTTGGGCCAGCACAATGTATTCCAGAAGGAAGCCGGCGCGGCTACCCTGATGAATCTGTTGAAGGACCCGGCAGTCACAGTAAACTATTTGAAAAATATCTATATGCTGGAGGAGATCATCAATCTGCTTCCTGTCAATAACAATACGATGACAAAGGAGATCCGCCAGCTTTTTGATGCGCTTTTAATCGACCCGGACCATATCGTGGAAGAGCTGGTAGACCAGGAATATGCTTCCACCCTGTTTAAGGGTCCGCTGTTTGACTTTTTGCGGGATTTGATGAATGAAAAGCCGGAGCTGAGGCAGGAGACGGCTGATCTTTTAAAGGCGGTCAATGGAAGCCTGTCAAGGATGGATGTGCTGGATTCTGTGGCTAACAGCCTGGAGTACTTATCTGAACAGCTGGAGGGAAGCCGGAATCTGTCGGAGCGGTTTCGCCAGCTGGCGGCAAGCCTGCGCAGCCAGACTGCTCCCGAAAACTTTGAACAGCTGAAGGTGCAGGTCCGGGAGCTTTTAAAAGAGCTGGAGGGAAGCGTACTGTACTCACCCCAGATGGAGCGGGTGCTTCCCAATATCCTGTACAATTTATCCAGGTACCAGGACAGCGAGACCTTCCTTCAGGAGGCGCTGCTGAACCTGCTGGTCCATGTAGGCAGCAGGGAGGAAAAGGATCAGCTGAGAGGCCTGGTCAGGGAGTATATGGCAGGCTTCCAGACGCCGGAGCATCAGGAAAACCGCTCCAGGATCATGGATACGCTGGCCCAGATCATCAGCAAGCAGGACAGGGAGACCCCGATGAACAGCTTAAACGGGGATAAGATCGAGAAGATCATCACAAGCCTGTTGTCCTCGCCCTGCAACTATACACCGCTGCTCCATTTTGTCATTCCGGTGGATTACTATGGAATGAAAGCTTTTTCAGAGCTGTGGATCGATCCAAAGGATGAGGACGGAGGCGGGAGGCAGGCCGAAGACGGGCAGGACCGGGTCCATATGCTGATCACCTTCGATATCCCGGGATTTGGACAGATGGAGGCGGAATTCCGCCTGGCGGGCAGGAATCTCAGCTTTTCCCTGTACTGCCCGGAATCATGCCGGTCCATATTTGAAAAGATGGCGCCGGAGTTTGAGCGGATGATCGAGGAGCATGGATACCGGGCTGCCGGGGTAGAGATCCAACGGATGGAGGGAGTCCGCTCCCTGATGGATGTATTTAAAAACCTGCCTTACAGGAGGACCGGTGTGGATGTCAAAATATAAGAAGGCAAAGAACAAGGCGGTAGCCCTCAAATACAATGCAGAGGAGGATGCATCCCCTGTAGTGATCGCTTCCGGCTACGGTACCGTGGCGGAGCACATAATCGATATCGCAGAAAAAAAGGGAATCCCTGTATTCAAGGATGACAGCGCAGCCTCTCTTTTATGCATGCTGGAGGTTGGGAGCAATATCCCTGTGGAGCTTTATGAAGTAGTGGCTGCCATATACTGCCGGCTGATCGAGACTTCCGCACAGGTCAGAGGCATAGAGCGGCCTGCATCTCCTCCGTCACAGACAGGAGGCCGGACGCAGGAGCGTCTGCGCAGCAAGCTGGTATCGGGGCGGGGGAAGGACCCGGAGGGAACATGACAGAACGACGAAAACAACAGAATGACAGGGGGAGTGTCTTATGGTGTACTTGCCGGATGGGTATGTAGGTTCATCCTGCGTAATGAAAGCAAAAAATAATGATTTGATCTCTATGGGGGTACTGCACCGGATCGGGAAGAATTTTATCGATATCGGCAGTTCGCGCAATGAGCTGCCCACAGTCCCCTACAATCTGCTGGTCAAGGTGGAGATTTACAACACCCAGCTGGGATTCCGGGTATTGATCGGACGGGTTTATCTGTCATCCCCCAAACTGGCGAGGATCACGGACTTAAACGAGGCGACCAATGACGAGCGGCGGGAATATTTCCGGATCAGTACCAGAGACCAGGGGATCATCTATAACTTTATGAGGATGGACGGCGAAGCTGAGGCAGAGGAGCCGGATATGGATTATAATGGACTGAAGGTCCGGCTGGTGGATATCAGTCTGGGCGGCCTGATGTTCCGGTCAAAAGAGGAATTCCGTGTGGATGACAAGTTCAACATCGTCATTCCGGCCATGGGGGACACGATGCTGTTCTCCTGTGAAGTAAGGCGTCAGGTAGAGCGGCCGGACGGAGAGTACGGATACGGCTGTGAGTTCATGGATATGGCAACCCAGCAGGAGGATCTGCTTTATCGGTATATACTGAAGCGTCAGAGCGACCAGCTCCGCAGGATTCGTTAGGAAAAGGAGGCGACAGACGGCCATGGGCAAAAAAAAGTCCGGCAGTAAACCGGCAGTCAGGAACCGCCGCGTGATCATCTATACGTTTGTGCTGATCCTGGCGTTGTTTTATATCTCGGCTCACCACACCCTGGAACGGGAGCGGCAGGCACAGGCTGCCCAGATCGCTGAAGCCGGAGCGGAGAGACCCGAAGGCCTGGAATCAGCCCATCAGGATGCCGTCCGAGTGGAGGCGCCCGCGCAGGAGCTTATGCAGACGCCGCAGACCGCAGGAGAGGACAGCCTGGTCCTTCGGGAAGAAGACATGTGGTGCCTGATCTTGACCAACGCGGAATATCCTGTCCCGGAGGACTATACCGTAGAGCTGAAACAGATACCGGGAACGGAACAGAGCGTGGATGCGCGGATCTACGACCCTCTTATAGAGATGCTGGATGCCATGAAGGAAGCGGGCCTGTCCCCTGTCATCTGTTCGGCATACAGGACCCTGGACCGGCAGGAGATGCTATTTAACAGGAAAGTAAAGAGCTATGTAAAAAGCGGACATACCAAGGAGGAATCCTACGTGCTGGCAAGGCAGTCCATCTCCATACCTGGTTCCGGTGAGCATTGCCTGGGACTTGCGGTGGATTTCTTTTCCAGGAGATATCAGAAGCTGGAGGAAGGGTTTGAGAATACCCCGGAGGGGATCTGGCTGCGGGAACATTCCTGGGAGTATGGATTCACGCTGCGGTATGAGCGGGGGAAGGAGTCTATCACCGGGATCTCCTATGAGCCGTGGCATTTCCGATATGTGGGCGTGGAGGCAGCAAAGTATTTAAAAGAACATGGTCTTTCCCTGGAGGAATTTTATATCCAGGAAAGTTTATATGGATAAAGTGCACAAAAACTTTTTGGTTTTTTGTGCACTTTTTTTCTAAAGAAAAGCCGTACCGGTACGATAAATATATCAGAGCGGAAGAAATGGAATGTTTCGGAAGCTTCCACTGATGCTGGACAGGGCCCGTCCGGCATTGGAACATATCACAAAGAGGGAAAAGGATTTCCCGAAATCAAATTACATGGAGGTAATGATTATGAGGATTCAGCACAACATTATGGCACTCAATTCCAACAGACAGTTGGGCGTTAACAACAGCGCAGTAGCAAAGTCACTGGAGAAGTTATCATCTGGTTACAGGATCAACCGTGCAGGCGACGATGCAGCAGGGCTGGCAATCTCTGAGAAGATGAGAGCACAGATCAAAGGCCTGGAAGCAGCAACTGACAACTCCCAGGATGCTATCTCCCTGATCCAGACCGCAGAGGGCGGCTTACAGGAAGTTCATTCCATGTTAAACCGTATGACCGAGCTGGCTACCAAGTCCGCCAACGGCACCTACACCGATGATGTTGACCGTAAGGCTCTGCAGGATGAGATCTCTGCACTGAAGGACGAGATCAACCGTATTGCTGATGGTACTGACTTTAACGGCA
Source organism: Clostridium sp. AN503 (assembly GCF_040719375.1). NCBI lineage: Bacteria > Bacillati > Bacillota > Clostridia > Eubacteriales > Clostridiaceae > Clostridium > Clostridium sp. AN503. The sequence continues at coordinate 1,757,762 of NZ_JBFDTP010000002.1, read as the reverse complement.
TTAAGCTGTTGGATGGCAGCATGGGTGTTGGGACTGCTGGTATATTTGGAAGCAGTACAGCCGGAGGCGCAGCTGGTAATACAGATGCAGCTACTAAGTTTACGTTTGAAGCTCCTGAAGGATATAAAGTAGAAATCAAAACAGTGGCAAAAGGTACTGCAAGCAGCGCTTCTTGGGGTGGAGATAAAACTCTGACGATTAATTTAGAGGGTGATGCGGCTAAAACCTATACTCAGAAGGATATTGATAAGTTGATCGCCAGTGCAACAGGAACTCCGTCTGAAGTAGCAGGTAAGGTTTCCCTGACAGTAGACAGAGACTTTAAGTTTGGAGCGGATGGAGCAGGTACAGTAGTTGCAGCGATGACATCTGTAGCGGCAAAACAGGCATCAGCAGTTACTGGTGATATCACTGTTACGGCAGCCAAGGCAGGAGCCGATACGCGTACGTTGGATTTTGACGGAACTAGTGCCGGTGTTGAAGTCGCTGCTGATGGAAATGTAACGCTTGGATTTGAAACGGGTAAATCATACACTGCAGCTGATGTCAATAAAATGTTGTCCGATGCAGGTGTGGATATGTCTGTAAGCTTCGAAGGTTCCAAAACCGGCGCTACTTTAGCAGCTGCAACAACTGCTACTTTAGCAAACGGTTCAGGTCTTTCCGCAGGTGGTGGTCTGACCCTTCAGATTGGTGACACCAACGATGCTTACAACCAGCTGGAACTCAGCATTGGTGATATGCATGTTAATGCACTTGGTTTATCTTCTGTTGATATCAGCACCAGAGAAGGCGCATCCGCAGCGATGGCTAAGATCAAAACAGCGATCAACACCGTTTCCACCGGCCGCGGCAAACTTGGTGCGATCCAGAACCGTTTAGAGCACACCATCAACAACCTGGGTGTTACCACTGAGAACATCACTTCCGCAGAGTCCCGTATCCGCGACGTAGATATGGCGAAGGAAATGATGAACTACACCAAGAACAGCGTTCTGGTACAGTCTGCACAGGCTATGCTTGCACAGGCCAACCAGCAGCCGCAGTCCATTTTACAGCTGTTACAGTAATTGCAGTAATTATAGTCTGTACAGGACAGGTCAATATTGTTTTAAATCTTCTCCGCCCCGCAGCAGTTTTACGGGGCGGATTTTTTGTGGGGTTTTAAGGGTTTTGGCGTCAAAATCTATTTGTATGTTTATGGTTTTCTTGCTATAATAAAACCAGTGTCATTTTATGCAGAGATTTGTAGAAAATTAATAAAAAGATTAATCGGTCGGGGGTTTTACATATGGCAAAGACCATTGTTTTGTCCAATCAGAAAGGCGGCGTAGGGAAGACCACATCGGTCTATGCCCTGGCTGCTATTTTTAAGGCAAAGGGGTACCGTGTGCTGGCTGTGGACATGGACCCGCAGGGGAATTTAAGCTTCAGCATGGGGGCGGTGACAGATGGTAGCGCTACTATTTACGAGGTGCTCAAGGAAGAGATCAAACCGAGATTTGCGGTCCAGAGGACAACGCTGGTGGATCTGATCCCTTCCAATATCCTCCTCAGCAGCATTGAACTGGAATTTACCGGCACACAGAGAGAATTCCTCCTGAAGCGGGCATTGGAGTCTCTGAAGCCGGAGTACGACTTCATCTTTATTGACTCCCCGCCTGCGCTGGGTATCCTGACGGTCAATGCCTTTACAGCGGCGGATTATGTTCTGGTGCCCATGCTGTCGGATATTTTCAGCCTTCAGGGGATCACGCAGCTGGACGATACGATCCGGAGGGTGCGGATCTACTGCAACCAGGAGATCGAGCATCTGGGGATCTTCCTGACCAAACACAATCCCAGGACCCGGTTCAGCAGGGAAGTGACAGGCACTGTGGAGATGGTGGCAGCGGATCTTGGGATGCCCTTTTTAAACACCTGTATCCGCGAGAGCGTAGCGCTCCGGGAGGCCCAGTCCCTGCAGAAATCACTGCTGGAGTATGCGCCGCGCTGCAACGCGGTCCTGGATTACGAGCAGCTGGCGGAGGAACTGCTGGCGGGGAGGCTTGGGATAGATGGCTAAGACGAGAACAGAGATAGACAAAGAGCTTATGTATCAGAAGATCATGCCGACCGCGGCGCGGAAAACAGCGCCGGAGCCGGAGGAGCCTGCCCTGGCTTCCCAGGGGATATCGTCCGCTTCGGCTATGACCATGCCTACGGCGGCAGGGATGGCGAGGGCCATTGGACGGGCGTCAGTGCCGCTTCCTTTCCAGGAGAAGCGCGAGATGATCCTTGTGAATCTGATGGAGGATATCGTATTTGAAAAGCTGGACGCAACACTGGTCCGGTTTAACTGCTGTAAATGCAACCGTTGTAAGAAAGATATCGCCGCGTTGGCATTAAACCGGCTTCAGCCGCGTTATGTAGTCATGGAAAAAGATGACAAAGACCGCAGGAAAATGGTGGAGGAGAGCTATGGCTCTGAAGTGACCAGCGCACTGGTCCAGGCTATTCTCCTGGTAAAAAAAGAACCTCGTCATTAGGTGCAGGAGGACACAGGCAGACGCCGCGAAAGCGGGCATGGACTGCCTGTGATTTTTTTTATAAAAACACTAAACTTTTTTGAATTGCGTCCGATAACTATAATAGAGAAAAAAATGATTGTTCACATAGAAAGGAAGTCGGGTTTATGGATATGAAGATCACAAGGAATTATTCGATATACCAGAATGCGGTAAACAGCGGCAAGCTTCCGGAGAAAAGCATTTCCATCCCGGCATCGGGGGAGCTTAAGAACCGCAGTGACGCCATCTGCATCAGCAGTGGAGGCGCAAGAAAGAGCGAGGCATCCTCTTTTGCTTCAGCGCTTGGAAAGTCCATGAACGAGGGGGCTTCCCCGGAACGGATCGCGCAGCTCAAGAACCAGGTGGCAAACGGCACCTATGAAGTGTCTGCGGATCTGATTGCCAAGCGGCTTATGAGCGGACTGTAGAGGGGGAATCGAAATGGACCAGTTATTGGAGTTCCTGCGGGAATATACGGAATTTTTTGAAAAGATGGAGCAGACACAGGTCGAGAAGCTGGGGCTTTTGATGACGAAGAAGCTGGAAAAGATCGAAGCCTCCATTATGATGCAGCAGGCGATGGATAAGCAGCTTGAAAATCTGGAGAACCGGCGCAGAGCCTTGTTTTCGTCACTGGGCTTCGGGAACAGTACCCTAAAGGAGATCGCAGAGGGTGCAGAGGGCGCAGAACAGAAGGAACTGCTGGAGCTTTACAGGCGGCTGGACGGCGCCATAGGCAATATCCGATTTTACAATGAAAAAGCGGAAAAGCTGGCGAAGGACGAGTTGGAACGGATGGGCGTGGACGGACGTTTAGCCGCCAATCCGACCGGGATATACGGCCGGGCCGCCAGGCCTGCCGGATTGAACTTTGAGAAAAAAGCCTGAACCAGAAAACAGATCAGAAAACCAGGAGCGTGAAAAAGTGAGACCAACATTTATGGGGCTGGAGACAGCCAAGAGAGGCCTGATGGTCAACCAGAAGGCGATGGATATCGTCGGAAACAACTTAAGCAACCTTGAGACCAAAGGATATACCAGACAGAGGCTGGACACGGTCAGCGTACAGGTTTACGGTACGGACCGGTTCAATCACAGCTCGGTTCCCCTGGCAGGGCAGGGCGTTGATGCCAGAGGGGTCAGCCAGATCCGCAACCCCTATCTGGACAGCAAGTTCCGCCAACAGTACAGCGAGGTGGGCTATTACGACCAGAAAGCAGCCATTATGGAGCAGGTGGAGGCTGTTTTGAGCGACCCTGAGGTGGATGGGAGCGGAATCATGGATGCGCTTACGGAGCTTTCCCAGGCTCTGGCGGATTTCAGTTCCACACCCGACGGCGAGACCCATGCCAACATTGTGATGAATGCATTTAAGAGCGTCACACAGATCCTCAACGAATACGATAACAATCTAAAGACCGTCATAAGCCAGACCAAGGACGACCTGGCGTCAGCTGTAGATGAGATCAACACAAGCCTGGCGCAGCTGTCTGAACTGAACCGTACCATTGCACACGAGGTGTTTGTCAACGATGATTATGATGGGGTCAACTATGGGCCCAATGATCTTTTGGACCAGAGGAACTTAATCCTGGATGACCTTTCCCGTTACGGGAAGGTGGAAGTGGTATCCTTGGACGAGGGGAAGATCCAGGTGAAGCTGGACGGCAAGGTTGTTGTGGACTCTATGGGCGGGTCTTATACCTGCGATACCCTCCGGCTTGGCAATGACGGCACATCCTTAAGCTGGGCCAGTGATGGGAAATCCACCGATCTGGGCAAAGGAGCCATAGCGGGATTTTTGGAGACCCTGACCGGCGATAATGCCATCAGTCCCGGGATTCCGTATTATCAGAGGCAGCTGGACAATTTTGCAAAGAGTTTTGCCAATACGTTCAACAACATCGTCCATGATGATGAGAGCCCGTTTCCGGACAAATATAAGGTTCTTCTGGAGGGGGATGTGAGCGGTGAGATCACCGCAGGCAGCATATCCATCAGTTCTAAATGGGCAGATGATCCTTCCTATGTGATCCGGAAAAACAATCCGGACGGGAGCGGCGATAACACAGATATTTCAGACATGAAGAAAGCGCTTGTTAAGGATTTTGATTTCGGAGGCGAGTTCAGCGGGACCTTCAGTGAATTTGTCACTTTCTATACAGGCACGTTGGGCAGCAATGCCAAGACCAATTCCGGCAGGCTTGAAACTGCATTGGCGATGGCTGACAGCATTGACTCGGACCGGATGGGAGTATCCGGTGTGTCGCTGAACGAAGAAGGCATAAATATGATGACCTATAATAAAGCATATCAGGCGATCGGCAGGCTGATGACAACCATGGACGAGCAGCTGGATATGATCATCAATCAGATGGGGCTGGTGGGCCGTTAAGGAGGAGCAATGAGAATAACAGAAAAAATGATGACAACAACATATAACCGGAATCTTCAGAAAAACATTGCCAATCTTTCGAATTCCAATCTAAAGCTTTCGTCCCGGCGTCAGTATAACCATGTGTCCGAAGATCCGGCAACCGCTTCTAAGGCATTTGCGATCCGTACTCAGATCGCTGCGTCGGAAGAGCATATCAGGACTGTGGAGAATGCAGTGGGAGAGCTGGAGACAGCGGATTCCAATATCACTGCCGTTCATTCTATCCTGGACACCATTTATGAGAAGGCCACCAGGGCGGGCGGAACCACAGACCAGGCATCCTTAAATGCCATAGCGGAGGAGCTGGGAGGACTGAAGGATGAGATCCTGCAGACGATGAACGCCAAATATGGAGAAAAATACCTGTTTTCCGGGTCCGGCAACGATGAACCGCCGTTTACCCTGGGTACAGACGGGGAGCTGCTTTTTAACGGCAAACCTGTAGATGACTATGACAAAAACGATCCCGATACCTGGTTCACGGAAAACAAGCCGGTATATCTGGATGTGGGATTTGGAAACTACGCGGATGGAAAGGCCAATGCGAAGTCCGGGATACAGATTTCAACATCAGGAGCAGATGTCCTGGGGTATGGGAAAGATGCCAACGGGCTGCCCAACAATTTATACAGTCTCGTGGGAAAGATAGAAGAACAGCTGAAGGCCGGAGACAAAGAGGGGGCGCTTGATACCCTCAGCCATCTAAAGGAGAAGCAGAGCAATGCTTCCATCGCCACGTCAGAGCTGGGAACACGGGAAAAACTTTTGGAGCGCACCCAGGAACGGCTTGAGACCGGGCTGGTGAATCTAAAGAAGCGCCAGCAGAGTCTGGAAGGGGTAAATCTGGAGACAGAAGCAGTGAATAACAAATCCTATGAATCTGCATGGATGGTAACCCTGCAGCTTGGCTCCAGTATCATTCCGCCATCTATTTTTGATTTTATGAAATAACGGTTCAGGAGGTGCCAGTAGTATGAACGTTTTAAAGATTACGACGACTCCCATAAAGCTGTCCATGACATCCCAGAGGGCAAGGCTTGAGAGCCAGATACCGGACCCGGAGGCCGGGATCATCCAGACGCCGGGACATTTGAACATGAGATCCGAGAATATTAAAGTGAATATTGATTCCTCCCGTGCGAGGGACAGCCTGGGGTTTAAAACGGCAAAAGGGCTGATGCGGGATGCAGCCCAGGAAGGGCTGAAGGCAGCATCGGATGCCACGGCACAATATTCCCGCATAGGCAATCAGATGATGCAGATCCAGGACGGGATCACTGTGGCGGATATCATGAAAAACCAGATGCTTGCCCAGTCCAATGTGACCACAGGATTTACCTACCTTCCGGCCGTGGGACCGGATATCAGCTGGACACCGGCAGACCTTGCCATCGATTATACGCCTGCCCAGGTGGAGTTCCACCCTCAGACAGAGACGAAGCCAGCCGTTTACATACCGGGAGAGCTGAATGTCAATGTTGAGCAGTATCCGAAGGTGGAGATTGAATATGTGGGGGAACCGATGTATGTTCCGCCCAGCGCAAACCCGTCATACGAAGAGTAAATGAATGGCAGCGAGACAAAAACAGTTGGAGGCGGCAAAGTTGAAGATAGAGACCAGAGATTTTGGGTTCCTTGAGATTGAAGAAAAAAATATTATCACATTTAAACAGCCTATATTTGGATTTGAAGAATACACCCAGTATGTTTTGGTCAATGATTCCAACATGGGCAATGGAATCTGCTGGCTTCAGTCCATAGAGCAGAAATATGTCTGCTTTATCATGCTGAATCCGCTGGAAGTAAAAAAAGACTACGCGCCAGTTGTGATGCAGGATGTGCTGATCATGCTCCAGGCGGTCCCGGAGGATGATCTGGACTGCTGGGTACTGATGGTGATCGGAGAGACCTTCCGCAAATCCACTGTAAACTTAAAAAGCCCGGTCATTATAAACCACAAAACGAATCTGGCGGTACAGGTGATCCTGGATCAGGATTATCCCATACGTCAGCCCATATTCGCGGAAGGAGAGGGGAAGGACGTATGCTGATTCTGTCCAGAAAAAAGGGTGAATCGATCAAAATCGGTGACGATATCGAGATCTTTGTAGCCGATATAAAGGGCGATAAGGTGCGGCTTGGCATCTCCGCTCCGGAGCATATGAAGATCAGCCGAACGGAGTTATATCTGACCGTAGAAAACAACCGGGAAGCATCCGATAAGGTGGATCTGTTGAAAGTATTCCAGTTATCCAGGAACCTTCGCCCCCTGACCGGGGAGGACGGGGAAGAGACCCGGGAGGACACACATGATTGAACCGATGCGGGAGCTTGTAAAAGACAAAACAGAACTGTTCCTGCTATACGAGTTGGAGACTCAGAAGCTGGTCTCCACACAGGCCGAGGATACAGAAGGGATCGCTGATGCAATCACTGCCCGGGATGATCTGATCCAGAAGATCAATTCCATCGACGCCAAAGCGGAAGACATACGTCTTCGTTCAGACGCGGGGAAACGTGCGCACGAGATTATGAAAAACCGCTGTGATTACAGCAGCTTAAGCGAAGAGGAACGCCTGCTCTTTGACGAGAGCCAGGCGCTCTATACCGTGATCAGCAGGATCCGGGAGCTGGATGGGCTGGCGCAGGAGCGGCTGGCAAAAGCAGCCGTGTCCCTTAAAGAGAAAATACGCCAGAACAATGCAAACACGAAATTTACCGGTTATTTAAAACAGATGGACCAGGGCAGCAAGGGAATGCTCTATGATAAGAAAAGATAGGGGGAGCAAACATGGCATCTTCAATTAATACAGTCAGCGCAGGGGGCAGGAATTATATGTCCGGCCTTGCTTCCGGGATGGATACGGAAAGTATTGTGGAAAGTATGCTTGCCGGCACCCAGACCAAGATCGACAAACAGATGGGAACGAAGCAGCAGTTAGAGTGGAAACAGGATATTTACCGCAAACTGATCACCAATATCAACAGTTTCAGCGATAAATATTTTTCATATTACGGTTCGGGGAATACGAACCTTCTCAGCAACAGCCTGTACAATACCATGTCCGGCGTCAGCAGTTCTTCCGCTGTGAAGGTCAATTCCGTAGCGGCCAATGCGGTGAAGGGCATGACCATCGATGCAGTGAAACAGCTTGCAACTGCATGTACAGTGAAATCAGGGGATGTAGTGACCGGCGACGCAGTGGGGCAGAATGCAGATCTGAGCCAGTTTTCTGATTCAACTAAAACTTACTCATTTTCCATTACCTTAGATGGAGTCAATAAAGTCATTTCGTTTGCCGGGGTGGATGGCGCCGACACAGATTCGACAAAGCAAAAGGAAGTGTTGGACAATATCAACCAGGCACTTTACCGTAATTTCGGAACATCTGTGGGCATGAATGTGGATGCGGGCGACAAGATGGAGCTGGTCAAGCTGGAAACCGATCCCTCAGGCAAACCCGTCAGTGCAGGTACACCAATAGAGTCCTCCCGCCGTGTGATCATAGAATCTGTGGCAGGAGAACCGGACACCATTAAGCACCTGGGTTTCGAGGGCGGGTTCTCCAACAAGCTTGCCTATGGTATGGCTCTAAAGGATATGAACTTTAAAACACCGCTTCAGGGCGGACGGTATGAGTTTGAGATAAACGGCGTAAAGATCGATGGGCTTACAGGGGATTCCACCCTGAGCGAGGTTATCAGCGCGATCAACAACAGCGGCGCAGGCGTGACTGTTTCCTATTCATCGGCGGCTGATAAATTTATCATGCAGTCGTCAAATACCGGTGAGATAGGCAATATCTCCATGTCCCAGACCTACGGAAACCTTCTGACAACCATGTTCGGCGTGCAGGCCAAAGGCGTCCAGTCTTCTCTGCTGTCACATGATATGAAGACAGCGTCGGCGACAGCACCCGACGACGCACTGGCTGGTTTAGACCAGCTCCAGCAGTCCCTCTATGCCGGGGAAGACGCAGTGTTTACTTTCATGGTGGACAATCAGGAGGTATCGGTCACCTTAGAGGGACGGAAGGAGAGTACCACCTACAAGACCCGTGAGGGCGTGGTGTCTGCCATCAATGCCCAGCTTAACAAGAAGTTCGGTACTGGTGCGATCGCGCTTCGGATGACGGAAGATACAGATCATCCGGAAAACAGCGCGCTCACACTGTCTTCTGCAGAACACAAGATTGAATTTGTCGCGGATCATATGGGGGCGTTTGCCACACTTGGTTTTGAGACGGGATCGAACCTGCTGGATGACAATGCTAAGCTGGCTGACTACGGAATAACTGGGAGTTTATCATATACGTCAAAGGACACAGCAGGGAATGAGGTAGTGAAGACATTTACGGTCGGTGCAGATACTAAGGTAAGTGATTTAAAAGCTTGTCTGGAAGAAGCGTTTGCTACCACTACAGCCGACAGCACAACAGTTAATGCTGTGGTCGAATACAATGACGGACGCTTCAATGTTGACAATCTTAATGGAAAAAAACTGACCGGCAGCCTGGCAGGAGTCCTGTTTGGCACAGAAAACTTAGACTTTCCTGCAGGGACCAGTTCGGTTACCACACAAGGCAAGAACTCCATTATCACAGTAGACGGAACAGATATCGTTCGCAACACCAATACCTATGAGATTGATGGGATCACCATAGAACTGACTGCGAAATCCGATACTGCAATTAACTTGACTACATCACGGGATACTGATAAAATAGTAGATAGTTTGAAGGGCTTTGTAGACGATTACAACAAACTGATCGAAGAACTGAACGGCTATCTGAAGGAAGAGAGTACATACAAGAAGTATCCGCCGCTTACGGACGCCCAGAAGAAAGAGATGAGCGACCGGGAGATCGAGCTGTGGGAGGAGAAGTCCAAGCAGGGACTTCTGCGCAACGATTCCAATATCTCCAGCTTCTTAAGCGATATGAGGATGACGTTATATAACACTGTGGAGTCGGCGGGGCTCGCCCTTTACGATATCGGTATCGAGACCTCCAGCAACTGGAAGGACAACGGGAAGCTCATCATTGACGAGGATACCCTGCGTCAGGCGGTCACGAGCAATGCGGACAGCATCTGCAAGCTGTTTACGGACAAGGAGCAGGGGATTGCAGTGAAGCTGCAGCAGGTGATCAAAGACACAGCGAATGTCAGCAGCGCCAGCCCGGGTACCATGGTCAGCTATGCAGGCACCAAGGATGTTCTCACGACCAGCAACACGCTGTACCAGGAGATGAAGAGCATCACCAAGACTCTGTCGAACCTGAACAAGAAATACACGCAGGAGCGGGAGCGGTACTGGAAGCAGTTTACTGCCATGGAGCAGGCGATTTCCAACATGAACAGCCAGAGTTCCTGGCTGTCGCAGCAGTTCTCATCATAAAAAAGGAGTAATGCTATGCAAAACCCATATGCAAGATATAAAGAACAGTCTGTTATGACAATGACGCAGGGCGATATGGTCAACCTGCTGTTTGAGGAGACGGTCAACCGGCTGAATAAAGGGCTGTATTGTCTGTCAGCGAAGGATTTTGAGGGGAGCAATACCCATTTTAAAAAGGCACAGGCGATCATCGGGCATCTGTCCTCCACCCTGGACCGGAAGTACGAGGTTTCCCAGGGGCTGGATGCGCTCTACGAGTATTTCGCTTATCAGATCCTTCAGACCAATATCAGGAAAGATCCGCAGCCGGTAGAGGAGATCCTTCCGATGATCACAGAACTGAAGGATGCGTTTGCACAGGCCGACCGCCAGGTGCGGATGGGCCATACGGGCTGATCAGATAAAAGGGGGAATGGAATATGCCATTATTTGAAGATGCAGCGTTTCGCGCACTGCAGGGCGGTCTTGATGCCGCATGGCTGAAGCAGCAGGTGACAAGCCATAATATAGCCAATGTAGAGACGCCGGGCTTTAAGGCAAAGCGGGTGGAATTCAGTCAGATCCTTCAGGCTGAAGGAGAAAAAGCCGGATCAGTCAGACGTGCTGTTGTGACGGAGGACGATACCCCTTCCGCAAGACCGGACGGGAACAATGTCCAGCTTGAGAAGGAAGAATTGGAACTCTGGAAAGCATACACAGAGTATGCGGCGATGACATCCAGGATGTCGGGAAAGCTTTCGACACTGCGCTATGTGATCAATAATACAGGTAAATAAAGGAGCACCTTATGGGATATTTAGATTCTCTCAATATTACAGGCTCCGCCCTGACCGCGGAACGGTTCCGCACGGATATCATCCTGCAGAACCTGGCGAACCAGAATACGACCAGGACGGCAGAGGGCGGCCCGTACCGCAGGAAACAGGTGGTTTTCCGCGAGAACCGCATCGATTTTAAGCAGGAGTTGGGCAAAGCCATGACAAAGGCGGAGAATGGCGGCGTTTTTGTGGAGGAAGTGGTTGAAAACCAGAATCCTTTTGTGCCGGTCTATGACCCGGATCATCCGGATGCTGATGCGGACGGTTATGTTATGATGCCGAATGTCAACAGTGCGGAGGAGATGGTGGATCTGATGGCTGCCACACGCGCCTATGAAGCCAATATTACGGCGCTGAATGTAGTAAAGAGTATGGCATTAAAGGCACTGGAGATCGGGAAATAACATGAAAAAACGGGAAGAAGAGGGAGGAAGTCAGGAGTGGTTGAATACCTACGCGGATATGATAACCCTGGTTCTGACTTTCTTTGTGTTACTATACAGTATTTCTAATATCAATATGTCAAAGCTGGAAGAAGTTGCCGCAGCTATGCAGAAGCGTCTGGGGATCGAGACAACAGTTCCCATTGAGGACATACCGGTGGACTTAGAGTATCCGGCTATTTCGGAGAATACCGACCCTGCAGGAGATCCAACCGCTGTCGGCGGTGGTATGTCATCGGCGTCCTCCAGACAGATGGTGGAGCTGGCCCGCGATATCCAGACTTATTTTGAGACGGAGAATTTAGACGCTGTGATATCAAGCAGCGACAACGCAGTCTATATCCGGTTTAAGAATGATCTGCTCTTTGACCCGGACAGCGCGGTCCTCCGCGAAAACAGCCGGGATATGCTGGATGCGCTGGGGGTCATGCTGAACGCGAGGCAGGATGATATTATGGCGATCTATATAAACGGACATACAGCGCAGGCGGCGAATTCCCTGATCAACGACAGGATTCTCTCCTCATCGCGGGCAGACAATGTGGCGATCTACCTGGAAGAGAACTGTGGGATCGAGCCAAAGAAGCTGATCTGCCGCGGATACGGGAAATACTATCCGATTGCGGAGAACAGTACGAAAGAAGGGCGGGAGCAGAACCGCCGTGTGGATATGATCATACTTGGAAGTGACTTTCAGGCGGCAGAAGGGGATCTTGACAGCGTAGAGACCATGGATCCGCTGGCACCGGTTCAGATGCCGGGGGATATGGCTCCAGGACAGAAAGGTACGGTACAGCAGTGATAAAGACATATGATTTTAAATCACCAAAGAAATTCACAAAAGAACGCATGAGTACAGTGGAAAACTTGTATGACAGTTTTTCGCGTGCTCTGGCGCCCTATCTGACCGGTCTTTTACAGTCCTATTGTGAGATCAGCGTCAAAGGGATCAATGAAAAGAGGTATCAGGAGTTCAACAATTCTGTTTTGGACCGTTCCCTGTTCGGAATGATCACCCTGACGCCGGATAATCGGGATTATAGCGAGGCTCCCCTGGTTCTGGAAATGGACACCAGGCTGGCCTTTTTCATGTTGGAACGTCTTTTGGGCGGCGCAGGCACCCGTTATGAGCTGAGCCGGGATTTTACAGACATCGAGAAGGCCATCCTCCAGTATCTGCTGGGAAAGGTCACGGAATTTGTTGGGAATGCCTGGAACGAGTATCTGGATGTTGAGACGGAACTGACCGGGATCCAGACGAACCCGCATCTGCTTCAGATCAGCGCCCCGGAGGATGTGATCATTGAGACGGAGCTGGAGGTCACCATTGATAAGCTTACGGCGGATCTCAGGCTGGTCATGCCGGCGCCCAATGTGGAGGAGCTGACTTCCAGGTTCGGCTATTCCTTTGGCGTCAGCCAGAAGAAACAGGACGATGCCAAGCGGCTGCAGAAGCGGGAATCCATCGAGAAGCATCTGTTGGATTCGGAGGTGGAGATTCGGGCGATCATGCACGAATTCTCTCTGGATGCCCAGGATATCCTCCATATGCAGCCTGGAGATGTGATCCCCCTTAATATGAATGTAAACAGCGGGATTGCCGTGTATGTTGAGAATGAGGTATGTTTTGAGGCAAAACCGGGACATACAAAGCTGCGCAAGGCAGTGGAGATCAATAAAGTACTGTAAGCCGGGGGGAGAAGGATGTTGGATAAAGGAGCAATGACGGAACTGCTCGGTATGGAGGCGGTTTCAGTCTGCAAGACACTGAGCGGCCTTCTGGGCAGGAAGTGCAGGATATCGGTAGAGGATATTATAGAGGCGGATGCAGATGGACTGGCAGAGTACCTCCCACGTTTTAATGTTTCCATAGAAGGTACTGTGGAGGGGGATGGATTAAAGCTGCCTCAGATCTATGTTTTCGGCAGGAAGGAAACTCTGCAGATCACTAATTATATCATGGGAGTACCCATTGACAGGGAAAGTCCTCTGGATGAGATTGCCTTAAGCACACTTAAAGAGGTGGTCTCCCAGAGTATTGGCAGTTCTGACGCGGAGTTTGAGGATCTTTTTGGCCATGGCATACGGGAATGCTTTAAAGAAGCTTTGGTATGGGATGGGACAGAACAGATCCAGGAGCTGGTCCGCCGTTGGGGTGGGAGCGGACAGGCTTTGCTGATCCGTCTTCATGTAGATATTGAAGGTGTATTATCTTCGGATGTATTCCGGGTCACTTCGGATAAATTTTCGGAGCTGTTCGGGCTGCCCGAAGCAGGGATGGAGGCAGCTTCTGTGAAAGCGCCTGAAACATTCCGGAAAAAAGGGAAGGCGGTCCCCGTACAGGAAGTGTATTTTCCGGAATTCAAGTATTCGCCTATAGAATATACGGAGGATCATATCGGGGAGGACAGGAAACGCTTGGGAGAGATCCAGCTGGAAGTGTCAGTCCGCATTGGCGGTACACGATGCAGCGTAAGAGATATCCTGGATCTGAAGGCGGGGGAGGTTTTGACTCTCGATAAACAGGCAGGTTCTCCTGCGGATATCCTGGTCAATGGAAATCTGATCGGACGCGGGGATGTGCTGGTCTCGGACGACCGTTTTTCAACCCGTATTATTGAGATTATAGACAAGAGGGAATGACATGCCATTTTTAAAGATATTTTTTTATCTTGTGGTACTGATCCTGGTGCTGGCGCTTGCTTATTATACGACCAGACTGCTGGGGAGCGGTGCCATGGGACGGCAGCAGACCAGAAATATGAAGATCCTGGACAGGATGCCGGTTGGACGGGACAGCTTTCTGGTGGTGGTACAGGTTCAGGAGCGGTTCCTGCTCATGGGAGTATCTCCTTCCGGGATCGTAAAGCTGGATGAACTGGAAACCTATGTGCAGCAAGATCAGACGGAAGTTACGCCAGATTTTGCTGCTGTTTTTAAGGAACAGATGAAACGCCATCTGCCTCAGGGTGGAAAACAAAAGAGAAATGGGAGTGACGGATTATGAAAAGCAGGCACAGGATCCTGCCCTGGGCTGTGGCTGCCCTTGTGGGGGCAAAGGTTTTCGCTGCACGGGGGCTGGTAGCCTATGGCGCCAGCCTTTCCCTCGTTCTGGAGGATACAGCTGGAAGCGGCCGGCCGATGGATATGCTGGATATTATGTTTTTATTTCTGTTTCTTGCTGTAGTGCCTTCTCTTTTGATCATGATGACCAGCTTTACAAGGATCGTCATTGTACTGTCATTTTTGAGAAATGCGCTGGGAACCCAGCAGTCGCCGCCCAATCAGGTGCTGACAGGACTCGCTCTGTTTTTGACGCTGTTTATCATGAGTCCGGTATTTTCCCAGATCGGCACCCAGGCTTATGAGCCTTACCGTGCGGGAGAGATCACCCGGGAGGAGGCTTTTGACCTGGCACAGGAACCGGTGAAGGAATTTATGCTGAAGCAGACGGAAAAAAAGAGTCTGGATCTGTTTCTGTCTATTTCAAAAGAAGAGGTACCGGATGTGTCCGGCGGACCGGAAGCTTATACCTCGCTGGGGCTGTCTGTGATCGTACCGTCCTTTATCTTGAGTGAGTTAAACAAAGCGTTTACGATGGGATTTTTGATCTATATCCCATTTCTGATCATTGATCTGGTGGTATCCAGCACGCTCATGTCCATGGGTATGGTGATGCTGCCGCCCACGATGATCGCCCTGCCGTTTAAGATCATGATGTTTGTTCTGGTGGACGGATGGGAACTGGTGATAAAGACCCTGATACAGGGCTTCCGATAGGAGGGATGGATATGACACCGGAGCAGGTTATGGAGATCATGAAGGAGGCTATGCTGGTCGCATTCCAGATAGCCGGACCTATGCTGATCATCAGTATTATCGTGGGGCTTCTGGTTGCTATCTTTCAGGCGGCGACCCAGATCCACGAGCAGACGCTGACTTTTGTGCCGAAGCTGATCGTGATATCCCTGGTGCTGCTGGGGATGGGAACCTGGATGTTCAAGATCATGGATGAGTTTGTGCAGGAACTGTTTACCATAATGTCGTCTCTTTAGTACAGGCGCAGGGATAGGGAGAGAGAATGGAACTTGCAGTTTTGGAATATTTCAGCGTATTTCTCCTGGTCTTTGCCAGGATGGCGGGAATGATCCTGGTCAATCCCGTGTTTGCCAGAAGAGGCGTCCCCAATATGTTGAAGATCGGGCTGACGCTTTCTTTGAGCATCCTGCTTCTGCCCACGGCTGTGACGGGGGCTGCGGCAATAGAAGGTTATACGACCTTTCAGATGGCGGAGGCACTGATCCGGGAAGTGGTCATGGGCCTTGCGACCGGTTATGTATTTCAGCTTTTTTTCTATATGCTCTATGTGGCTGGAGATATGCTGGATACGGCGTTCGGACTTGCCATGGGGAAGGTGATGGACCCGGTAAGCGGGATCCAGACTTCGATCTTTGGACAGTTTATCAATGTGTTTTTCTTTCTGTATTTTTTTGCTACCGGGTGCCATCTGGCTGTGATCCGGCTGTTTGCATATTCCTACGAGGTGATCCCGGTAGGGGCGGCGCCGGTGCCGGTGATCGGTCCGGTGATCCTGTCTTATCTCATCCATCTCTTTGGAACGGTCTTTTTGATGGTGATCAAATTGACACTGCCGTTTCTGGCGGCGGAATTTATTTTGGAGGCGACCATGGGTGTGCTCATGAAGCTGATCCCCCAGATCCATGTGTTTGTCATCAATATCCAGTCCAAGATACTGCTGGGAATCCTGTTGATGATCGCGTTTGCCTATCCGGTCGGAGCATTTTTTGACGAGTATGTGGCAAGGCTGATGGGGGAGATCCAGAATGTGCTGATGATGTTTGCATAATCGTTTTCTGCGGCGAAGGGAGTGATGGACATGGCAGCAGATGAAAAGACAGAGAAAGCCACACCGAAACGGAGGCAGGACGAGCGGAAAAAGGGAAACGTATTCCAGAGCAACGATGTGGTCGGGGTCTGCAGCCTTCTGGTCCTGTTCAATGCTTTAAGGTTTCTTGCGCCATTTACCTATGAAAAAATATATGGATGCATCAAACTGTTTTTCGCCTATGCGTCGGTGCGTGATCCGATTGCCATAGATGATATGGGAAGGATGGCATCTCAGGCGGCCTGGCTGTTTGCCCAGGCCGCCCTGCCAATTCTGTTTATCGGCGTGCTGGCCGCGGTGGTCATCACGTTTTTCCAGACCAGGATGGCGTTTTCCATGGAAACCATGAAATTTAAGATGGAGCGGATCAGTCCGCTCAAGGGCTTCAAGCGGATGTTCTCCATCCGTTCTATTGTGGAGCTTTTGAAGGCAGTCTTAAAGATCACGATCCTGATCTGGGTCATCTACATTTTTCTGAAGGAGCGGGTTTACGAGCTGCCTCGCCTGATGGAAGGGACTGTGCAGGGGGCTTTGAGCTATGCAGGGGGGACCGTTGTCTCGCTGGTCAATACCGTAGGGCTGGCGTTTGCTTTTCTCGCCGGTTTTGATTTTCTCTATCAGTGGTGGGAATATGAAAAGAACCTGCGCATGAGCAAGCAGGAGATCAAGGAAGAATACAAACAGACGGAGGGCGACCCGCAGATCAAGGGACGTATCCGTGAAAAGCAGCGTCAGATGGCGTCCATGCGTATGATGCAGAACGTTCCGAACGCGGATGTTATCATCCGAAACCCTACCCATTATGCAGTCGCGCTGGGATATGATCCGGAGAAGAACCGGGCGCCGATGGTGCTTGCAAAGGGAGCGGATCTGATCGCCTTAAAGATCGTGGAGATCGGGGAGGCCAACGATGTCTATATCATGGAGAACCGCCCGCTGGCAAGGGGGCTTTTCGAGACGGTGGAAGTCGATATGGAAATTCCGGAGGAATTCTATCAGACCGTTGCACAGGTGCTGGCATTTGTGTACAAGCTGAAAAAGAAAGAGGGAATGTACAGTGGATAATAGCATGATTTTGATGGACCGGGTAACAAAAGTATATGGCAACGGACAGAAAGCCCTGGACAATGTAAGTCTGCGCATCGACAGAGGAGAGTTCGTCTTTCTGGTGGGCAACAGCGGAGCCGGAAAGACCACCCTGCTGGATCTGATCCTTAAGGAAACAGAGCCGACGGAAGGGTCTGTGGTGGTCAACGGCGTTTTGCTGGGGCAGTTAAAGGTGAGGCAGGTTTACCGTTACCGCAGGTACATCGGCATGGTATTTCAGGATTTTAAGCTGTTTCCGGACTTCACCGTATATGACAATGTGGCGTTTGCCCAGCGGCTGATAGAAGCAGATCCGGGGCAGATAAAGGAGCGGGTGCGTGAGGTGCTTTCCAGTGTCGGCCTGGATAAGAAAGCAGGCTGTTATCCGCAGCGTTCTCCGGCGGGGAGAAACAGCGGGCCGCCCTGGCCAGGGCCATGGTAAACCGGCCGGTACTGCTTCTGGCAGACGAGCCGACCGGCAATTTAGACCAGAGAAATGCGGAAGATATCATGCGGCTGCTTGAAAGGATCAACCAGGAGGGCACCACGGTCCTGACCGTATCCCACAATCAGGAGCTGGTGCGGAATATGCACAAACGGCAGATCGTGCTCCGGTACGGGAAGCTGGAACAGGACAGCAGCAGGGGAGGGTTCTTTTATGGCATTTAGGACATGGCTTTATTTGTGCAGACTGGGGTTTAAGAATCTGTGGCATAACCGTGTTTACACGGCGGCGACAGTGCTGACCATGTCATCCTGTATTTTTCTCTTCGGGATCTGTTATCTGGCGGCGGTAAATCTGGACAGCGCCTTAAAAAAGACGGAGGAGGACGTCTACGTAGCCGTCTTCTTTGAGGAGGATGTGACTCCGGAGCGTGTGGAGGAGGTTGGCGGGTTGATCCGGAACCGCCCGGAAGTGCTGAAGACGGCGTACACCTCCTCGGAGGATGCCTGGAGCAGCTTCAAACAGGATTATTTTGAGGATGGGGAGGTGTTGGACGGAATCTTTGAGGGGGACAACCCGCTCGCAGCATCAAACCATTATCAGGTATATATCGACGGGATTGAACAGCAGGAATCCTTCGTCACCTATGTCCGGGATCTGGAGGGCGTGCGGAAGGTGACTCATTCGGCGGACACGGTCTTTGCCCTTCTCCGGATCAAGAAAGTGGTGTTCCGTGTCGTTGCCGGGAGCACGGTACTTTTTATGCTGATCTCCATCCTGCTGATCCATAACGCGCTCTCTGTAGGGATTGAGGCTCAGAAAGAAAAGACCCGCGTCATGCGGCTGATGGGAGCTCAGGAGGCATTTCTTAAGGTACCGTTTCTGGTGGAGAGCTTCGTGATGGCGATCCTGGGGATGTGCATTCCCCTGTTTCTTTTGTATGCCTGTTACAGCTGGGGGCAGGATATGGTGGCGGCTGGTCTGGCGCTTTATGGTGGCGCATTTCAGTTTCTGCCGGCCGGAGAGGTATTCCCACGGTTGGCGGTCACATCGGTCCTCCTTGGAATGGTGACGGGGGCTGTCGGCGGCTGGTCCGTGATGGGGAAATTAAAAAGGAGTACTTCCGTATAGACTGGAAAATAATAGACAAAAAAGAAAGCGATGGACAGGAAAACGTTATGGCAACAAAAGTATATTTATGCAGTATGGAACTGCCGGGCGGAACCGTTCCGGACGTAGCCCTGCTGTCTGAGGGACTGTCTGAGGAGCGTAGGGAGAAGATCAACTCCCGCCGTTTTGAAAAAGACAAGATACAGGCCCTGGGCGCCGGGCTTTTGCTGGATCATGGGCTGCGGGAGTATGGGCTGCGGGAGCGCAGTGTGCATATGGCATATGGAGGGAACGGCAAACCATATCTGGCAGACCATCCGGAGATCCATTTTAACCTGTCCCATTCCGGCACGATGGCAATGGCTGTATTTTCCGACCGCGAGGCAGGCTGTGACGTGGAGCGCGTGCAGGAAGCGAGGATGGGAGTCGCACAGCGTTTTTTTGCGGAGGCGGAGTTGGAGGAGCTGAAAAGGCAGCCCCCGGGGGGAAAGAAAGATGAACTGTTTTTCAGGATATGGACATTGAAAGAGAGTTATCTCAAGGTGACCGGCGAGGGGATGCGCATTCCCCTTAACAGTTTTTCCGTCTGTTCAGGGCAAACTCCCGCAGGCTATGAATTCCGGGAATATACCGTTCCCGGATACTGTGCCGCAGTCTGCTTAAAGGAGAGTGAAAGCGGCAGCGCCGGCGACATTTTTTTCTCTTTTCAAAACCTGACGGATGTGGTAAGATATCCATGAAGGCAATGAGCAGTGCGGTCTGACACGACTGACCACGCATGCACTGCCAATTTTAGCCGCACACACCCCGAGAAACAGGAGACATAAAATCCCATGAACATGAACCGAGTATTTTTAAAATTAAGCGGTGAAGCCCTTGCCGGTCCGAAAAAGACCGGGTTTGACGAGGCTACCGTAAAGGAAGTGGCGCGTCAGGTAAAGATCTCTGTGGATGCAGGCATCCAGGTAGGCATCGTTATCGGCGGCGGCAACTTCTGGAGAGGCCGTACCAGCGAGGCCATTGACCGGACCAAGGCGGATCAGATCGGCATGCTTGCCACTGTGATGAACTGTATCTATGTATCTGAGATTTTCCGCAATGCGGGAATGCAGACCCAGATCCTGACCCCCTTTGAGTGCGGTTCCATGACAAAGCTTTTTTCTAAAGACCGCGCCAATAAATATTTCGAGCGGGGCATGGTCGTATTTTTTGCAGGCGGCACCGGTCATCCGTATTTTTCAACCGATACCGGTATCACCCTGCGTGCAGTAGAGATGGATGCAGACTGTATCCTTCTTGCCAAGTCCATAGACGGAGTGTATGACAGTGACCCGGCGAAGAACCCGGATGCGAAGAAGTATGATACGATCAGCATCCAGGAGGTCATCGACAGACAGCTTGCGGTGGTGGACCTGACGGCTTCCATCATGTGCATGGAGCATAAGATGCCCATGGCCGTCTTTGATCTGAATGAGAAAGACAGCATTGCGAACGCAATGCAGGGAAAAATAAACGGCACGATCGTGACCGTCGATTAACAGGAGGAGATTATGCAGGAACAGTTAAAGTTATACGAAGAGAAGATGGAAAAGTCTTTGAATGTGCTGCTGGATGAGTATGCATCCATCCGCGCAGGGCGTGCCAACCCGCATGTGCTGGACAAGCTGAAAGTGGATTACTACGGTACTCCGACCCCGATCCAGCAGGTGGGCAATATCAGTGTGCCGGAAGCGCGCATGATCATGATCCAGCCATGGGAGAAGTCCCTGTTAAAGGCGATCGAGAAAGCGATCCTTACCTCTGATCTGGGCATCAACCCGACCAATGACGGCAACACGATCCGTCTGGTGTTCCCGGAGCTGACCGAGGAGCGCAGAAAAGATCTTTCCAAGGATGTGAAGAAGAAAGGCGAGGCAACCAAGGTTGCAGTCCGCAATATCCGCCGGGATGCCAACGAGACATTTAAAAAGATGGAAAAGAGCGGCGATTTTTCTGAGGACGATTTAAAGCTCGGTGAGGAGAAGATCCAGAAGATCACCGACAAGATGATCGAGAAGATCGACGCTGCTATCGAAGCCAAGACAAAAGAGATCATGACGGTTTAATCAATTTTATATCAGAACATTGGGGGGACAGGGGGAGATTCCTGTCCCACAGTTTTATCAATGAAAAGCGTATAAATGTCCGATATGGGAGGAAGAATATGGAAGCAAACCAGCAGGGAATGGTGATCCCGAGACATGTTGCACTGATACTGGACGGCAATGGACGGTGGGCGAAAAAACGCGGCCTGCCGCGCACCATGGGCCATAAGGAAGGCTGTGTGACAGTAGAGAAGACCGTTGAGATCGCAGCACGTATGGGGATAGAATACCTGACCGTTTACGGGTTTTCCACAGAGAACTGGAAGCGGTCCTCTGATGAAGTGGGGGCGCTGATGCAGTTGTTCCGCTATTATATGGTACGTCTTTTGAAGATAGCCACAGCTAACAATGTGCGCGTGAAAATGATCGGAGACCGGACACGGTTCGATCAGGATATCATTGACGGGATTAACCGGCTGGAGGCAGAGACGAGGGATAATACCGGACTGACCTTTGTGATCGCGGTCAACTACGGTGGGAGAGATGAGATCACCCGGGCTGTAAAAAAGCTGGCTGCGGATTGTGCTGCAGGGAAGGTGGCTGCCCAGGAGATTACGGAGGCCACGATCGATTCCTATCTGGATACCGCAGGGATGCCGGACCCGGATCTTCTCATCCGGACCAGCGGAGAGCTCCGTCTTTCCAACTATCTGCTGTGGCAGCTTGCTTATACGGAGATCTATGTGACCGACTGTCTGTGGCCGGATTTCGACCAGGCGGAGCTTGAGAAGGCGATCGCGGCATACAACCGGCGTGACCGGAGATACGGGGGCGCCAAATAGGCAAAGGAGGGACCGTAATGTTTACAAAGCGGTTAGTGAGTGGTATTATTCTGGTGATTCTTGCTATCATAATAGTAGGGAATGGAGGTGCCCTTCTCTACACGGTGACGGCATTGATCTCCCTGATCGGCCTGTTTGAGCTTTACCGGGTTATGAAGATTGAGAAAAACCTGCTGGGGGCGGTAGGATACTTAACGGCGGTATCTTACTATGGCCTGGTCTGGTTTGAAGGACAGGGGTATGTGACTCTGATGGCGATCGCGGCGCTGATGGTGCTGATGAGCCTTTATGTCTTCACATTTCCCAAGTATAAGACCGAGGAAGTAACGGTTGCGTTCTTTGGAGTATTTTACGTTGCAGTGATGCTGTCCTACATCTATCAGGTCCGCGCCATGACAGACGGCAGGTATCTGGTATGGCTGATATTCATCAGCTCCTGGGGCTGCGATACCAGTGCTTATTGTGTTGGTATGCTGTTTGGCAGGCATAAGCTGGCTCCGGTGTTAAGCCCGAAGAAGTCTATCGAAGGGGCTGTGGGCGGAGTGGCAGGAGCGGCGCTGATCGGACTGCTGTTCGCTACATTGTTTGGAGCCAGGATGACCGAGGTCACCAATCCTCAGGCAGCCTGTGCCATTGCCTGTGCCATTGCTGCGGTCATATCCCAGATTGGGGATCTGGCAGCATCGGCGATCAAGCGGAACCATGATATCAAGGATTACGGACATCTGATCCCGGGTCATGGAGGGATACTGGACCGGTTCGACAGCGTGCTGTTTACAGCGCCGGCCATATTTTTTGCCGTAAGCTTTCTAAGATAAAACCGGGGCTGACAGCTCCGGATGACAGGAGTTTTAACATATGAAGAAGATTGCGATCCTGGGTTCGACCGGTTCTATCGGTACCCAGACTTTAGAGGTTGTGGAATATAATCAGGACATCCGTGTGACGGCTCTGGCTGCCGGAAGCAATATTAAGCTTCTGGAGGAGCAGATCCGAAAGTTCAGGCCGTCCCTGGTCTGTGTCTGGGATGAGAAAAAAGCGCAGGAATTAAAAGCTTCCATCCGGGACCTGGATGTGAGGGTGACAAGCGGGATGGAAGGGCTTTTGGAGGTGGCGACGGAACCGGAGGCGGAGATCGTTGTGACGGCGGTTGTCGGCATGATCGGGATCCGGCCGACGATCGCGGCCATGGAGGCAGGCAAAGACATCGCCCTGGCCAATAAAGAGACCCTTGTGACGGCAGGGCATATCATTATGCCTCTGGCGGAGGAAAAGCACGTGAAGATCCTGCCGGTGGACAGTGAGCACAGCGCTATTTTCCAGAGCCTGAACGGAGAGGACAGACGAAGCATCCACAAGATCCTGCTTACGGCGTCCGGCGGTCCCTTCCGGGGATGGAGCCGGGAACAGCTGGCAGGAGTACAGGTGGAGGATGCCTTAAAGCACCCGAACTGGAGTATGGGGCGGAAGATCACCATCGATTCTTCCACCATGGTAAACAAGGGCCTGGAGGTGATGGAGGCGCGCTGGCTGTTTGGCGTGGAGATGGACCAGGTTCAGGTAGTGGTCCAGCCCCAGAGCGTGATCCATTCCATGGTAGAGTTTGAAGATGGGGCTGTGATCGCACAGCTTGGCACGCCGGATATGAAGCTGCCGATCCAGTATGCGCTGTATTATCCGGAGCGGAGATTCCTGCCGGGCGAGCGTCTGGATTTTGCGAAGCTCGGGAGCATTACCTTTGAGAATCCTGATATGGAGGTGTTTAAAGGCCTTAAGCTGGCCTATGAGGCGGGCAGGACGGGAGGTTCCCTTCCAACCGTCTACAATGCGGCCAATGAATATGCGGTAGGGAAGTTCCTTAATAAGGAGATTTCTTACTTAACGATCATTGACATGATCGAGGGCGCCATGGGGCATCATAAGGTTGTCAGCCAGCCTGATGTGAATGCGATCCTGGCGGCGGAACAGGAGACTTACGAATATATAGAAAGCAGGTGGTAGATTGCTGAATATTCTGGCGGCAATATTGCTGTTTGGATTTATTGTGCTTGTTCATGAATTTGGACATTTTCTGCTTGCAAAGCTGAACGGGATCGGCGTGGTGGAGTTCTCCATTGGCATGGGACCGAGGCTTTGCAGCTTTACGAAAGGGGAGACCCGGTATTCCATCAAGATCCTGCCTTTTGGCGGTTCCTGTATGATGGTGGGGGAGGATTCGGAGAATCCCGATCCGAAGGCTTTTAATAACAAATCGGTCTGGGCCAGGATCGCTGTGATCGCGGCAGGGCCGGTGTTCAATTTCATCCTGGCGTTTCTGTTTGCCATGGTGATCGTGGCGCAGGTAGGCCATGACAGCCCTGTACTGACCGGAGTGACCGAAGGCTCCCCTGCGCAGGAAGCAGGACTGCAGCCTGGTGATAAGCTTACCCAGATCAACAACCGGAAGGTGACCGCATATCGTGATGTGCAGATGTATACGCTTTCCCATCCGGGAGAGACGGTCACTCTCAAATACCTGAGGCCTCCGGGCGGAAGCTGGGAGAAAGACGGCGCGGTGGAAAAACGCAGTGTGACCCTGACTCCGGCGTTCAATGAAGAACGGAACGCCTATATGCTGGGCGTGGAATTTTCAGGGCAATATGAAAAGACCAAGGGGATCGGCGAACTGATCCGCTACAGCGCTTATGAGGTAAAATACTGTGTCACGTCTACATTTGACAGTATCGGTATGATGATCCGGAGGCAGATCAAAGTGGATGAGGCGATGGCCGGGCCTGTGGGTATCGTAAATATGGTCGGAGAGACGGTACAGCAGGGAAGAGAAGCGGGCGCCATGGCGGTGGTGTTTGTGCTTTCCAACTGGATCCTGCTCTTAAGCGCCAGCCTGGGGATCATGAACCTTCTGCCGATCCCGGCGTTAGACGGCGGCCGGCTTTTATTTTTGTTTATAGAGCTGGTGCGGGGGAAACCCATGGACCCGGAAAAAGAAGGCATGGTCCACATGGCGGGCATGATGCTTTTGATGGCTCTCATGGTGCTTGTATTGTTTAATGATATACGGCGGCTGATGTAAGAAAGAGGATAGATGACAATGGAACGCATGAAAACAAAGGAAGTTCAGATAGGAAACCGGGTGATCGGAGGGGATCATCCCATTCTGATCCAGTCCATGTGCAATACAAAGACGGAAGATGTGGAGGCTACTGTGGCCCAGATCCTGCAGCTTGAGCAGGCGGGCTGCGATATCATCCGTGTGGCAGTCCCCACCATGGAGGCTGCCGGGGCATTAAAAGCCATCAAGCGGCGGATCCATATTCCGCTGGTGGCGGATATCCATTTCGATTACCGTCTTGCCATCGCAGCCATGGAGTGCGGCGCTGACAAGATCCGGATCAATCCCGGCAATATCGGCTCTGCAGAGCGGGTACAGGCGGTAGTTGATAAGGCGAAGGAATACCATATTCCGATCCGTGTGGGAGTCAACAGCGGTTCCCTGGAAAAGCCGCTGATTGAGAAATACGGCGGCGTCACGGCAGAAGGGATTGTGGAGAGCGCCCTCGATAAGGTGGCAATGATCGAGCGGATGGGGTATGACAATCTGGTCATCAGCATCAAATCCTCCGACGTGATGATGTGTGTCAGAGCCCATGAGCTGATCAGCCGGAAGACCCGCTATCCGCTGCATGTGGGCATCACAGAAGCGGGGACCCTGACCTCCGGCAATATCAAATCGGCCGTGGGTCTGGGGATCATTTTGAATCAGGGTATTGGAGATACGATCCGCGTATCGCTGACCGGGGAGCCGGTAGAAGAGATCAAATCGGCAAAGCTGATCCTGCGTACCCTGGGACTGCGCAAGGGAGGCATCGAGGTGGTATCCTGCCCAACCTGCGGCAGGACCCAGATTGACCTGATCGGCCTGGCGAACCAGGTGGAAACCATGGTGACGGAATTCGATCAGTTGAACATCAAGGTGGCTGTTATGGGCTGTGTGGTCAACGGCCCTGGCGAGGCGCGGGAAGCGGACTTGGGCATTGCCGGAGGCATAGGCGAAGGACTGCTGATAAAAAAAGGCGAGGTAGTGCGCAAGCTGCCGGAGGCTGACCTTTTACAGGCGCTGCGCGCGGAGCTGGTGAGGTTGGCAGACGAGTCCCGCCGGGACTGAGTGCTGCCGGCAGGCAAAAGAGCATGTAAGGAGATTGGCAGGACGGATGAAAGGGTTTTTGGAGGTATTTCCCGGACTACATATGACAGATCAGATGCAGGAGCTTTTATCCCTGGTGGAAGTGGAACGTGTTTCCATGACCAGGGACAGAAGCTCTATTCGTGTTTCCATCGTAAGCCCGCGTCTGATCCATAAGAAGAATATCCTGTCTCTGGAGCAGGGAATCCGGGACCAGCTGTTCCCCGGCAAGCAGATCCAGATCAGGATTTTTGAGAAATACAGGCTGTCTGACCAGTACACGCCGGAGAAGCTCTTGGCGGCGTACCGGGACAGCCTGCTTTTGGAACTTAAAAATTACAGTATTGTGGAGTATTCCATCTTCCGCAAAGCGGAATGCACTTTCCCGAAAGCAGATCTTCTGCATATGACGGTGGAGGATACCATGGTCAATAAGGAGAAGGCAGGAGAGCTGAAGCGGGTCCTGGAAAAAGTATTCCATGAGCGCTGTGGTCTTCCCATCGAAGTGGAATATGAATACATACCGGCTACCAGAGCGAAAGCATCCCTGCAGAGGGAACTTCAGGCCCAGCAGGAGGTGGAGCGCATGACGGCGCGCCTGGCCCCGGTTCTGGGGCTCTCAATGCAGGAGGATGGAGCTGGAATGGCAGGCGCCTCAGGCTTTGGCGGCGGTGCAGAAAACAATGGCTCCGGCAGTGCCGGTACAAAAGGCGGAAGCACCGGCAGCGGAGCGGCTTCCGGCATGGCGGCATCGGGTGCGGACGCCGGCCCGAATACAGCCGGAGCCGTGAAACAGGGGGCAGGTAAGCCCGGGACTCTGCGTGGCGGCAGGAAGGACTTTAAAAAGAACGACTGGAGCTCCGGCGGCTACAAGAAAAAATCCGAGAATCCGGATGTGCTCTACGGACGCGATTTTGAGGATGATTTCATAGAGCTTGAGAAGATCGAGGGAGAGATCGGCGAGGTGACGGTCCGGGGCAAGATCCTGGATAAGGACAGCCGGGAGCTGCGCAGCGGAAAGACCATCATCATATTCCATATTACGGACTTTACCGATACCATCACGGTAAAGGTATTTGCCAATGAGGAATCTTTAGACGATTTAAATAAAGCGATCAATGCAGGCAGCTTTATCCGTCTGCGCGGTATGACCACCATCGACAAATTCGACGGCGAACTGACCATCGGTTCGGTTCGCGGAATCAAGAGGGCGGAGGACTTTACCAGCAAGCGGATGGACAACAGTCCGGTAAAGCGGGTAGAACTGCACTGCCATACCAAGATGAGCGATATGGACGGCGTTTCCGAGGTGAAGGATATCGTAAAGAGGGCCAAGGCGTGGGGAATGCCGGCTCTGGCGGTGACGGACCACGGCTGCGTACAGTCCTTCCCGGATGCCAGCCATGCCCTTGATAAGGGGGACGAGCTGAAGGTCATCTATGGGGTGGAGGGGTATCTGGTAGACGATATGAAGGAGCTGGTGGAGAATTCCAGAGGCCAGACCTTTGACGACCCCTTCGTGGTATTTGATATTGAGACAACCGGCTTCAGCCCGGAGAAAAACAGGATCATAGAGATTGGCGCGGTAAAAGTCGTGGGCGGCGTCATAACGGACAAGTTCAGTACCTTTGTCAATCCCGATGTGCCGATCCCCTTTGAGATCGAGCAGCTCACCGGTATCAACGACAATATGGTGCTCCCGTCGCCGAAGATCGATGTGATCCTCCCTCAATTTTTAGAATTCTGTGAGGGATGCAGCCTGGTGGCCCACAACGCTTCCTTCGATGTGAGTTTTATCGCATACCAGGCTAAGGTCCAGGAGCTTTCTTTTGAACCGACCGTGTTGGATACGGTAGCTATGGCGAGGCATCTGCTGCCGCAGCTCAACCGTTTCAAGCTGGATACAGTGGCAAAGGCGCTTAATATTTCTCTGGAGAACCATCACCGGGCGGTGGATGATGCGGGCGCCACGGCAGAGATCTTCGTAAAGTTTTTGAACATGTTAAAAGACCGCGGCGTGGAGAATCTTGACCAGTTAAACGCCATGAGCGCCTTAAGCGCCGATATGATCAAGAAGCTGCCCACCCACCATGTCATCATCCTGGCGAAAAATGAGGTGGGTAGGATCAACCTGTACCGGCTGGTCTCCTGGTCCCATATCGACTATTTTGCAAAGCGGCCGAGGATTCCCAAGAGCGTTTTAAACCAGTACCGGGAGGGCCTGGTCATCGGATCTGCCTGCGAGGCGGGAGAGCTATATCAGGCGCTTTTGCGCGGACTGCCGGAAACGGAGCTTTTAAAGATCGCCGGCTTTTATGATTTTCTGGAGATCCAGCCTCTGGGCAACAATGCATTTATGCTGCGGGATGAAAAAAGCACGGTCAAGAGCTGGGACGATCTAAAGGATATAAACCGGAGGATCGTAAAGATGGGAGAGACCCTTGGCAAACCGGTCTGTGCCACCTGTGACGTGCATTTTCTGAACCCGGAGGACGAGGTATACCGGCGGATCCTGATGGCGGGGCAGGGCTTCTCGGATGCGGATGAGCAGGCCCCGCTGTATCTGCGGACCACGGAGGAAATGCTGAAGGAATTTGATTATCTGGGACCGGACAAGGCGGAGGAGGTTGTCATCACCAACACCCGCATGGTCGCTGATATGTGCGAGCGGATCGCTCCGGTGCGCCCGGATAAATGCCCGCCGGTCATTGAGAATTCTGACGAGACACTGAGAAAGATCTGCTATGACACGGCCCATGAAATGTATGGGGAGAATCTGCCGGACATTGTTGTGGAGCGGCTGGAGAGGGAGCTGAATTCCATTATTTCCAACGGATTTGCCGTGATGTATATCATTGCGCAGAAGCTGGTGTGGAAGTCCAACGAGGACGGATATCTGGTAGGCTCCCGTGGATCGGTAGGATCTTCCTTTGTTGCGGCCATGGCGGGGATCACGGAGGTGAATTCCTTAAGCCCTCACTATTACTGCCAGCACTGCCATTATTATGATTTTGATTCGGAAGAAGTAAAGCAATTTTCCGGTATGGCGGGCTGTGATATGCCGGACAAGAATTGTCCTGTGTGCGGCAAGCCCTTAGTCAAAGCGGGTTTCGATATCCCGTTTGAGACCTTCCTGGGATTTAAGGGAGATAAGGAGCCGGATATCGACTTAAACTTCTCCGGTGAGTACCAGAGTAAGGCGCATGACTACACGGAGGTTATTTTTGGCAAGGGACAGACCTTCCGGGCAGGTACCATCGGCACCCTTGCGGATAAGACCGCCTTCGGTTTTGTGAAACGGTACTATGAAGAACGCGGCGTCCACAAGCGGAACTGTGAGATAGACCGGATTGTCCAGGGCTGCGTAGGGGTCCGGCGTACCACCGGACAGCATCCGGGCGGTATCGTGGTACTTCCGATCGGAGAGGAGATCTACTCCTTTACGCCGGTACAGCGTCCCGCAAACGATATGACAACCAAGACCGTGACCACCCATTTTGACTATCATTCCATCGACCATAACCTGCTGAAGCTGGACATTCTGGGACACGATGATCCGACCATGATCCGCATGCTGCAGGACTTAACCGGGCTGGACCCTGTAACCGATATTCCTCTGGACTCAAGGGAGGTCATGTCACTTTTCCAGAACACCTCTGCCCTGGGCGTTACACCGGATGACTTAGGGGGCTGCCAGCTTGGCGCGCTGGGGATTCCGGAGTTTGGAACAGATTTCGCAATGCAGATGCTGATTGATGCAAAACCCAAGTATTTTTCCGACTTAGTCCGGATCGCCGGACTTGCCCACGGTACCGATGTGTGGCTGGGCAATGCAAAGGACCTGATCTTAAGCGGACAGGCGACGATCCAGACGGCTATCTGCTGCCGTGATGATATCATGGTGTATTTGATCCAGATGGGACTGGAGGAAGGGCTTTCCTTTACGATCATGGAGTCTGTCCGAAAGGGCAAGGGCTTAAAACCGGAATGGATCACGGAAATGAAGGCTCATGACGTGCCCCAGTGGTACATCGATTCCTGTTTGAAGATCAAGTACATGTTCCCGAAGGCCCATGCAGCCGCCTATGTTATGATGGCATGGCGCGTGGCCTACTGCAAGGTGTTCTATCCCCTTGCCTACTATGCGGCCTTCTTCAGTATCCGTGCCAGCGGTTTTTCTTATGAGCTGATGTGTCAGGGCAGAGAGAAACTGGAGTTTCATCTGGCAGATTATAAAAAACGGATCGACACGTTGTCTAAGAAGGAGCAGGATACCCTGAGGGATATGAGGATCGTGCAGGAGATGTATGCCCGCGGATTTGAATTCATGCCGATCGATATTTACCGCGCAAAGGCGGACCGGTTCCAGATCATCGATGGAAAGCTGATGCCTTCCTTAAGCAGTATTGACGGAATGGGAGACAAGGCTGCAGAAGGAGTGGTGGAGGCGGCGGAAGATGGGCCGTTCTTATCCCGTGAGGATTTTAGAAACCGTGCAAAAGTCAGTAAGACCCTGTGCGATCTGATGGGAGATATGAAGCTTTTAGGAGACCTGCCGGAGAGCAATCAGTTGTCGCTGTTTGATTTTGCAGGCTGATTTTTTGGAACTTTTTGAAAATGTAAAACTATTTGGTGAAAATTCTTGCATGTACTGTATGAGATTTGATATAATTAGTGCAGGAACAAAGACCCGTTGCCAGCAGACTGGAAAGGCGGGTTATGGCAGCAATAAAGAAGTTTACGGAGCTGAAGTTTTCTGATTTCTTCATGTTCGCAGCTGCGATGAAGGATGAGGAGATCTGCAAGGGTGTTTTAGAGCGTGTTTTGGAGATTCCGATCAAAAAGGTAAAAGTACACAGCGAACATTCTCTTTTGGTCAACTCGGACCATCGGGGAGTCCGCATGGATGTTTACGCCGATGATGAGGCTGGAACGAAGTTCAATATTGAGATGCAGACCACGGACAAAGGAAATCTACCCTATCGGAGCAGGTATTACCAGGGACAGATGGATATGGAATCCCTGGAACCGGGTGATGCTTTTATAGATCTTCCAAAGGTCTTTATCATCTTTATCTGCAAATTCGACCCGTTCGGCCAGGGATTATACCGGTACAGCTTTGATATGCAGTGCCGGGAGACGGCGCAGAGGCTTGAAGACGGTGTCAGCCGGGTATTCTTAAATACAAAGGGACGGACAGCAGAAGGAGTGAGCCCTGATCTGATTCGTTTCTTGAAGTATGTGGATACTGCGTCTCTTGAGGATGCAGAAAAAGATCCATTGATCCGCCGGATTGAGACCAGGATTGACGGCCTGAAGCACGATCGAAGCATGGAGGTGGAGTATATGCAATTTGAAGAGATCTTGCGTGATGAACGTGCGGAGGGGCGTATGGAAGGACGTGCGGAAGCAGTAGAGAAACTCATGCTGCTGATCCGCCTGATGACGGAGGATGGCCTGGCTGGAGAGATACCAAGGCTGGATTCTGACGCAGCATACCGGACAGCCATGTATGAAAAGTATCAGATCGATCTGAACTAGCATCCAAACACAAGAATGAATTTATCATAATTCCAATCATTGGGATTTGTCCGCTGCCGGCGGGGACTGGCCGGCAGCGGAATCAAAGTGGATCATGTATTATCGTTACTCTTATATAATCACAGATGAAACAATTTATAAGTAACTGGCGAATGGGTCTTGTTCCGACTATACAGGGATCTTAATATAATTTCAATTTATTAGCTTTTATGTTTGTCGAAAACTTTGCTTGACTTTGTATTCAGGAAACTGCTATAATTAAACCATTAGTTTAATTATAGACAGCAGGAGGAGAGATGGGACGCAGAAAACAACAGCCGGCAAGTGTGCACCGTAATGCGATCGCAGACGCTGCACAGGCGCTTTTTATGGAACGGGGGATGGAAGCCGTTTCAATGGATGATATTGCCAGGGCTTCCGGGTACAGCAAGGCAACATTGTATGTCTATTTTAAAAACAGGGATGAGATAGTCCGCGTACTGGTACTTAAAAGTATGCAGAAGCTTCATGATTATCTGGAAGATGGGCTTGGCACGGAAGGCACAGCAGAGGAGAGATACCGATCGGTCTGCCATGCATTGACCCGCTATGAGCATGAGTATCCTTATTATTTTGGCATGGTGCTTGATGAGATCAAGATTGATGCGGAACCGGAGTTTCATGATGGTGACACAGCTAAAACCCGGACGCAGGTGGATTTAGATGAACGCGCCATCTATCTTACGGGAGAGCACATCAATGAAATGCTGGTTCAGTTTCTTACGGAGGGTGTGAAAGCAGGGGATCTGCGTGCTGATTTAAAACCACTTCCCACTGTTTTTGCATTCTGGGGGATGCTGTCGGGTTTTATTTGCATGGCAGATAAGAAAGATGCCTATATTGGGATGAGCATGGGAATGTCCAGACAGGAATTTCTGGAGTATGGCTTTTCCATGCTTTACCGTGCCATATCAAATCCGAAAAAGGGAGGGGCTACCCATGCATAACCGAAAACTCGTTGCAATCCTTGGAAGTCCCCGCAGACAGGGTTTCACCGCACTTATGCTGGAATGCGCGCTGGATGCAGCACGGAAACAGGGATGGGAGACGGCACAGATCAATCTTTATGAGAAAAAGATCGTATTCTGCACAGGATGCAGAGCGTGTATGCGTGCGGAGCGCTGTGTGATCGAGGATGATATTCAGGAGATCACGGATCAGATCAGGGCGTGTGATATGGTGGTGCTTGCAGCGCCGGTGTACTGGGCTAATGTGCCGGGGATCGTGAAAAACCTGTTTGACCGTCTTCTTGGCGCAGCTATGGAGGAAACAAAGACCTTTCCAAGACCGAGACTAAAAGGCAAAAAATATGTGTTTTTGACCGCCTGCAATACTCCGTTTCCATTCTCGGCGCTGTGCGGTCAGAGCGGAGGCTCGGTTCGTGCAGCCCGGGAGTTTTTCCGGACCGCAGGAGTAACGTGTGCCGGAAATTTCGTATGTTCTGGGACCGGAGAGAAAAAAGAGCTGCCTAAACGGCTGAAAAAGCGGATCGTGCGATGCTTTGAATAGGATGCAAAAGGAATAAGAAAGCGTAATTGAGAAAATACTATCAGGAAAGGGATTGACTTTTCCTGATATATTTTTTATAATCAATATACCCTATGGGGGTATATATGGAAAGGTGGATATTTCATGGAAGAACATACATGCTGTCACAGGATCAAAGAGCGTCCGGACAAAGAATACAAGGACCTGATCCACCGCTTAAACCGCATCGAGGGCCAGATCCGAGGAATCAGGGGGATGGTGGAGAAGGATGCCTACTGTCCAGAGATCCTGGTGCAGGTTGCGGCGGCGAATGCGGCCCTCAACAGTTTTAACAGAGTACTCCTGGCAAACCATATCCGGACCTGCGTAGCCAGGGATATCCGGGATGGAAAAGAAGACACCATCGACGAGTTGGTGGGAACCCTGCAAAAGCTGATGAAGTAGAAGGTCTGCAGTACAGCATATACAAAAAGGTCTGCAGCGTTGTGCAGACAGAACAGGAGAGACATAGATGGAACAATATACAGTGACAGGCATGAGCTGTGCGGCATGCAGTACACGTGTTGAAAAGGCAGTCGCCAAGGTGCCTGGAGTGGAATCGTGTTCGGTAAGCCTGCTGACCAATTCCATGGGAGTGGAAGGAACGGCTAAGCCGGAGGCGATCGTGGCGGCTGTGGAGGCCGCCGGATATGGAGCAATGAAAAAGGGCGCGGGTAAGACCGGGACCTCAGACGCAGGAGGAGCTGCGGGTACCGGCAGTATGACAGGCGGCGAGGATATGCTGAAGGACCGGGAAACTCCTGTGCTGAAACAGAGGCTTTATTATTCCATTGGTTTTTTGATCGTGCTCATGTACTTTTCTATGGGAACCATGATGTGGAACTGGCCGGCCCCGGCATTTTTTGAAAACAACCATGTAGCTATGGGGCTTTTACAGCTGATTCTGACGGGGATTGTCATGGTCATCAACCAGAAGTTCTTTGTCAGCGGTTTCAGGAGCCTTTGGCATAGGGCTCCCAATATGGATACCCTGGTTGCCCTTGGCTCAACTGCAGCTTTTGTTTATAGCACCTATGCACTGTTTGCCATGACAGATGCACAGGTAAAAGGTGATATGGCCGGAGTCATGACCTATATGCATGAGTTCTACTTTGAGTCGGCAGCCATGATCCTGACATTGATCACAGTCGGTAAGATGCTGGAAGCCCGTTCCAAGGGTCGTACTACCGATGCGTTAAAGAGCCTGATGAAGCTTGCTCCCAAGACTGCAGTCCTGATCAAAGACGGAGCGGAGACGACCGTATCGATTGAACAGGTACAGCAGGGAGATATCTATGTGGTACGCCCTGGTGAAAACATTCCGGTGGATGGTATCGTTTTAGAAGGAAGCAGCGCTGTCAACGAGGCTGCGCTGACGGGCGAGAGCATACCGGTGGATAAGGCAGAGGGAGACAAGGTGTCGGCGGCTACGCTGAATCAGTCCGGGTTTATCCGCTGCAGGGCAACCAGAGTCGGCGAAGACACCACCCTGTCCCAGATCATCCAGATGGTAAGTGATGCTGCCGCTACCAAAGCTCCCATTGCAAAAGTAGCAGATAAAGTTTCTGGAGTGTTTGTTCCTGCGGTCATCCTGATCTCAGCACTGACGATCGCAGGATGGCTCCTTGCAGGCCAGACCCTTGGTTTTGCACTGGCAAGGGGAATCTCCGTGCTGGTGATCAGCTGTCCATGTGCCCTTGGGCTGGCGACTCCGGTTGCCATCATGGTGGGCAACGGAATGGGGGCGAAAAACGGCATCATGTTCAAGACTGCCGTTTCTCTGGAAGAGGCAGGAAAGATGCAGATCGTGGCTCTTGATAAGACCGGCACCATCACTAATGGGGAACCGAAGGTGACGGATGTCCTCGCGGCAGATGGCTTCTCTGAGGAAGAACTGATGCAGCTGGCGTTCTCATTGGAGAAAAAAAGCGAGCATCCTCTCGCAAAAGCTGTTCTTGAACGGGCGGAGGAACTGAAACTGACAGCGGATGATGTGACGGAATTTCAGGCCCTGCCGGGGAATGGACTCTCTGCAAGATTTGGGGATGCGCGCTTATGCGGCGGCAACTTAAAATTCATAGAAGAACAGGCACAGGTACCAGAAGCTATGCGCGAGCAGGCAAAAACGCTGGCAGAGGAGGGCAAGACTCCACTGTTCTTCAGCCATGACGGCGTACTGGCAGGAATCATTGCCGTGGCAGACGTCATAAAAGAAGACAGTCCGCAGGCAGTGAAGGAGTTACAGAACATGGGCATCCGTGTGGTGATGCTGACTGGAGACAATGAGCGTACCGCGAGAGCGATCGGCGCTCAGGCTGGTGTGGATGAAGTCATTGCCGGCGTGCTGCCTGACGGCAAGGAGAATGTCATTCGGACCTTAAAGGCACAGGGGAAAGTTGCAATGGTCGGCGACGGTATCAATGATGCCCCGGCACTTACCAGGGCAGATATCGGCATTGCCATCGGCGCTGGCACCGATATTGCGATCGACGCAGCGGACGTGGTGCTGATGAAGAGCAGGCTGAGTGATGTCCCTGCAGCTATCCGTTTAAGCCGTGCGACGCTGAAAAATATCCATGAAAATCTGTTCTGGGCATTCTTTTATAATGTGATTGGGATTCCTTTAGCGGCTGGTTTGTGGTATCCTGTATTTGGATGGAAGTTAAATCCCATGTTTGGAGCGGCGGCGATGAGCCTGTCCAGTGTATGTGTTGTGACCAACGCACTGCGGCTGAATCTGTTTAAGATGCATGACGCTTCAAAGGACAGGAGGCGGAAGGGAATCGCAGTTTCCAGCATCTCCCGGGAGTCCGAGGTTTCGAAAGCGGAAACAAATAATGAAATAATAAATGAAAGAGAAGATAAGGAGGAAGAAAAGATGACAAAAACCATGAAGGTCGAGGGAATGATGTGCGGACACTGTGAGGCAAGTGTAAAGAAAGGGTTGGAGGCATTGCCGGAGGTAACGGAAGCGATTGTAAGCCATGAGGCTGGAACCGCAGTAGTGACTTTAAATTCCGAACTGTCAAACGATGTATTAAAGAAGACTGTGGAGGATCTGGATTATAAGGTTATATCCGTAGAATAGTGGTACGGACCAGGGATGGACAAAAACAGGAAGAAATTGTGAAAGTTTTTGTTGACAATTAGCACAATTCATATTATACTATCAAAGGTATCGAGGCGTGGCTCAGTTTGGTAGAGCGCTGCGTTCGGGACGCAGAGGTCGCAAGTTCGAATCTTGTCGCCTCGACTTACTTTTGACAGCAGAAGTAAGGGTACCATTTGAATATGGCCTCGTGGTCAAGCGGCTAAGACGACGCCCTCTCACGGCGTAAACCCGGGTTCGATTCCCGGCGAGGTCATAAAATGCTTTGGATGATACTGTCCAAAGCATTTTTAAACGCTTCCGTAGCGCAGTTGGTAGCGCAACGCATTCGTAATGCGTGGGTCGCCGGTTCGAGTCCGGCCGGGAGCTTTGTAAGGTTTTTAAGAGGCATGTGATATGCTTCTTTTTTATTTGCGAAAAAGATTTAGATCGCTGTAAGTTTCCTGTACTATATTCCGCCTGTGTGGGAATACTACTCATGGAGGTGATATCATGGCATCCTATGTAGCGCCCGGCATCCAGGATAAATTTGAAACATTGTCAATTGATCTGAAGAATTCAATCCTGGAGCGAGATGTAAGGCTGGAGAATATTCACGATCTGATACAGGTCTTAGAAGAGATTGTGGAGGAAGCAGAGCAGTGATCTGCTTCCTTTTTCCGTCACTTCGGATTTTGTTTTCTGCTTTTGATCCGATGCATCAGATCCTGGAACCCTTTTTCAGTCTGCTCCTTTGTAACAGGTTCCTGGCATTTCCGGCATGCATCCTCTGCCAGGTCCATTTCTGCCAGCAATTGTTCTTCGGAATAGCCGAACAGTTCCTGAAGCATTTTTTCTTCTTTAGACAAAACGGTCATTTTATCGCCCCTCTCCAAATCCTATTGTACTACCATATATGGAACGAGAAAAGTAGTAAAATGTGGAAAAACTTTTAATTATTCAGAATTTGCATAGAGCAGGATAGGAACCACAGTTTTTTGGCTGTGGATTCAACAATCAGTTGACTTTGTGAAAGTTTTGTGATATATTCCTTTACATGGCTGAGCGAGCCATAAGTCAAAGGGGACATCGCATTATTTGCGTTGTCCTCTTTTAAAATTTCTTGAGGAGGAATGAAATTATGAAGAGGAAAATGTTAGCACTTACGATGGCAGCAGTGATGGCAGCATCTATGACCGCATGCGGCGGCAGCAAGCCGGCAGAGACTACAGCAGCAGCTACCACAGCAGAGAGCAAGACAGGCGATGCAGCAGCAGAGAGTAAAGCAGACGATACTACGGCAGCTGCATCCGACAAAGTATATAAGATCGCTACCGATACCACCTTCGCACCGTTTGAGTTTGAGAACGACAAGGGTGAGATGGTCGGTGTGGATTTAGATATCTTAAAGGCGATCTCAGAGGACCAGGGTTTCCAGTATGAGCTGGTTGTGGCGGGCTTCTCAGCAGCAGTGACCGGCCTTGAGGCAGGCGAGTATGACGGTGTGATCGCCGGCATGTCCATCACCGACGAGAGAAAAGCAAAGTATGATTTCTCCGAGCCGTATTATGATTCCGGCGTGGGTATGGCAGTAGCAGCGGATTCTGATATCACCAGCTATGAGGGCTTAAACGGCAAGACCGTTGCGGCGAAGATCGGTACCGAGGGCTGTACCTTTGCTGAGTCCATCGCCGACCAGTATGGCTTTACCATCAACCAGTTTGAGGATTCCTCCAGTATGTACCAGGATGTGCTGGCAGGCAACTCTGTAGCATGCTTTGACGATTATCCGGTACTGGGTTATGAGATCTCCAGAGGCACCGCTTTGAAGCTTCCTCTTGATATGGAGCGTGGTTCTTCCTACGGCTTTGCAACCTTAAAGGGAGCGAATCCGGAACTGGTGGAGATGTTCAACGCAGGTCTTAAGAATTTGAAGGACAGCGGCAAGTATGATGAGATCTTAAATACCTACATTAAGAAATAAAACGGCTTTAAAATAAAAATAAGGTGATGAACAAATGGCTTTTTTCGACGTACTGATAAAATATTTTCCGTCCTTTTCCGTTGCATTGGGCGAGACATTAAAACTGACCGTAGTATCGTTGCTCTGTGCAACGGTACTTGGTGTCGTTTTCGGACTCTTTAAAGTGTCCGGTGTAAAACCGCTGAGAGTGATCGCCAATATCTATATTGATATTATCCGCGGTACCCCTCTGATGGTTCAAACCATGATCGTTTTTTATGGCCTCAGCCAGGTTTTGAGACCATACGGATTTTCCTGGAGCGCCATCGGAGGCAACTTTACGGCGGGCGCGGTAACTTTGAGCCTGAATGCGGGCGCCTATATGGCGGAGATCATCCGCGGCGGCATCGAGGCGATCGATAAGGGGCAGATGGAAGCGGCGCGCAGCCTGGGACTTCCCTATAGCAAAGCTATGCAGAAGGTTATCCTGCCGCAGGCATTCCGAACTATGATGCCCTCCATCATCAACCAGTTTATTATTTCTTTAAAGGACACCTCTCTGATCTCCATTATCGGGATCCGGGAACTGACCCAGAACGGCAAGATCATCGCAGCCAATTCTGCGTCTATGGTGATGGCGATCTGGCTGGTTGTTGCGGCGTTTTACCTGGTGATCTGTACGATCCTTTCCAAGGTTGCACTGGTAGTAGAGAGGAAGGTGTCTTATGGAAAACAGTAAGATTTCGGTGAAGCATTTAAAAAAGAACTTTGGAAAGCTGGAGGTCTTAAAAAGTATCAGTGTGGAGGTGGCGGAAGGTGAGGTAGTATGCCTGATCGGTCCGTCCGGTTCCGGAAAAAGCACATTCCTGCGCTGTCTAAACCGCCTGGAGAAGATCACGACGGGAGAGGTGGTCGTAGATGGTCATCCCATTTCCGATCCCAATGTCAATATCAACAAGGTGCGGGAGAACATTGGCATGGTGTTCCAGCATTTTAATCTGTTCCCCCATCTGACGGTGACGGAGAATATCACCCTGGCGCCGACTGAGTTAAAGCTGATGGATAAGCAGTCTGCAAAGGCGAGGGCCCTTGAGCTTTTAGCGAGGGTCGGTCTGGCGGATAAGGCGGACGCCTATCCGGGACAGCTCTCCGGGGGACAGAAGCAGCGCGTGGCGATCGCCCGTTCCCTTGCCATGAACCCGGATATCATGCTGTTTGACGAGCCAACCAGCGCCCTGGACCCGGAGATGGTCGGGGAAGTGTTGGAGGTTATGAAGCAGCTTGCCGCCGACGGCATGACCATGGTCGTGGTGACCCATGAGATGGGTTTTGCCAGAGAGGTGGCGGACCGCGTGATCTTCATGGACGATGGCTATATCGTGGAGGAAGGCACCCCGGAGGAGATCTTTTCCAATCCGAAGGAGGAGAGGACCATCAGTTTCCTTAATAAGGTGCTGTAAAGCAGTTGATGCAGGCATAAAGAGGAAAAAATATAATAGAGTGCACGATTTTATGAGGCGGCAGCGCGCAGAAATGACGCAGGCCGCCTCTTTTTCTGTGCACAGACACAAAAAACCACCCAAAATCGAAAGTAAGTTCGATGGATGTTCGATAAACGCTTGCTTTTTAACCCTTTCTTTGTATATAATAGCATAGGATTAGACTAGATATGGAGGAGTATGATGGCAAAGACACAGTATAATGCAGACAGCATTACCGTGCTGGAGGGGCTGGAGGCAGTCCGCAAGCGGCCGGGTATGTACATCGGAGGAGTCGGCAGCAAGGGCTTAAACCACTTGATCTACGAGATTGTGGACAATGCGGTGGACGAGCACCTGGCGGGGTATTGTGACAATATATGGGTAACATTGGAGAAGGACGGTTCCTGCACGGTGCGTGACAGCGGGCGCGGGATCCCGGTGGAGATGCACAAAAAGGGCATGTCCGCTGAGCGCGTGGTGCTCTCCACCCTGCACGCAGGAGGCAAGTTTGACAACGACGCCTACAAGACCAGCGGCGGCCTTCACGGGGTTGGTTCCTCCGTGGTCAACGCCCTCTCCGCACGCATGGACGTGAGGGTATATAAAAACGGGGCCATCCACCACGACGCCTACGAGCGGGGCATCCCGGTGGTGGAGCTGGTGGATGGGCTTTTGCCGGTGTTGGGGAAGACTAAGGAGACCGGAACGGAGATCAATTTCCTTCCGGACGGGGAGATCTTTGAGAAGACCCGGTTCAAGGCGGACTGGTTAAAGAGCCGTCTGCACGAGACGGCCTATTTGAACCCAAAGCTGACCATCAACTATGCCAATAAGCGGGCGGGCGAGGAGGAGACCATCGTCTATCACGAGCCGGAAGGGATCATTGCTTATGTAAAAGAGTTAAACAGCGGCAAGAACGCGGTCCATGACCCGATCTATTTTAAGAGCGAGATGGACAAGATCGAGGTGGAGGTGGCGATCCAGTTTGTAGATACCTTTGAGGAGAATATCCTGGGCTTCTGCAACAACATCTTTACCCAGGAGGGAGGCACCCATCTGGTGGGCTTCAAGACCCGCTTCACCCAGATGATCAACTCCTACGCAAAGGAGCTTGGCATCTTAAAGGACAAGGACCCGAATTTCACCGGCGCGGATACCAGGAACGGTATGACGGCGATCGTGGCGGTCAAGCATCCGGACCCGATCTTTGAAGGGCAGACCAAGACCAAGTTGGCCAGCGCCGACGCGACCAAGGCCGTGTTCACCATAACCGGAGACCTTTTGCAGCATTATTTTGACCGGAACTTGGAGACCCTGAAGGCGGTAATCGCCTGTGCGGAGAAGTCTGCCAGGATCCGCAAGGCCGAGGAGAAGGCCAAGACCAATATGCTGACCAAGTCCAAGTTCTCCTTTGACAGCAATGGCAAGCTGGCCAACTGTGAGAGCCGCGACGCGGAAAAATGCGAGATCTTCATCGTGGAGGGAGACTCCGCAGGCGGTTCTGCGAAGACGGCACGGAACCGTATGTACCAGGCGATCCTGCCGATCCGGGGCAAGATCCTCAATGTGGAAAAGGCGTCCATGGACAAGGTGTTGGCCAACGCGGAGATCAAGACCATGATCAACACCTTTGGCTGCGGTTTTTCCGAGGGCTACGGCAATGATTTTGATATCACGAAGCTGCGCTACAATAAGATCATCCTGATGACGGATGCGGATGTGGACGGAAGCCATATCGACACGCTGCTTCTGACATTTTTATACAGGTTTATGCCGGACCTGATCAATGACGGCCATGTCTATATCGCCATGCCGCCGCTTTATAAGGTGATCCCTTCCAGGGGCCAGGAGCAGTACTTATATGACGACAAGGAACTGGAGCGCTACCGGAAGACCCACACCGGGGATTTCCGCCTGCAAAGGTACAAGGGTCTTGGCGAGATGGACCCGGAGCAGCTCTGGGAGACGACCCTGGACCCGGAAAGGCGCGTGTTAAAACGGGTGGAGATCGAGGACGCCCGCCTGGCTTCCGAGGTGACGGAGATGCTGATGGGCAGCGACGTGCCGCCGAGAAAACAGTTTATCTACGAACATGCGGACGAAGCAGAGATTGATGCATAAGGAGAAGGAAGATGGCTGAGAAGATATTAACAACAGAATATTCGGAGGAAATGCAGCGCAGTTATTTGAACTACTCCATGAGCGTCATCACGGCCAGAGCGATCCCTGACGCCAGGGACGGCTTAAAGCCGGTCCAGCGCCGCGTCCTCTACGATATGGGAGAGCTGAAGCTGGCCCATGACAAGCCCCACAGGAAGTCGGCCCGTATCGTCGGCGATACCATGGGTAAATACCACCCCCACGGTGACAGTTCCATCTATGAGACCCTGGTGGTCATGTCCCAGAACTTTAAAAAGGGTATGGCTTTGGTGGACGGCCACGGCAACTTCGGTTCCATCGAGGGCGATGGCGCCGCCGCCATGCGGTATACGGAAGCAAGGCTCCAGAAGTTTGCGGAGGAAGTCTACTTAAAGGATTTGGACAAAACAGTCAATTTTGTTCCCAACTACGACGAGTCGGAGAAGGAGCCGGAGGTGCTCCCGGTCCGCGTCCCCAACCTGCTGATCAACGGAGCGGAAGGCATCGCCGTAGGCATGAGCACCAGCATTCCCCCGCACAATCTGGGGGAAGTAGTAGATCTGGTCCAGGCCTATATTGATAACCCGGATATGACCACCGCAGAGATGATGAACCTGATGCCGGGACCGGATTTCCCCACCGGAGGCATTATCGCCAACAAAAGTGATTTAGCGGAGATCTATGAGACAGGCTCCGGTAAGATCAAGCTGCGCGGCAAACTGGAGGTGGAACTGGGCAAACGCCGCAGCGACAAGGATAAGCTGGTCATCACCGAGATCCCCTATACCATGATCGGTGCCGGTATCAACAAGTTTTTGGTGGACGTGGCGGATCTGGTGGAGAGCCGGAAGCTGACGGACGTGGTGGATATCTCCAACCAGTCCAACAAGGACGGCATCCGCATCGTGCTGGAACTGAAAAAAGATGCGGACATCGACAAAATCAAAAATATCCTCTATAAGAAAACCAAGCTGGAGGACACCTTCGGCGTCAACATGCTGGCGATCACCCATGGAAGGCCGGAGACACTGAACCTGCGCGGCATCCTTAAGAACTATCTGGAGTTCCAGTATGAGAACGCGACCCGCAAGTACCAGGCCCTGCTTGACAAGGAGCTGGAGAAAAAGGAGATCCGCGAGGGACTGATCAAGGCCTGTGACGTGATCGACTTGATCATCGCGATCCTGCGCGGTTCCCGGAATCTGAAAGACGCGAAAGCCTGTCTGACCACCGGCGATATCAGCAATATCCAGTTTAAGCATCCCGGCTTTGAGGAAGATGCAAAACAGCTGCGTTTTACGGAGAGGCAGGCCACCGCGATCCTGGAAATGCGCCTGTATAAGCTGATCGGCCTGGAGATCATGGCCCTTGAAAAGGAATATAAAGAGTGCTTAAAAAAGATCGCCCAGTACGAGAAGATCTTAAAGAGCCGCAAAAACATGAATGTGGTGATCAAAGAGGATTTG
Source organism: Clostridium sp. AN503 (assembly GCF_040719375.1). Lineage (NCBI taxonomy): Bacteria > Bacillati > Bacillota > Clostridia > Eubacteriales > Clostridiaceae > Clostridium > Clostridium sp. AN503. The sequence continues at coordinate 1,714,217 of NZ_JBFDTP010000002.1, read as the reverse complement.
GAGAATATCAAAAAGGAATTTGCCCTTCCCAGAAAGACCGTGATCGAGGACGGACGGGAAGCCGTGTACGAGGAAGCGCCCATGGAGGTGCAGGAGGTGGTCTTTGTCATGGACCGGTTCGGTTACTGCAAGATCTTAGACCGTGCCACCTACGACAGGAACCAGGAGACCGTTGAGGCGGAGTACAAGTATATCATCCCCTGTTTGAATACCGATAAGCTCTGTATCTTTACCAATACGGGAAGCCTGCATCAGACGAAGGTGACCGATATCCCGCTTGGCAAGCTCAGAGACAAGGGAACGCCGATCGACAATGTGAGCAAGTACGACGGCAGCAAGGAGGAGATCATCTTCCTGACCAGCTTCGGCAAACTGACCGGACAGCTTCTCTTATTCGCAACAAAGATGGCTATGGTAAAACAGGTTCCCGCGGAGGAATTTATCACCAACAACAGGACGGTGGCAGCTACCAAGCTCCAGGAGGGCGACGAAGTGGCGGTCATCCGTGTGGTCGGCGCGGAGAGTGATATCGTGCTCCAGACCACAGGAGACATGTTCCTTAGATTTTCCATGGAGGAGATCCCGGAGCTTAAGAAAAACTCCCGGGGCGTGCGCGGCATGAAGCTCGGAAAAGGAGAGGAGTTAGAGCACGTCTACTTTGTGAGCATGGAGCCGGAGATCGTTTACAAAAAGAAGGAAGTGCATTTAAACCGCTTAAAGATCGCAAAGCGGGACGGCAAGGGGAGTAAGGTAAGGCTGTAAGCAGGATTATGACGGAAGACTGTGTGATACTCTACATTCCGTATCATATCAAAATCCTCCAGGCTGCTTGTCTGGCTGGATGGAGAGAACCGCCCGCAGAGGATCCTCAAGCTTCCTGCCCGGTGGTAAGGGAAAAGGAATCCGCGACATGCGTACAGATGTATATTTGCAAAAGAATGTGTGCGCGTCACAAATACAAATGTATTTTTCTCGCGAATAAGTATTGATTTTTTTTATAATATGATATAACATAGTCAGGAATTCAATTCCGGGCGGCGCGGATAACACCGGACACGGGGTTGCATTAAGAGGAGAATAAGGAGCTTACGATTATGGAAAAGAAGTTGAAGGTAGGCGTGCTTGGCGCGACCGGTATGGTAGGACAGAGATTTATCTCCCTTCTGGAGAATCACCCGTGGTATGAGGTAGTGACCGTGGCTGCAAGCCCCCGTTCCGCCGGCAAGACCTATGAGGAGGCCGTGGGCGGCCGCTGGAAGATGACGACCCCGATGCCGGAAGCCGTGAAAAAGCTTGTGGTCATGAATGTGAACGAGGTGGAGAAGGTGGCCTCCGGCGTGGATTTCGTATTCAGCGCCGTAGATATGACCAAGGACGAGATCAAAGCTATCGAGGAAGCCTATGCAAAGACCGAGACCCCGGTGGTATCCAATAACAGCGCGCACCGCTGGACACCGGATGTGCCGATGGTGATACCGGAGATCAATCCGGAGCATTTTAAAGTGATCGAGTTCCAGAAGAAGCGTCTGGGCACCCAGAAAGGTTTTATCGCTGTAAAGCCCAACTGCTCCATCCAGAGTTACGCGCCGGTTTTAAGTGCATGGAAGGAATTTGAGCCCTATGAGGTGGTGGCAACCACCTATCAGGCGATATCCGGCGCTGGAAAGACCTTTAAGGACTGGCCGGAGATGGAGGGCAACATCATCCCCTACATCGGCGGTGAGGAAGAAAAGAGCGAGCAGGAACCGCTCCGGATCTGGGGCGAGATAAAGGACGGCGTGATCGTAAAAGCTGCTGAACCGTTGATCACCTGCCAGTGTATCCGCGTGCCGGTGCTCAACGGACATACGGCTGCCGTATTCGTGAAGTTTAGAAAGAAACCGTCCAAAGAAGAACTGATCGACCGCATGGTAAACTACAAGGGCCTTCCGCAGGAGCTTAAGCTGCCCAGCGCCCCGGCACAGTTTATCCAGTATCTGGAGGAAGATAACCGTCCGCAGGTAACGCTTGACGTTGATTTTGAAAACGGCATGGGTGTCTCTGTGGGACGTCTGAGAGAGGATACGGTTTATGATTATAAGTTTGTGGGCCTGTCCCACAACACGGTCCGCGGCGCGGCAGGCGGCGCAGTGCTGTGTGCAGAGCTTTTGACGGCGCAGGGATATATTCAGGCGAAGTAATAAGATCAAGTTTAATTGCTAAGAAACTCCATTCAGATTAGGATGGAGTTTCTTTCTTTTTGAATAAAAGTGTGGTAAAATAACCATTAATACAATCTGCGGATCATCAGTGTATTATCTATGATTTTGAGGTGTGAATTGGAAAGGGGAAATGGATTATGTCATGGAAAAAAGAAAGTTTTGGAACATTACCGAATGGAGCGCAGGCAGACCGATACATACTGACCAATGAAAACGGCGCATCCGCGTCATTTACCAATCTGGGCGGCATCTGGCTGACGATGGTGGTTCCGGATAAAGACGGGAAGATGGACGATGTGCTGCTGGGTTACGATACGGTAGAGAAATGCACCACTTTGGGCGGGCATCTGGGCGAGATCGTAGGCCGTAACGCCAACCGGATCGGCGGCGCAGCATTTACTTTAAACGGGGTCACTTATGCCCTGGTCATCAACTCCGGCAGCAAGAACAACCTGCACAGCGGCCCGGACTATTACCGCGACCGTCTGTGGGATGCAGAAGTGGAGGAGACCGGGCTTGGAACCAGGATCACCTTCTCCCTGTTCAGCCCCGACGGCGACCAGAATTATCCGGGCAATGCCAATATCGCGGTCAGCTACACCCTGACGCCGGACAACAGCCTGCGCCTGGATTACCATATGGTGGCGGATGAGGATACCATCGCCAATTTCACCAACCACGCGTATTTTAACCTGGCGGGACATGCTTCCGGCAGCGCCGTGGACCAGAAGGTATGGATCGATGCGGACACCTTTACCATGGCCGATGCAGAATCCATCCCAACCGGGGAACTGGTGAGCGTGAAAGGCACTCCGATGGATTTTACAGTTTTAAAAACGATCGGACAGGATATAAACGCAGACTATGAGCCTCTCGTCCTGGGGAACGGTTATGACCATAACTGGGCGCTGAACCATGCAGAGGGAGAGCTGGCTCTGTCGGCCAAAGCCGTGGACGAGGCCAGCGGCCGCGTGATGGAAGTGTATACAGATCTTCCGGGTGTTCAGTTCTATACTGCCAACTTCTTAGACGGAGTGACGGGAAAGGACGGGGCCGAATACCATCCGCGCTATGGTTACTGTTTCGAGACCCAGTATTTCCCGGATGCCGTCAATAAGCCGCAGTTTAAATCCCCGGTGCTGAAAGCGGGAGAGGAATATAAAACTACGACCATATACCGTTTTACGACAGTATAAAAAGGGAGAAGCTTATGGAATTCACACAGGCATCACTGGACGATATAGAACTGCTCACAGCCACCAGAGTCCAGGTACTGCGGGCGGCGAACCGGCTGCCGGAGGATGTGGATATGAGTGTTGTCAGGCAGCAGTCCAGAATGTACTACCAACGCTCCCTGGCTGACGGAAGCCATGCAGCGTATCTTGTGTTTGACGGGGAAAAAGTGGTCGGAGCCGGAGGTGTCAGCTTTTTTAAGGTAATGCCTACTTATCACAATCCATCAGGTGAGAAGGCTTATATCATGAACATGTATACCCACCCGGATTACAGGCGGAGAGGAATCGCATACCAGGTGCTGGACCTGCTTGTGGGGGAAGCCAGGAAACGTGGGATCGACGCCGTCTCCTTAGAGGCCACGGATATGGGCAGGCCGCTCTATGAAAAGTATGGTTTTGTGCCGATGGAGCATGAGATGGAGCTGCCCGGAGAGACTTACCGATGAAGAATATGGATTTTCACCGCCGGTTTCAGCCGCTCACCGCAAGACCATTTTCCCAGGACAGCACATACAGAGAGGCGCCTCCGTCTCCGGCGCTGGCGCCGTTTGTCCGCTGCTTCTGGGGAAGCTCTGAAGAATTTTCTCTTTCGGCAGCGGGATTATATACCGACCGCCTGATCATTCCGGATACCTGCGTGGATATGATCATCCAGACGGAGGATCATGCAGTCAGATGCCGGTTCTGCGGCCTGGACCAGGAGGCATACCGATCAGATATGACTGCAGGGACCTGCGCGGTTTTTGCGGTGCGTCTGTATTTCTGGGCAGTGCCATTTTTGATCCGGGAGGAGGCGCGGTGCATGGCGATTCCGGTAAGCTCCTGTGAGGCGTATTTCCCCGGGATAGAAACATACCTGGAGGAGCACGATTTTGCCTCCTGCTCTTTCCAGGAAAAAACAGCGCTGTTAGAACGATATCTCCTGTGCCGTCTGGATACGGAACAGGTCCCGGCGCCGCTTTTGAATTCGGTGGATTTTCTTTTAAAGCATCACGGCAGCCTGTCTATAAAAGAACTGGCTGAACATAGTGTGGTAAGTTCCCGCACCTTAGAGCGGATGTTCAAACGCCACATGGGGATGCAGCCCAAGAAGCTGGCCGACTTAGTCCGCTATCAGGTCCTGTGGCGTCATGCTCTGACCAGACATGACTTTCAGATTCAGGATGAAGTGTTTGAGCTGGGCTTCTATGACCAGGCCCATCTGCTGAATACTTTTCGCCGGTATCACGGCATGGGGCTTGGCGAAGCATTGGAATACAGTTTTCCCAGTCTTCCCGATTCCGGACGCTGACGGTTTTTTCCAAGACGGCTGTTCACTTCTGTGCTAATATAGTCAGACACCAACAGCATAAAGGAGAGTACAGTTATGAAAACCGTAAACGATTTTTTGGAACGTATCAAAGGGGAAGAAACGGCAGTGCTTGCGACGGCTTCCGGCGGGATGGTTACCATGAGGACCGTAAGCCCCGTCTGCACAGAGGATGCTGTCCTGATCTTTACAAGCCCTCAGTCCTGCAAGTACCGGCAGCTTAAAGAAAATCCCAATTGCTGCCTTTCTGCGGGCGGATTTTATCTTCAGGCGCGTGCAGCATTCGCAGGTCCCACCATGAAGGAAGAAAATGCCTCCCTCAGAGAGCTTTACAATGCGAAATTTCCGGGAGCATTTGACGCGGATATGGATTTTGGAGGCAGGGATTCGGATTTTATCCTGTTTAAGCCAGTGGCTTTAAGCGGATGGAGCTATGAGAGCGGAGGACCGGTGCCGGTCAGCCTTACTTTTTAGGATAGAATAGAACGGATTTTCCTACAAGCAGAAACAGAACCGGGACACAGATTTTGTCTGTGTCCCGGTTCTGCATCTGTACTCTTTACAGATGATCTTACGCCATACCTGCGTACTGGTTGTGCACCTTCTGAATCTGGGACTGGTCAGCGTTCTGAGTGCTGTACCAGCCTTTGGCAGACATTTTTTTGTAAATGTCATCCTGCATACACAAGCTGTTGTCAAGCGCCTGGTCGAATGCCTGGCGGACATTGGCGGTTGAGGACTCTATAGTACCGTGAAGGTACAGGTCGCATACGCCTTTGGTTGTCAGCAGCAGGTTTTCCATTATACAACGGTCATCCATTGTGCCACCTCCTTAAGTTAAATGATAGAATGTGTCAAAAATCTGGTTGTGTTTCTCTGCGATCTGCTGTACGCAGGCTTTCAGCTCTGCATCCTGCAGATTCTGAATCGCCTCCTGGCACTGAGTTTTTAAAAATTTCTCATGCCCGAGCGCATCATCTACATAATTCAATTCCTTCGGACTCATAACATCACCTCCATCATTAGTATGTGTAATTTTGCCCGAAAAACATTTTCAAATTTCTGACAAATTAAGTAGAAGCTTCTAGTGTATTATTTTTTTTCGAACACATACTATCATCGTAACACAAAACAAACCGGTCGTGAGGTAGGAAGAAATCATAAAGCCTGCCTCAGGGCAGGCGGACTAAAAAAGGAGGCCAATCATATGGCAAGCAGATCTTCTAACAGAGCAGAGGTTCCTGAAGCAAAAGAGGCACTGGATCGTTTCAAAATGGAAGTAGCAAACGAAATCGGAGTACCGTTATCTAACGGTTACAACGGAAACCTGACTTCCGCACAGAATGGTTCTGTCGGCGGTTATATGGTTAAGAAAATGATTGAGGCTCAGGAAAGACAGATGGCCGGCAAATAAATAAAGGCCAGACAGAGAAAATCCCGGCAGCTTAGGCTGACCGGGATTTTTTCATGTGCAGTAGAATATGGATACCGGTCTGGACTTGTTGTACGCAAAAATGTACTGAAATTACTTCACAAACTGCTTGTGCTACAGAAAAATAAAATATATAATGATACAAGATAAATCAATGAGGAGATTTTTTATGCGTGTAATAGCCGGAAGCGCCAGACGGGTGCCTTTAAAGACGCCCGAGGGCATGGATACCCGCCCAACCCAGGACAGGATCAAGGAAACCCTGTTCAATATGCTTCAGTATGAGCTTGCGGACTGTATATTCCTGGATCTTTTTGCAGGCAGCGGAGCCATTGGCATCGAAGCGCTTAGCCGCGGGGCGAAGCAGGCCGTATTTGTGGAGCAGGATGAGAAGGCCGTAGCCATCATCCGGGAGAACTTAAAAGCAACCCGGCTGGAAGACCGGGCGGTCATCATGCACTGTGATGCGCTTTCCGCCCTGCGCAGGCTGGAGGGAAAGTACCGGTTTGATCTTATTTTTATGGACCCGCCATATAACCATGAGCTGGAAAAGCAGATGCTTTCTTCTCTTAAGGATTCTTCTCTGATCGATAAGGAGAGCACCATCATTGTGGAGGCTTCTTTAGAGACATCCTTTGACTATTTGGAATCCATCGGATTTATCATGGAAAAGAATAAAAAATACAAGACGAACAGACATGTATTTGTCTACCGAGGAGAATAAGATGACAGTAGCAGTATACCCAGGCAGTTTCGATCCGGTGACTTTAGGGCATATGGATATTATTGAGCGTACCGCGCATATGATGGGGCATGTAATTATCGGTGTTTTACAGAATAATTCAAAAACTCCGTTGTTTTCTGTTGAGGAACGTGTTAATATGTTAAAGAGTGTAACATCACATCTTGATAACGTGGAGATCCGTTCTTTCGACGGACTGCTGGTGGATTTTGTCCATGCATGCCATGCAGATGTGATCGTGAGAGGCCTCCGGGCTATCACTGATTTTGAATATGAGCTTCAGATGGCGCAGACCAACCGGGTCATCGCGCCGGATATCGATACCGTGTTTTTGACGACCAACTTAAAGTATTCCTATTTAAGTTCCAGTATCGTAAAGGAGATCGCCGGATATAACGGGGATATCAGTGAGTTTTTGCACCCGGAGATAGCAGAAAAGATAAGACAGAAACTGAACATGAACTGAGTGAACAAATGGCTGTTGCCAGTCAATCATAGAGGTAAGGAGAGATAGCATGAGTAGAATCGAACAGTTAATCGGCGAAATTGAGGAGTACATTGACAGCTGCAAGTTCCAGCCCCTGTCCACCACCAAGATCCTGGTGAACAAAGAAGAGCTGGAAGAGCTTTTAGTAGAGCTTCGTCTGCGCATTCCGGACGAGATCAAAAAATATCAGAAGATCATCAGCAATCAGGACGCTATTTTAAATGAGGCGCGTATCCAGGCGGACGCAATCCTTGCCGATGCCACTGCTCAGACCAATGAGCTGGTAAACGAGCACGAGATCATGCAGAAGGCTTATGCCAGCGCCAATGAGATCGTGGAGGAAGCACAGCAACAGGCACAGGCAATCATTGACAGCGCAGTCGCTGATGCGGACAGCATCCGTCAGGGTTCCATCAATTATACCGACGATATGCTGAGAAGCCTTCAGACGATCATCAACCACTCCATGGAGGGTGCGCAGGGACGTTTTGATGCATTTATCTCCTCCATGCAGTCCAGCTACGATATCGTGACTTCCAACCGCAATGAACTGGCAGCGAGCGTCACCTCAGGGGAAGAAGAATACACTGAAGAACAGTAAGGATCATGCAGGAGAGACATGCATGCAGCAGTTTCCACAGTACATAATGCCGGATGGACAGTCCGGCATTTTTTGTTACACTTTTTGTCTGAAAGATACCGGAAAGCCCGCCAAAAGCAACAGCTGCAATCACCGCAGGCAGAATCCATGCTGCGGGCAGTCCGGCGCAGATCTGGTTGACGCCGGTAGTGATCTCTGCCGCGCCGATAAGCAGGAGCCGTAACATGGGCGGAAGGAAATTTATATGTTGGACCCATGCCGCCAAAATGGAAAACAGCATGATATAACCTCCGATCAGGACCATGGTCTCACAGGTGGAATGAATAATATCCTCCAAATTGGGCGGCTGGAGTTCTGCACCGGGTATCTGCGCACAAGAAAGAATACCGGCTTTTTCGGGATCTTCCAGGTGGTAGATCCGTCTTGCTATCATGGAAAGCGGCAGGACCGGCAGATAGAGGCAGGTAAATAAAAGCACCGGAGAGACTGCGAATGGAAGCTGCCCGGCAACATATCCCAGCAGGAACATGGGACTTGGATGATTGCAGACAGCAAGCAGATAATCCGCTTCCCTGCTGGTTATGGCCCCCCGCTCTTTAAAGTCGGCGCACAGCCGGGCGCCCAAAGGATAGCCGCACAGCATCCCGCAGAACATCACATAAGAACCCTGTACGGAAAGTCCAAATAACCGGTGCAGGACAGGATATACCGGGATCATCATCAGCTTTACCCCATCCAGGGCGACAATGGTCTGGGTGCAGATGATAAAAGGAGACAGGGTTGGGAGAACCACATTGAACCATAAAAGCAGCCCATTAGCGGCGCCCTGGACCGACCATACAGGGAATTTCAGCAGAAGCAGCAGAAGCAGGATAGGGAAGACACGTCGGAGCACAGACATAAGGAAAACTCCGGGCTTTTTTTCAATATATGATGAATTCGGCGGCGGTATTATTCCCTTGAAAAGAAATTTGTGATATACTGATATCCTGATACCAGAGTCAAAAGAACGGAATCTGATGAACACTTGATTCGTGAATAGAGGAATATGGAATGCAGATAGATTTACCGGAACGTTTTTTACAATCCATGAAACAACTGCTGGGCCCGGAATATGAATCCTGGCTGTCCAGCTATCAATGCGCGCCTTGCCAGGGGCTTCGGATCAACAGGTCCAAGCTGGAACTGCGCGAATGGGAGGACACAATTTCCCCCTTCAAGCTGCAACCGGTCCCCTGGTGCGGCGGCGGATATTATATTCCGGAGGATGTGCGGGCAGCCAAGCATCCTTATTATTATGCGGGGCTTTACTACATCCAGGAGCCAAGCGCGATGGCTCCTGCAGCGGTGCTCCCGGTGGAGCCGGGGGACCGTGTCCTGGATCTGTGCGCGGCTCCAGGCGGCAAAAGTACGGAACTGGGTGCAAGGCTGTTCGGCGAGGGACTGCTCGTATCCAATGATATCAGCAATTCCCGCGCAAGAGCGCTTTTAAAGAACCTGGAGCTGTTTGGCATCCCCAATATCTGTGTGACCAGCGAAACGCCGGAGAAGCTTGCAGATACCTTTGGGATGTTTTTCGACAAGATTTTAGTAGACGCGCCCTGCTCCGGGGAGGGGATGTTCCGCAAGGATCCGGATCTGATCAAAAGCTGGCTGGAACACGGGCCGGAATATTACGCGACCATACAGAGAGAGATCCTGTTCCATGCAGTCAGGATGCTGAAGCCAGGCGGGCTTCTATTATATTCTACCTGTACCTTTGCTAAGGTGGAGGATGAAGAGACCATAGACTGGATTCTGGAAAAAGCACCGGATATGGAGCTGGTAGCCGTTAAACTCTGGGAAGGGGCCTGTCCCGGCGTGGACGAAAAGCCGGTCATCCGTCTGTTCCCTCATAAGATCCAGGGCGAGGGGCATTTTCTTGCGCTGCTCCGTAAAAAGACGGGCGAACAGGAGGAAGTATCATGTGATCCTGTCACCATCCATAAAAAGGCGGACTCTGAGATCCGCGCGCTGGAAAAGGAAAGCGATTATCTAACCTGGGAAAAAGGGCTGAAGCAGCCCCTTGACCGGAGCCGCATGATGATAAAAAACGGGATGGTCTATTACCTTCCGGAGATCTTTGACCGCAGCTGGAACCTGCGGTATTTAAGGACTGGTCTTTTGGTGGGCGAGTGGAAGAAACAGAGATTCGAGCCTTCCCAGGCCATGGCGATGGTCCTTAAGCAACGGGAATATGAGAATACGGTTTCTTTTTCCGCAGAAGATGAGCGGACCATACGATATCTGAAGGGTGAGACCATCTTTTTAACGCAGGAAGAGCAGGACAGTACAAAGAAAGGCTGGTGCCTGGTCTGCGTAGATGGTTATCCCATGGGCTGGGCGAAGTGCACCGGCGGCAGTCTGAAGAATAAATATTATCCCGGATGGCGGTGGCAGTGATGGCAAAGATGATCAGACTGGATAAGTTTTTAGTGGAGATGAATAAGGGAAGCCGCAGCCAGATAAAAGAAGCGGCTAAAAAAGGAAGGATCCTGGTAAATGGCGAGACAGAGAAGAAAACAGAGCGGAAGATCGATCCGGATGCAGACTGGGTGACCTTTGACGGAGCTTTGGTGTCTTACCGGACCTTTGAATATATTATGCTGAATAAGCCGCAGGGGGTGGTTTCCGCCACGGAGGACAATCTGCATAAAACGGTGATCGATCTTCTGGAGGGAGACAACCGCAGCGACCTGTTTCCGGTAGGACGGCTGGATATCGATACAGAGGGGCTGCTGCTCTTGACCAACGACGGAGACTTGGCCCACCGTTTGCTGACGCCCAAAAAGCATGTGGACAAACAGTACTATGCAAGGGTGGAAGGTACACTTCCGAGGGATTGTGCAGAACAGATGGCCGCAGGCATCACTCTGACAGACGGAACGCAGGTGATGCCTGCGAAGCTTGAGCTGCTAAAGTGGAGTGCAGCGGCTGACGGTGTTTCCGAGGTTCTACTGACCATCCGTGAAGGCAAATTTCATCAGGTAAAACGGATGTTTGAGGCGATGGGCTGCAAGGTGGTATTCCTAAAGCGCCTGTCCATGGGGCCTCTGACGCTGGATGAAAACCTTTTGCCGGGGCAGTACCGGCATCTCACCGATGAGGAACTAGAAGCGCTTGGAGAAAAAAGTCTGGAGGCAAAGGAATAAAATGAACAAGATTGTCCGATTATTGCAGCATAAGGACGCCGTGATCTTTGATCTGGACGGCACTCTGGTGGATTCCATGTGGATGTGGAAACAGATCGATATTGAGTATCTGGGACGGTTTGGGTATACCTGCCCGCCTAAGCTGCAGAAAGAGATCGAGGGCATGAGCTTTTCTGAGACGGCTGTGTATTTTAAGGAGACCTTTCAGATACCGGATTCCCTTGACGAGATCAAACAGGCGTGGATCGATATGAGTATCGAGAAATACCGCAGGGAGGTTCCACTGAAAAAGGGCGTCCGCCGGTTCCTGGATTATTTGAAGGGGAATGGGATCAGGGCAGGAATAGCCACCAGCAATGGGCGGGCCATGGTAGATGTTGTGCTGAATTCCCTGGAAATTGAACCATATTTCCAGGTGATCACCACGGCCTGTGAGGTGGCGGCGGGGAAACCGGCGCCGGACATTTATCTGAAGGTGGCAGACACCCTGAAGGTGGAGCCCGGACGCTGCATGGTGTTCGAGGATGTTCCCGCGGGAATCCTGGCGGGACGCGCGGCAGGCATGAAGGTGTGTGCTGTAGAGGATGAATTCTCCGCGCAGATGCGGGAAGAAAAGAAACGGCTGGCGGATTATTTCATCCATGATTATGATGAGTTGTTTGCATGACAGGTATTCTGGAGGACAAAATGCAGGATTATTTACCAATCTGCCGCGCCGATATGGAAAAACGCGGCTGGGAACATTGTGATTTCGTTTATGTGACAGGGGATGCCTATGTGGATCACCCTTCTTTCGGCACGGCGATCATCAGCAGGCTTTTGGAGGCGCACGGCTATAAAGTGGGGATCATTTCCCAGCCCGACTGGAAGGATGCAGCCAGCGTGCAGATATTGGGAAGACCCAGACTGGGATTTTTGGTATCTGCAGGCAATATGGATTCCATGGTGAACCACTATTCGGTATCCAGGAAGCGGAGGCGGCAGGATTCCTACACTCCAGGCGGCATTATGGGCAAACGCCCGGACTATGCCACGGTCGTCTACTGTAACCTGATCCGGTCCGTATATAAGGATTCCCCGGTTATCATCGGAGGGATCGAGGCGAGCCTCCGGCGGCTTGCCCACTATGATTACTGGTCCAACAAGCTGAAACGGTCCATCCTGTTGGATTCCCAGGCGGATCTGATCTCCTACGGCATGGGGGAACACTCCATCGTGGAGATCGCCGACGCCCTGGACAGCGGGATCGACGTAAAAGACATCACATTTATTGACGGCACTGTGTTTAAGACCAGAAGCCTGGATATGGTGTATGATTATGAACTGCTCCCGGATTTTGAACAGCTGAAAGCGGATAAACGGGAGTATGCAAGGAGTTTTTACAGACAGTATGGAAATACCGATCCCTTTACCGGGAAGCGGCTGGCGGAGCCTTATGGCGGAAAAGAATTTGTTGTGCAGAACCCGCCCTCAAAGCCACTGACCCAGGACGAGATGGACGAGGTTTACAGCCTGCCTTATATGAGAAGCTATCATCCCGCCTATGAATCCCTGGGCGGTGTCCCCGCGGTCCGGGAGATCAAGTTCAGCCTGATCAGCAACCGGGGGTGCTTCGGTTCCTGCAGCTTCTGTGCCCTGACCTTCCATCAGGGGCGGATCATCCAGGCGCGGAGCCATGAATCTCTGGTGGAGGAGGCGACGCTTCTGACAGAAGATGCGGATTTTAAAGGCTACATCCACGATGTGGGCGGCCCCACAGCCAATTTCCGTTTTCCGGCCTGTGAGAAGCAGATGACAAAGGGGGCATGTCCGGGGAAACAGTGCCTTTTTCCTGAACCATGTAAGAATCTGAATGCCGACCACAGCGATTACATCGCGCTGCTTCGGAAGCTGAGGGCCATACCGAAGGTGAGGAAAGTATTTATCCGCTCCGGAATCCGGTTTGATTATCTGCTGGCAGATAAGAACCGGATGTTTCTGCGGGAGCTGTGCGAATATCATGTGAGCGGCCAGCTGAAGGTCGCGCCGGAGCATGTGGCCGACGCGGTGCTCTCTAAGATGGGCAAGCCCAGGAATTCCGTGTACCGGCAGTTTGTGAAGGAATACAACGAGATGAACGAGAGGCTTCACAAGGACCAGTATCTGGTGCCATACCTGATGTCCTCACATCCCGGTTCTTCGTTAAAGGAGGCGGTAGAGCTGGCGGAGTATCTGCGGGATCTGGGCTATATGCCGGAGCAGGTGCAGGACTTTTATCCGACGCCGTCCACCATCTCCACATGCATGTATTACACAGGCCTGGACCCGAGGACCATGGAGCCGGTGTATGTCCCGGTGAACCCTCACGAGAAGGCCATGCAGCGCGCCCTGATCCAGTATCGGAATCCAATGAACTATGAACTGGTGAAGGAGGCCCTTGAGAAGGCGGGAAGGACGGATCTCATCGGTTTTGACAAGAAGTGCCTGATACGCCCGCGGGGCGGCGCTTCCGGCAGTGGAAAAGCCGGGGGTGAGCGGTCTTCTGGCAACCAAAAGCAGTCAGATGCCAGAAAAGAAAAAGCAGGTAAAAAGAAAACGATCCGCAATGTTCATAGGAAAGTGAAGAAATAGTGTCAGTATTTTTTGTAAGAAGTATAAACAGAAAGGCAGGATCAGACATGAAGATAGCAATTGTAACCGGAGCTTCCTCCGGCATGGGAAGAGAAGCCATCATACAGATCGCAGACCGTTTCAGCGGGATTGGAGAGATCTGGGCTGTCGCGCGGCGGGAGGACCGCTTGAGAGAGCTGGAGCGGCAGCTTCCGGTACCGCTGCGCATATTCCCTCTTGATCTGTGTGATGAGGAGGATTTAAAATCTCTGGATGAAGCGCTGCAGGAGAAGAAACCGGAAGTAAGGCTTCTTGTGAATTCCGCCGGTTATGGAAAGATCGGCAAGGTGGGCAATCTGGGACTCCGGGATGAGACCGGTATGGTTCGCCTAAACTGTGAGGCTCTTTGCGCCGTGACCCATATCGTCCTGCCCTATATCCCGGATCACAGCCGGATCATCCAGTTTGCATCCTCGGCGTCATTCCTGCCTCAACCGGGATTTGCCATCTATGCGGCGACTAAATCCTTTGTGCTCAGCTACAGCCGGGCGCTGAACACAGAGCTGCGCGCCAGGGACATCACAGTGACAGCCGTATGCCCGGGTCCGGTGAAAACAGAATTTTTTGATATTGCAGAGACGACAGGTACGATCCCTCTTTACAAGCGGCTTGCCATGGCCGACCCGAAAAAAGTGGTGCGCCTGGCGCTGCGGGACAGTATGATGGGAAAAAGCATTTCTGTTTACGGTCCGCTTATGAAGGCATTTTCTGTGCTCTGCAAAGTATTTCCCCATGAGTTTCTGCTGCGTGTCATGGACTCGCTGTAGAAAGAAGGATGGTATGATTGCATGAAGATAAACAAAGGACAATACGGATACCGGGACAAGAACAGAAAAATGCGTCTGAGCATCACAGCAGTGCTGATCCTGGCGATCCTGGCGCAGCTTCTGGCCCGGTATCTGACAGACAATCAGGCAGCAAAGAATATCCTGACGGTCATGGCGATCCTGACGGTGCTGCCCATGGCCAATATGGCGTCGCCGCTGATCGCATCCTGGAAATACAGGACGCCGCCGAAGGGCTTTTATGAGAAAGTACGGGGCTATGAGGAGAAGTGTACCATCGTGTATGATCTGATCGTGACAACAAAGGAACAGATCATGCCGATCGATGCGGCAGCCGTACATCCGGGAGGAGTCTACGCATACTGCACCGCTCCGAAGCTGGACACGGCAAAAGCGGAAAAGGCATTGAACGCGCTGTTTACGGCAAACAAACTGTCCCCCAATGTGAAGATCCTCCGGGACGAGCACAGCTTCCTCCGCAGGCTGGATAATCTAAAACCGGCGGACAGCTACGAGGATGACGGCAGTGTGGCATACGGGGCGGCGCTGCTTAAAAGCCTGTCCATGTAGAAAAACCATAGGGCAGACAGCAGGGGCAGCCGAGCGTACTGACGGAAACCAAAAGAAAGGTACATCCGAATGAAACAGATTACGGTGAACAACAATGAGGCAGGGCAGCGGCTGGACAAGCTGCTGGGCAAATATTTGAACCTTGCCGGGAAAAGCTTTATTTATAAAATGATGCGGAAAAAGAATATTACCCTGAATGGAAAGAAATGCGACGGCTCCGAGAAAGTGGCGGAGGGGGATGAGATCAAATTCTTCCTTTCCGACGAGACCTTTGAAAAATTCTCAGAGGTAAAGGTCCAGGCTGTGAAAAAGCAGAAGCTGGATATCATCTATGAGGACAGCCATATTCTGCTGGTCAACAAACCTTCCGGCATGCTTTCCCAAAAGGCGAAGGAAACAGATGAGTCTCTGGTGGAATATCTGATCGATTATCTGCTGGACTCCGGCCAGCTGACCAGAGAAGCCTTGCGCAGCTTCCGCCCGTCGGTCTGCAACCGTCTGGATCGGAATACCAGCGGGCTTGTTGCAGCAGGGAAATCCCTTGCCGGTCTTCAGATGCTGTCGGCAGTCCTCAAAGACCGCTCCCTGCACAAATATTATCTCTGTGCTGTGAAGGGCAGTGTCGCGGTCTCCCAGACCATAGACGGATACCTGGTAAAAGACGAAAAGACCAACCAGGTGACTGTCTCAAAAAAAGAGACCGAGGGGGGAGCGCCAATCCGTACAAAATATGAGCCAGTTGCCCAAAAGAATGGATATACACTGTTAAAAGTAACGCTGATCACCGGTCGTACCCATCAGATCCGCGCTCATCTGGCATCTGTGGGACATCCGATCGCCGGGGATTACAAATATGGAGATCCGCTTGTGAATGCAGAAGCGAAAAAACAGTTCCGCGTCGGGTCGCAGATGCTGCATTCCTACCAGATGGTTTTTCCAGAATTGCCGGAACCATTTTCTTATCTGAGCGGGAAGACATTTACTGCGCCCGTTCCATCAGAATTCGAGCGGGTATTTGGATCGATCGTTAAGTCCGTTTGAGTATTCTCCGGATATCCGGGTACAAACCAGATAACCGGGCACCGGAAGACAAGAAGGAGGGATCAGAACATGGAACAGGACCGATGGACACAGACGGTGGACACTGCCAGCAGGCTTCATCTGCGCCTTCTCCGGTTTCTCACAGGCGCTCTGACCCTGTTTTTATGGCTGGTATTCGCCTCCGGGATCTGGGCGGTGAACCGGATGATCCGCTTTTCTGTCTTTGGGAATTTTTTCGGGTACATAAAAGAACCGTCCGTGATCGTTTCACTGATCCTGTTTGCCCTTTCCTATGCGGGGATGTTTGCAGCGCTGTTCTGGCTCTGCATCGTATGCAGACGGCTGAGGATCGCAAAACGGCTGGTTGTCTGGTGTCTGCTGTGGATCCCGTTTTTAAACTTAGGACTGGCCCTGTACGTGCGGGGGCTTGCAAGACAGGAGATTGACCACAACACCTGTAAGATCCGCCTGGACGATGTGAGGGTGGAACATCAGATCTGCCGCACAAAATACCCGCTGCTCCTGGTTCACGGCGTTGGTTTCCGGGATTTCCACTATTTCAATTACTGGGGGCGGATTCCCAGAGAGCTTGTGAGAAACGGCGCAAAGGTATACTACGGACATCAGGAGGCCTGGGGGACCGTGGAGGACAACGGACTGATCTTGAGGGAGAAGATCCTTGAGATCGTGCAGGAGACCGGCTGCGGGAAGGTCAATATCATAGCCCATTCCAAGGGCGGTTTAGACTCCCGGTATCTGATCAGCGGCTTACATATGGATGCATATATTGCGTCGCTGACCACGATCAATACGCCTCACCGCGGTTCTGCGCTGGTGGATTTTTTGAAGCGGCTTCCGGAAAGCGTCTACCATGGAGTCTGTGGTATGATCGACCGCTACTTCGGGATGCTGGGGGATACAAGGCCCAATGCCTACGTAGCCAGCCGCCAGCTTTCCTGCGACTATGCAGAGGGCTTTAACGAGCTTTATAAAGATGTGCCGGGTATTTATTACCAGAGCTATGCAAGTCTGATGAAACATGGATTTTCCAGTAAGCTGCTCTGCATCCCTTACTGGATCTTAAAGTGTCTGGATGCACCCAATGACGGTCTGGTGACAGTGGATTCTGCGCGTTGGGCGGATTTCCAGGGAGTGGTGACCAACCGGTATCTGCGTGGGATTTCCCATGGGGATATGATCGACCTTACCCGGGAGGATTACCGGGATTTTAAAGTGCTGGAATTCTATATTCAGCTGGTGCAACGGCTGGCGGAGATGGGATTTTAAGTGACAGAAGGAGATACAGATGATACAGAATAACAGACCGGACAGAAGAGTATATTGGACGAAAGAGCAGCGTGAAGCGCGGCAGGAGGAGATGGAAGAGCTTCATCCGGGATATCTTGATATGCAGCTTAAGCTGAATGTGGTGTTGGGAGCCGTGCTTTTTGCGCGGGGATTTTACCATGCGCTCAGCATCATGCTGGAACAGGAACCCTTCACCTACATTATTTTGGCGCCGCTCAATCTGATCGTGGGGTATTTCTTATACCGTTACTGTATGCAGGCTAAGTGGCTGGCAAGGCTGCTGCTGGCTGTTCGTCTGATCGAGTTTGGAAGAAGCCTGTGGCCGACGTTTCGTTATGTATTTTATCTGAATTTTATCGGCGCTGTCTGGTGGGTAACTCTGGTGGTGTGCTTTCTGGTGGATATCGGGTTTTTGTGGCTCCTGACACTTTCCAAAAAAGGAAAACAGCAGGTGGAATACAACCGGATCATCCATTCCGGCCAGGTGATCAACTTAAACAGGGCGGCTCAGGGATATTTTACAGAAGGTACGTCAGGATATGCATCAAAGACATCCATATGGTATCCAGGACAGGATGAAGAAGATAAGGAACAGTAAGGAGGCAGACACCATGGGAACATGGAAAAGCCGGGGCCTGCGCGGCTCCACACTGGAGGACATGATTAATCACAGCAATGAGATCTACCGGGAGAAGAAACTGGCGCTGATCCAGAAGATCCCGACTCCGATCACACCCATTAACATCGAGAAGGAGTCAAGACACATCACACTTGCCTATTTTGACCAGAAAAGTACGGTGGATTATATTGGCGCAGTACAGGGAATCCCCATCTGTTTCGATGCCAAGGAGTGCGCAGTCAGGACCTTTCCCCTCCAGAATGTCCATGAACATCAGGTCCGATTTATGAAAGAGTTTGAAGAACAGGGCGGGATTGCCTTCATCATTCTTCATTTTACAGCAGAGGATGAGATATACTACATACCATTCTGCGACCTGTACCGATTCTGGAGGCGGATGGAGGACGGCGGACGCAAGAGTTTTACCTATGACGAGATTGATAAAACCTATCAGATACATACCCAGAGAGATATCCTGGTACATTATTTAAAGACCATTCAGATGGATCTTGACAGCCGGGAGTGACAGGAGGGACATATGGTATTTTCTATTGTAAAGCAGTCTATCGAGATAAGGCTGGGCTTTGAAAACCCGCCGAAGATCAACGCGGATACGGAATGCGCCGCGGCGATCGGGATCCTGGCAAAGCTGTATGGGCTTCCAGTCCCGGAACGCAGGGAAGATCTTGTCACCATGCAGAAGGATCTGGAAACGCAGACCATGGGACGGCCCGCTACGGAGCAGATGGAAAAGCTGGGGCAGATTCTTTACGCTTATGAGCCGAAAACGGCGGTGGACGATGAAAAATATGATCTTTTAAAGTATAGCTACGAACAGACGGAGAAATCTGTCTGAATAACCGGACCATAAAAGGAGGAATCGGGATGTCAATGAAAGACCGGTATGGAAACATGATGAATGATGCGTTTAATGCCTACTATGAACTGTTTCGGAAACGAGGGGCGGTGTCTGAAGATGCGGCGGTCACCCTGGAGGAGCTTTTTGACGGGGAAAAAGTGACTATGACAGATCGGCAGATGGTCCGCAGACTGGTCAGTTACTGCACAGTCCGGAAAACAGGAGAGAAGAAATACTGGCTGGACGAGGAACGGGCGGCAAATCCGGGGAATGGAATGCGCCGCCAGTTATTTATTGTTCTGGCGGCGCTGGTACTGGTGCTGGTCTACTGCAGCATCGTCAGCAATTTAAGGTAATTACCACGCGATCACTTCATGGCCGTCCTCCGTAACCAGTACCTGGATCTCCCACTGGGCGGAGGGCAGGCCATCGTCGGTGCGGATGGTCCAGCCATTCTCATCATCTTCGTAGATATCGGCGCGGCCCATGTTGATCATCGGTTCAATGGTGAACATCATACCCGGCGCCATCAGCATCTCCGTACCCCTCTTCGCTATAAAACTGACCCATGGTTCCTCATGGAACTCCAGGCCGACGCCATGTCCGCCGATCTCCCGGACGACGCTGTAGCCGTTCTTTTTTGCGTGGTCGTTGATCGCCTGAGCCACATCTCCAAGAAATCCCCACGGCTTCACCTGGGCCAGTCCCAACTCCACAGCTTCCTTCGTCACATCTACCAGTTTCCGCTTTTCCGGGGAAACATTCCCGATACAGAACATCCTGGAGGAATCCGAATAGTAGCCGTCTAAATTAGTCGAAACATCCACGTTGATGATATCGCCCTCCTTTAAGACTACGTCCGGGGATGGTATCCCGTGACAGACCTCCTCGTTGACGGAGGTACAAACACTTTTGGGGAATCCCTCAAAGTTCAGCGGCGCCGGTATGGCGCCGCGTTTTGTGGTCTCATCATAGACCCACCGGTCAATCTCCTCCGTGGTGGTGCCGGGGCCAATATGTTCTGCAACATAATCCAGCACGGCAATGTTGACGGCAGCGCTCTCTTTGATTTTTATAATCTGTTCCGGCGTCTTGATGAGCGCGTGGGAGGGGACCGGATGGCCGCTCAGACGGCAGAGGCTGCACTTGCTGTCAAACTCAAAATGGCAGTTTTTATACTTCTTGCCGCTGCCGCACCAGCATGGATCATTTCTTCCCAATAATTTCACTAAAGCCACACATCCTTTCATTTCATACAGAGCATTATATCACAGATTTATCTGCACAGGGAAATCTTTTCTCTCATTAAAAAACTCTCATAAAAATATAGTAGACGAATCCGGAAAGTTGTGGAATAATAGGGAAGGATGGTAGTTAAAAATACAGTTAGAGAAGACAGGAGGAGCATTATGGCTAACAAACGAATTATTCAGGTGGAGGAGAAGGTGCCGTTTCAGCTGCTGCTGCCGCTGAGCATCCAGCATATGTTTGCAATGTTTGGCGCATCGGTGCTGGTACCATTTATCTTCGGCATCAGCCCTGCGATCGTTCTGTTTATGAACGGCGTGGGAACCTTGCTTTTCATCGCGATCACCAAGGGAAAGGCGCCGGCATATTTAGGCTCCAGCTTTGCATTCCTTGCACCTGCGGGAATTGTTATCAGTACCTGGGGGTATGAATACGCGCTGGGCGGCTTTGTGGCGGTTGGTTTCTGTGGATGCGTACTTGCGCTGATCATCTATAAGTTCGGTACGGAGTGGATCGATGTCGTCCTTCCGCCGGCAGCTATGGGACCAGTAGTGGCCCTGATCGGCCTGGAGCTGTCCGCATCGGCAGCCAGCAATGCAGGACTTTTGGACGAGGTCATCAATCCTAAGAATGTAACGGTGTTTCTGGTGACCCTGGGCGTTGCCGTGTTCGGTTCCATCGTATTCCGCAAATTTTTATCCGTAATCCCGATTCTGATCGCCGTGCTTGCAGGATATGCGGCGGCGGTTCTGTGCGGGATCGTGAGCTTTGAGAGTGTAGCGGCGGCGCCGTGGTTTGCACTTCCCAATTTTACAGCGCCTAAATTCAACGCAGAGGCGATCCTGATCATCCTTCCGGTTATCCTGGTGATCGCATCTGAGCACATTGGGCATCAGGTAGTAACCAGCAAGATTGTGGGACGCGATCTCTTAAAAGATCCGGGACTTCACCGGAGCCTGTTCGCAGATAACTTTTCCACCATGCTCTCCGGTTGTATCGGATCGGTCCCGACAACCACCTATGGTGAGAATATCGGCGTTATGGCTATGACAGGCGTGTACAGTGTACGTGTTATCGCTGGCGCGGCGATTTTATCCATCATCTGTTCCTTTGTGGGCAAGCTGTCCATGCTGATCAGCACGATCCCCGGGCCGGTCATCGGCGGCATCTCCTTCCTGCTGTACGGTATGATCGGAACCTCCGGCCTGCGTATCCTGGTGGACTCCAAAGTGGATTTCGGCAAGTCCAGGAACCAGGCATTGACCTCCGTGATCTTCGTGACGGGACTGTCCGGTATCGCCGTCAAGATCGGCAATATCCAGCTGACCGGCATGGTCCTTGCCTGCGTCGTAGGTATGCTTTTAAGTCTGTCCTTCTATATTCTGGACAAACTGAGACTGACCAACGACAGGGAAGAGGATTAAGCGGCGTATTAAGTCTCCCTGTACCGGGGCAAAAAGGCGCTGGAACGTTCTTTGCATGACGTTCCAGCGCCTTTCTTTTACCTATTTCTAAAACAGGGAATAGATTCAGATCTGATCTTTTTTCATTGTCCGCACATACAAAAGAAATTCCTCAAGCTCTACAGGCTTGCTGAAATAATACCCCTGATAGATATGGCAGCCAAGAGATTCCAGCATATCCCTTTGCTCGCGGGTCTCCACAAATTCTGCAATGATCCGGTTGTTTAAATGGTCTGACATCTGGATGATCCCGGCGACGATATCCCGGGAACGCTCATTGGAGAGCAGCTGGGTCACCAGCTGTCCATCTATCTTTACCTCATCAAAAAATCCCTTTTGAAGACCCAGCAGAGAATTATGTCCCATACCAAAATCATCCAGGCTAAACTCAATCCCCTCACGGTGCAGGAGACCAAATTCTGCACTCAACCGATCGGAAACATCCATAGCCGCCCGTTCCGTGATCTCCAGTACAGGCCGGACTTTTGTCAGTCCGTATGACTGGATCAGCTCACCCATGCGCTCCAGGGCATGTTCACCGCCAAGCTGTTTGGGCGAAATATTTATGGAAAGGTGCATCTCGCCTGTAAGTGTTTCTTCCATGATCCGGGCATCACGGCAGGCTTTGTGGAGCAGAGCAAGGCCCAATTCGTCCAGGAAACCGCTCTCATAGGCCAGATGGATCAGGACTGGCGGGGCGATATAACCGGCTACCGGATGTTTCCACCTCAGAAGAGCCTCCGCACCATGCAGTCCATTCTGATCTGTCACCTGTGCCTGGTAAAACAGCTGGAGCTGATCCCGTTTTAATACATTCTTTAAGTCCATAGCCAGTGTCCTGGCATAATTATTGCGGGGATAGCTGTAGTGGAGATAAGCGGGGATCATCCCGTTTTTCTCACCTTCGGCCATATCTTTTTCCATCTGGCGGACAGCCTGCTGGAATTCCTCTGTCTGGCTTTGTTCACTGCGCCTCACAAAAGGCATATAGATACAAACGCCGACCATCACGTTAAATAATTGCAGGAGGCTGCCGCATACAGAGCCAGTTGCTTTGTAACCGCTGACCAGGATTGGGACCGTCCATTCCACCGACTGGGTGACCACAGGCACCAGCCCCAGTTTTACTGCAGCCGCACTGATCAGCGTCAGTATGAACGGTGTCAGGACGAACGGTATCAGCATCGTAAAATTGAAGATGATCGGAAAACCAAACACTGCAATTTCACTGATATTAAACAGTACAGAAGGGAGCGCCACGTATGCAAGCTTCCGGTTATTGCTTCTTTTGGCGGAAAGGCATAAAGCGATGACAAGACTCAGCGCACAGCCACAGCCGCCCAAAAATACAAAGGTATCCAGAAAGGTCTTGGAATAAATCTCCGTTGGAGCTTTCCCGGCAAGGATCAGGGCCTGGTTGATGCCGACATTATGTTCAAAGAGGCGCTGGGACACAGCTTCCAGAGTGTTGGTCCCGTGGATCCCGAAGAACCATAGCACATGGGATATCAGTACATACAGCACAATCCCCATCAGATTGCCGCTCATACCGGAGAACAGCTTCATAAAGAGATAGGAACCAAAGTTGGTGATATTCGCATCCCCCCACAGAAGCCGGAGAAGATAACCGACCGCCGCAAAAAGAAGGAGCATACAGATGATCGGAAAAAGGCTCTGTATAGAAATGTTGAACAGATATTCTGCACCGGCGGTGTGCAGCCGGTAAAACCTGCGGCTCTGGACCGTCAGTATCCGAAACAGTATGCATGCAGCCAGAGTGATACAGGTAGCAGTAAAGACCCACTCCGCACTGAATATATAGGTCTCCTGATCCTGAATCCCTCCGCAGAATGCCAGATAGGAGGCCAGCGCTGCCATTGGATACAGATTTAAGTCTGTCGCTTCTGCCAGCCGTCCATAGGAAAGGCTGATGGTGATACAGAGTACCAGTGACAGGGAACCGAGGCTGATCTCATATAAGGTAGAAAAGAGCGTACTCACCGCGCCGCCCAGAAGACGGGACAAAAGATCCTGGTAAACCGCACTGGGGAAATTGTTTAAAAGCAGAGCAAAAGATCCCATAACAAGAAATGGGATCGCAAGAGTAAGTCCGTGGCGCACTGCACGGACACAGATGGTTTTCATTGGACATTGCCCTGTTGTATGACGGTTCATGAATTTTTCCTTGTCTAAAATGATTTATTAACATAAGTATAGCAGAGGGCGGAATAATTGTCTATTTGATTAATGCCAAAAAATATATTATAATGATGCAGATCACTATATTTAAGTATTGGAGGACAACATGAAAAACGGGCGTCTGTTTCAAATTCTATATCTGCTTTTAGAACACCAGGAGCTGACTGCCGCATGGTTGTCCGAAAAACTGGAGGTGTCCCAGAGGACCATTTACCGGGATATTGATGCCCTTTCTGCAGCGGGCATCCCGGTCTACGCAAAACAGGGACAGGGCGGCGGCATCCGACTGATGGAGCAGTTTCAGATGGAGCGTCAGCTGCTGGATCACGAAGAACAGGAGCTTTTGTTGTCTGCGCTCCAAAGCCTGCATTCCGTAGGGGCGGCGGATGAGCAGCATGTGTTATCCCGCCTGACGGCTTTGTTTCAGCGCAAGCCGGTGGACTGGCTGGAGGTGGACTTGGACAGCTGGGGCGGGCGCCAGATGGAAAAAGAACTGTTTGCAGTATGCAGGCAGGCTATCTGGAACCGGAAGCTGATGGAAATCGAATATGATAATTCAGAAGGAGAGCACAGCCGCCGCATGGTGGAACCGGTCCGGCTCTGCTTCAGGGGTGGCTGCTGGTATCTGTCCGCATGGTGCAGGTCACGCCATGCGCTGCGCCTGTTCCGATTAAACCGGATCAGCGGATACCAGGTTCTGGAGGAGACAGTTCCTGTGCGGGAGTATCCGGAAGGTGAGGGTGGGAGCGGAATAAAGGATGATGTGAAGTACCCCGGCAGATCCGGAGATTCTGCAGGGATAAAGGCATTCAGGCCGGAAGACATGATATCCTTCTGCCTTAAGTTCACTTCAAGGGCTGCCTATCAGGTGCGGGATTTCTTCCCTCCGGATGAGATCACATGCCAGCCGGACGGCAGCTTTCTGGTACACACTGTTTTTCCGCCTGGAAGGTGGGTAACAGGATTTCTGCTGTCCTTCGGCAGCGAGGTCCAGATCCTGGAACCGGAGGAATACCGGATACGGCTTTTGGAAGAAGTAAAACAAATCCAAAAAGTTTATGAAACATGACAGAAGGTGTCATATACCATCTGGTATTCTATAGAAAAACAGGAGGTAGAAGATATGGAAGACAAAAAATTCTGTCAGAGCTGCGGTATGCCCATGGAGGCGGAGGAGACCTTTGGCACTAATGAGGATCACACCAGGAATGAGGAGTACTGCTGTTATTGTTACCAGGACGGTGCATTTACTGCACCGCATATGTCCATGGCAGATATGATCGAGCTGAACCTTAAGTTCAATGAGGAGAACGGACATCCCATGGGAACCCGGGAAGAGGCAAAAGCCATGATGGAGCAGTGGTTCCCTACATTAAAACGCTGGGCTGTCTGACAGGCTTTAAAAAGCTGTACGGCAAAACCCCGCAGAGAATAGACAGACAACCAGACAGGCCCCGGAAGATACCATACAAAAAAGGTATCTCCTGGGGCCTGTCTGTCAGATCAGATGTTCTTATGATCACAACTATGATGATTCATCCATTACTCTTTTCCGTCCCAGCAGTAGGTACAAAGCTTTTCCTTCGGCAGCCCGATGGACTTTACCAGATCGTCCAGGCGGTGATACTGCAGGGAGGTGAAGTTCAGCCGTTTGCGGATCTCCTCGACCATCTCTTTGTAATTCTGGCTGTCCGGGTCGGCATAATCCGCCAGCAGTTCGTCAGAAACATTTTCTCCCTCCCGTTCCATGATCACACGGCGCGTGATCAAGTCCAGGGCGGAGGTGGAGCGGGAAAAGTTCAAATACTTGCAGGCGAACATAAGCGGCGGGCAGGCCGGACGGATATGTACTTCCTTAGCTCCGCTCTCATACAAAAATTCAGTGGTTTCTCCAAGCTGTGTGCCGCGGACGATAGAGTCGTCGATCAGCAGCAGCTTCTTGTCGCGGATCAGAGTGTCCACAGGGATCAGCTTCATCTTTGCGATCAGATTCCGCTGGCTCTGGTTCTGGGGCATAAAAGAGCGCGGCCAGGTGGGCGTGTATTTGATGAACGGACGTGCAAAGGGGATGCCGGACTCATTGGCATAGCCGACAGCATGGGCGATCCCGGAATCCGGTACACCGGCCACGATGTCAGGCATTGTGGCATGTCCGGGACAGCCCTCACAGCCATCCTTACTGCACCCCAAATCCCGGTTGGCAAGAATGCGTCCGCAGTTGTAGCGCATCTGCTCCACATTGACTCCCTCATAGGTGGATGTGGGATAGCCGTAATATACCCACAAAAATGAGCAGATCTTCATCTCACTGCGGGGTTTGCTTAAGGACTCCACGCAGTCCGGTTTTACAAGCACCACTTCCCCCGGCCCCAGCTCATAGCAGTCGCGGTAGCCCAGATTAACGTAAGCAAAACTCTCGAAGGATACGCAGCAGGCATCCTCCTTTTTGCCCACCATCACAGGGGTACGGCCATACCGGTCGCGGGAAGCGTAGATACCCTCCGGCGTTAAAAGCAGGATGGTCATGGAACCTTCAATCCGCTCCTGAGCATATAAAAGCCCCTCCACCAGGCTCTGTTTCTGGTTGATGATGGCTGCAGTCAGCTCCGTCGCATTGATGCGTCCGCCGCTCATCTCCATAAAATGGATATGACCGTTTTCAAAAGCGTCATGCACCAGCTGCTCTTCATTATTGATCTTTCCCACGGTTACGATGGCGTAGCTGCCTAAGTGGGACTGGATCAAAAGCGGCTGCGGCTCGTTGTCCGAGATGGAACCGATTCCGGAATTACCCTTCAGTTCCTCCACATCCCGCTCAAATTTGGTACGGAACGGGGAGTTCTCGATGTTGTGGATGCTCCTCTGAAATCCGCTCGGACCATAAACCGCCATACCTCCGCGTCTCGTGCCGAGATGTGAGTGGTAATCTGTTCCGAAAAATAAATCCATGACACAGTCTTTTTTAGATGTTACTCCAAAAAATCCTCCCATAGTGTTTCCTCCAATGTCTGTTCATTTGTTTTCCTGCCCTCGTATCAGAGCTCATACGCTTACAGTGTACCATATATCATAGAGATAATACAATCTATCTTATATATTAAAGTTACTTATAAGTAAAACTATCCCTGAGGGAAAATCCATTGACGGAAAACAGTTGTCGTCGTACAATAGGAAATGAATACGTGAGAGAGGACTGGGATATGGAAGTTACCGGATATGAACTGCTCTGGCTGTTTTTGATCTACTCATTTGCAGGCTGGTGCCTGGAGGTCAGCATGGCTGCCGTAAAACGGCGGCGGCTGGTCAATAAAGGATTTGTGAATGCCCCTTTCTGTATGATATACGGCTTTGCGTCGGTGGGCTTTGCGATCTTCCTGCCGGAGCTTAAGGACCATATAGCCTTCCTGTTTTTGGGCGGAATGATCCTGGCATCCTTTTTGGAATACTGGTCCGGACGGGCCATGGAGAAGCTTTTTCACAGAAAATGGTGGGATTATTCTGACCAGCGTTTCCAGCTTGACGGATATGTGTGTCTGAAATACTCTGTATTCTGGGGTGTCAGCGCTGTCCTGATGATGAAGTTTTTAAACCCGTTACTTCTTGGCGTGGTTGCCCTGATCCCGGAATCTGTTGGAAAGATCGTGCTGTGGAGCCTGTACGGGATCCTTACAGCCGATGTTTTTGGGACCACAGCAGCACTGTTGGAGCTGCATCACAAGCTGAGGAGAGTGGATCAGCTTGGCGAAGATCTTCAGCGTTTATCCGATTCCCTCGGAAACGCCATTACAAGACGGATCCAGCATCGTATGATGGGCGCTTACCCCAACATCTCTTTGCCGAGCCTTTTAGAGGAATATAAGCAGGAAAAGGCCATGGAACGGGCCGGGGAAAAGGTCATTTTCGGCTATGGCTTAGTTTTTACAAACTGGCGTCCCTGTTTTTTATCGGAGCATTTCTGGGTGATATTGTAGAGACCATCTTCTGCTATGCGACGGCGGGAGAGCTGATGAGCCGCAGCAGTGTGGTCTACGGCCCCTTCAGTATTGTGTGGGGCCTTGGATGCGTACTGCTGACGGCGGTGCTTTACCGCTATCGGGACAGCGATGACCGTCATATTTTCCTTGCGGGAACTGTCCTGGGCGGCGCCTATGAATATTTTTGCAGCGTGTTTACAGAGCTGGTATTCGGTACCGTATTCTGGGATTACAGCGAGATCCCTTTTAATCTGGGCGGAAGGATCAACCTGCTGTACTGTTTTTTCTGGGGGATCGCAGCCGTGGTATGGCTGAAGCTTTTCTATCCCCTGTTTTCCCGGTGGATCGAGCGGATCCCGGTACGGGCAGGCAAGGCCGGCTGCAATCTGGTGATCCTGTTCATGATATTCAATATGGGGATCTCCGCCCTGGCTCTGGGACGTTATACGCAGCGGCAGATGACGGCTGCTGGCGAAACGACAGCCACGGAAGCTTCTGAACTGGATTCCGGCGGACTGGAACGTTTCCTGGATGAACATTTCCCGGATTCCCGGATTGAACGGATCTATCCGAATCTAAAAATTGTCGATTGACAATTAGGGGTACATACCATATAATGGGAAACACGTTATTGAATTAGCACTTTACCACGCGAAAGCATTGGGCGGATATGTCAGATATATCTCAGATGCAGGCATGGCAGAAGACAGCAGGAGGCATTATGAATAATCAATTGTTGCATACCCCGGAGGGCGTCCGGGATATCTATGCGGAGGAATGCGCAAAGAAGATGGCAGTGCAGGAGCAGATCCAGCAGGTCTTCCACTTGTACGGCTATCAGAATATAGAGACCCCGATCTTTGAATTTTTCGATATCTTCAAAAAGGAGCGGGGCAGCGTCAGCACAAAGGAGATGTTCAAGTTCTTTGACCGGGACAACAACACCCTGGTGCTGAGGCCGGATATGACCCCGTCTATCGCCCGCTGTGTGGCAAAGTATTTTATGGATGAGACCATGCCGCTGCGGCTGTGTTATCTGGGGCCGACCTTTATCAACAATACCAGCTATCAGGGACGTTTAAAGGAATCCACCCAGACCGGCGTGGAGCTGATCGGGGATGATACAAACGATGCAGATGCAGAGATGGTGGCGCTGGTGATCGACTCTTTAAAGGCTTCAGGGCTGAAGGAATTCCAGGTGGAACTGGGGCAGGTTGATTTCTTCCGGGGACTGGTGGAGGAAGCCGGCATGGACGATGAGACCGGGGAGCGTCTGCGGGAACTGATCGAGAACAAGAATTATTTCGGCGTTGAGGAGCTTTTGACTGAACAGCCCATGTCCCCGGAGCTGAAGGAGCTTTTCTTAAAGCTGCCGGAATTGTTCGGCGATATCGCACAGATCCGGCTTGCAAGCTCCATGACCTCCAATCTCCGCGCGTTAAAAGCCATAGAACGGCTGGAACGGGTGCAGGAGATTTTAGACGGCTACGGGCTGGGGGATTATGTGTCCTATGATCTGGGTATGCTGAGCAAATATTCCTATTACACAGGGATCATTTTTAAAGCGTACACCTACGGTACCGGCGAGTATATCGTTACCGGAGGCCGCTATGACAAGCTGCTGGAACAGTTTGGAAAGGAAGCTCCCGCTGTGGGCTTTGTCATTGTGGTGGACCAGCTGATGCTGGCCCTCTCCAGGCAGAAGCTGGAGACGCCGGTCCAGATGGTCAATACGATCCTGCTCTATGATCACAGTGCAAGGCTGGCAGGCATCCATCTGGCAGGCCATTTTAGAAAAAGCGGGATGGCGGTACAGCTGATCCGCAGGCGTTCAACGGAGACTGTCGAGGCGTATTTGTCCTATGCCAAACGGCATCATATCCGCAACCTGCTCTATCTGGCAGACAGCGGGGATGAGGTTTTGGCATACAATGTTCAGACCGGGCAGGCAGATACCCTGTCCTACACGGATTATATCCAGTGATGCCATAACCATAATAAGCATAAAAGTGAGGACGACCATGAGATATCTGACATTTGCGCTGGCAAAGGGCCGGCTGGCCAATAAATCCCTGGAGATGTTTGAAAAGGTGGGGATCACCTGCGAGGAGATGAAGGACAAGAACTCCCGTAAACTGATCTTTACCAATGAAGAACTGAGATACCGGTTTTTCCTGGCGAAAGCCAATGATGTGCCCACATACGTGGAGTACGGGGCCGCCGATATCGGGATCGTCGGCAAGGACACGATCCTGGAGGAGGGGCGGAAGCTGTACGAGGTGCTGGATCTGGGCCTGGGACGGTGCCGGATGTGTGTCTGCGGTCCGGAATCAGCCAGAGACTATCTGCAGCATCACGAGCTGATCCGGGTGGCGACCAAGTACCCGGCGATCGCCAAAGACTACTTTTACAACAAGAAACACCAGACCGTGGAGATCATCAAGCTGAACGGCTCCATCGAGCTGGCGCCGATCGTGGGACTTTCGGAAGTGATCGTGGATATCGTGGAGACAGGTTCCACCTTGAGAGAGAACGGACTCACGGTTTTGGAGGAGGTATGCCCCCTTTCCGCAAGGATGGTGGTAAACCAGGTCAGCTTAAAACGTGAGAATGCAAGGATCACGAAGATCATCCAGGATTTAAAAAACCTGATACAAAATCAGCAGGAGGCTAATAAATGAGGATCATCAGATTAGACGAACAGAGCAAGCAGAATATTCTGGCAGATTTATTAAAACGGGACCCGAACAACTATACCGCCTATGAGGACACCGTGCATGATATTGTGAATGATGTGCGGGAGCGGAGGGATGAAGCCGTTTTTGAATACACGAAAAAGTTTGACGGCGCGGACTTAAACGCTGCCACAGTCCGCGTGACGGAGGGCGAGATCCAGGAAGCCCTCTCCCAGGTGGAGCCGGCCCTTCTCACGGTGATGAAGCGCGCCATGAAGAATATCCGGGAGTACCATGAGAAGCAGAAGCAGTACAGCTGGTTTGACTCTAAGCCCAACGGCACGATCCTGGGCCAGAAGGTGACGGCGCTTTCCAGCGTCGGCGTCTATGTCCCGGGAGGCAAGGCCGCGTACCCGTCCTCCGTCCTGATGAATATTATCCCCGCGGAGGTTGCGGGCGTTCCGAGGATCGTCATGGTGACGCCTCCCGGAAAAGACGGGAAGGTGAATCCGGTGACGCTGATCGCAGCGCATCTGGCAGGAGCCACCGAGGTCTACAAGGTGGGCGGCGCCCAGGCTGTTGCAGCCCTGGCTTTCGGCACAGAGTCCATTCCGAGGGTCGCAAAGATCGTCGGACCGGGCAATATCTTCGTGGCGCTGGCGAAAAAAGCAGTTTACGGCCATGTGAGCATTGACAGCATTGCCGGCCCCAGCGAGATCCTGGTGCTGGCAGATGACAGCGCGAACCCCCGTTATGTGGCGGCAGACCTGCTTTCCCAGGCGGAGCATGATGAGCTGGCTTCCGCGATCCTGGTAACCACCAGTATGGAGTTTGCCGAAAAGGTTTCTAAGGAAGTGGACGGTTTTGTTGCGGAGCTTTCCAGAAAAGAGATATTAGAGAAATCCCTTGAAAATTACGGATATATCCTGGTTGCTGACAACATGGAGGACGCGGTTGCCGTGGCAAACGAGGTCGCCTCCGAGCATCTGGAGATCGTGACCCGCAATCCATTTGAGGTCATGACCAAGATCCAGAACGCAGGGGCTATCTTCCTGGGTGAATACAGCTCAGAACCGCTTGGGGACTACTTTGCAGGGCCAAACCACGTGCTGCCGACCAATGGGACAGCCAAGTTCTTTTCCCCACTGGGTGTAGACGATTACATCAAGAAATCCAGCATTATTTACTACTCGAGAGAGGCGCTGGAACCGGTGCACGAGGATATTGAGACCTTTGCAGAGGCGGAGCATCTGACAGCTCACGCCAATTCCATCAGGGTAAGGTTTGAGTAAAGTTTGAACGATACAGGACAGGAGGGCGGGGCTTATGGCACGCACAGCGCAGATTGAAAGGAATACAAACGAAACAAAGATTAAGCTGGCTCTGGACTTAGACGGCTCCGGGCAGGCTGATATCCACACGGGCATTGGTTTCTTCGACCATATGCTCAACGGTTTTGCCCGCCATGGGCTGTTTGACTTATTGGTAACGGTGGCCGGGGACTTGGAGGTGGACACCCACCATACGGTGGAGGATACCGGCATTGTCCTGGGAAAAGCCATCAAAGAGGCCGTTGGCGATAAAAAGGGCATTGTGCGCTACGGCAGCAAGATACTTCCCATGGACGAGTCTCTGATCCTCTGTGCCCTGGATCTGTGCGGCAGGCCCTATCTGGTCTATGATCTAAATCTGGACCGGGAAAAGGTCGGGGAGCTGGAAACGGAGATGGTACGGGAGTTTTTCTATGCGGTGTCCTATGGAGCAGAGATGAACCTGCATTTAAAGCAGCTTAGCGGCTTCAACAACCACCATATCATCGAGGGGGCGTTCAAGGCGTTTGCCAAGGCTCTTGATGAAGCGACCCGGTTCGACGGGCGGATCACAGATGTGCTGTCCACCAAGGGAACCCTGTGACCGGGCAATAGATTAGAATCATAAAGATTGGAATATCAGAGACAAGGAGCGAAAGCTTATGCAGTTATATCCGGCGATTGATATGAAGGGCGGCAAGTGTGTCCGCCTGACTCAGGGACTTTTTGATAATGTTAAGGTGTATTCCGACACCCCTGCGGACATGGCGAAGCTGTGGGTCAGCCAGGGCGCTGCCTTTTTGCACATTGTGGATTTAGACGGCGCCCTTGCGGGCCATTCGGTCAATGAGGCAGCTATCCGCGGGATCGTGGAGAGCGTGGACGTGCCCATTCAGTTAGGAGGCGGTATCCGCAGCGCGGAGGCAGTCAAATATATGCTTGATCTGGGCATCAGCCGCTGCATAATAGGGACCCGCGCAGTGGAACGGCCTGAATTCGTCCGGGAGCTGGTGGAGGAATTCGGTGCGGACCGGATCGTGGTCGGCGTGGACGCAAAGGACGGCATGGTTGCCGTGGAAGGCTGGGAGAAGACCAGCAGCCTGAAAGCCGTTGACTTATGTATGCAGATGAAGGACTACGGTGTCGCCCATATCGTCTATACGGATATTTCCCGTGACGGTACCCTGACCGGGCCAAACGTCGCCTATACGAAAATGCTGACAGACCAAACCGGTCTGGATGTGATCGCCTCCGGCGGCATGTCCTGTATGGAGGACCTTCAGATCCTTCATGACAACGGGATCCGCGGAGCCATCATCGGAAAAGCGCTTTATGAAAACAGGATCAGCCTGCCGGAAGCACTGGCACGGTTTGAATAAAAGGAGAGAACACTCATGTCAGATTTTAAACGACTGATCGCAGGCAGCGGATGCCGGGAAGGAAGGGCTGTCCGGCTGGACAACAAAGAGGACTTGGGGTTGTTTCCGGACTTTGCCCAGACCTGCAACAATAACGGTGCGGACGGGATTCTTATCTATGATCTCTCAGAGACGGACGGGGATCATGAGCGTACCATCGGCCTGATCAAGGAGGCCGCGCGCGCCATAGATATCCCGATCATCGCAGGGGGACGGGTAAGACGTCTGGAAGATGTGAAAAAATATCTGTACGCCGGAGCGAAAGCTGTATTTTTAGACGGCGGCAGTGAGGAGAATGTAGATCTCATCAAAGAGGCGGCAGGCCGTTTCGGCAGCGAAAAGATCTACGTGACGGTGTCTGACAGCGCGCAGCTTGCCCGCGTGCCGGAATTCCGCCAGTTGGGAGCCTCCGTGGTGATCCTTGGCGGGACCGGCAGGGCAGTGCTTGACGGATCCATTGAAATCATCAGCGGGACCGGCGGCAGTGTTCTGGAACATCTGCTGTCAGAAATAACTGGTGAAAGCGGTGATGTCATGGACGACGTTTCCGATTCGGAGCAGGCGCAGTCCGGCTTCCTTGTGATCAGTGAAGACCATTCTGTCTCCGTTCTGGCCTCTTATCTGGAACCTGCATTTTCTGCAGGTGTGGTGTTATCCTGTCCGGAAACGGCAGAGGGGCGATATATGGAGATAAAACAGCAGCTTGGAGACCGGGGGATTCCCATGGATATCCTCCGCAGCAGTATTTCCTGGGCACAGTTTAAGCTAAACGGCGACGGCCTGGTCCCTGTGATCGTACAGGATTACAAGACTTCGGAGGTACTGATGCTTGCCTACATGAATGAGCAGGCGTTTGAGGATACCCTGCGCACCGGAAAGATGCACTATTACAGCCGCAGCCGGAAAAGTCAGTGGCTTAAAGGGGAGACCTCCAGCCATTACCAATATGTCAAATCCCTGTATCTGGACTGTGACAATGACACGGTCCTTGCGAAGGTTCACCAGATCGGCGCGGCCTGTCATACCGGCTTAAGGAGCTGTTTCTTCCAGCCCCTGGCTGAAAAAGAATACCGTGAGACAAATCCCCTTAAGGTATTTGAGGATGTATTCTCTGTGATCCTGGACCGGAAGGAGAATCCAAAGGAAGGTTCCTATACCAACTATCTGTTTGACAAGGGGATCGACAAGATCTTAAAAAAGGTGGGAGAGGAAGCGACGGAGATCGTCATCGCCGCGAAGAATCCTGATCCGGAGGAGATCAAATACGAGATTTCTGATTTTCTATATCATGTGATGGTGCTCATGGCAGAAAAGGGCGTCACCTGGGAGGAGATCACGGAGGAACTGGCAAACCGGTGATAAGCCAGAGACCAGACAATCCATTTACATGTTGACATAAAAACATTATGTCAACATGATAACAGCAGCTCCATATTTCCGAATATTGGCTGTTCATGACAATTGTAACCTAAATGAAAATAAGGAGAGAACATACCATGACAAAAGTGGCAGACAGATTTTTGCGCTATATAAAGGTGGACACCCAGTCCATGGATGATCAGGAGGCGTTTCCGAGCACGGAAAAACAAAAGGAGTTGGGACGGATACTGGTGGAGGAGCTGAAGGCCATAGGGGCCACCTCCGCCCGCATGGATGATTATGGCTATGTATACGCAGAGATTCCAGGCAATACGGACAAAAAAGTCCCCGCGCTGGGCTTCATCTCTCATATGGACACAGCGCCTGTTTGTTCTGGAAAAGATGTAAACCCGCAGCTTATTGAACACTACAACGGCGGTGTGGTCTGCCTTGGCAAAGATCCTCAAAATTCCATGAGCCCCCAGGAATATCCGGAGCTTTTGGATTATATCGAACAGGACTTAATCACCACCGACGGCACAACGCTCTTGGGTGCGGACGACAAAGCCGGCGTCGCAGAGATCATGACGATGGCAGAATATCTTTTGAATCATCCGGAAATCCCGCATGGAAAAATCTGTATCGGTTTCACGCCGGATGAGGAGGTTGGCAGAGGCGCGGAATTCTTTGATGTGAAGGGTTTTGGCGCAGATGTGGCCTTTACGGTTGACGGCGGCGCGATCGGAGAGCTGGAGTATGAGAACTTCAATGCAGCATCGGCGACAATTATGATCCATGGCGTCAGTATCCATCCTGGCTCTGCAAGGGGTAGAATGAAAAATGCCCTGCTTATGGGGATGGAGCTTCATTCCATGCTTCCTGCCTTTGAAAATCCGGCCTGTACGGATGGGTATGAGGGATTCTTCCATTTAAATAATATGGAGGGGGATGTGGAACTGGCAAAGCTGCATTATATTATCCGTGACCATGATATGGATAAATTTCATAAAAAGAAGGCGTTGATGGAGCAAGCCGTGGGATACCTCAACACTAAATACGGAGAAGGCACCGCAGAACTGGAGCTTAAAGATACCTACTACAATATGAAGGAAAAGATCGAGCCTCATAAATATCTGCTGGATGTGGCAGAAAGTGCCATGCGAAAGCTGGATATCGAGCCGAAGATCTGTCCCATACGCGGAGGCACTGACGGTGCGCGTCTTTCCTATATGGGACTGCCGTGCCCAAATCTCTGCACCGGAGGACACAATTTCCATGGCCGCCATGAGTTCATCAGCGTTCAGTCCATGGAAAAGATCACCTGTCTGCTGACTGAGATCGTGAAGGGCTTTTATGAGAAATCATCCGGCAGACCAACTGAATAAATGATATACAAAATATAAGCGGAAACATGTTTGGAACGCGTACAACAGGTTTATCCAAATGAGGGGGAGATACGATGTATCAGTGCAGTCTTCAAATATCTGTTTTCAGTAATAATCCTGCAATTGGGGAGGTAATTCGTGGGATTCATCCGCTGGAACATTTTTCATATCATTTGTCAGAAAAAACAACGCCCGATTCTCAGCTGATTTTGGACAGCCATGTGGTGATCTGGGACTTAGGACCGATGTTCCTTCCATCTCAGCTTCGTTCCTGCTGCCAAAAAGAAGCAGTCCTGATCTACTGTGGAGCGTCTGAGTTGATCAATCGCTTTGATACAACGGATCTGGAGGCTGCGGATGAGTTCTGGGATATGCCGCTTAGCCGTGACCGGGTACGGATCTGTATGGAACGTATTTTAAAACGCAGGAAGCTTGATTATGACCTGTATATGACCAGGACTTATCTTGATACTGCCATAGACAGTCTCCCGGATATGATGTGGTTTAAATCTATAGACGGCACCCATGTCAAAGTCAACCGGGCATTCTGTTCTGTAGTTGGGAAATCCAGAGAGGATATAACAGGGCGGGACCACTGTTACATCTGGGGCGTTTCTCCTGATGACGCCGAGAATGGGGAGGCGTCCTGCAGGGAATCAGAAGCTGCAGTTATGAGAGCGCGCCGTACCCTGCAGTTTACAGAGGAAGTCAAATGTTCCCGTGGAATGAGGCAGCTGCGCACTTACAAGACTCCCATTGTCGACAGGGACGGCGTGACGATCCTGGGTACGGTGGGGATCGGACATGATGTGACAGACCTGGGGAACTTAAGTACAGAGATTGAAATCCTTCTTCAGAGCATGCCCTATGGCATACTCCTCTGGAACAAGGACGGAAAGATCCTCAATGTCAATGCCAAGTTTGAGGAGTATTTTCAGACCGAAAAGGAGCAGATTCTGGATAAAAGCTATGAGAATTGGATGGCGGAAGCCTTCGAGGAGCCACGCACGATCAACAACGAGGGATACGTGGAGGCAAAAGCCGCTCTCCCCGATGGTTCGGGACGGATGCTGGAGATCCACGAGAATACCATCCATGATATTTTCCACAATGCGGTGGGGAAACTGTGCATCTTCCGTGACGTGACGGTGGAGCGCAGCCTGGAGAAACAGATCCTGCACAGCTCCAACACGGATTTCCTTACGGGCCTTTACAACCGCAGATGCTTTTATAAATACATTCACAACAACCGGGAAGGCAAGACTGTCAGCCTGATGTATATCGATCTGGACTGTTTTAAGACGATCAATGATACCTACGGGCATAAAGTGGGGGACGCGGTGCTGATCCGGACAGCAGAGGCGCTAAAGTCCTCGTTCCGTGAGGATTTCGTAGCCCGCCTTGGCGGAGATGAATTTCTGGTGGTCCGACTCGGCAACTGTCCCATAAAGCAATTGGAGCAGGAAGTCGGTTGTTTCCTCGGAAATATCCAGCAGGAATTTACGGCGGAGGGGCAGGCTATAGCGCTGTCCGCCAGCGTGGGGATCGCCCAGACTGCCGACACCGGACTGGACATCGACCTGCTTATCCAGAGAAGCGACCAGGCCTTATACCGGGCAAAAAACAGCGGCAGAAACCGGTACTGCGTATATAGAGAAAGCGAATGAACAGGCCCTGATCCAGCGCGCCGTCCAGCATCTCAACGCAAAATACGGGGAAGGCGACTCAGAATTAATGCCCCTTTTTCAGCAACAGCCGCAACGTTTATGTTGCGGCTGTTGCTGATTTCGAGAATTGCGCTGTTATGATGGACTCCTGTTCAGACAGTAATTACTATTGAAATTCGTAAAAGATTTTTATATTCAAAAAACATATGGAGTATTTTTGCGCTTTATGCTATAGTTTAAGGTAAATGCATATGGAGGTAATCATGAAAAAAAGGAGATTTGCTGCATTTTTACTACTCTGTACCATATTTTCCTGCAGTCTGTCCAGGACGCCTGCGGGTATGGTTTATGCTGAACAGGCAAATGAGCAGGAATCAGCCCAGGCCTACCCGGATACGGTACAGTGGTTTACCGCGACTTATGCCATCCTCACTTACCGCAATGGCGGAGAACTGCTTGTGCCCGGAGGCGGTACGCCGGATGATACCTTCTATGCGGCGGTGCTTAAGGAGGTTCTGCAGCGCGACTGGAACATCACAGACCGGAAATCGGCAGAAGATATGATCACCTGGCTGGAGACAGAGGGTCACAATCAGGCTTTAAAGAATTATTATGATGAACACCAGTTGGGGCAGTTTGCCACAGATATGGATTTGAACGCATCCTGGGACAGCACCTCCGAAGTCATTTCCGATGCGGAAGCGGTACGTCAGATGTCAGCTTACATGGCTTACAAAACCTATGGAGATTATGCGGTTTCTGCATGGGATTTGAGCCGCGCCCTGATGCTTTTAGGCGATTATTATGTGATCGGCTATTATACCTATGAGGAAGCCATGGACAAGTCCCTGGAGATCGGACGAAAGCTGCAGGCCATGTACCCCTCATGGGATGATTTTACGCAGAGTTACATGTATGGCTATGCCTACTGGAGCAGACCTGATGTGGAGGATCCACAGTCTGAGTTCCATTACCGCATAAGCGTTTATAATTATTTAAAAACCATGGAGAACGGTCCATACCGGTTGGACTGGAACATGGAACTAAAAAAAGAATGGTGAAAAGATCATGAGAAAACTAGCTTTAAATGATGAGATACTTCTCAGCGTGCAGCAGCCGGCACGCTATATCGGCAATGAGATGAATATCGCCGTGAAGGACCCGGACAAAGTGGATATCCGCTTTGCCATGTGTTTCCCCG
Organism: Clostridium sp. AN503; assembly: GCF_040719375.1. Lineage (NCBI taxonomy): Bacteria > Bacillati > Bacillota > Clostridia > Eubacteriales > Clostridiaceae > Clostridium > Clostridium sp. AN503. The sequence goes on along the minus strand of NZ_JBFDTP010000002.1, from coordinate 1,675,289 downwards.
ACGTGTATGAGATCGGCATGTCCCACCTTGGGATGCAGATTCTGTATGCGATGTTTAATAAGCGGGATGACGTATACTGTGAGCGGGTATTTTCCCCGTGGACCGATTTAGACGCATTGATGAGGGAGCGCCATATCCCTCTTTTTGCGTTGGAATCACAGGACCCGGTCAGGGACTTTGATTTTCTTGGGTTCACGATCCAGTATGAGATGTGCTACACCAACATCCTTCAGGTGCTGGATCTCTCTGGCATCCCGCTCCATGCGGAGGACCGCAAGGAAAATGACCCGATCGTGATCGGCGGCGGCCCCTGCGCCTACAATCCGGAACCGCTGGCGCCTTTTTTTGACCTGTTCTATATCGGAGAAGGAGAAACCCAGTATGACGCTCTGTTCGATCTGTACAAGGAGATCCGCCGGGCAGGCGGCAGCCGCATCACCTTTTTAGAGGCGGCTGCGAAGGTACCCGGCATCTATGTGCCGATGTTTTACGATGTATCGTACCATGAAGACGGTACGATCGCAGACTTTAAGCCCAATCTTCCTGGGATTCCGGAACGGATTGCCAAGGAACTGGTATTGGATATGGACGACGCGCCCTATATTGAGAATCCGATCGTCCCGTATATCAAGGTGACCCAGGACAGAGTGGTGTTGGAGATCCAGCGCGGCTGCATACGCGGCTGCCGGTTCTGCCAGGCCGGGAATGTGTATCGTCCGCTAAGGGAACACAGCCTGGAGTATCTAAAGGACTACGCATACAAGATGTTAAAGAATACCGGGCATGAGGAGATTTCCTTAAGCTCCTTAAGCTCCAGTGACTATACGTATTTGAAGGAGCTGGTCATGTTCCTGATCGACGAGTTCCACGGCAAGGGTGTCAACATCTCCCTGCCGTCCCTGCGGATCGACGCCTTTTCCCTGGACGTGATGAGCCGGGTACAGGATGTGAAAAAGAGCAGCCTGACCTTTGCGCCGGAAGCTGGAAGCCAGAGGCTCCGCGATGTGATCAACAAGGGGCTGACGGAGGAGGTCATCCTAAAGGGCGCATCTGATGCGTTCCACGGGGGATGGAACCGGGTTAAGCTGTACTTTATGCTGGGCCTTCCTACAGAGACCGTGGAGGATATGGAAGGGATCGCTGAGCTGTCTGAGAAGATTGCTGAGCTTTATTATGATGAGATCCCCAAAGAAGAGCGAAACGGCAGGGTGCAGGTGGTCGCAAGCTCCTCCTTCTTTGTGCCGAAGCCGTTTACTCCATTCCAGTGGGCAAGGATGTGCACAAAGGATGAATTTTTAGAGCGGGCCTATATTGTAAAGGACAAATTCAAAAAGATGCTCAATTACAAGAGTCTGAAATACAACTACCATGAAGCAGATTTAACGGTGCTGGAGGGTGTTTTGGCGCGCGGGGACCGGAAGGTGGCGGCTGTCATCGAGGAGGCTTACCACCAGGGTGCGATCTATGATTCCTGGTCAGAACATTTCCGGAACGAGATCTGGATGCAGGCTTTTGAGACCTGTGGTGTAGATATTGATTTTTATACCACCAGGGAGCGCGGGCTGGACGAAGTATTCCCCTGGGATTTCATCGATGCCGGCGTGTCTAAGGAATTTTTAAAACGCGAGTGGCAAAACGCCCTCAATGCTGATGTGACGCCAAACTGCCGTCAGAGATGTTCCGGCTGCGGCGCGCGTACTTACGGAGGAGGTGTCTGCTTTGAAGATAAGAATTAAATTTGCCAAAGAAGGCGCCATGAAATTTGTCGGGCATCTGGACATTATGCGGTATTTCCAGAAGGTGATGAGGAGGGCGGATGTAGATATCCGTTACAGCGAGGGCTTCAGCCCACACCAGGTCATGTCCTTTGCGGCGCCGCTTGGGGTTGGGCTGGAAAGCCGCGGAGAATACGTGGATATCGAAGTCCTGAGTACGGACTCCTCCAGGGCAATGCTTGAACGGATCAACAGTGTGATGGTGGAAGGGATGGAAGCTCTGTCTTACAGGTTATTGCCGGATACAGCCGCCAATGCCATGTCTATCGTAGCTGCTGCAGACTACACCGTAAAGTTCCGGGAGATGTATGAGCCGGAGAACTGGGCTGATTTTTCGGACGGCCTTCAGTCATTTATGGCGGGACAACCTATCCTGATCCTCAAAAAGACAAAAAAAGGCGAAAAGGAAGTGGATATCCGTCCCATGATCCATCTCCTGGAAGCTGTTGAGTGCCCGGAGACAAAAGAGCATCAGATCCGGATGCAGATCGCTACAGGCAGCGCCGCCAACTTAAAGCCGGATGCGGTCATACGGGCCTACCTGGAGAGCCGCGGGGAGACTATGCCGGAATTTGCACTGATGGTCACCCGCACGGAAGTATATGCGGAGAAAGAGACAGATGGGCAGATGATCCTTTGCTCGCTGGAGGATTTTGGAGAAGACATTGAATAAATTTGTGATCACCAGATGGAACGGACGGCTCCTGACAGCCCAGTTCGCCGGAAAAGAAGCGGTGGAGCTGGGGCTGGAAGAGGAAAGCTCCATTCTGGGCAATATCTATATTGGGAAAGTAAAAAATATCGTCAAGAACTTAAACTCTGCTTTTGTGGATTTCGGAAATGGGTGGACCGGTTATTACAGTCTGACAGACAATCCGGTCTCCCTGTTTGCTGACGGGCACAGCGGAAGCTTAAAATGCGGAGACGAGATCATTGTGCAGGTTGCCAAGGAAGCGGTGAAGACAAAGGACCCAGTCCTGACAGGGAACTTGAACTTTACCGGGAAATATGCGGTCCTGACAGCAGGAAAGCCTCTGATCGGGTTTTCCTCCAAGATCGGAGACCGGAGCTGGAAGGACAGCGTGAGGCCACAGCTGGAAGCCCTGACCGGCGGCAGTTGTGGTGTGATTGTGCGGACCAATGCCTACAGGCAGGAGGAGCCTCTCCTGCGGGAGGTATCTGTCCTCATAAAAGAGTGCCAGCGGGTCGTGGAATCAGCCAGATACCGCACCTGTTACAGCCTGCTATATGAGGCGGAGCCGGAATATTTAAAAAGCCTCAGGAGCTGTCCGGCCGGAAGTGTGGAGGAGATCGTCACGGATGATCAGGATGTATACCGGAATCTGCAGTCCTATTTAAAATTATACGAGCCGGAGAGCGGCTTAAAGCTGCGGCTCTATACAGACCCCATGATAAGCCTGGCAAATCTGTATTCTCTGGAATCCGTGATGGACCAGGCCTGCCAGAAGCGCGTATGGCTGAAATCCGGCGGTTATCTGGTGATCGAGTACACGGAAGCTATGGTTGTCATCGATGTCAACACAGGGAAATATTCCGGGAAAAAGAACCTGGCAGATACGATCCGTATGATCAATCTGGAGGCTGCGGCAGAGATCGGGCGCCAGATGAGGCTTCGTAACCTGTCAGGTATCATCATGGTAGACTTTATCGATATGAAAGAAGATTCCGACAAAACACTTTTGATGGATACCCTGCGTGAACTGGTGCGAAAGGACCCGGTAAAGACTACGGTAGTAGATATGACCGGGCTTAATCTCGTGGAGATCACGCGGAAGAAAGAGAAGAGGCCGCTCTGGGAGCAGCTTTACAAAACGGAGAAAGAAAAATAAAGGGGATTGCGAAATGAAGATTATCATCGTGGGATGCGGAAAAGTGGGGTTGACTCTGACGGAGCAGCTCAACAACGAAGGGCATGACATCACGGTCATTGACAAGGATGGCTCCAAGCTGCGCAGTATCACAGACAATATTGATGTGATGGGTGTGGAGGGGAACGGCGCTATTTATCAGGTACAGATGGAGGCCGGGATCAGGGAGACTGACCTTTTGATCGCCACCACCAACTCGGACGAGCTGAATATGCTGTGCTGCCTGATCGCAAAAAAAGCCGGCAACTGCCATACGATCGCCCGGATCCGCAACCCGGAATATGCCAACGAGATCCGCTATATTCGTGAAGAGTTGAACCTCTCCATGGCGATCAACCCGGAGCTGGCGGCAGCCACGGAGATCTCACGGCTATTGAAGTTCCCATCGGTCATCAAGATTGATACATTTGCCAAAGGCAGGGTGGAGCTGATGAAATTTATCATCCCGGAGAACTCTGTCTTACATAAGATGCAGGTATACGAGGTGCCTCAGCGGCTGCGCTGCAATGTGCTGATCTGTGCTGTAGAGCGGGGGCATGATGTGATCATACCTGACGGCAATTTCCAGATGCAGTGCGGCGACAAGATATCTTTTATCGCTTCCCCAGCGGAAGTGAGGGACTTTTTCCAGCATATCGGCATCGCAAACAGCACCATCAAGTCCGCCATGTTTGTGGGCGGCGGCAAGATCACCTATTATCTGGCAAAAATGTTAGAGGATACTGGTATCAAGATCAAGATCATCGAGCAGGATTTAAACCGCTGCAATGAGTTGAGCGAGCTTCTGCCAAAGGCGATGATCATTCACGGGGACGGTTCCAACCAGCAGCTGCTTTTGGAGGAAGGGATCTGCCAGACGGAAGCATTTGCCTCCCTGACCGGATTTGATGAGGAGAATATCATGCTTTCCCTGTATGCCGCCTCTATGTCAAAAGCAAAGCTGGTGACAAAGATCAACCGCATCGCTTTTGAGGATGTGATCCAGCAGATGAACCTGGGCAGCATTATTTATCCAAAGCTGATCACAGCAGATGGAATCATCCGGTATGTGCGGGCCATGCAGAATTCCATGGGCAGCAATGTGGAAACCCTGTATAAGATCGTGGCAAACCGGGCCGAAGCGCTGGAATTCCGTGTGGGCAAAGACGCACCTATGCGCGGGATCCCCTTAGAGAAGCTTTCTTTTAAAGACAACCTGCTGATCGCCTGTATCAACCGTGGAGGAAAGATCATCACTCCTCGTGGTAAGGACTGTATTGAACAGGGAGATACCGTGATCATCGTGACCACCCAGACTGGCTTAAAGGATTTGAAGGACATTTTAAAATAAAAGGATGCAGAAGATATGAATATTGGGATGATTTTGTATTTTCTGGGCTGGGTGCTCGGAATTGAAGGAGTTTTGATGATTTTGCCCTGTGTCATTGCGGTGATCTTCGGGGAAATGAACGGTTTTTATTTCTTGGGCATTGGCCTTTTTTGTGGGATCACGGGATGGCTCCTGGCACATAAAAAACCAAAAAGTACTGTGTTTTATGCAAAAGAGGGATTTGTGTCCGTAGCCTTAAGCTGGATCATCCTCAGCTTTTTCGGCGCGCTGCCATTTTATTTCAGCGGTCAGATCCCGGTGTTTGAGGACGCGCTGTTTGAAGTTATCTCTGGATTCACCACTACCGGAGCAAGCATTCTGGCAGCGGTGGAGCCACTTGACAAGTGTATGCTGATGTGGCGCAGCTTTACCCACTGGATCGGCGGCATGGGCGTACTGGTATTCATCCTGGCGGTGCTGCCTCTGGCAGGAGGCTACAATATCCATATCATGCGTGCGGAGAGCCCCGGGCCTTCCGTAGGCAAGCTGGTCCCCAAGGTGAAGGCAACGGCAAAGATCCTTTATCTCATTTATTTTTCCATGACGATGCTGCAGATCTTTATCCTGCTCTTCAGCGGGATGCCGTGGTTTGATTCCATAGCAATGAGCTTCGGCACAGCCGGAACCGGAGGCTTCGGGATCTTAAATGACAGCTGCGGCTCCTATACCACATTCCAGCAGGCGGTGTTTACGGTCTTTATGATCCTGTTCGGCATAAACTTCAATGTTTACTATCTGTTCCTGATCAAAAAGCCGAAGGACGCCCTGCACTGCGAGGAGATGCGGGTATATTTGGGTATCATCCTGGCGAGCACCCTGTTTATCGCCTGGAATATCCGCGGGTATTTTCCCAGCATCCTGCAGGCGCTGCACCACAGTGCGTTCCAGGTTGCTTCCATCATCACCACAACCGGTTACTCTACGGTGGATTTTGACGTGTGGCCCGGCTTTTCAAAGAGCATTCTGGTCTGCCTGATGTTCGTGGGCGCCTGTGCCGGCAGTACCGGCGGAGGGATCAAAGTTTCCCGTATTGCGATCGCGTTCAAGACTGTGAAAAAGGAGCTGTCCTCCCTGGTCCATCCACGCAGCGTAAAGGTGTTAAAGTATGAGGGTAAGGTCATTGAGCATACGGTGCTCCGGTCCATCAACACGTTCCTGATCGCTTATATGCTGATCTTTACAGTATCCGTGCTGTTCATCAGCCTGGACAACCTGGATCTGACCACCAACTTTACGGCGGTAGCGGCTACCCTTAACAATATCGGCCCCGGTCTCAATGAGGTGGGACCTGCGTGCAATTTCGGTCTGTTAAGCACGTTTTCCAAATATGTGCTGATGTTTGATATGCTGGCCGGACGGCTGGAACTGTTCCCGATGCTGCTTTTGTTCTCGCCGAGGACATGGATGAAGGAATAATAAAAGACTTATATCAGACAGGCGTCTGCGTGCCTTACCGGGACCGCAAACGCCTGTGGTTTTAGAAAAATTGACCAGCGCCAGGAGGACCATAACGGCTGCGTTGAAACAGAGCAGCCCGAAGGCCGCCGCCATCCCCATCCTGTCCGCGGCGCTTCCGATCAGCTGGGGCGCGATGATCCCGCCCAGAGCAGAGATCGCTGTCAGGATCGACATGCCAAGTGCAGAGCCTTTGGTGTACTGGCCTGCATCCGCGATGCAGGTGGGATAGATGCCTGCCAAAAAGAAACCAAGGCCTGCCAGGGCTGCCGTGATCGTGACCAGGCTGGACGCTGACAGAAGAACGGTAAAACAGATCCCGCTCCCCACTGCGTTTATCACAGTCAGAGTGCTTTTCTCAAAACGCCTGGATAAGGATGCGCAGACCAGCCTGCCGCCCATGATGGTCAGCCAGGTTACGGACACCATGGATGCTGCATATGCCTCCGTCATGACACCGGTGCTCTGCAGATAAGTCACGAACCAGCCGTTGATGCAATTTTCTGTTCCCACATAGAAAAACAGCAGAAAGCTGATGCAGTAAAAATAAAAATTCTTCAAAAACGCCCGGTCCTCACCAGCAGTTACCGCATCTGTGCTGACCTCGTCTTCCCTGGTCTCATCCCCACCGTCACCGGAATAATCCATCGTGGCGTAGGAGAGCGCTGAGGAAACGCTTAGTGCCATGATCAGATACAGAGGGCTGCGCCATCCAAGTCCCGCCCGGATCATCACCGCCGTCAGAAACGGTGTGAGAAACGCTCCTGCCGCGAAGCTGCAGTGGAGCAGGTTGAGCGCTTTTCCGGAGCTGTGGCTGATCACATTGACCGTCATATTGTTGATAATGGTGATAGAGCCCCGGGCCAGGCCGCAGGCCAGCATCAGCAGGTATAAGATACCGATCCCCGGCAGGCGGGGCAGCAGTAAGAAGCTGACCGGTACCAGGAACGAGGTGAGGGTGATGGAAAGGCGTTTCCCCATAAAACGTACCATCACCGGAAAAAGAAAGCTAGCCAGCATATTGCCGGCTGCCATCATGGACAGCATACCGCCGGCCATAGTATAACTCAGACCAGCCTCCCTCATGATGGAGGGCAGGATGGCCCCAACTACCAAAACTGCTGTGCCGCTGACCGCGTAGCCGTAGCAGCAGCGGATGAATATCATATTCTTTGATCTCATGATCGCGATCCCCTTTCAAAACCTCGTTCATTATACCAGAAATTACACAAGGAAAACAATGGAAAAAATATGATTTATTGCTTGACTTTTTTCTTATCACATGATATTATTTTTTAGTATGCCGCACAATGAGGTTGAAAAGCTCCGGATTCCCTTCCGGACACCACAGTTGGCGAGTAATGATAATAGGAGGTGCCATATGTACGCAATTATTGCAACAGGTGGTAAGCAGTACAGAGTAGCAGAAGGCGATATCATTAAGGTTGAAAAACTTGGTGTGGACGCTGGCGAAACCGTTACGTTTGACCAGGTTCTTGCTGTTAACAACGGTGAGTTATCCATCGGATGCCCGACTGTAGCCGGCGCGACCGTTTCCGGAACCGTAGTTAAGGAAGCAAAAGCGAAAAAAGTGATTGTTTACAAGTATAAGAGAAAATCTGGATACCATAAGAAAAATGGTCACAGACAGCTCTATACCCAGATCAAGATCGACAAGATCAACGCTTAATTACCATGATTAACGTAACCGTATTGGTCGGTTCAGGACATCACTATATCGGGATTGAACTTCTCGGTCATGCAGGTTATGCTGATGACCATCAGGAGGGACAGGAGCTTGTATGCTCCGCCGTGTCCGCCCTGACGCTCAATATGGCAAATTCCGTGGAGCATTTCACGGACACTGCATTTGACGCGGAGGAGGACGAGCAGTCCGGGTTATTCCGTTTTCGCTTTACCGGTGATGTGAGTCAGGAAGCGACACTTCTTATGAATTCTCTGGTATTTGGTTTGCAGGATATCGAGGAGGCATATGGAGAACCGTATATAAAAATTCGATTTAAGGAGGTGTAAGAGATGTTTAAGATGAACCTTCAGTTATTCGCTCATAAAAAGGGTGTAGGCTCCACGAAGAACGGCAGAGATTCCGAGTCCAAGAGACTGGGCGCCAAGAGAGCAGACGGTCAGTTCGTATTGGCTGGCAACATTCTTTACAGACAGCGCGGCACCAAGATCCATCCGGGTCTGAACGTAGGACGCGGCGGTGATGATACCCTGTTTGCTACTGTAGACGGTGTTGTGAGATTTGAGAGAAAGGGCAGAGACAAAAAGCAGGTTTCTGTTTACCCGAGAACAATCAACGAATAATTTGACTGACAGGCTTCATACTGATACTTAGTATGAAGCCTTTTTTCACTCGCCGTTTGCGGCGGGTCGCCCGGGCCTTACGCCTGGGGCGGATTGGAACGTTTTTTGACAGAAAGGATCTAGGTGTATCCATGTTTGCAGACAGTGCAAAAATTTTTATTAAATCAGGCAAAGGCGGGGACGGCCATGTGAGCTTCCGCAAGGAGCTGTTCGTACCGGCAGGCGGACCTGACGGCGGGGACGGCGGCAAAGGCGGAGATGTGATCTTTGAGGTGGATCCCGGTTTAAATACCCTGACAGACTTTCGGCATGTAAGGAAATATGCCGCACGAGACGGAGAACAAGGCGGAAAGAAGCGGTGTCACGGCGCCAACGCGGAGAATCTGGTAGTCAAGGTTCCTGAAGGGACCGTTATCAAGGACTTCGAGACCGGCAAGGTCATCGCAGATATGTCCGGTGACAATAAAAGAGAAGTGATCTTACGGGGAGGTAAGGGCGGTCTGGGCAATATGAACTTTGCCACCCCGACCATGCAGGCACCCAAATACGCACAGCCGGGCCAGCCGGGTCATGAGCTTTGGGTGCAGTTGGAGTTAAAGGTGATCGCGGATGTAGGTCTGGTAGGCTTCCCCAATGTCGGAAAGTCCACCCTGCTTTCCCGCGTCTCCAACGCAAAGCCCAAGATCGCCAATTACCATTTCACTACGCTGAATCCCCATCTGGGCGTTGTGGATCTGGACGGCGGAGCGGGCTTTGTCATGGCTGATATTCCGGGACTGATCGAGGGCGCTTCCCAGGGAGTCGGACTTGGACACGATTTCCTGCGTCATATCGAACGGTGCCGCGTGCTGGTGCATGTGGTGGACGCAGCCGGGACTGAAGGACGCGATCCGGTGGCAGATATCCGTGCGATCAATGCGGAGCTTGAGGCATACAATCCGGCTCTCATGGAACGACCGATGGTGATCGCAGCCAACAAGATGGACGCCGTATATCCCGGAGACGAGGACCCGGTAGAGATCCTTCGCAGGGAGTTTGAGCCTCAGGGCATTAAGGTATTCCCCATCTCCGCAGTCAGCGGAAAGGGCGTGAAGGAACTGCTGTACGCAGTCCATGAGCTTTTACAGACAGTGGATCTTGAGCCGGTGATCTTTGAAAAAGAGTTCCAGATCGAGTATGCCGGAGACCGGAACCTGCCTTACACGGTGGAGCGTGACGAGGACGGCGCATTTGTTGTGGAAGGGCCGCGCATCGAAAAGATGCTGGGCTACACCAATTTAGAGTCCGAGAAGGGCTTTGTATTCTTCCAGAATTTCTTAAAAGAGAGCGGTATCCTGGAGGAGTTAGAAGCTGCGGGCATCCAGGAGGGCGATACGGTCCGCATGTACGGGCTGGCGTTTGATTATTACAAATAAGAGGAGAGCAACATGACGAGTAAACAGAGATCTTATCTCAAGGGACTGGCGATGACCATGGACCCCATCTTTCAGATCGGCAAGTCCAGCGTAACGCCGGAGATCACCGCTGCGATCGCGGAAGCCCTTGAGGCGCGGGAACTGATCAAGATCACCGTGCTGAAAAACTGCCTGGATGACGGGCGTTCTATCGCGGAAGTGCTGGCGGAGCGCACCCATTCAGAGGTTGTGCAGGTCATCGGGAAAAAGATCGTCCTTTACAGGCCTGCAAAGGACGAGGCAAAGCGGAAGATCGTGCTGCCAAAATAACAAGTTTGATCATAGATTAAGAAGGAGTGTCTGAGGCCATGGCGGATATCGGTATCATGGGCGGAACGTTTGATCCCATCCACAACGGACACCTGCTCCTTGGAAAGCAGGCTTTTCAGGAATACAATCTGGCTGAGGTGTGGTTCATGCCGTCGGGCAACCCGCCCCATAAGACAGACCACCATGTGACCGATGTGAAAGAACGGTGTGAGATGGTCCGTCTGGCGATCGCGGATTATCCATATTTCAGGTTCTCGGATTTTGAGGCGAGGCGTCCAGGAAACACCTACACGGCACAGACCTTGAGACTGCTTTCAGAGGCGTATCCACAGCATCGTTTCTTTTTCATCATCGGAGCGGATTCCCTATACGAGATCGAGAAGTGGTACCACCCGGAAGAGGTGATGGAGCAGACCACACTTCTGGTTGCAGGGAGGGAGTACGAGGACGCCCGCTGCACCATTGATGAACAGATCGCGGCTTTAAGGGCGAGATATGGAGCGGATATCCGCAGGCTTCACTGTGAGGAGGTGGATATATCCTCCGGGGAACTGCGGGAGATGGAAGCACGCGGTAAAAAAATATTCAAATACGTGCCAGGCCCGGTAGAACAGTATATCGAAGAACACGGCATGTACCGGGAGCAGGCGGAGGCTTATTATGAATGAACAGATCATTACATTTCGAAAGCAGTTAAAGTCCAGACTGGACCCTATGCGCTATGAGCATTCTCTGAGCGTATCGTTTATCTGCGTGGCTCTGGCAATGCGTTACGGATACGATATCGACAAGGCGGAGCTGGCCGGGCTGATGCACGACTGTGCCAAACGTTTTACGGACAACGAGCTGATCGCCCGGTGTGAAAAGCACGGCATTGTGCTGACGGAAGGGCAGTTGAAGGCTCCATCCGTGATCCATGCCAAATACGGCGCATGGATGGCTGAAAACAAATTCGGTATCAAGGATCAGGAGATTCTTTCTGCTATCGGCTGCCACACCACAGGAAAGCCAGGTATGGGGATGTTGGACAAGATCCTGTATATCGCAGACTATATTGAACCGCGGCGGGACAAAGCGGCCAATCTGCCTCAGATGCGGTATCTGGCCTTTCAGGACCTGGACCGGGCCATGTATGAGATCCTGGCAGGCACCCTGGAATATCTAAAGAAAAAAGGCGGCAGCGTAGATCCTGTGACGCAGCAGACCTTTGTATATTTTGAAAAGCTTACCCAGGCAGGGTTACAGAAAGGAGAATGACAATATGGATCAGGCGAAAGAGATGGTAAAACTGGCGATCGGCGCACTGGAGGACAAGAAGGGGGAGGACATCCGTGTGATCGACATCCACGAAGTATCCGTGCTTGCTGATTATTTCCTGATTGCCAGCGGTTCCAATACCAGCCAGGTACAGGCCATGACTGACAATGTAGAGGAAGTCCTGGGCAAAGCGGGTTACCACTGCAGACAGGTGGAGGGCTATCAGAGCGCCAACTGGATCTTGATGGACTACGGCGATATCATTGTCCACGTGTTCTGCAGGGAAGACCGGCTGTTCTATGATCTGGAACGGATCTGGAGAGACGGACGGGTTGTGGAGCTGGATGAATTTAAAAACTGAACATCGCTGTGTTATATTTAAGGGATTCATCATTTCACAGGCAGAAAAAGGCGGGAACCTGATCCGGGGTTCCCGTCTTTTCTGTCTGTCTTTATATCATTATTTATTCCACTGTAACTGATTTTGCCAGATTCCGTGGCTGGTCCACATCCAGATTCTTTCCAATGGAAGCGTAGTAGGCAATAAACTGCAGCGCTACCGCGATCGGAAATACCGTAAAACGATCGTTCACGTCTGGGATTCTGAGGCAGATATCCGCCACCCCTTCATCCACCAGGGAGCTCTCTTTAGTCAGCAGGATCACAAAGGCGCCTCTGGCCCTCACTTCACGGATATTGGATATGGTCTTTGCAAACACATGCTCCTGGGTGGCAATCGCGATCACCGGGACCTGGTCAGAGATCAGTGCTATGGTCCCATGCTTCAGTTCTCCGGCTGCGTAGGCCTCCGCATGGATATAGGATATCTCTTTGAGCTTCAAGGCTCCTTCCAGTGAAAATGCGTAGTCTAACCCCCGTCCGATAAAAAATGCGTCCGGACTCTGGATCAAGTGGGTCACGATCTCTTTTATGAGTTCCTGCTTCGACAACATCATTTCCATGGCAGGTATGGCGTCCAGCAGGTCCGTCAGGAACCCGGCTGCCTGCTGCGGCGTATAACAGCCTCTGACCAGAGCCAGCTTACAGCCTATCATGTAGAGGGCCGCCAGCTGCACCGAGTATGCTTTGGTGCTCGCCACTGCGATCTCCGGACCGGCATGTGTGTAGAGCACATAGTCGCTTTCTCTTGCTATGGTAGACCCCTTCACATTGACAACGGCGAGGGTCGTGGAACCGTACTGCCTGGACAGTCTTAAGGCCGCCAGGGTGTCGATGGTCTCGCCTGACTGGGAAATGATGATGACCAGAGTCTTCTCATCGATCAGGGGTTCCTCATAGCGGAACTCGGATGCGATCGAGACCGTGACCGGAATCCTCAGGATCGGCTCCATCACAGCCCTTGCCACCATACCTGCATGCATAGCCGTCCCACACGCGACAATATGGATCCGGCTGCATGTTTCAAAAATATGGTCGGGGATCTGATCTTCTGTAAAATCCGGCAGTCCTTTGTTCAGGCGTGGCAGGATCGTGTTTTTCATCGCCTCCGGCTGTTCGTGGATCTCTTTCATCATAAAATGAGGAAACCCGTTCTTCATGGCAGCGTCCATATTCCAGTTGACGGTCATGATCTCAGGGTATACCTTGGGAAATCCATCCTCCAGCGCATATACATGGACCTTGTAAGGCGTCAGCTTGACAATATGGTTCTCCGGTACCACGAAGTACTGATTGGTGTAGGGGATCAGGGCTGTCAGGTCCGATGCGATCATGGCACCCGCATGGGTATAGGAGGCCACCAGCGGGCTGACGCTGCGCATGGCGTAGACTGCGCCGGGCTGGTCGTCAAACAGGATACAGAAGCTGTAGGAGCCCTCCAGCAGCCCTTTCAATTCCCGGATTGCCATAAGCGGATCACCAGTATAGATAGCATCCAGAACCCATGCGGCCACCTCGCTGTCCGTCTGGGAGACCAGCCGCCCCGCAAGCCCAAACCGCTCCGTCAGGGCATGATAGTTTTCAATAATACCGTTATGGATCAGAGTTACATTCCCCGCCCGGTGCGGATGGGCATTTTCGTCGGTAACGCCGCCGTGGGTGGCCCATCGGGTATGACCAATACCGCTGTGGGAACCTCCCGTGATATATTCACTGCAGTAATCTTTCAGCGACCTGACCTTCCCCACCTTCTTTGCCAGACAGATGGTTGAATCTTCCATGCAGAGTGCAACTCCTGCACTGTCATACCCACGGTATTCCAGTCCTGACAGTCCCTCCAACAGTACTTTGCGGGCATCCAGCGGCCCTGAATATCCAATAATTCCACACATAATCTCTATTTCCTTTCCATTGTTGGTTTCATAATCTCGATATTTTGAGCAAATAAAAGGGAAGCCATCTTCATAGACAGCCTGAACATCATATCTTCAGTTTTGATTCTGGAAAAACAAGACTCCGGTTATCCTGTCTTTGTTTTGCGGTCACCCGCATATTTATCAGGATATAACACGCCCGGAGCGGGCATGGGAGAGCACCCGCCGAACATTCGATTCTCTCTCCACCTCGTTAACCTTTCTGGCCAAAGCCGCAGGGTGCGGCTGATCACGGACAGCCAAAAGGTGCATGGCGCTTAGCTTTGCTATAGACTTCTGTTCCTCCCTCGCACAGATTGGGTCTATTATAGCCCATGGCCTGTGATTCGTCAATTGTGAAAAATATTCCGGTTTCTTAAGTAAATATTAAAGGTTTGTCTCTGTTTTTCCCTTTTCTTCTATGTTACAATATGATATTGAATAAACTGGAGTAAGGTGTATATACAATGAATTTTGATAAGGATCAAACAGAAGAATCCATGAGACGGTTGGTCCGTTTCATGCTTCGCTATAGAAAGAAATGGGCTGCAGCAGGCCTTATGCTGGTGCTCGGAGCCGGATCGGCAGCAGGCGCCTATTTTTATGTCCCAAACAATATCCAGACGGCCCTGGCGTCCGAAGATGCCCCTGCATTCCCGGACTCAGAGTGGGAGACCGAGACCACGGCAAAGATCGTGATGGAAACTACCGCGGCAGAAGAGGAGTGGAGGCCTACTCCCGGTGAATTGAACCTGGCCCATTTTTTTCCGGAGGGAGCCGACCAGAGTGACATGACAAAAAGCCTGGCAGGAGAGGCATTTAAGATCCTGATGACTCACGATGAGGAATGGATCAGCGGGATCTATGATTTTTCCGATGTGACACCGGCTCAGATGGCTGCACGGCTCGGGAAGTCAGGCAAATCCGTTATGGGGCGTTACAATCCCAAGGACAGCCGCCATGACCTGAAAGATCCCAGTACCTGGACCATCAATACTTTCAAGAATATCCGCATGACTGCGCAGAACGGCGACGGCAATCCCATCACACCGTATTCCAATGTCCTTGAGATCATGTCCATGGCCAACCTGTATACATATTTTAAAGGCGTGGAGGATTACGATCTGTTTCTTTCCTACTCCAAAAATCTCTGGGAGCTTTCCCATTCTTATACGGTCAGCATGAGCGAGGTTTATTACTGCTCCGGCTGCATGAGTGAGGATGCGGAGCGCAAAGAGATGGAGGAACTGGAGGCAGAAGCAAAAGCAGAAGCGCTGGGACTGCCTCTTTATGAATCCTCAGAGTCCTCAGAAAGTGTTTCTGACAGTATAGAAACTGACAGTGACAACAGCGCCGGGGCTTCCACATCTGCCTCAGCCTCAGTCATCCTGGCTGGAAAGACCACAGCAGAGAAAGCATCCGAAGCGGCTGAATCAGAAGCTGAATCAGAGGCGGAAGCGTCCCGAGCGGCGGCGTCCCAAGAAACTGTGCCGGAGAGCACCTCCGGAGTGATCGTTTCGCGGAGAAACTTAAAAGAGACCGCCTCCGCAGTGGAAACTCCTGCAGCAGCCCCGGAAAACACAGAGACGTCTGCGGTAGAATCTGCTTCTGCTGAGGGCAATACGCTGTCTCCGGAAGAAAGCAGCTCAACTGACAGCACATCAGAGGCAACTCCAGCCGACGCTGACGCTTCTGATACTCCATCTGGTGCTGGCGGCGAAATGGAAACAACCGAAACGCTTACAGACTGTCCGGGACACGTCGATCTGGTCATCCATATGAAGATCATTGGACTCGACGAAGAGAACAACCTGTTTGAAATAGACAACATTGGCGGCGACAAAGCCAATTTTGAGGAAGATGGCTGGCAGGGCTGGAACCAGTACACAAAAGCCTCCGCACGTCTTTTGAGCAGCCAGGACTGGTTTGGGAAATATGGTCTTACCGTCTCCTCCATTTCCGCACGCAATCCATTGACAGAAGCGGAGATCGAGGCGTATATGGCACAGCTTCCCCCAGATCTGTCCCAGACGCGGACAGACATTATCCGTTTTGCTTTGAATTCTGTAGGGAGGGTGCCTTATTACTGGGGTGGGAAACCATCTGCCCCCAACTATGCATCCAACAGCTTCGGCGTACTGGTTACGCCGGATTACAAAGGCAGGGTTTACAAAGGACTGGACTGCTCCGGCTGGATCAACTGGGTCTACTGGTCTGTGACCGGAAGGCGCCTGCCCTATGAGAGCACCTCCGGTCTTGCTGTCACCGGAACCAGGATCCAGAGAAATGAATTGCAGCCAGGCGATATCATTGTGCGCACAGGCGCGGACGCCCACGTCATCATGTTCCTGGGCTGGACAGCAGACGGAAAGATAAGATGCATCCATGAGAGCAGCGCGGCCGTCAACAATGTCACAGTTGCGGTCCGTGACGCCAACTGGCAATATTACCGGAAGCTTGTAGATTAATTCTTGAGTTTATTTTGTGGAGAGGAAAACAGTTCATGCGATATGATGATAATCCTTATGAGGATGAGCTTGACCGCCTGCGTGCCAGACGGCAGAGAAAAAAGAACGGGCTGCAGCCTGCGCCCCGCAGAGGAAAGCCTGCATTCCGCGTCTACGACAACGTAGATGATGTGGAATACGACGCAGATGACGACGATATGGATTTTGAGGAGTTCGATCTGGATGAAGACGAAGCCGGCGGACAGGATTACTATGACGATTACGACGATTACGATGGTTACGATGAGGAAGATGAGATTTCTGCGCCTTCCTTTCGGGAGAAACGCGGAACCATACGCGGCGGCAGGAACATGGCTGCCAGTCCTGTGAAAAAGGAAAATCCCCTGCGGCAGAAAAAAGTCCAGCCAGGTACCGCAAAGAACCGGCAGAACGCCTCTGCCCAGAGCGGTAAAAAGAGGAAGAAGAAAAAGGGGTTTTTAAAGGCGCTCCTTCTGGCTGCTGTGATCTTTGCCGGATACCTTACATTCCAGTGGGTCCGCGATGACAGCTATTGGACCATCGCCGTATATGGTGTGGATTCCCGTGACGGCAATGTAGGAAAAGGCGCACTGTCCGATGTGGAAATGCTCTGCAGCATCAACAAAAAGACCGGTGAGATCCGTCTGGTCTCAGTATTCCGCGACAGTTACTTAAGGATTGACCAGAAAGATGACTACGACAAGATCAATGAAGCTTATTTCAAGGGGGGCCACAAACAGGCCACAGACGCCCTCCGTGACAATTTAGACCTTCAGATAGACGATTATGCCACATTCAACTGGAAAGCCGTTGTAGACGCCATAAACGTGCTTGGCGGGGTGGATATCGAGATCACGGACAAAGAATTTGCTTATATCAACTCCTTCATCACCGAGACCGTCAATTCCACAGGCGTCGGCTCTGTACAGCTTGATCACGGCGGCATGAACCATTTAGACGGAGTCCAGGCGGTGGCCTATGCAAGGCTCAGGCTGATGGACACGGATTTCAACCGTACCGAACGCCAGCGCAAGGTACTGGGACAAGCTATGGAAAAGGCCAAAAATGCAGATTTCAATACCTTAAAGACACTGGTGGGAGCGGTATATCCGCAGATTTCCACCAGCGTAGGGGTAGACGATCTGATCGGCATGGCTAAGAATGCCAAAAAGTATTATATCGGACAGACCTCCGGATTCCCATTTTCCCATCAGGAAATGAAGATCGGAAAAAAGTCCTGTGTCATACCTACTACGTTAGAGAGCAATGTGGTGCAGCTCCATAGTTTTCTTTATGACAATGCTCAGTACGTGCCTTCTGCTGATGTAAAAAAGATCAGCGCTCATATTGCAGAGGTCAGCGGCCTGGGAGATCCAGGCAAAGATTTGGAATCCGGCAAGAACATCGGCACAGAGGGCAACAGCGGAGGCGGACAGGGAAGCGGACAGCAACCTCAGACTCAGGCACCTGCGCCTCCCAGTGAAACAGCCCCTCCGGAGACAGAATCCGAGACTGCAGAGAGCGAGACAGAACCGGAAAGCAGCACGGAAACGGAATCCACCGAGCCAACAGTCGAACCATTGGAAACCGAAGAAGAGACACAGCAGACTTCAGGTATTATTGAACAGCCGACGGTGGAAGAAGGAGGTCCCCATCAGACAGGGCCGGGAGTAGACAATGGCGGCAGTAGCGAAACTTCCGAGACTCCTGGAACAACTGAAACTCCAGAACATACCACCGGCTCTTTGGAAGGGCCAGGACAGGGCGGCAGCACAACTGAGGAACAGGGGCCTGGCGTATAGAAACAGATATGGATGTATATATGTGTAGACGCAGCGACTAGTTCACATAATATTTTTATGTGAACTAGTCGCTATAAAACAACTGAATAGATTACTTTTTCAGCAAAGTGCAAGTCCCCCTGGTCCCTGTTGATGCCAGGATAACAGACTGATGCGGAAATCAGATTCCTCTGAGTGATTACGTTTGTCAGAAAACGAGCGCGATAGAAGGTTGAGATCGTATTTTATATTTGTATGGGTTCATGTGGTCTATGGCAGGAGCGTTTTTCAACTATTCGCGAAAGAATAGTTTAACGAAAAGTTGAATAAGTCTTATAGGGCTACCAAGGGGTTTTCCCCCTGGTAGCCTTTTTGATTCTTTGGAGGTGATGTTTTGAAAAGAAAATTATATCGTATGTTTTGTGTTGTACTATCTGCTCTTTTGCTTGTGTTTACCCCGGTTTCTGATGTGCTTTCTATTCCTTCCGGCAAAATAAAGTCCCATGCTTTTGCCATAGCAATTCCTGCTGGTATTGCCGCTTATGAACTTGTACAATATGCGCTTATTACTGTTGCTACTGCGGCTGGTGTTTATGGTCTTACTCAAGCTGACTGGGACAGGATTATCTGGGAGTTTAGGCGATCTATGTGGCGAGGTACAAATATGGGGTCTGTTGAGGCTTGGTCTGAAAGTCTTATTTCTGCAAAGGATATCTATTATGATGATGGCTCAATGAGGAATATTCTTATTGATTATGCCATGACTGATCTTGTTAGCAATTTTAGTTATGCTGTTGGTACTGCTTGTCCTGATTATGATTTGTCAGATTTGCCTTCTCTTGATTTTGATGATACTGAAACTATTGATAATACTGCCGAAATAATGGATAAGTATTTTGACTATATAATTAATCTATCTGATCCTATTAATACAGATGAACAATTACGCATGGAATTAGAACAGATGCTTCAGGATTTAATTGATCAAATAAAAGATTCTTTTGACCAAGCTGGTGGGCATTTAGAGGAACCAGAACCACATAGTGCACAGAATGAACTAAATCAGGCTATTTGTGATTATTTTAACTATATTGTCCATGCATTTGAGGCTAATAGCACGTTTTATCAACCTGATAATAATAAGTTTAATGTACATGTTTCGGATTATATCTCTACAGAGTGGCTAGACTTTTTGAAATCAAAAGGTTTTGTATCGTTAGCCTCTGATCCTTCCGCCACTACTGCGGTTTCTGTTGCTTATGAAGCGTATGATGTGTATACGTTCTATGGACTTGAAAACTGCCTTGATATTACAGATTTTTTGTTTCCAAATGGTAGTAAAGCTAAATTCTTCTACGGCTATCCGTTTGGCTACCAATACGATGAGCTTCATTCTATTTATGAACCTCAACCATCGGCTGTTAATCGGCTTAATTCAAGCTTTTCTAGCTGGTATTCGAAACGTGGTGAAAGTATAACCGCTTTTGATACATCAATTACTTTTACTTGGAATGGGTCTCAATGGGTCAGTAGTCCCGTATCTCGTTCTTTTGATATTTATGCGCCATATAACGATGACGGCACACTTAAATTCGATATTAATGGAAAACTGATTCTTACGTTTGACCGATGGTATCAACCTTCCCATGGTAGTTCTATTACATATTCGTTGTCACCTTCAATGGATACCTTTTTTTCTGGAAATATCAAATTTGTAAAAGACGGCGTTACTTATGGGTCAGCTGATTTTATTGATAAAAAAGTTGGTAATGCTTATGTGAATCCTGCCAAGTCTATTGATAGTTTACCGCTTCAGGAGGACGGATCGATAAAGATATACCCCTCTCCCGACTTAGCTACTTCAATTGGACAGGTAATGACTGCTGTCGATGCCGCTGTTGATGCGGGGGCAGATTTATCTTCTGCACCTGTTGTAAATCTCGATACGGTTACGCAACCACTGTTTACGCCCTCCATTAATCCTTCACCGAAGCCTGACCCCGATCCGGTTCCTGATCCCGACCCAATGCCCGATCCCGACCCGGCACCTGACCCCGATCCAATGCCTGATCCCGACCCGGCACCTGACCCCGATCCAGACCCCTCCGACCATCCCGAGGGCTGGGGCATTCTAGATAAGATTCTTGCCGCGATAAAGGCTATTCCCGGTCAGATTGCAGACTTTTTTACATTTGACCCCTCGGCTATTTCCGACGCTTTTGACGGTCTTAAAGAGGCTTTGGCAAGTCGTTTTGAGGTATTAACTGAATTTGGCGCGATCTTTGATAATGTTTCTTATACGCTTGAAAATACTCCGGCAGTCATCACGTTCCGCGTCCCTCCTGATCTGGTTCCATACTTTGGCACTGATGAAGTCGTTGCAATGGATTTAAGGGACTACAGCGATTATTGCGCTTTAGTTCGCTCTATCCTTGTTTGTCTTCTGTGGCTTGGTTTTGCTTTCTCATTGCTTGACATGTTCGATGTTAAGTTCCATGTGGGTTAGGGGGTAAATATGACAGATATTATTGTGAATCTTTTAAGTTGGCTTTCCAGTTGTATCTATACCTATTTTCCGGCTATTACAGTAGGTGACGGTGCCTTGTCAAAAGCGGTTGATGCGGTTGCTTATTTGGCGGATTTGGTGGCTAGGATGAATTGGATTTTCCCCGTTCCTGATGCGTTTTTGATTCTTAGTATCCTTTTTGGCATTAAGCTTGCCAAGATTGTTATATTCGTTGTGAACTGGATTGTCCGTCGCATATTTGATTTGATTCCATAGGAGGTATGTATGAAAAAGAGAAAAAAGAAAGCCCCTGTAGCACTTCCCCTCCTTGAGGAAAAAGCCCTGTACTTCAGCCGCCATAAGAGCATTAGAAAGCGTAAGAAATGGTACAAAGAGCACTACCCAAAGCGGTATATTGCCGCCCGGTTTAACTCTTATGCCCGCGCCCTTAGAAAGCCCGAGAAGTTACCCAAGATGATTGATTTTGCCCGGTGGGTGTTGATTGACTTTTTTGAGTTAAAGGCACGTAAGTTCTGGGGTGTCTATCAGTACGTTGCTATGCCCGGAGAGGGAAAGACCCTCTCTATGGTCGCTCATATTGAACGGGAGATTAAGCATTGGGGGCGTGAGGCTATCTATATTGCTACGAACTTTTACTACGCCCGTGAGGATACCCAGATACGTGATTGGCCCGACATTATAGAAGCGGCCCGGTACGCAAAGAAGAAAAAACTCCTCTGCATCATAGCCATTGACGAGATCCACATCGGGATTGGCTCGGATGCCCGCACTTTCCCACAACCTCTGCGTGCTCTGCTCTCCTTCAACCGGAAATACAACATGGAATTCCTCTGCTCTGCGCAAGTCTATGAGGATATCCCTACGGCTGTCAGGAGGGTGGGCAACTATGTGGTCATTTGTGAAAATACTCTTGGCCTCGACCGTCACTTCACAAACAGGTTCTACACCAAGGCGAAATATGATTCCAAGTTCAGCGGTAAGCGTAAGGATTGCGACATGATATACACCTACGTTGCGGACGATAACCTGTACTCCCTCTACGATACAAGCCGTCAGGTGGAACGCATGAGCGAGGACGCAACCAAGGAGAAGAACAAGCGTATGCAGGCGTTTGAGCTTCTGTTTGGCGAGGGGGGCGCGGAGCAAGGAGCGGAGTGACGCCCGACGCGCACACATCGCCAAACAGGGGCGAATAAGCCAGAGACAGCGAGTGACTGTCTCTGGTGGTGATAAATGGATTCTGGAGGTATATTTTATGGAACTAGCTGTTTCAAACTTTTTTGCGTCTATATTGGCGTGGTTATTTCTTGTTTTGGGACCTATGTTTTTTGTCTATATTCATTGGATTGGTGATTGTTTTATCGGTCGTCCATGGTCTCTCCGCCACTATGTATTTAATTATTTTCTCATTGCCTTAACAATGAATTGTGTATTCCTTGTTCAATTTCCGGAACTGCGATATTTGGTATTTCATTTGTTTACACATGCAATGGACTTCCTACAATTTTGTAAACAAGATGGGTTAAGTGCTCTAAAATTATCCTGTAAAGTCCTGTGGAACCTATTAAAATTACAATCAAGAATAATAGAGTTCTTACTCCCCAGTGTACCGCACTTCTATAATGGTATCCGTCATATTTGGATGTAATATCTCCTGTTATTTCGTATGCAATTGTATATAAGATTTTGTCAATTGCATAACAAATTCCAGAACCAACAAATACACTGATAAGTTGCTCCCATGGGTCTTTGAAGTTTATTTCTATAGAAAACCAAGCGTTTAGTAGGAAGTATATTAGCCAAAAGATAAAATCCATGCTACTCCTCCGGCTTTTCTGACATGTAACCCATATCCCGGTTTATGAGGTCTTTGATGTAACCGCTCATCTTTGTATACCCCTGTTGTTTCATGTGCTCTACTATCGCGGAGTATTCTTCTTCTCGGATGTAGACTTTAACAGTTTTGTATGCTTCTTTGATGTATTCTCTTACGTACTCGTTCCTATCTGTTTTGTTCATATGCGCCTCCGCGTTTAGGCCTAAACAATTTGCACAACACTTAGGCCTAAACTTTGTGTAATATGCCAATGGTGTTTAGGCCTAAACTTTGATATAATAGATTCGTAAGGTAAGATATGATTTACCTTACAGATACAAGGATACCCATAGCAACAAGAACGGAATCCCGTAGTAGTGAGAATGGGTCTAGTATCTCAAGATAAGTATAACATGCACTATTAAGGTTTGGAAAGGGGAATTTGAAATGGAAAACAAGAAAATGACAAATGAGGAAATCTTACATGTTATTCGTTCGGCAACTAAAAAAGCGTGGGTGCGGAGTACTTGTGATATTATGACTTTTGGTTCTTCTTCTGAAATTGCGAGACGTTCTGTTTCTAATTGGAAAGCGCTTGATGATGTTTGTTGCGAACTTGGAATTGAGTATTAATAATAATGGTTGAGGGGGTTTAACCGCCCTCTCCCCTTTAACGGAATGTAGTTTAGTGGTAAAACAGCGGTGCACACCATAAAACAGGGTATGCAAGTCGCGGGTTCGATTCCTGCCATTCCGATTCGCTCAAAGAGCGTAATACAGGTTCTTGTCGAGTAAAAGCCTCCGCATGACACAAACGGCGACGAAATTTAGGCTCCTGTACTATAATGTAGCGGTTGTTGTGGGTGCATCGGAAACCCTCGGTGTAAGCGATAGTTATTAGGCGTTGTTCATGCCGTTGTGAAACGTTCGTGAGGGATTCCGTGATAATCATATCCGTTGATGGAAACGCCGGATATGCCACCTTGACAACTGAATAAGCCCTATAAGAAAGAGAGGAAGAAAGAATGAAAGCAAAGTTAGTAGGTATTCAGAAGTTGGACTATGTAAAAAGGGATGGGAAACAGGTTAAAGGAACAAGCTTACACACCATTCATGATGGACGTGAGGGCATGGTTGGCCAGCAGGTAGAAACTTTCTGGATCTCTGATTCTTACCCGGTGGCATCCGTTGCGAGCTTAAAGCCCGGCATGAACATTGACGTTCAGTACAATAAATTTGGCGGTGTTGATGATGTTATCATCCTGTAACCTCGTACTGCTCTCTACAGTGTTCGCGACTGGTTCCGATGCCCTTCCTGATGAGATTGATTTAATCAATGACTTGGGCGGGGAGCTGGCTGATATCGATTTAGCCGCACTGTATGCACAACTTACGGTTACAAATGAACGGCTCCGTGATATCATGATTGCAATTTATCTGTTCCTTGGAGTGATTGTATTCATCTTCACCTTGCATTTCATTTCTAACATATTCAAAAACATATCATAAAAAGGAGGATTTTGTTATGCGTAAACTTATCGAAAAGGCTAAGGCTCTTGCTGTTCCTGCATCCACCGCCGTTATGCTTGCCGTTCCGACCATGAGTGCTTGGGCTGCGGAAGCTGGTGCTGATGTTGTGGACTTCAACACGATCGCGGGTGAAGGGATTGCCAAGACTGTAACGATCTTCGGTATCATCCTTGCCGCTTTTGCTGGTGGCGCGGTTGGTATTGCGGCATCTAACGTTGGTGTCCAGTACATCATCAAAAAGATTAACGGTCTTCGTCAGGTCGGCTGACGATTCCGGTATTTCTTTCCTCGGAGGGCGGTTATATACTGCCCTCTTTTTGGTATGTTTGATTTGCGAACAGGTTTTCACAAACCTAGCACCGGGTGCCCTCCGGGCGGTGCTGTCTACCCTGTCCTTAGTGGCTGGTACTCTCCTGCCCTCTGGTCTGTGATCGTGCGCCCCGTACCCCATAAGGCGTAGCCTTGATTACCCCATAGTGCCAGACACGGTCGCTGTATTTGTTCGTCATGGTAGGCGTAAGCCGTATCAATCCTTATGTTGTGTCGGCTCTCGCCTGTGCGCCATAGGCGCGGTCTTTCGGAAGTTTGGGGCTAGTATTACCCCAAACTTCTGTTACAAACCCAACAAACTTAGGTTTTAAAAGGGTTTAAACCTTGTAACACGAAAATGTTACATCTGTTACAAGTTACAAGTTGTAAGAAAGGGGAGAAACTTATGGAAAAAGATACTGCTTCTAGAAAGTGGCAGATAACGATAAACAACCCGGTAGAAAAGGGATTCACACACGACCGGATAAAGGAGCTTCTCACAGAGTTTCGCCAAGCGGTCTATTGGTGCATGTCTGATGAAATTGGTGAGGAGGGAACGCCCCACACTCATATTTATCTTCATAGTGCTTGTGTGGTTCGCTTCTCTTCTGTCCGTAAGAGGTTCGATGGTGCGCATCTTGAAATGGCAAAAGGAACTGCACAGCAAAACAAGGATTACGTTATGAAGACGGGTCGCTGGCTCGATACCCGGAAACATGAAACTTGTATTGATGGCACTTTTGAGGAGTTCGGTGATGTTCCGGTTGAACGACAGGGAAAGCGGAATGACTTGGATGACTTATACAGCATGATAAAGGATGGTATGTCAGATTTTGAGATTCTTGAGCAGGACGCTTCTTATATCCTTCACATGGATAAGATTGACCGTGCCAGACAGACCGTCAGGCAGGAGACCTATAAGAACACATGGCGAAATGTTGACGTTACATACATCTATGGTGATACTGGTTCTGGAAAAACTCGCGGTGTTATGGAACGATACGGATATGAGAACGTCTTTCGCGTAACTGATTACTTGCATCCTTTTGACAATTACAAAGGTCAGGATGTGGTAGTGTTCGAGGAGTTCCGCTCAAGTCTGCGTATTGGCGATATGCTTAATTACTTGGACGGATACCCCCTCGAACTGCCTTGTAGGTACGCAAACAAATATGCTTGCTTTACCAAGGTCTATATTATCTCAAATTTGCCCTTAAGTCAACAATACAGTCAATTGCAGATAGAGAATTATGAATCCTACCGGGCATTTCTGCGTCGCATTTCTGGCGTCCAGCATTATACTGGCGGTTGTATCGAATATAGCAAGATTGAAATGCTCTCCAATGGCTTCCGCTTGCTCCTCGATGATGAGAAAACGCCTTTTGATGATGCAAATGGACTGGGGGTGGCATGATGTATGTAGGACAGCTTTTGAAAGGTTTAAATTTAACAGGTGGTCAGGTTTCTATCCGTAAACAAGACAGAATCTATGGACTTACATATTTGGGTGGTGGCTCCCCTGAAAGGTGTATTAAACGTTTTGAATGGCGTGCTGTACTTGGTTCCTGTATTGTAGATAATGTACTTATCTTATATGTTGACTAACTATTTCGTTAAATTCTAGTTTTCCAAATAGTAACGGCTACGCTCCCACACTCGCTTGCCGCGACTATTCGGAACAACTTGAGTTTAACGAAAAGTTGAATCAATATTTACTCACAATCATGGCTACCAGGTTTTCCCTGCCTGGTAGCCATAATATTTCATTTAAATAAAATCTCAATCATATTCTATAATCCTATTACACTATCCGCGTTTCCCTATACTATAATACAGCAGCCAGCATCCCAATATAACATAACCTTTCTTCTACAACGCGAACACAATTGTCTTACCTCCATTTATACTGAAACATTACACTATAATATATCGTGCAGCTCTCCAAGGCTCAGATCTGAATCTATCCATCTCCTATTCAATCTCCATATTCAGCCTGCCTGCATTAGAAAAGATCCACAGGGTCTCACGCCGTTCGGGAGTATAGTCCTTGAACTTTAAGATACGCAGGTGCAGACGGTCGCCATTGACCTTTTCATAGTCAAATTCTGCATTGCCGTCTTTCATGATCCCCTCGAGCTTCAGATAGTCGCAAAGCTGGTGGAACAAAGGAAGATATTCAGGCAGAACATTCCGTTCCGCATAAAGAAGGAGTGCTTTGCTGAACCTCCGGCCCATCTCCTGGAGACAGCTTTCAAAATAATCCGGGATATAGAGGCTGCGAACGGTATCCACACTGAGATTTACAAAATAAACACCGCTGAATACAGGCTCCAGGACAGCGAGAAACGTATCTGCATCCTGTTTTTCCAACAGCGTCTGCTTCAGGCTCTCGTCCAGGATCCTCATCCTGCGCTCATTTCCATTATTTTGGTAGAACCACTTTTTATCCTCCTGCATGGCCGCTTCTGCTTCCTGGAGCATCGCGTTCACCTCATCGGCCTCCTCACAACAAGCTATTCCGATAGAAATATCATAATTCTGGTCATGAAGGGATTGGCGTACCCGCTCCATCTCTGCCTGCAGCTTTTGCATATTCCTTCCACGGCACAAAACGACAAATTCATCACCGCCAATGCGGTAGACGTCTTCCAGCGGAAATCTTTGCCGCAGTTCGCCGGCTACAGCTTTGAGCATATCATCCCCCGCGCTGTGTCCCAGATGGTTGTTGAGTTCATGCAGTCCGTTAACATCTACATAGACACAGGAAACAGGTCCTTGTTCTTTCAGAAGCGTATCAAAAACAGCATGGTAACTGTTTCGGTTCAGCAATCCGGTCAAAGAATCATAATTGGCGATCCGCCTTAGTCCCTCATTGATATCCGCATTTTTCTTCATGCTGGATATGATCCAGTAAATAATAAGGATCGTGAGCAGGACGACGAAAAAAAGACAGATTCCCAGTACCTGCCCATCTGAAACAGAAGACAATAACGCGGTATAAGTCATAGCCACGATCTCTGACCTGCGCATCCCAGCGAGAAGCACCCAGTTTACGGACGGGATCGGCCTGTAAAACACATAAACCAATCCATCCTCCCAGGAATAGGTCCCCACGCCGCTCTCACCATTCAGCCCCTTTCGCTCCAGCTCCA
Organism: Clostridium sp. AN503; assembly: GCF_040719375.1. Classification (NCBI taxonomy): domain Bacteria; kingdom Bacillati; phylum Bacillota; class Clostridia; order Eubacteriales; family Clostridiaceae; genus Clostridium; species Clostridium sp. AN503. The sequence continues at coordinate 1,647,579 of NZ_JBFDTP010000002.1, read as the reverse complement.
GAATAAGACCGGTTTCTTCATCACCATTTTCTTCAAGCAGCTTCTGCGCATTATACTGTGACGTGACCCACTCCATATGGTTGGGATCACTGACTGCAATATCGGTTCCATCTTCATTAATGATATAAGATTCTCCTGAATTGATAAACCGGATATTCTGGATCACCTCACAAAAACGGTAACCGTTTTTCTCAACAGATAGTACACCGACAATCTCGTTCTCCTGGCGGACCGGAGCTGAGTAACAGACTACAAATTCATTCTCTGCATTATAATAGGGTCCGTAGACCGCAGTCTCTCCTGAAAAAGCAGTCTGGATATCTGCACGGCTCTGGATATGATCCCGCACGCTTCCATCGGACGCAACCGCCTTTTCCTGTGTCACATAAACCATCCGCAGATATCCACCTTCTATATATGGTTTCGGAAATCCGGCTTCATCCCCCTTAAGTACTGGAAGTTGGAATGCATTTGCTAAAAATACAGCCTCACTTTTGCCTGTATTTAATTCAGTCTCAATCATATCGACGCCCTGGTCCGTCATTGCCTCCACCATGGTGATCGTATATTCTGTAAACAGATTTTGAACATTCCGCAGTAATACAAAATAAGCAGCCGTTATCACAATCAGGATAGTCAGAAAAAATACGATTCCAATGCGGATTCCCAGTGACACAGCATGTTTTTTATTTTCAGTTCCCATAGATCCTTTTACCTTAAGCTTTCTTCATGAATCAGTATCTTTTCAACAAAACACTCCAACCGACTCATTTCTGCATATGTTATAGTATAGCAAAATGGGGAGAAAAGAGAAATAAGAAACCTGGAAAAACAATGAAACTGGGCGAAATAATATGTTGCATTTTTGCGTCAAAAATGTCTGTAATAAAAAAGTATCAGAAATTCCATGAAACGGTTCCACAGAACTTCCAATACCCTTTATCTTCACAATATGAAACAGATCACTCGATGGGCGCCTGATAGAAGCCTCCATAGAAGTTCTCCGTCTTCAGCATGTTTACGATCACATGCTCATCGACTTCCCGCATCAGATGGACAATATCATTCACCTCATAGGAAGAGACCACCGTATGGAGCAGATACATCTTCTTATGGCTGTAGCCGCCCACTGCGTCCACGCAGGAGATCCCATGGCGGTACTGCTTCACATAAGCTTTGATGACCTGCTCCGCCTGTGTGGTCGTGATCTGCAGCGTCACACGCTCATAACGGTGATGAAACGCGGATATTGCTTTCGTAGATACAAACTGAAACAGGATCGAGTATCCTGCATGGAGCCAGCCAAACATATAGCCGAAAATGCACAGGATCACCACATTTCCCGCAAACACGTATTCCCAGATGGAACGCCCGGTCTTGTTGGACACATAGAGAGCGATAAAATCCGTGCCGCCTGTGGACGCATTGCCTCTCAGCGCGATCGCAATGGCAATCCCATACAGGAAACCGCCGAAGATCACATCCAGAAGCACGTCATTAAATAACGGCTCAAAATGAAGCACCTTCAAAAAGAAGCTGGCCAGGACAACCTGCATCATGGAATAGAATGTGAAACGCATGCTGATACTCCTGCTGCACAGGATCGCAACCGGGATATTCAGCACCAGCATTCCCAGTGAAGTTGAAAAACTGTGGCCATACAGGGAGGCGATCCGGTCGATCAGGATCGCCACGCCCGTAAATCCGCTGGAAAGCAGATCCGCCGGGCGAATGAACGCCTGAATGACGTAGGTCTGTAAAAGCGCGGAAGCCACCACGGCCACGATTGTGATCATGCGCCTCACCATAGCATTTTTTCTGTATTTTTCAAACATATTGTTCCCCCTGACGACTGGATCACGAAATATCCAGATTACTCTCCAAGTACGTTTAAAATCTCACGCACCTTTTCTGATGAAACCACATCATAGCAGGCTTCATTCGGAGAAGCCGCGTAGCTGTAGCTTACGTCTCCCACGATCGTGGTCTCATCACGCTTCCACGCTTTGCAGGAGCTGTGTACCTGGGAGATCCCGGTCTCAGCCATAAGCCCCGCCGCGTTGGACGCATTGATCCCGCTTCCCGCAAGGATCTCGATCTGGCTTCCGTACCGTCTCTGCAGCTCGCCGATCAGATGACGGCCCTCGATCGCCGTCGGTTTCAGGCCGCTGGTCAGAACCCGGTCCACACCCATGCCGATCAGAGCCTCCATCGTGGAAAATGCATCCCTGCTGCAGTCAAACGCCCGGTGGAACACAGCTTCCCCGCCATTTACATGGATCAGGGCGATCAGCCTGAGGTTCTGTTCCATATTGAGTGTTGCGTCCGCGTTCAGGCAGCCAAATGCGATACCGTCTGAACCATGGGCCATCAAAAGCCTGCACTCCTCTTCCATCACTTTGAAATCTTCTTCCGAATAACAAAAGCCTGCGCCTCGCGGGCGTACCATACAGATGACCTTCATGCCCGGGCATTCCTGCTTTACCAGGTCCAGGGCAGGGAGGGACGGCGTCAGTCCTCCCAGATGAAGTGCACTGTTAAGTTCAATCCGTTTCGCTCCGCCTGCATAAGCCTGCAGTGCATCATAATAACTGCCGCAACATACTTCCAGCATAAAAATCCCTCCCTTACGTCTCTCTACAGCTGTGCCAGCTTGTACAGCGCCAGCGCATAGATCTTTGCATTTGTAATAAGATCCTCCACGGTCATCCACTCATTGGGGTTGTGTCCGATGCCTTTCTGTCCTGGAAAACTGGGGCCAAAGGGTACGATCCCCGGCATGGCCTTGGCATAAGTCCCGCCTGTGGTGGTAACCGGCGTTCCATCCATTCCTGTCACCTTCTCATAGCTCTCCTGAAGTGCACGGACCATGGGGCTGTCCTTTTCAAAGACAACCGGATCATAGTTATGAAGAAGCGCCACAGAAAGCCCCTCCGGCGATGCCTTTGCCTCCACGCGAGCGACGATCTCGTCGATCGTAATGCCCAGAGGATAGCTAAGCGTCACATGGAAACTGACACGTCCGGCCTTTGCCTGTCCTGCCTGCAACACATCACAGGCATCCGCAGCCGGCTCCTCACAACCGTCTGCATGAAGCTCATACCCACGCATTTCCATTATACCATATTCGGGGTTGGAATAGTCAATCCCCAATCGGTCCCCGGTGTTTTTCGCACTGATAAAATAGGTGTTCACAAAAGAAAAGAACCGTTCCAGATCTGCTGCATTTCCATCAATCCTGAGCTTTGCCCGCCCGCGCTCACTGTATACCACAGGATATTTGCAGTCCGGTGTAAAACCGTAGACGGGCGGACGCTCTTTTGACAGGTAATACGTCAGGTCCTCGAACCCTGATTCCTCGTCACAGCCAAAAATGATCCTGACCGGATGCTTCATGGGCAGCTCAAGCTCCTTTAAAGCTGCAAGCCCATAAAGACACGCTAACACCGGCCCTTTATTGTCCAATACTCCCCTGCCGTAGATCGTGCCATTTTCCATATATGCAGAAAAAGGCGGATGGACCCAGCCCTCTCCTACCGGCACCACATCCACATGCCCGATGGCGCAGACATAGTCTTCTCCCCTGCCATACTGGGCATAGCCGATATGATTCTCCAGATTGACCGTAGAAAAACCAAGGCTTTCACTGATGGAAAGCGCCTTGTGGAGTGCATCACGCACTCCACATCCAAACGGCATATCCGGTTCTGCTTCTTCTTCCACACTGCCGATGCGCACCAGCTCCCGGATGCTTTCGATCATGGAATCACCAAGCTCATCGACCTTTTTAAGAATAGTATCCTCTAAATCCACAAAACCATTCGTCATGATCTTTCTCCAACCTTATTCCTCAATCGGCGCCATGCGCGTCTTCATATAGTTTTCCATCCATTCGTCAGAAGCCTTCTCGAAGCTGCAGTGTCCGTCTGCCTCTCTGTTCACCAGATAAACAGTCGGCTCCAGCGTCTCCGTTACAACCGCAATGGAAAATCCATCAATGTTGGTGGCTACGCCCCATTCTCCTTTCATGTTCATGGCGATCAGGGACAGATCCCCTGCCTCGCCGCGGCGCTCCCGGAGCTCGGCGTCCAGACGGTTTACGGCTGTCTCACAGGCCTCCTGCGGATGCATCCCCTCACCCATCAGGCGGACGATCTCATAGGAGATACAGCCCTTCATCAAGTCCTCTCCAAGACCGGTAGCGCTTGCCGCACCGCGCTTGGAATCTGCATAAAACCCGGAACCTGTGATCGGGGAATCCCCTACGCGTCCCTTCTTTTTCATGAACAGGCCGCTGGTGGAAGTAGCTGCGGTCATCTTGCCGTTCCCGTCCAGGCATGCCATGCCCACCGTGTCGTGACCGGAATAGGGCTTTAACTCCTGCTGCTTGATCTCCTTGACACGTTTCCGGTAGTGGGCTTTTGCACGGTCAGTCAGCATGTTTTTCCGCTCAAACCCCTGCTTGTGGGCGAATTTCTCCGCGCCCTCCGCAACCAGCATACAGTTTACCTTCTCGTGGCTTAAAGAACGGGCGATGGATACCGGGTTCGCAAAATCCTTAATGGCCGCCACAGCTCCAATATCCAGCGTGTTGCCGTCCATATAGGCCGCATCCAACTCCACTTCCATCTCCTCATTGGGAAGCCCGCCGTAACCGACCGACTTATAATACGGGAAATCCTCTACCTCACGGATCGCTGTCTCAATGGCGTCACCGGCGTCACCGCCTTCTTTTAAAAGCTCAGAGCCTTTGGTGATCCCCTCCACAGCCATTCTCCAGGTTGCTATCATACCCCACATATTTTCATCCTCCTATTGAAAGCGATTCTCTATGAGCAGTCCTTATCAGGTTCCGTCTGATCAATAGCAGATCTGCTTTTTTAAATCCTCCACACCAGTTCCATCTGCAAGCGCCTTTGCCATTCTGCACATATTCTTCAGTGCGTCATTCAGCCCCAGGCCGCCCTTTTTTGGCATCTTTACGATGGCAACCTTGTCCTTGTAATCTGCGATGGTTTCCTTGTTCTCCTCTGACATGGCTGCAAATGCTTTTGCGTCCGTGTTCTGGTTGATATCGCAGGCTACGCGGGCACTCATGGCTGCATAGTCCAGGAAATTGAACGCCGGGCCGCAGAGGACCACATCCGGGTTCAGCTTTTTCACCATGGCACACAGCTTCCGGCTCACCTCATCCGGATCAGCCAGGTACGTACCGTTGCCGCAGCAGAGACAGGCGATCACGTGTCCGTCCACTTCTTTTAAGAATGGCTCCATCATCACAGCCGGGCCGATCGGGTCTTTTTTCCCGGTCAGCGGCACCATCGTATCGTCCTTGGTTCCCAGACCGGACTGGATCTGGTCAAATATCATAATAATCTTCATAGCAAAACCTCCGTTTCTATGAAAAGCAGCCGTGGCCGCAGCCACGGCTGTATCAGTTATTGTTTCAGCTTTTATCAATTCTCTTTACAGATCGTCGAAGGACAGATCATCCAGAGAGATATCATCGTCGTCTTTATTTTCCACAGCTTTTGCTTCATCTGCAAGATACTGTTTATCCATCATCTTGATGAATGGCATATAGATGAATACACCCAGCACCAGCAGCAATGCCTGGAGCACTGCACCCTGCCAGCCAGTGGCAAGGAAGCCGGAAAGGATGACCGGCATGGTCCACGGGATCGCTACGCCGCTGCACAGCGGGACCAGGCCGATGCTCATGCATGCATAGGAGATCACGATGTTGATGGTCGGCACCAACATGAACGGGATCAGGATCATCGGGTTCAATACGATCGGAAGACCGAATACCAGCGGCTCATTGATACCGAAGATTCCAGGTATAAACGCCAGCTTACCTAACTCCTTGACACGTTTGGAGCGGCAGAAAAGCAGCATGGCGATCAGCAGGGACAGGGTGGAACCGCAGCCGCCGAAGGTGGCAAACAGATCCTGGAACTGCTGGGAAATAATGTTCGGCAGCACAGCGCCCGCCTGGAATGCAGCCAGGTTCTCTGCGGAAAGTGTCTGCAGGATCGGGTTAAATACCGCACCCACAACAGAACCGCCGTTCACTCCAAAGAACCAGAAGAAGTGAAGGAAAATATAAGCGATCACCATAGCCGGAAGGGTATTTCCAAGCTTTAACAGCGGAGTCTGCAAAATCGTGAAGATAAAGTTAAACGCATTGCCGTAAGGCGTCATTGCAAATACAATATTGATGATAAAGAATACCAGTACGGACATTCCTGCCGGAATCAAAGCCGCGAAGGATTTTTCAACGGTCGGCGGTACGCCGTCAGGCATCTTGATGACCCAGCCTCTCTCATTGACCCATGCATAAATATGGACTGCAAGGAATGCACAGATGATTCCAACGAAGATTCCCTTAGAACCAACCCATCCTAACGGGATACCGGTCACGCTTGCGCCGCCGTCCACCAGGATCTCATAGGGCATGATGAGGAACCAGCATACCATGGAGATCGCAGCGCCAAACAGCTTATCAACCTTCATCTGCTCGGCGAACGAATAACCGATACCGATGACTGCCAGGATTGCCATAATGGAGAAGGTCGCATCCGTCGGTTTAGAGAAGTAGGACGCCCAGTTATCTCCAAAGAACCTTGCCCAGAAATCCGTCCAGCCCGGGATCGGGAAGTTGGCGATCAACAGGAAGAAGGAACCAACGATCAAAAGCGGCATGGATAACAGGAAGCCATCACGGATGGCGATTAAGTATTTGTTTTTACCGATTTTCTCTGCCAGCGGCATTAAAACGGACTCTAATTTATTTAACATCTTTCATTTCCCCCATATTTTTTCGGTGTATATCTTTCAGTACTGCGCCAGCATTTTACTGCTTCGCAGCTTTCATCAGCTTAATGGCAGATTTTAAAACTTTTTCACCGTCCATCATGCCGTAGTCAGTCTGATCGATCACCTGGATCGGGATCCCGGTGCCGCCATACTTTTTGGAAATCTCATCAAAGCGGTATTTCACCTGAGGCCCTAACAGGATCACGTCCGGATGACGCTCGTCGATGATCTGTCCGATCTTCCCGTCCGGGAACGCCTCAACCTCGATCGGAAGCTGATGGTCATCGGCTACTTTCTGCATCTTGCTTGCCAGCATACTGGTGGACATTCCTGCGCTGCAAAATAAATAAACTTTTTTCATTTTTATTTCCTCCCTATCTTTTTTCCAGTGCTACAATCCTTCTGTAGCTCTCGATCATTTCCTCAGCGATGATCTTAAACTGTTCTGCGCTCATGAGCTGGTCTTCCGCATGGACCAGGATCAGGGATCCTCCCACGTTTTCACCCTTTGCCTCCCGCTGGATCAGCTCAAAGTGAGCCTCATGACCAACTAAAAACAGCTTCTGTCCTGCTTCCACACAGGCCTCGGCTCCCTCAAAGTCACCCTGCTTCGCTTTCTGGATGGCCTCGATGTAGCTGGAACGTGCTGCGCCTACATTGGAGATGATCTGGAAACAGACCATTTCTAAACCCTCTGGCATTTTGCTACCTCCTTTTTCCTCTCGATACTTTGATAAGAGAAAATGCAGCCAACCGTTTCGATCGCTGCATCTCTCATTCGGTGCCTTTATTATAAGGCGGTTATTCATTGTTTTACCGTAACCGGATTTCCTAGCTGTTAGGAAATCCTCATCCCAGGAGCTTATCGATGAACTCCTCATAGCCGCAGGAGACCGTAAGCTCTGCCAGCTCCTGGGGTCGGTTCACGATCCCCGACACCCAGTCAAAGAAGATCTTGATCATCCGCCGGTCGCCGCCGTTGATGGCGAACAGCATCACCATACGCACATCAAAGCAGCCCCAGCGCACCGGATTCTTTAACTGTGCCACAGCTATGGTGGAACTGCGGGCAAATGCGCCGAATGCGTGGGGGATCGCAAATGCATTGACGAACGATGTGGGGGACATCTGTTCGCGCAGCAGTACGATCTCCTCAAACTCCGGCTCCACGATCCCGGCTTCCGTAAGACCGCTGCACAGGAAATGGATGATCTCTTCCGGCGTCTTTAGATCCAGATTCTGATAATAATGCTCTTTCCGGATCAAATGTCCGATGTGGGAGGCGAATTCAAGCTGGAATCCTTTTTTGTCAAGCTGGTTCAGCGCCTGGAGCACATTGGATTCCGTCTCTGAATCCACGAACAGATTGATCGTCACCGTCGGGATATCCAGCTTATGCCCGATGGGAAAGGTACTCAGGATAATATCCGCATCCAGTGCGGCTACCGCGTCCTCCTCAAAATAGCGGAAGATCCGCACAACCTCCATCCGCTCCCGGAACATGTCGGAAAGCTTTTTCACGCACATGTCGGAAAAGGACTGGTTGTGCGGCAGGATCATCACGGCACGGTATTTCCTCACGGAATTCATGCGCTCGCTGGCGGCGCCCAAATGGAGAGCGATAAAACCGCTCTCCATGTCAGAAATCTTCACATCCAGCTGTTCCTCCAAAAGATGCACCACATAGATCCCCATCTCAAAGACCAGAGGATATTTCCGCTTGATCTCCTCCAGAAATACGTCCTCCAGCGTCACCTGGTTCTTCAGGCGGTCGATCAGGCCGTGCATATGCATTTTAAGACCGGCGATCAGGTCGTCATCCTGCCGGAAATCCAGGCCAAACAGGCCATACACCTGCTCCAGAGCCTCTGTGACCAGCTTCTTTGTATTGAGCCATCTTCCGCGGAAGTTGACGAAATCACTGGTGTAATTGGAAGCACGCCGTCCCATGATCACCAGGGCGAACATGCCGATCTCCCCGTCCTTCACCTTGATGTGCAGCCGGTCCGATATCCGCTCGAAAAAAATCTTGGATATCTGATACTCAATGGTCTCGTCCAGCCCCTGCTCCTTGTCCTCCATATTGACATAGTTGGAGCAGCTCATCCGCTCAATGCTGGTTCCCGCATGGAGGATCAGCATGGGAAATAAGGATTCATGGATGGAATAGTCATATTCCTCCAACACCTCCACAAAGATATCCTTCACCTCGATCAGATCAAAGCTGCGGTACATATGGGCAAGGATATCCAGGTTCAGGAAATTCTCCTGTACCTCCGCTACCAGCAGGTCCCGGTAGAACCGGCGTTTGCTGGCCTCGTCCCCTTCCAGGGAGATACACTCCTTGTTCCGCACCAGTTTTAAGTTCGCGTATGGCTCCAGCATCCTGCGGATGCGCTTTAAGTCATTGTCTATGGAATATCCGCTGACATAGATCTGGCTCTGGAGCACAGTCAGGTTCAAGCTCCGCGTCTCAAACAGGAGCTTCTGGATGATATAGATGCATCTTGCTCCCGGCGTCTGGGGGATCTCCCCGTCTGCCTTTTCCTGCTGTGCAGGAAGGGGCCTTGCTTCCGGATTCAGACGGTATCCAAAACGCATATTAGATTCAATAGAAGGCACCCCCCCTGCTTTACGATTTATGGCATCCACGTCTGAGCGTATCGTCCTGTCCGACACCTGCAGAAGCTCTGCAAGCTGCCTGCTGGTCATATAATCATTCCGTTCTGCCAGTATGGCAAGAATCTGCTCCTGTCTCTTGTTCTGCAAGGCCTGTTCCCCCTTATGTGTCTCTTATTCTGCTCTGGTAAGCGCAAATACCTTCCACGGCTCCGTATAGTCAAGCAGGATATGCTCATATTCCGGAAGATGCCCGATCACATTCTTCCTGCCGTCATTCGGCATATCCTTTAAAACGATATGCAGCTCACCTTTATACTTGGGATATCCGTCATTCAGTATGACCACATCCCCGCGTTTTAAATCCCTGGTATTGGCAGCAGGGATGGACTCTTTTGCAAAAGTCACTCTCGGCCATGTGGACCGGATCATATATTCACTGAGATCGCCGCGCACCACATGCCGTTCTTCGTAATTAAAAATCGCTTCCTCCACCGGCGTCAATTCCTTTTCCATACAGACACCAAAGGTCAGTATACTGGGATTCACCTTCGCACAGGCCTCAAGCTCCTCATCGGTGGCGTATGCGTTGGCGATCAGGACATCATCGATCATACCGGTAGCAAACAGATGGCGCACCTGGAAATCCAGAGGACGGTCCCTGTGCATCTCAAGGGTGCAAAGCCCTTCATTGACCGGCCATGGGCCATAGGCATCCGGGTTTTCGCTGGAGACAAACGCAGAGACCGGAAGCTCCAGTGCCTTCATCGCCGCATTGCAGCGGTTGAAATGCTCCAGGCTCAGGCCGGTATAGCGCTGAGGATAGAAATTGTGGCAGGTGACCAGCTTGCTCCTGTCCGGATGATGATCCATCACATTCGCCACATACGCCAGCTTGGTGCTGGCATTCAGACCGATCTTCAGCCCCTGCGGGTTATAGGTCATCATACTCTCCTTCATCCCGTCAAACCCTTCATCCAGACGGATCCCGTCCACATGCATCTGGGTAAATACGGACAGATCCTCATAAGATATCCCCATCTTCTCAAAAACAGCTGGACTGACATCAGGAATGATCTCCATACCCGCCTCATGCGCCGCATCTGCCCGGATACGGAACTCCTCGATCACCTCTTCGCGGCTCTTACCCTCTACACTGAGCAAACAGGTAAAAACACTTTTAAACCCCAGTTCCCCGGCTTTCCTGATATAAGCGACATCCGCTTCCACAGTGGAATGCTCCGGATAAATTGAAATTCCCAGTCTTGCCATATGATAAACCCTCCTGTCAGGTACGCGCTCCTGCGTACTCTTTCTATTTTTATAAGGACAGTTTAACAGGCAGACTCTTAAATGTGCGGTAAATCCGTTTCCTAACTGTTAGGAAACCCCTAGAAAACCTATAAGTATAACTACAAAATCGTCGAAATTGCAGCCCGCAGGCTGTTAAAAGCCATGTCCTCATCTTCGCCTTCTATGGTGATCTCTACCGTGGTATCCTGACGGACACATAGCCCCATGAGCCCGATCATATCTTTACAGTCTGCCTTTCTCTGTTTCCCATCCTCCTGCACATGGATCAGGGTCTGGGCCTTAAAGGTCCCTGCAAGGCGGCACAGGCTGATAGCATTGCGCGCATGAAGGCCCTGGGGATCTGATACCGTATAGGTAAAGCGTTTCATTGATTTTTCCTCCGTGAGATTGTATTGCCGAATGTCTGGCTTGGATTCACTATCTGGCTCCATCTTACCACACTTTGTAAGAATCAGCAATGCTTGACAATCTGGGACCTCAATGAGTAAAATAGTAAGAGCAGCATAACAACAGTACAATCAGGAAAGGACGTCAAAGCGTCTATGAAATTACAGCGTCTGCTCAGCCTGGTGCGCCAGGCTGTGGATCAATATGAGATGATCAGCGAAAATGACCATATTGCCATTGGCATTTCCGGCGGGAAGGACAGCCTGACCCTGCTCTACGGCCTCCACCACCTGCAGCATTTTTACCCCAAAAGCTTCTCGCTCTCAGCGATCACGGTGGATCTAGGACTCGGCAATATGAATTTAGAACCGGTACGGGAGCTCTGCACCCAGTTTGAGATCCCCTATGAGGTGATCCCCACGGATATCGGTAAGGTCCTTTTTGATATCCGGCAGGAGTCCAATCCCTGTTCTCTCTGTGCAAAGATGCGCAAGGGGGCGCTCAACAGCAAGGCCCTGGAGCTGGGCTGCAACAAGATCGCCTACGCGCACCACAGGGACGATCTGATCGAGACAGCCATGCTCTCCCTGCTCTATGAAGGGCGTTTCCATGCATTTTCGCCCCGGACACGGTTAGACCGCACCGGTCTTACGGTCATTCGGCCAATGCTCTATGTGACAGAAGCAGACGTAAAAGGCTTCCGGAACAAATACAGCCTGCCGGTCTGCAAGAATCCCTGTCCCATGGACGGGCACACGCGCAGGGAATATGTGAAAAACCTGATCTCCACCCTGGAGCATGAGAATCCCGGTGTAAAAGACAGGCTGTTCCGGGCAGTCATAGAGGGAGATCTGGAAGGATGGCCCTCTCCTGCAGAGATGACCCGTCGGTAACCCATCAGATAAATAGAAAACAACCAGCAGGTGTGACCAGAAAGAAGGAACTGACATGGCAAATTTGCCTTACCACGAGCAAAAGGATATTGAGAATATAAAGAAACTGCGGCAGATCATCAGAGAACTGCCTCCATTCTGCGTAGAATATTTCCGGGGGATCGAACCGCGCACATCTTCACGGACCAGGATCGCCTACGCCTATGACTTAACGGTCTTCTTTGATTTTCTAAAAAAGGAAAATCCGTTCTTTTCCAAGCTGGACCGCATGGAGATCCGGCTGGAATACTTAGACCAGCTGACCGTATCCGATCTGGAAGAATACATGGAGTACTTAAAGTACCGCTTCAATGACCAGAACCAGGAGGTCACCAATAAAGAGCGGGGAATCATGCGCAAGATCTCTTCCCTGAAAAGCTTTTACAACTACTTTTTCCGCATTGAAAAGCTGTCCACCAACCCAGCTGCTCTGGTTCAGCTTCCCAAGCTTCACGACAAGGAGATCATCCGCCTGGATATTGATGAGGTTGCACTTCTTTTGGACGAGGTCGAGCAGGGGGACCAGCTGACTGACAAGCAAAAGGCCTTTCACAACCGTACCCGCATCCGTGACTTAGCGCTCCTGACCCTGCTTTTAGGGACTGGGATCCGTGTGTCAGAATGCGTGGGCCTGGATATCAACGATGTGGATTTTAAAAATGGAGGAATCCATATCCACCGGAAAGGCGGCAAGGAAGTGACCATCTACTTTGGCACTGAGGTAGAGGATGCCCTGCAGGACTACCTGGATGAAAGATTTGGTATCGACACCGTGCCGGGACATGAAAGCGCACTCTTCCTCTCTCTCCAGCGAAAACGGATCACCGTCCGCAGCGTGGAGAACCTGGTGAAGAAATATGCCCGGATCGTGACTCCCTTAAAAAAGATCACCCCCCACAAACTCCGCAGCACCTATGGCACAAACCTGTACCGGGAGACTGGGGATATCTATCTGGTAGCAGATGTGCTGGGACACGCTGATGTCAATACCACCAAGAAACATTACGCAGCGCTGGAGGACGAGCGGCGGCGGAGCGCGCGAAATGCGGTGAAGCTTCGGGAAAATACAGAGGGCTTCTAAATTTAAAATTTAGAGAAATTTGATCCAAAAATGAATTTAATTTTTAAGGAAGGGGGCAAGTAACATTTTCCCCTCTTCTTCTCTTCTTAAAAGAAATGCACTTTCTTAGGCGGCAGACCTATATTTGCGTTAAATCTCTCTCTGGTACAGATAGGCTAACCGGCGGCCAATTCGGGCAAACCGTGTTCTGCTGTCCTCCGGGCAGTTCGGCGCTTCGCTTCCATCAATCTTCGTTGATGCCGTTTAAATAACATCCACACAATAAATTTTTCCTTTCCCATCCGCTATAACTGCCTTCGAGCTTCTAAAACAATACAGGTCCAGCGGAATCCTATGGCCTTCCCATGTAAACTCCACTTCGCTTATCTTCCCCAGCCGATCTCCCAAAAGCCGGAGCATCTTGAGCTTACTGTGTCCCCTGTAACCGCTGTCCATAATAACACCGGTATGGCTCTTCATAATCAAAAGGGAACTGCTGCCGGAAAGTTTGGGCCGGTACACCCACTCGGACGTAAAATCTGTCTTCACAAGAAGAAATTCATTATAATAATAAAACCACAGATTATTCTGTTCGTCAATGTTCATGGCATAGCAGTCAATCATCGCATGAGTTGTATTTTTCCACAAAACACGCCCCTGTTCATCCCAGACCACGAGGCCGCTGGCGCCCAGCGGCTGATCCCACCCAAAATTCCCAAATATTCCCTCGTCAAAGTAACTGGTAACAATCCTGCCGTCCTCCATAACCAGGCAATCCTGAATTCCGTCCCCGAAGCAGGTCTGGGACAGCACCTTTCCCCCCCTGGATTCCTATAGTGCAGCTTTTCTTTATGTGTAATTATACTACATTTATATCGGATGATTGAGCCAAACATAAAATGAAACTGACATAATCAACATAATCGATACCCTTCATTTTTCACCAGATCCAGACATGATTTTGTTATATATTCCTTATGCCTGTATTCAAAATTTTCCCCATAATTTTCGTCTCTCATACTTACCAACATATCCACGAATTCTGTATAAGGCGCTATCTTTTTTATATATCTCACAAGGGAATTATATACTTTGGTCAGACAATCCGGCCTCGATATATAATCTTCATTTTCATCGTAATACCCAGTTATGCAATAAATTCTCGCCCTCCGGATCTCTCTCTTCCATCGCGTTCCAGCAACACCTGTTGGCTCATTTACAATCAAAGAGTAGCCCGCTTCAATGATGGAATTCCCAGTTGCAGTGTAGCCGTAGTCCAAGCACTCCTTGCTATCCACAGAGCGGATCTCGATGGCTCCCGCCTCCGGAAGATGGAAATAATACTCTGTATGATTACTTTTTCCATAGTGAGTGATAATGCTGATATCTCCACTTTCAATAACCCTGCCTAATTTTAGATCTTCTTTTATGATTTTGCAACCTAAGTCAACTGCCTTTTGCGCGACCATTAAAAAATTGTCATAGTCCATCCAATAATTTATCTGTTTTCCCACTTTATCACCAATCTAATTTGATTTTTCTTTTATATATTCAGCAAACAACAATATCTATTTTTACACCTCTATAAACTGGAATTTACGATGAATATAATAAAATTATTTCTTATTCTTGGAATTTAAAATCATGCGTTAGTTTATAGTCAACTGCAAACACATTAAAAATAAAGTCATAAGTGCATACCATAAAATGCTTATAATCATATTTTTTGTAGTCATACCGGATAGGCATTTTTTTCAGGTATTCACTATCTTGAATTATAAAGAATGATGCTTTGCACATAGCGTATGCCTCATTTCTACTAGCTTCAAATGTATCTAATTCACAAGAAGAATATTTTATTACTTGTTTAAATGTAAGCTCGTATGGAATCCATATATTGTCGTGAATTTTACTTGCAAGACGGCCATTTATCTTTCCCTTAAGTTTAAGTGTCGAACCTGTTTGAACAACATTATCTACAAAAATACAATCCCTGCCGTACAATACGCCTAATTCTTCAAACTCTATCAAATGATTATGTTCCACAACCATGTCCCTCCGCAAATTCCGATTTATCGTTTCATTCAGCTTACCTCCAAACTGGAAGTTTTCTGTTTGTTGTTTCATCAAACTATCTTTAAGTTTCTCTTTCTCGTATTCACTCATATTAATCCGCCATCTCCAATTATTTCCTCTATGCATCTACCTGTTTTCATTGCCTGCAATTGATTCACTCCTGAATAACAGGCCCCGTTTATACGTTTTTAATTTTAACAGCAATGAAAATTAATAACGATTACATCGCAAGACATCTTATCCTAATATACTGATTAAGACTGCAAGCAAAATAATTGACAATAGAAAAATCACTAAAAAAATCAAACCGACTATTTTCACAATCCTTTTTATTTGAGCAGGGTTATATTCCAGTAGCTTTCCCAATGTCTGCTCCAGTTCATCGGATACCTGCTGTCCAAACGCTTCAGCGATCCAGTTTGGATTATATTTATCGTTATTTTTTCCATAGGTATAACTCTTAGAAATCTCAATGTAGTTCTTAACGATTTCTCCACTGTTATTATATTTTCTATAATCGTAATATACAACAAAAAAGGACAAAAGAGGAATCATGGGTGCATACTCATCCTTTATATGGAGGAAATAAATATCCAAGTTGTCCACAACCGTAAGGGGCTTTGTGATCTGTGCAATCTGTTGATCACCGTCATAGATTGAAACATAATTTTTCAGTATTTGCTTTTATTTGTTTTATTGTAACCAGCATGGTTGAATCCTTTCTGCACAAGATTTTATGTGGGAAGCGTGAATGGCCCGCGTATTCCCCATTAGCTATAAACCAATTTATGTTAAAGTAAAGTATACAATAAGCAGATCAAACCGTCAATTGACTGGCCGGTTCCGGGAAATCTGCCCCAGATACTTTCAGCACACGATCGAAAGGAGTAGCCAGCGCGACTGTTATGTCAATACGAAGCATTCCAGTCTGGCTTCCATACCAGCTTCGCTACAAACGTAGGCAGATTCTGTGTCCATCCATGTCCACATGGATTTCACCTCCATGGGCGTTTACAATCTGGCGGACAATACGCAGCCCCATCACATGGGTATCCTCCTTTGGCAGTTGGCCTTCGTTAAGATACAGGCAGATATCCGGTAAAATTCCGCATCCATCATCCTGGAACCGGATCACAGGCTGGCCATTTTCCTGCACAGCCCGCACAGTAAGACTGCATCCACCTTCATTATGACGCACCGAATTTCCCAGGATATTCTGGAAGGCCCGCAGCAAAAGCTGTTCGTCACCTTCCATGGAAAACGCCTCGAATTCCGGTTCCATATAGATGGAAAATGGATAATTCTCGGGCTGCTCCACCGTGTTTAACAGATCTGCTGCCGCCCTGCGCAGAATGGCTGCCAGGGAGACCGTCTTTAATCGCAGGGGCTGCATATGGTACTCCAACTTGGAAACCAGGTTCAAATCTTCAATCAGATTGCGGATGCGGATACTTTGCCCGCGGATCAGAACAGCCCTCTTTCGCACCTCCGACCCTGGCTCGGATTGGTTCTCAATCATGTCAGCATAGCCCATAACCAGCGACAGCGGCGTGCGGATATCGTGTGAAACGCTGCTGATCCATTCCGTCCGTGCTTCATCCCTCTGTTCCAGCTGCCGGCGCTGTGTGGACAGACGGTCTGAAGTGCGGTTCAGCGCGGCTCCTATGTCCCCCATGGTTCCATTTTCCGGCAGATGAACACTTCCTCCGGAGGCAAGCTGTCCGATGGCGTCCGTCATCTCTCTCATCTTACGGTAGTAACGGTATCCGGAAACAAGGAGGACCACGATGGCAGCCAGGATTGTCAACACAAAACTCAAGGAAAAGAATGTCATCATCCCCTCAAGATCCTTCGTGTCCCGTCGGACATGGTAATTCCAAATACTCCCACGGGGATATCCAATCACAAGCAGCCCCTTATCCCCGCCCCAGACAGATACCGGATAATCATCCAGATACCAGCGGGCAAACGACGCGATTTCCGAGGCCGTATAGGCATGGTTCAGGTTTTCGGGCAGACGGTAGGTCCAGACAGGCTGTCCGGCATCGTCCAGTACCATGGCAAAAGAAACACTCATTTCCTCCAGGCTCGTGATAGCCTCCGCCTGTCCGGAAGCCATCTCTCCATCTGCGAAGTGGAGCATATCATAAATCTGTCTGACTGCATATTTCCCATGTTCGCTGCCGTTCCCATACAATTTTACAGTAACCGCACCGAGAATCCCGATCTGTATCGCAATAAAAAGCATAATCAGCAGGACGGCCGTTGCGATATATTTAAAATAAATTCTCATCAGGCTTTTCATGCGTTCATCCGATACCCTAATCCTTTCACTGTAATCAAAAATTCCGGCTCTGATGGCTTCTCCTCAATCTTTTCGCGAAGCTTGCGAATATGCACCATCAGAGTATTTTCGTAATCATAGTAGTTTTCCCCCCAGACGGATTCTGACAGGATATCGAATGTCATAATCCTTCCGCGGTTTTCCAAAAATAGTTTCAATAGCTGGTATTCCTTATTCGTCAGCTGGATTACCATGCCAGAACCGTCTAAAAGCCGCACGGTGCCTGCCGACAAATCCACCTCGCGGTCTCCCAGCCGATAGCATTGGCTGTTTTGTTCGTCCAGACGGTAGGTGCGCCTTAAAATAGCCTGAATCCGAAGGATGAGTTCTTTTGGCAGAAACGGCTTTGTCATATAATCGTCAGCGCCTAATCCAAGCCCCAGCAGCCGGTCTTCATCCTGATCCCTGGCAGAAAGGAACAGAACCGGAATCCGTTGTTCTTCCAGAACCGGTTTTATGCGCTGAAAAAAAGAAAAACCGTCCTCCTGCGGCATATTGACATCGAGAATCAGAAAGTCAACGTCCTTTTTAGAAAATCTTTTCTCTGCTTCCCGGCACGTAAAGACCATCTCCACAGAGGAAAATCCCTCCTGTATACATATGCTCTGCACCAGCCGGCACAGCTCTTCATTGTCATCCACTACCAGAATTCTTGCTTCTTTTAATTTCATTCCACACACCTTCCTTTGCCTCTATTATATCGGATTTGCGTGAAGTTGGTAGATACCATTCTATTATTTAAGGGAAATTTAAGGTTAGGAAAAGGTACAGATAAGGTAGGGATATTATGCTGAATACAGAAAACAAAAACATGCTATGAAATATGCAGTGCAAGGAGGATTCCCATATGTCGCATTACATGATTGAAACATCGCAATTGACAAAGACTTACCACGGAAAACCTGCCGTCGATCATTTAGATCTTCGCATCCCGGAGGGTTCTATTTATGGATTTCTCGGCCCCAACGGCGCCGGGAAGAGCACAACCATGAAAATGCTGTTGGGTTTGATTGGTCGTGACGGCGGCGCTATTAAAATAAATGGAGAGGAATTAAACGACCATACCCGCGTTTCCATTTTAAAACAGGCGGGCTCCCTGATCGAAAATCCCTCCTATTACGGGAATCTTACCGCTTATGAAAACCTGCAGATCAGCTGCATGCTGCGCGGGCTCCCGTTTCAGGAAATCGACCGGGTATTATCGCTGGTACGCTTGGACGGCCAGAAAAAGAAGAAAACCGCTCATTACTCTCTGGGCATGAAGCAGCGCCTTGGACTGGCCAATGCCCTTTTAGGCTCTCCAAAGCTAGTTCTCTTAGACGAACCCACCAACGGCCTGGATCCTGCCGGGATTCATGAAATGCGGGCGCTGGTAAAAAGCCTGCCAAAGGAGTATGGTATGACCGTCATGGTTTCCAGCCATCTTCTGTCTGAAATGGAACAGACGGCAGACCATATTGCCATCATCTCCGGCGGGCAGTTGATTTTTCAGGACACGCTCTCCGCTCTCCAATTCAGAAGCGTGCGACGGATTTTTCTGCGCACCTCCGATGATTCCGGCGCCGCCGCACTGTTAAAAGATAACCTGGAGCCTCATGGACCGGAGGCGCTGCTGTATTCCCCAAAGGAAGGGATACAGATT
Source organism: Clostridium sp. AN503 (assembly GCF_040719375.1). Lineage (NCBI taxonomy): Bacteria > Bacillati > Bacillota > Clostridia > Eubacteriales > Clostridiaceae > Clostridium > Clostridium sp. AN503. The sequence goes on along the minus strand of NZ_JBFDTP010000002.1, from coordinate 1,628,386 downwards.
CCCTATCTGCCTGACGCCTCCCTGCGCCGCCTGCTCCGCCGGCTATGGGAACGTGGAATTGATTTATACCGGATTACAGAGCAGACACAAAACCTGGAAGATATTTACCTCGGTATGGTAAAGGAGGCGGGATTATGACAATCGGGAAAGAATTTAGCCTGGAGCTTCGCAAGCTGCGCCACCGGCATATACCTGCGCTGTTCCTTTTGACGTTTGCGCTCATTGCGGCCTGGGTTTCCTGGTGCCTGAAGGACCTGGATTTATCCAAAACCAATGATGCCGCTGCCATGCTGTTCTTAAATCTGCTTCTCATGAATACCATCCTCTGCCCCGTTATCGTGGCCGCGCTGGCCAGCCGGATGTGTGACATGGAGCAGGCAGGCAGCGCTTATCGATGGCTCTGCACGATCCAAAAAACCGAATGCATTTACCGCGGAAAGGTTATGGTTGGCGGTTTCTGTATGGCATCTTTCAGTCTGATACAGGCAGTCCTGTTCAGTTCCATCACAGCCTCCTGGGGAACCAACGGACAGGGGCGGCTCGCGTGGATCACCCTGTCGCTGTTTTTCACTCTGTTTCTGACGTCACTGTGTATTTTTATTTTCCAACTGAACCTTTCCCTTCGGTTTACGAATCAGCTGACCCCGATTTTCGTCAGCATCGGCGGCACTTTTGCGGGACTGTTTTCCTGGTTTTTAAACCGCTGGCCCCTGCGCTACCTGATTCCCTGGGGATATTACGCGGCGCTGTGTAATACCGGACTTGAGTATGATGAAGCTGCCCGCTACTCCACGTATTACTGGACGGGATATCCGGTTCTATGGCTGGCTGTCCTGCTTGCAGCCATAGCCATCCTGTATTATTTTGGGCAAAAGCATTTTCTGGAAACAGTCCGGGAAACCATGTGAAAGGAGAAAACCGATATGTTAGGAAAAGCCATTTACTGTGAGCGTATGAAATGTAAAGGAACCCTGATCTGGCCTGCATTTCTCTTGATACCCGTAATACCGATTTTGCTGGGCAGCGGCAATTATCTGTCAAACATCGAAATACTTAAGTCGGAATGGTATTCCCTGTGGACCCAGGTAACTCTGTTTTACGCCACCTTTTTCTTTGCTCCGCTGATCGGCGCTTACTGCGCCTTTTTATGGCGGTATGAAAACTTTAACAACTGCCGCAACGTTCTGTTTTCCACACCTGTGCCATATAGCACAATTTATTTATCAAAATTTCTCCTGGTATGTATTCTGTCAGCCCTGACACAGGTATGGTTCACTGCTCTTTTCCTCGCGGCAGGCATGGTAATCGGATTGCCGGGGCTTCCCCCTGCTACAATATTCTCCTGGATTATCCGTGGTTTGGCGGGGGCCTTTGTCATAGCGGCGCTTCAGTTTTTCATCGCGGCGGAGGTCAAAAACTTTGCCACTCCGATTGCCCTGGGACTGGCGGGCGGTGTAATCGGGCTGCTGGCTGCCAATACTTCGACCGGCCTATTCTGTCCTTATTCACAGATGCTTTTAGGAATGAACTCAAATAAATCGGAAGATATCCTTGGGCAGAATATTCCTTTATTTTTTGCGATATGCGGGGTATATCTGGTTGGGATCACATTGATTGGGATATGGAGAATGATGCGCGGGAACAAATGCGGGATGTAGCATTTGTTATCATACATTTAAAAAAAGATAGGTTATTCATAAAACTATTAAAGGAATATCTGAATAACGGTGCTCAGGCAAGCATTATAGCAGGTATTTTCCCGGTTGGCAACCATGTGTATTACTCTCTAAATGACGATATATGTCCTGAATTCTCCAAAAGATCTGTGAGCATATCCAGAAGCGTTAATTCATATGCAAATGCGCCCTCTTACAGTTGCCAATCCATTTAAAATCACATATAATTTCTATGTGGAGTTAAAAAACTTCTAATAAGGGAAGCCGCCGTTCCTGTTTATAGAACGGCAGGCGTCGAGCTGTCTTCCCGTTTATTGGAGAATAGAAATTGAACCTACAAATCAAGATTTTAAGCATGGGCATTTAAGGGGAGAGATTCAGGTGGTAGCAAACGTGAGGGGTAAGCACATCATTATCGAATTCAAATATAAGATATTAGGTTCAGAAAAATGGTATTTTAAAAATATTTCTGTAGATGAGTATTTTGATTTTTCTATGTTGGATGAAGGCGAAATATTGGATGTCGGTAGTATTCCGATGCATACTCACCTCATTGATTATTTTGATGATGAAGAGCGAAAAATAAGGCAAATATTTATTAGCTTAACGGATAATATAAAAAACGAAAAACTTCAATTTACTCAAATACTTTGGAATAATCAAAATAACACGATTGTAGAACGGATTGATCGTGTTGATGGGGTTATAAGTTACCATGAATTCATTATTGAAACGCTTCTACCAACGGAAATAACCGGTAATACCGAAAAAAATTATGAGGTTCTACGGTTTTCGCCAAAAGAAGACGGTATAGATTGTTGGTATCATGGTTTTATTCATGATAATGCTGATGGAAGCCAAAGCGAGATTTGCATCGAGCCTACTAAATAAAATTCATCTTATTTTAGTGGAGGTAGCAAGTCGGGCAGGGAAGGCCTGATGGCACTTTATCATAATTCGCAGAAGAAGCAGCCTGACAAACTGGTGAGCGCAAAGGCGCTGGCAAAACGATTTGTAGAGCGCAATGGCTTTATACGTCATGATTTGTGTCGATGGGATGATCATGGCTGGTGCAAGCGCCTCCCTCATGGAGGTAAAGAGAGGGTATACTTGCCAGATAATAAAGGAATGAATCCAAGCTATGTTGAAAATGCCTTATGTCGTGCAAAAGCATTATTTCACGATTTACCATGCTGTCCCAACCTTCTTAGAATCGATCACTATCCCGAAGAAGCAGATAGGATTACTTTGCAAACACTTGCACAAGTGGGCTTGCCTGTCCCGAATGAATCCATTCAGGAAAAACGCATTGACAAGAACACTTGCTTTCTTCAAGAGCATTTATATTGGGATTTGACAAAAGGTAATTATCAAATTGATAAGCTGCTTTTAGAAATCATAAAAGGTGATATTGGTGGCTTTTCTTTTCTATGTTCCAATGTGTATTTACTAAATACCGAAAGCGCTGTGCTTTATCACCTGTATGATGATAGAGGTGCTGATATTGCTGCCTTTGATAAACATGTATTACTGCCTTTGTACAAAAAATATAATAATTGGATTCTTCAACATGATAAAGTAAAAATAGACCGCCTATTTGCTGATTGCATGTAATTAGTATCTGCCAAATTTTTGTCGTAAGTGGTGATAGTATGCAACATAATCTTAGAGAAAAAGTATCACGAATTATAAAAGACCGCAATTTGTGTAGTTATATGAATAGTACAAAATGGAATGAGCTAATAACAGCAATAACAGAAGAAATGCCCTTTCCTCCACCATTTGATATTAAATATCTAACAGAAGAGGATTGTTTTCCAAACGAATTCCTTAAAGGGGATGTCTACCATTTAGGCGATTGGATGGGAGAAAATTTTCCGCCTGAAGAGCATTATTTTAATATCGAATGGATTGAAGTACGTCCTTGCTATTTAAAGCATCGCGGAAAACTAACCAAGCCAGAAATCATTGACGAGAGCAAACTATTTTAGGAAATTTTAAATCGGCATCATATCCCCTATGAGGAAAGAAACGGATCCTATTATATTTACGGATACCATTAAATTTCTGTGTAGAAATACTCCCTGCAGATTAATCAACTTTTGCTGGCTAAAGTGAATTTTATTTCATCCTGCTCTTTATTAATTTAGGATAATTTTATGTATTTTATCCGGCATAAATTATTTTGTCCATTCATGGATAAAATTCAAATTTTGAAAAATGGACAAATCCTTTGAAACCTTGTATTTAAGCCATTATTTTAGATTTTAATTTTATCCATTATTTTTTACATTTCCCAGCAGCATGATAAATAAGAGAAAAACCTTCCTTCTCTTGATATAATTTCCTGCATACTTTTGCCAGGGATACCGAAACTATTAGCAGATAGTAGCAGATAAGGAGGCATCATCATGGCAAAAGCAGGAATGAGAAGACCAAGTCCTTACGACCCGGACAATCATGGGACAGAGAATCATCATACACTCCATCATCCCAAAAATGAACAGGCACAGGTACCTGAGATCCAGGGAGCCGCAAAAACTGGAAACGCGAAAGCGGGACCTGTCAATGCACCCAACTGGGCCAGGGATGACTATAAAACCGGAGATCGATAAACCGGAACAGGTCAGCCCTGTAAAACCCCCCATTAAATCGCACCACGGGGAATCATGAAGCATGAGGCGGCTACTCTGCAAAGTATACGACTGTCAAGTATTCCCCCGAATGGATATGCTCGTCACGGAGACCATTCATCCGCTTCAGCTCTTCCACGTACTCCTTCGTGGTGTAGCCGCTTCCTTCCAGATACTGCGCGGCAATGTCCCAGAGACTGTCTCCCTGCTTCAGCTGGATGCTGGTGTAGTAACGGTTCATGGGCTTTACATATTCTTCTTCGGCATGGGCGTTCAACAGCGTATGGCCAAAGAAACCGGAGCAAAAAGCAAGTATCATCAAAAGAACAATCATCAGATTCCTGACTCTACGTCGTGCAATTCTTCTATTCATCATCAGTACCCCCTTATAACTGGCATCCGTTCCCCAAACACAGCGTCGGACGAATGCAAACATCTGTTCTGTTTCTATGTTCTTATTATAGTATCCGAACATTTGTTTGTCAATGGATTTTCCAAAAAAATCGAACAAAAGTTTGCTTTTTTATCGAACATATGTTACTATATTAATTAGAAAGAATCTGCTCATACAACACAGCAGTATACGAATACATAAAACAGGAGGAACCGGTATGGCACAGGGCAAGATTACCGCAAAACAACAGGAAATACTGGAATATATCAAGGGATGCATTTTAAAGAAAGGATATCCGCCGGCAGTCCGGGAGATCTGTGAGGCGGTCCATTTAAAGTCCACTTCTTCTGTCCACTCCCACTTAGAGACACTGGAGCGTAACGGCTATATCCGCCGCGACCCTACCAAACCGCGTGCCATTGAGATCCTGGACGATGAGTTTGCTCTCACACGCCGGGAGATGGTGCAGGTTCCCGTGATCGGTACGGTTGCCGCAGGCCAGCCGATCCTGGCCCAGGAGAACATCGAAGATTACTTCCCGATCCCGGCCAGCATTCTCCCCAACGCTGAGACCTTCATGCTGCGCGTCAAGGGTGAGAGTATGATCAATATCGGTATTTTCGACGGTGACCAGGTGATCGTAGAGCAGACAAAGACTGCACGGAATGGAGAGATCGTCGTTGCACTGGTGGAGGATTCCGCCACCGTGAAGCGTTTTTTCAAAGAAAAGGGACACTACCGGCTTCAGCCGGAGAATGATAATATGGAACCAATCATCGTAAACCAAGTGGAGATTCTTGGCAAAGTGATCGGATTGTTCCGCATGATGCAGTGAGAAGCAGAAGAACACAACGACAGGATTGGATGATAAGCCCATAACATAAGATCATAATGTATCATAAAACCCCATCAAGACCGGAAACAGTCCTGATGGGGTTTCATAACACTTTTATCTAAATGAATCTTTAAATATCAGCATGCATTTATTTTTTCTGGCTGTTCAACCACTCCTGTTTCTTTTTCGCAAAGTCCAGGATGATGTCCACACATCCTTCCATGCCCAGCACAGTACTGCTGATACACAGGTCATAGCTCTTGGCGTCAGCCCACTTCTTGCTGGAATAGTAATTGTAGTAGCTTGCACGCTTCTTGTCGGTCTTGACCATGATATCCTTTGCCTTGGCGTCATCCACTTTATACAGCTCTTTTAAACGAGCCAGCTTATCATCGTCATGTCCGGTGATAAACACAGACACGGTATTGGGATAATCCGCCAACGCATAATCTGCGCATCGTCCAACGATCACACAGGACTCTTCGTCCGCCAGCTTCTTGATGGTGTCAAACTGAGCCAGGAAGATCTTATGGTTGATCGGCATATCCATGTATGCAGATGTGGTATATCCCAGTGAATAGGTATCCATCACCAGAGAGTAGAGGAAACTACTTGTGGGCTTCTCGTCGTGAGTCTCAAACAGTTCCTCACACAGTCCGCTCTCCTTAGCTGCACGGGTAAGGAGTTCCTTATCGTAACACTGCACTCCCATTCTCTCCGCAAGCATTTCGCCGATCTTTTTTCCGCCGCTGCCGCACTGTCTTCCGATTGTAATAACAAGATTTCCCTTCATAGATATCCTTCTCCTTTCAGTAACCTGCGATGTAAGTCTTCTTATATCATATTATACACCAAAATTTCTGAAAAGTATATAAACAGAAAGCAAAAATCTATCTATTTTGCGAAATTTTAGAAAAATAACCTTATTATTAGTCCAGCTCCAATTTTTTAAGCAGCATTTCAAAATATTCCGGTAAAGGTGCATGAAACTCCATATATTCTCCTGTTGTTGGATGAATAATACCCAAAACTCCAGCATGTAAAGTCTGTCCCTCAAGCCCTGGAAACGGGCATTTGGCGGGACCATAGACCTGGTCGCCCAAAAGTGGATGACCGGTGCTTGCCATATGCACACGGATCTGGTGAGTCCTTCCGGTCTCAAGCTGGCATTCCACATAGGTAAAACGCCGGAACCGGCGCAAAACCCGGTAATGGGTAACGGCGTCCTTCCCATTCTTCTCATTAATGCTCATCTTTTTCCGGTCTGTTGGATGCCGCCCAATGGGAGCATGGACCGTACCCTCGTCCTCTTTTATCACACCATGTACGACGGCATAGTATTTCCTGGTAATAGAATGGACCTTCAGCTGTTCCGCAACGGCGCTGTGCGCCCTGTCGTTCTTGCAGACGATCAGCACACCGGTGGTGTCCATATCAATACGATGGACGATCCCCGGCCGCATCACGCCGTTGATACCGGACAATTCCCCCCTGCAATGATGCATAAGGCCATTGACCAGGGTGCCAGTATAATGACCGGCAGCCGGATGCACTACCATTCCCTTTGGCTTATTGATCAAAAGAATATCCGGATCTTCATACAGGATGGAAAGCTCCATAGGCTCCGCCTCAATATCCGGCTCCACCGCATCAGGCACATGAAGCCGGATCCTGTCGCCACAGGAAACCTTATAGTTGCTTTTTACTGGTGCTCCGTTTACCGATACACCTCCGTCCTTTAAAAGCTTCTGCAGATAAGAACGGGAAAGCTCCTCCTGGCGGTCGCTCAAATAGCGGTCAATACGAAGTCCTGCATCTCCTTCTACAACAAACTCCTGAATCAATGAGAATCCCCCTTCTCCCTGCGCAGATGAAAAATATCCAGCTCCTCCTCGCGGTAATAAAAACATAATAATACCAGAAGGATAGCCGTCGCTACCGTCACATAGATATCCGCCACATTAAAGATGGGAAAATTGATCAGTTTAAAATACAAAAAATCCACCACGTATCCCTTGGAAACACGGTCCACCATGTTCCCGACCGCTCCAGCCGTGATCATGATGGTGCAGATCTTCAGCCAGTGATACCGCTTTTGTCCCCAATCCGGCATACGGTACATCACGAAAGCGGCAGCAGCCAGCACAACTGCCCCGATCAGGAAAAAGAAACCCTGACGTCCCTGCAGCATGCCAAAAGCGGCTCCTCTGTTCTCTGAATATAAAAATTCAAACACTCCGTCTACAATGACAAATGGCGGCCTTCCTTTCAGCCGGGTCACTACTAAAAGCTTTGTATACTGGTCTGCCAGAACCAGGGCAAGGGATGCTGCCGCCCACACCAGCAGATTGAATACTTTATTCTTCATGTTCCCCTCCCGCCAGCCAGCACAGGCTTTCAATCATCTCCTGATCCGTCACGGAACGGTCCACATATGCCTCTCCAATCTGGTGGAGAAGAATAAACTTGATTGTGCCGGAATCCATCTTTTTATCGTTTTTTGTGGTTGCAACTATATTGTCCGCCTCTAGTCCGAGCCCGCCGATACTGACCGGAAGACCAAATACCTCCAGAGTTTTTAAAATGCCGGAAACCTCCTCCATCGTAAGGCTGCCTCTCTTTGCAGACATCCAGGACGCCGCGGCGCAGCCCAAAGCCACGCATTGTCCATGTAGCAGATGAAAGTCCATCAGCTTCTCGATGGCATGGCCCAGCGTATGACCAAAATTCAGCAAAGCTCTCTCAGCCTGTTCTGTCGGGTCCTTCTCCACCACTTCCCGCTTGATCTGGTTGCTCACCAGGATCATCTGCTCACATACGCTCAAATCTCTTTTTCTGATCTTATCCGCGTGAGCCGTCAGCCAGGCGTAATACTCCCGGTCCCGTATCAGCCCGTGCTTGATGATCTCACCCATACCGGATGCGAACTGCTCGTCCGGAAGTGTCAGCAGACTGGATGTACTGGTATAGACCAGAGCAGGCATGTGGAACGCTCCTACCATATTTTTGTAGGAATCAAAATCCACTCCGGTCTTTCCGCCTATACTGGAATCCACCTGGGAAAGCAAAGTCGTGGGAATCTGGATAAAACGGATCCCCCTTAAGTAGGTCGCTGCCGTAAAGCCGCACAGATCTCCGACCACACCGCCGCCGAGAGCCACCAGCATATCCCCTCTGTCATAATGTCTTTTGATCAGGTGCTCATAAATGCCCCTCACCGTATCCAGATTCTTATACTCCTCCCCAGCCGGGATCTCATAACAATCTACCTGTCGGCAGCATGAAGCCAGCTCCTTTTTTACCTGTTCCAGATACAATGGGGCCACGTTACTGTCTGTAACAATGCACAGCTTCCTTCCTGCAGTGCCTAAAGCTGCCGCTTCCTCTCCAAGCCTGTCATAGGAAGATTCTGCCACGATATCATAAATTGCCCTGCCGTCCCTATGGACTGTCATTCGATTAGCCATATCTGTCTCCTCTCATCTCCACTGCATATCCCACTGTATACGAAAGAAAGCAAACAATCTTCCTTCCGAACATCCGGAAAATTGTCTGCCTTTCCTGTCCATTTCCTTCGCAAAAGGGATATGTAATGATATGTAATCTCTCTATCGCTGCCCCTTACAGGCGAATGTTCAGCCCGGATACATCGAGGGTCCCATTCCCAAGGAGTTCCTGGAAATCGCCGGAAAGCTCCACAGACTCCGGAGTCGCGATAAAAATATAACTGGATATCTTTTGTAAATTGCCGTTCATGGAATAGGTTGCACCAGAAGTAAAGTCGATGATACGCTGTGCGACTTCTGTATGGATTCCCTCCATATTGAGAACAACTGCCTTACCTGCCAGCAGGTAATCACAGATTTCCCTGGCATCTTCAATGGAAGTAGGTTTGATCAGGGATACTTCCATCCCTCTTCTCATGGGAACTACCTTTGATGAACGAGAGAAAAAACGCGGTTTACTGTCATCTTCGCCTCCTTCATAGTCGTCTGCATCGTCCCGTACCTGGAATAGACTTTTCTTTCCAGCCTTGTCCATTTCGTAATCGTCGTCAGGACCAAAGTAATCATCATCCTCTTCAGGGGTTAAACGCATGGTATCCATCAGCTTACTTAAAAGGCTCATAACTTGTTCTCTCTCCAATCCTTATCTGGCACCAAAAATCCCGGTACCGACTCTTATCATGGTTGCGCCTTCCTCCACGGCAACTTCATAGTCGCCGGTCATTCCCATAGAAAGCACACTCATAGTAACATTATCAATGTTTTTCTTTTTGATGTCAACAGATAATTGATATAATTTTTTAAAAATCGGACGATTTTCTTCGGAATCCTCTACAAAAGGTGCGATCGTCATCAAACCAGTGATATGAAGGTGAGGAAACATCCGTATTATGTCAATAGCGTCCATCACATCCTCCGGGAAGAATCCAAATTTGCTCTCCTCCTTCGCCACATTGACTTCCAGAAGTATATCCACAGACCGATCTTCTTTTGCCGCATCTTGTTCAATCTGTTCAGCCAGCCGGACAGAATCTACGGAATGGATCAAAACGGCATGGGGCAGGACCTGTTTTACTTTATTGCGCTGCAGATGCCCGATCATATGAAAACGGGCGTCCGACGGCATGGCCGGGGCCTTTTCCAGTATCTCCTGAACCTTATTCTCTCCAAAATCACGGGCGCCAGCGTCATACGCCTCCATTAAGGAGGTTAACGGCTTTGTCTTACTGACTGCGATCAATGTCACCTCATCTGCATTCCTGCCGCTGCGCAGACAGGCTGCCTGGATCCGCGCCTTTACCTCCTGTAGATTATCTGAAATCATATGCTCCATATCTCTTTACCTCGATTTCTTATTAATGTATCCGTATTACTGATAGATCAGTTCCCCTTCATAGACAGTATCCGCATTCAACACGATATGGTCATACACAGAAAGACCATAGTTGGTGCCCTTTTTCACGGTATAGTACTCTTCATTGGACTTTAATATCTCTATCTGTTTAAATACTGCATAGCCCTTATTAATGTTATAAACCCCCTGCAAGGATGCGCTGGAGCCAACCTGGTAGCGGTCTTTTGAATTCTGCTTTACAATATAGTCCCCGGCCTTAATGGGGGCATTCTCCCCCATATCGATATAGTAATAATCCTCCGTGGAATAGTAGATCGTAGTTGGCACAAACTGGACTGCCGGAGTTCCATCCTCAGAATAGACCTCCTTCATAAAGCCCGTATCGCTGCTGTCTCCCCCCTGTGCGATATACTCCACCGGAACCAGATAAAAATTCTTAGTGGTCACTGCAGTTACCGGGATCTTCAACCCATCAGTCCTGGCGGTCTCCACTTCAAAGGTAACATACCGGTCCGAAACAAACTGGACCATATACTGGTTAAAATCCAGCTTTCCATACTGTTTTCCATCAGCTCCCGTGATTATGGAAAAAGCCCCGTCCGTCTCCAGCTCATTGGAAGAAAAGGTCACATGCAGAGTCTTCTGGCCCGTGTATTCTGTGATATGTTCCTCTGTCAGCGGAAATACGATGCTCCAGTCATCAGAAGTCACCAGCTTGTACACCGGCGCAGACTTTTCGATCAGATCGCCAGCCTTTGTGATCGCCTTGGAATAACTGGAACGTTCAAACGCCTCCTCCGTGATCTGGGAAGCTTCCATACCTTCAAACCCATCGATGGAATAAGATACCACGCCGGACACAGGCGCCTTCACCTGTTGAAAGACAATGCCCGTCTCCTGCATCAGAGCATCTAAATTACCCAGTGAATTAAAGTTAACATACTCCAGCACCGACGCCTCCAGTGAATACTGAAGATCATAGATCTCACTAAAATTCTGATCGTCATAATTCATGGAAAAAGAGGATAACTGCCGCTTGATCTCCGCTAAATTGGCATCGGTAAGAGTCACATTGGCTTCCGGGTGTTCCTCCAAAAAGGCCTCCATGCTTCCAGTCTCGTCAATGGAATAGATCCGCGTACCGATCGCAGCGCGTTTCCCCTCCCGGACATAATAATTGATGTGGCCTGCCCGGTCTGTTTTCTCCACCTGCTCACTGCGCAGGATAATGCCTGTATACTGGTGGTCGTTCACAATATTGCCCTCTGCAACCTCGTAGAACTGCACCTTATCCTTTTTCATATAGGTATATACGCTGAATGTCATATAGACAAATATAATAGCAAAGATAATCATCCCCACATTTAAATTCAGCGGGTGACGATACCGTACGATCTTGGAATTCTTTTTCTTAGCCAACTTCAAATCCTCCCGGACAGGTCATTACTGTTCCTATCCATTATAAAAGCTACCGGGTAAAAGTGCAAGCCAAACCCGCAAAAAGCAATGCAGCCGGCGACTTTTAAGCCCCCGGCTGCAGGATAATCTTTCTATGTATTACAGTGAGATCACGACATCCTTCTGAACGTTCTCCGGCATCTCTGCGGCATCCAGGGATACGCTTAATACAAAGTTCACGCTGTATTTGTCACTGATTTTTTCCAAGGTTGCAATGGTATCGCTGATGTCCTCGCCCTCTAAGCTTGCCAGCTTTAAAAAGCTGTCTAAAAACATCGTCTCGATATCATGGTCCTGTGAGATGATCCCACAGACAAAACCGATAAATCCTTCGCTTGTGGTAATCGGGTATTCTTTCACATTGATCAGGCGGATCTTGTTGCTGAGTTCATACATATGCTTGGAACTCTTATCCAGATAGACAATCGAACCGGTCGCTGCTTTGATAGCTGTATTCGCCATGTCCAACAGATGTTTCGTCTTTCCTTTTCCTTTTCTGCCTGCGATAATCTGCACCATAATAATCTCCTCCTTAGGTTTATTTAATTTGTATAAAAAGTCTTTTATTATTAAACTAATTATAGTACAAATCGATAAAATGCGCAATCACTAATTGACAATTTTCTGAATTATATTTGTCATATTCTCATACAGGGTCTGCCTGCTTTCAGCTTTAAGTACCACGGAGATATATTCATGCTGCCTGGTATCCTGGCTTCCGATGATCAGACAGGAACCAGCCGCCTTTGTGGTGCCTGTTTTCCCACCGATCACAGTCAGTCCTTCCGGAGTGGGAGTCTTCCCAGTCAGATACTGGTTGCTGTTCTTCCACTCCTGGGTCTTTAAAAGCCCCTGAGCATCTGTATACTGTGCAGTATAAGCAGAAGTCCCTATGATCTTTCGGAACTCCGGCTGTTTTAGCGCCTCATTGAATATCAGATATAAATCATACGCAGTCGTATAATGCTGCTCATCCGTCAATCCATGAGGATTGACAAAATGGGTATCAGTAGCCCCAAGTTCATAGGCCCTCTGATTCATCCTCTGCGCGAATGCCCCAATGCTGCCCGACTTGTGTACAGCAATGGCTGCGCCGGCATCATTGCCGGAGGGAAGCATCAGACCATAGAGCAGTTCTTCCATCGTCAGTCTGTCTCCGGGTTTTATATGGCACAGGGAAGCTCCCGATTCGGTGATCACTGTCTCCTCCCCTACTGTGACCTCCTCCTCCAGATCACCGTCTTCTATGACAAGCAATGCCGTCATAACCTTGGTAATACTGGCCGGATTCATACGCTCAAACGGATTCTTCTGCACGATCACCCGGTTGTCACTGAGAGAAAACGTAGCAGCCGCCTCTGCACTGACAGCAGCGTCCACAGAAGCTTCCGTCCCGGTGATCACACATAGATCCTCTGCAAAAGCAGGCGCCAGTTCCCGGTCGTCAGGAACAGAAGCGATCAGGGCATCCAGTCTTTCAGGCGCATAGGAATACTCTGAATCCTCAGCCTGCCCGCACCCGCACATAAGCGCCGCCGACAGAAGAGCCGTCACACAGACTCTGCAGGTCATTCTCAAAATGAACTCTCCTGTTTATAGATCTCGCGCCACTCCAGATCACCGCGGTCCAACGCCTTGATCAAAAGCTCGGCGGTGGCAAGATTGGTCGCAAAAGGAATATTGTAAATATCACACAGGCGGACCACGTCATTCACATCCGGCTCATGAGACTTCGGAGAAAGCGGGTCCCTCAGGAAAATCACCAGATCCATCTGATTGTGCTCAATCTGGGACGCCAGCTGCTGCTGTCCTCCCAAATGCCCGGCAAGATATTTGTGTACGTTTAAATTAGTTACTTCCTCTACGAGGCGTCCGGTGGTCCCTGTTGCAAAAAGCTCGTGCTTGTTGAGAATCCCCCGGTAAGCGATGCAGAAGTTCTGCATCAGTTTCTTTTTTGAATCATGAGCAATCAGACCGATGTTCATATGGTTAATAACCTCCTTTAATAGTTACTGATTTTTCTTTGAAGTCCAACATTGAGCGCAATCCCCACACCGAAACAGATACTCATCAGGGAACTGACCCCATAGCTGATAAATGGAAGCGGCAGCCCGGTATTGGGAACAATCCCGGTCGCCACGGCAATATTGGCAAAGCTCTGGAAAGCAAGCAGGGTTGCCAGGCCCACACATAAAAGCCTGCCCGACATATCCTTCGCACGCGCCGCCATGATCAGGCACTCATATACCACAAGAGCTATGAGCAGGATCACTGCAACACATCCGATGAACCCCAGTTCCTCACCGATCACGGCAAAGATAAAGTCCGTCCGTTCCTCGGAAAGAAAGTTTCCGTTCTTGACGGAAGCCAGAGTGTTGTTGTTTAAGCCTTTTCCGTGCAGCATCCCGGAACCGATCGCCATGATCGAGTTGGTCTGCTGTAAATTAGCCTCTGCATAGTTCGCCTTGTCAATAAATGCAAGGATCCGCCGTGCCTGGTAATCTTTTAAAAACGGCACCATATTGAACTTGAGCAGGTATACGAAAAGTCCTCCGCACGGAATAACGACCGCCAGCGCACCAGCGATCCAGCGGTAGCTTAGTCCGGCTGCAAACAGCATGCTGAGAAAAATGACCACAGTCACCAGGCTTGTAGAAAGATTCGGCTGCAGATAAATCAGGGCAAATATGACCAGGAACAGGCCCCCTGCAAGCATCAATATTGTAAACTGGTTGATCCTCTCCTGGTTCTTTGCAAAAAACCAGGAGAAAAATACGATCATACCAATCTTTACAAACTCCGACGGCTGAATCTGTCCAATCCCCGGCAGCACGATCCATCTGGTCGCAATGCCGCGGCTCACACCAAAGATCAGCACGGCTATCAATCCCACGATACAGGCTCCGTATACAACCGGAGCTGCTGTCATGATCTTATGATAGTCGAGCAGGGACAGGCCGATCACAATCGCCGACCCTACGACAACTCCCATGATCTGTTTCCCAACCACGGCCATGTCCTGGTTGGTAGCGCTCCGAATGATCAGGACGCCAAAAATATTCAGCAGTAACACATAAAGGAATAAACGGTAATTGTAATTCCTGAAGTCGTAATCTAAAAACATTCTTCATTCCTCTTAACAGTAAACTGGCGGAGCGGAAATGTCGCGGAAAGGACCGGTGTCGGTTCCCTCGTCCCGGCAGTCTCCATCCTGGTAAAACGGATGTCAAGCTGCACAGTATCAATCTCCGCATATCTGGAAAGTACGCCAATCATATCATCTTTTATCAGGTCGATGAGCCCGGGATTCACACGGGCCTTGTCCGAAACCAGCAAAAGCTTCAGACGGCTCCTTGCAATCTCACCGGAATTGCTCTTGTGGAACCAAATCAACTGTCTCATCGCGTCCACCCTCCCTATGCCCTCTTTAAAAAGCCGGAGATGCGGACCAGTAGTCCCCGGTGCGGGTCTAAATCCATCAGTGGAATGGCCTCTCCCGCGATCCGTTTGCAGATATTGAGATATGCCTGTCCGGCGAAGGATTCCGTGTCCACCAAGGGTTCGCCCTGATTGGTGGATACAACGATGTCCTCATCATCCGGAACCGCCCCGATAATGCTGACGGCCAGGATATCAGCCACATCCTCCACGGACATCATATCCCCTCGCCTCACCATGTCCATACGGATCCGGTTGACGATCAGATCGATCTCCTGCATCTGTGCCGCTTCCAAAAGGCCGATGATACGGTCGGCATCCCGGATGGCAGATACTTCCGGAGTTGTGACGACCAGAGCGCGGTCTGCACCGGCTATGGCGTTCTGGAATCCCTGCTCAATACCGGCAGGACAATCCAGCAGAATATAATCAAAATCTTCTCGTAGATCGTCCACCAGTTTTTTCATCTGGCCCGGATTGACCGAAGTCTTGTCCCGGGTCTGGGCGGACGGAAGTAAATAGAGATTCGGGTATCTTTTGTCTTTTATCAGGGCCTGCTTCATCCGGCAGTTGCCTTCCACCACGTCAACCAGATTATAAATGATCCGGTTCTCCAACCCCATCACGACATCTAAGTTGCGAAGGCCGATATCTGTATCGATCAGCACGACGCTGTAACCCAGCAAAGCCAGGCCTGTCCCGATGTTTGCAGTTGTGGTGGTCTTGCCGACCCCGCCTTTTCCAGAAGTAATCACAATGACTTCACTCATAGAATGCCTCCTGAAAAAATACTACCTCTCCATTTTACATTAAAATCAAAAACTTTTCCAGTATTAATTGAAATTTAACATACTAAAAACGGATTTTTTTATTGCTTTCGTACAAATACTACAATTTTCTACATTTGCTATCATCGGTCCCTTGCCCAATCGCCGGCCTTTATCGCCATAATGCTGCATAATATCCGCGATCTTGATCTGCAAAGGAGCCATCTCCATGGCAGCGACCACCGCATCCCGGTCTCCCGCGACACCGGCATGGACCGATCCGCGCAGCTCGCCCAGGACAATGATATTGCCCTTTGCTGTGACACGGGCGCCATGGCGCACATCCCCGATGATCACAATGCTGGCCTCCGACTCCAGCGACTCGCCCCGGTGAAGATCCCCCCGGTAGAACTGTCCGGTCCGTGAGGACAGTTCCATCAGTTTCTGGTTGAGCGCTTTCTCACACCGCTCGATCCGGTTTAAGTCATTGTCGATCAGGCACAGTACTTCTATCCCGGAATTTTCAGTGATGGTATTCACGATCCGGAATTCTTCCTCGGCAGTAAGCTCTCTTCCCTCCAGCAGAAGCGCCATCTGTACATTGCCCCAGAACCTGGAACTCTCCCGGAACTTCATGGAAACTTCCGCAAGAAGCTCCTCAAAGGTACATTCCGGATCCAAAATGACAGTCATGCCGGATTTGCTGCTTTTGATCACAACTTTGCTCTTCAACTTACTCCCCCGCTTTCTGATATTAAAGATTAATCCCCGATCTTGACATTGGAAACATCCAGCGCGCCGGTGTTCATGATATAATCAAGATCCGTGTATCTGTAGTAGAAGCGGTAAATATTCTTGGCGACCGTGGCCGCGTTGGAGGATGAATATCCATAGGGGATATTTACCGTTACACATATCTCCGGGTTGGCATAAGGTCCGTAAGAGATAAAGAATGCATGGTTACCGCGGGTCTTGGTCTCCTGCGCAGTACCGGTCTTTCCTGCGATCTCCACTTCCAGATCCTTAAAGATCTGTTTGGCGGAACCATCGGAAATAACGCCGCGCATTCCCTGCTGCACTGCATCCCAGGTTGAATCTGCTATCTCTATATGACCGGATACCTCCGGTGTGTAATCTTTGATGATATTGCCCTCTGCATCGGTGATCTTTTCCAGAAGGCTCAGTTCAAATACCGTTCCCCGGTTCGCCAGCGCCGCCACATAGCGGGAAAGCTGGACGTTTGAATAGGAGTTGGTACCCTGCCCCATGGCGGAACGCTCCGGGTCCTCCGTGGTCAGCTCCGGCGTCGTCTCCGATATCTCGATCCCGGACGGACGGTCCAGACCGAACATGGTGGCGTATTTACGGATCGTCGCAATCCCGCGGTCCGTGGAATATACGCCGTTTTCATCGGTAGAAAGCCGGTGGGCCACCTCCGAGAAGAAATAGTTGCAGGAATTCTGGATACCGCCCACAACGTTTAGCGGGCCGTGATACCCAGGATAGATCCAACACTTGATCGGCGGTGCGACTTCCTTGTACTCTCCCGTACAGTCTATGGTCTGGTAAAGGTCGATCACGCCCTCCTCCAGCCCTGCGATCGCCGTGATCGGTTTAAAGGTGGAGCCGGGAGCTTTCTTGGCCTGAGTTGCGTTGTTGTACAGCGGCAGGGACAGATCCTCCTGAAGCTGGCTCAAATACACCGCATCCGCACTGCCTGACAGCCTGTTGTTGTCATAGCTCGGATACGTCACCAGCGCCCGCACCTCTCCAGTGTTCACATCCGTGATCACCACACCTGCGGTACACGGGTCCAGAGCCAGCTGCGCCGGGGTAAGGTCAATATTGGTGATCCTGTCCTTCATAAAAGTAAACGCGTAATTGTCCCCGTTGGCAGTCAGAAGCTGCACCTGCTGTTCATCATAGGGCAGTACACCCTGGGCATAAAGCGCCAGGCAGAGCTGACGTCCTGTGATCACCTCGTCATTGACCAGATACCGGTAAATGCGCTTGGTAAACCTGCTGTCGTCCTCAAGCTGGTCCAGAACATACTCCACCAGCTCAGAGTAGATATCGTCCGCATTGGAATATTTGCTCTGGATATCCAACTGCGTAGTATCGATCCAGTTGTCGGAAATGCCTGCATAGATATAATCCCGCAGACTGATCTCATCATTTTTCCAGGCCAGGTATTCCTGGCTGTTGGTGTCAATGCTGTCCTTCTTTATGATACCCACCGTCGGATCGGAAAGATAGGTGTAGATATACACCATATACGCCATCATATCCTTGGGCAGATCCTTCATGACCGTGGCATGTTCACTCATCAATTCATACCGGAGCTGTTCTATGATCTGCGCCTTTGACGCCGTGTAGGTACTGTAGATCTCCTTCTCGATATCAGAGGCATCCTCCTGGGCCATATGGCTTAGAGAGAGCACATTGTTGTTGATCAGCTGGTAATAGGCATCCTTTACGGGGATCCTGATCTTGGAAGCGTCGGTGATGTCCGTTACATCCACATCTTCATTTACCAGCGCATGGGCGAGGATACCTGCCAGCTGCTGTTCGATCAGATGATAAATACCTACCTGAAGGTCATGGTCTATGGTCAGATAGATATCGTTGCCAGTGGACGGCTGTGTCTCAGAGACCACTTCCATAACACTGCCCACATTATTGACGATCAGGTTCTTATAGCCCTTGTGCCCCTGAAGCTCAAGCTCCATGGACGCCTCTATGCCGGTACGCCCTACGATATCGTTGAGCTCATATTCCGGATTGCTCTTTTGCAGTTCCTCAAGCTGGTCTTCCTGTACCTTGCCGGTGTAGCCGATGATGGAGGCAAAATAGATGGGGTCTTTGTATTTCCGGATGGTCGTCTCCTCAATCCCCACCCCCTGAAGCTCGTCCGCATGCTCCAGGATATCCACCACAGTCTCCTCGTCCACATAGGCGGTGATCGTGGTGGTCTCGTATTTTTTGTAAGCTACCAGGGACATGGTATAGCGGATATTGACGATCTGGAGCGCCTCCCAGTCTGTAAGGATCACCGGATTGCCGAATTCATCCTTCATCTCTCCCAGCTCGTAACGGTCCCTTCGGATCTCAAAGGCCTTCCGGGCTGAGATATTGGTGGGATATTTGCCTTTTGCGTCGTCCAACTCATCCACGGACTTCCTTCCGTAAAAATCCCGCAGAAAGCGTTTTCTCGCGGCTTCAGAGCTGCATGTGTAGACCATCTCCCCGTTTTCATTTAACGTGACTTCAAACTTTCCCTGGGCTTCGTAGCCATGCTTATCCAGGATCCGCACCAGCTTTAACAGCATGGCGTTCATGGAGGAGCTTCTCGGATATGCGCCCGTATCCTGGATCGTGACCGTATAGGCCAGCTCATTGTAAGCCAGGAGCGTTCCGTTCCGGTCGTAGATATTGCCCCGGGTCCCCGGCGTGGTGACGGTTTTTTCCGTCATCTGCACGTATTCTTCCAGATATTCCTCGCCCTCGATGATCTGCAGATGGAACAGCTTGACGATCAGGACTGCAAACATGACCGTAAAAACAGCTGCCAGGGCAAATATCCTGGAACCAAGTATCTTCTTCAAAAATTCCTGTAATATTTCCAGTAAATCCTTCAGCACTTCTTTTTAGTCTCTCCTATTTTCCATCTCTTCCAGCCTCCTGTTGGTGAACAGGAAGAACCGGTATATCAGCAGTGTCGTCACTACGGTGAAAATGGTCTCGGGTATGACGATCTCCCGGGCGTAATAAAAAACATCCAGCCTGTTCCGGATCAAAAACCTCAGCACATAAATGTAAACATTGTAAACCAGTTCATTCACAAGGCTCAAGATCAGCGGCAGCGTGATATAATCTTCATAGTAATATTTGGTACAGATCCCGTTAAAATAACCGATATTGACGAACAGCAGGGTGTAAAAGCCAAAAGGACCGCTGTAAAACAGATCCAGCAATATCCCGGCAAACAGGCCATAATACATCCCTGCCTGCTTCCCGTAGATAAACCCAAAGGAAAAGGTCAGGATCAGCAGCAGGTTCGGCGATGCCGACAAAAACGGGATCAGCGGAAACACGCAGTTCTGGATCGTAAAGGCCAGTATCATCAGCAGTACATTTAGTATTGTCCGTTTCATGAATCCTCTCCCTGAAGGCCAGACGGGTCCTGGGTCTGATCCTCTTTTAACTGTGTGATGACTAAGACCTCCTGAAGACTGTCAAACTTCGCCACAGGCACCAGGTAACCGGACTTGGTAAGCCGGGTCGGGTCCGTGGTGATATCCGTGGCATAACCGATCAGGATGCCCGGCAGGAACTTGGAGCTGACGTTGGAGGTCACGATCCTGTCCCCGTCCTTGATATCCCCATTCTGCAGGATATTGTTGATTCGGAGCCGGCCCTCACCAAACAGGGTCAGATCCCCCGCGACGATACAGGTATCCCCGGACTGCTGTGCCATGCCGCCCACCCGGCTCACATCGTCGATAATGGAACGGACCGTGGCATAATTGGCTCCCACATCGGTGACGATCCCCACCAGGCCGCCTCCGGCAATTACATTGGCATCCACCCGGACCCCGTCGGCGGAGCCTTTGTTGATCCGGAATACCTGGAACCAGTCGCCGGAATCCTTGGCAATGACCCTGGCTCCGATCTTCTCATACTGCATATACTCCTGATCCAGCTCATACAGGGACCGGAGCCGCTCCAGCTCGAACTGCTCTGCCTGAAGACGGCTGTTCTCCTCGATCAGGCTGTCGATCTGGTCCTGCAGCATCTGCCGTTCCTCCATGGCATTCTTCAAGGTACTGTAATTGGTGATGCCGTTGTAGAGTGAGGTTCCTGCACGGTTGACTCCGGACTGGATCGGGATCAGAAAATATCCGATACCGCTCCGCAGAGGGTTCAGGAATCCATCCATAAATGAGGTGACCCCGATCAAGAGAATGCAGAATGCCGATAAACCGATTAAAATGTATTTGCTGCGCTTTGATTCCATCTATCATAATCCCCGTTCTTTCAGACTGACATAGGAGTTGTCGCCGATGATAATGTGATCCAGAAGGCGGATATCTAAAAGCTCCCCCGCCTCCCGGATCCTTTTTGTAAGCCTGATATCCTCCAGGCTTGGCTCCGGGTCCCCACTGGGATGGTTGTGCACCAGGATCAGACTGACGGCCTGATGCCGGAGCGCTTCCAGGAATATCTCGCGCGGCGAAGCGAAAGAAGCATTCACCGTGCCCTGGGTCAATAAAACCTCCCCCAGCATCACCTGTCTGGTGTTGAACATCATCATGCGGAACTGTTCCTGTTCCTTGTGGCGCATGTCCTCCTGATAATAATCCGCCACATCCTTTGCATTCTGGAAGCTGAGCGGCTGCTCCAGATTCTTTTTCTTCCAGATGCGCCTTGACAGCTCCCCGATACACAAAAGCTGGATCCCCTTCACCTTGCCGATGCCCTTGACCGACATCAGCTGCGGCAGAGAAAGATGCAAAAGCCCTAAAATACCCTCCCTCGGATAGTTTAAGGCCAGTATTTTGGACGCCAGCTCCAGGGAGCTTTCCTCCTTAGAGCCGGTTCTGATAATGATCGATAACAGCTGGGCATCGCTTAGATGCTCAGGTCCCTCCCGAAGACAGCGCTCATAGGGCCGGGCATCGAGAGGCAGTTCTTTCATCGTAGTATGATTCATCATTTCCTCCTCACGCGACTCTCCAGTACGAACTCAGAAATGACCATGCTATTAGTTTACCACAAAACAAAATCTGTGTATACAAAAAATGGAAAACTTTAGAAAGTGTTAACAAACACGTTTTAAAGCGTCACCAGCCCGGCATCCTTAAGCTTCTGCAGGGATTTTAGGATCCCCAGCTTCGCATGGTACCAGGTCAAGCCGCCCTGGAAATATACCGCATACGGCGGTTTGATCGGCCCGTCAGCGGAAAGCTCGATGGAGGAGCCCTGTACAAAAGCGCCTGCCGCCATGATGACCGGCGCATCGTATCCCGGCATATCCCATGGCTCCGGCGTCACAAAGCTGTCCACGGGAGCGGCTGCCTGGATCCCCTGGCAGAATGCCACCACGCCTTCCGGCGTGCCAAAGGTGATGGCCTGGATAATATCGTGGCGGGATTCGGTGCTGTCAGGCACAACGGCAAAACCCAGCTTTTCATAAATATTGGCTGCAAAGATAGCGCCTTTCAAGGCTCCGGCTACCACCGTCGGTGATAAAAACAGCCCCTGGAAGAAGGACTGGTTGATTCCCAGGCTCGCGCCTACCTCCTTGCCGAGTCCCGGGGCGCTGAGCCGGTAGGACGCCCGGTCAATACAGTCTTTTCGTCCAACAATGTATCCGCCGATCGGAGCCAGGCCGCCGCCGGGGTTCTTGATCAGGGAACCGACGATCATATCTGCGCCCACATCCGTAGGCTCCATCCGCTCCACAAATTCCCCGTAGCAGTTGTCCACCATACAGATGACTTCCGGACGGATCTCCTTGATAAATGCGATCAGCTGCCCGATCTTCTCCACAGAAAGGGTCGGACGGGTGGCGTAGCCCTTGGAGCGCTGGATCGTCACCAGCTTTGTCTTTTCGTTCAGCGCACGCCGGATCCCCTCAAAGTCAAAAGAACCATCCTCCAGAAGATCCACCTGACGGTAAACGACTCCGTACTCTTTTAAGGAGCCTACGGATTCCCGGATACCGATCACTTCCTCTAAGGTATCGTAAGGCTTACCCACCGGAGATAAAAGCTCATCTCCCGGACGCAAATTGCCGGACAGGGCAATATGGAGCGCATGGGTCCCGCTGATCAGCTGCGGACGCACCAGGGCGCTTTCTCCGTGGAATGCCTTAGCGTATACCTCCTCCAGCGTATCCCTGCCCAGATCGTTGTAGCCATAGCCGGTGGTCGCCGCAAAATGGATGTCGCTGACTCTTGCATCCTGCATGGCCTTCACTACCTTCATCTGGTTGTACTCTGCGTTGGCATCGATCGCCTCAAACCGTTCTTTTAAGTGCCGCTCTATCTCTGTGCCGAACTTGAGCACCTCTGTGCTGATGCCCAGTTCCCTATACATCTGTTCCAGTTCCACTATTCTCTTTCTCCTCACTGTAAAGTTCATATAACAGCTACAAATTCACGTAATATATGGGCAAGGATCTTTTCCCTGTCGCCGCCGAACTCTTCCAGGATCAGCCACCGCACATCCCGCTCCCGCTTAAACCAGGTGATCTGCCGTTTTGCAAAGTGCCTGGTATCCCGCTTCAGCACGTACACAGCCTCCTCAAGAGTGCAGGTCCCGTCCAAATAATCCAGGATCTCTTTGTACCCCAGCCCCTGCATGGAGACCATGCTGCGGGTGCAGCCCATTTCTTTAAGCTTTTTCACTTCCTCCACAAGCCCTGCTTTAAGCATCTGGTCCACACGCTGCTCAATGCGGTCGTAAAGCGCCTGGCGGTCGCAGGTCAACACGTAATAAAACAGCTGGTACGGAGACGCCTTTTCCCGCTCTCTGCGGTTGTGTTCGGATATGGGTTCCCCGGTCATCTGGTAATACTCGATGGCCCGTATGACGCGCTTCCGGTTGTTGGCATGGATCATCCCGGCGGACTCCGGGTCGATCTTTGCAAGCATCTGGTGCAGGTATTCGCCGCCCTGCTCCTCTCCCAGCCGCTCCAGCTCCCGCCGGATATCCGCACTGCCCTCGTTTTCTTTAAAATCAATATCGTAGGCCAGGGCCTGGATGTAAAAGCCGGTCCCTCCTGTCACAATGGGCACATGTCCTCTGGCATAAATCCCCTCCATGGCTTCCTTTGCCATAGACTGGAATCTGGTTACATTAAATTCTTCCCATGGTTCCAGCACATCAATCAGATGATGTGGAATTCCCTCCATCTCTGCCTGGGTGACCTTTGCAGAACCGATATCCATATGTTGATAGACCTGCATGGAATCGGCGCTGATAATCTCCCCATTCAGTGCCTTTGCCAGTTGGATGGAAAGGGAGGTTTTCCCAACCGCAGTCGGTCCCGTCAGGATGATAAGTGGTCGCTTCATGGATATCCCCTTCTCTTTATCTATAACTTCAATTTACACAATCCGTTTAAATTTCTTTTCCAGCTCATATTTGCTCATGGAGATAATGGTCGGCCGTCCATGAGGGCAGGCGTACGGATTATCCAAGTCCAGAAGCTGGTCGATCAGCTCATCCGCCTCTACAGCGGTCAATCTGTGGTTTCCTTTCACAGCCGCCTTGCAGGACATAGTGGCGACCTTTGTATAGATCATCTCCGCATTTCCGGCAAGCGTATCCTCTGAAAGGCTGTCCAGCATTTCCATCAGCAGCTCTTTCTTTGCGATGGAAAACAGATTGTCCGGAACGCCCCGGACCGCATATTCTTTTCCGCCAAACGGTTCGATCTCAAACCCGATATCGGTAAAATAGTTCAGGTTTTTTTTCAGCATGACCTCTTCGTTGCTGCTCAGGGTCAGGATAATGGGCGGATTGACCATCTGGCAGGTGTACTGCCTGGTCTTTAAGGATCTCATGGTCTTTTCAAACAGGACCTTCTCATGGGCCGCGTGCTGGTCGATGATGTAGAGCTGTTCATTAAATTCTACCAGCCAGTAGGTGTCAAAGAGCTGGCCGATCAGCTTGTGCCGGCTCCGGGCCTTTGGCTCTAAAAGCTTCTCCTCAAAGAGATCCATCTGTACCTGGCGGGCAGCCGGTTCACCGGCGGGCTGCTCAGGCTGGGCGTTTAACTGCGTCGCCCCTATGGCTCCCGTTTCGCTGTCCATATCGATTGTTTTAGAAGGTTTTATCGGATTTTCCGGTCTTATTGGATTCCCTGTTCTTTCCGAATGCCGGCTTTCATAATCTCCATAATGCCCCATGGCATCACGGACCAGATTGTCTGACGGCTTCGCCGCCCTGTCCGCTTCATAAGTGCCGGCAGGCTGTGCAAACGCCTTCCATGCTTCTTCCTGAGTTGCTGTTTCACTTCCGGACGGTTTCTGATCCGTTCCCGCCACAGCCCCCTGCCCCAGCTTTTTCATCCGTTTCTGCTCAAACGGCTCCGGTATGGGAATCCGTTTTTCCTGGTTGATCCGGCGCAGCTCCCTGGCCTCTTCCTCCCGCTTTTTCTTTTCATCCAGCACGACCTCAGGGATCAGCTCTTTGTGCATCAGGGCGTCTGATATGGCGTCCCGGATCATCGTAAAGATCAGCTCCCCGTCGCGAAACCGCAGTTCCATCTTGGTGGGGTGTACATTCACATCCAAAAATTCCGGCTCGATGGAAAAGTGCAGCATGGTAAACGGGTATTTATGCTGCATCATGAAAGGCTTATAGGCTTCCTCGATAGCTTTGCAGATGATGCCGCTCCTGATATATCGTCCGTTAATAAAGTAATTTTCAAAATTCCGGTTGCTCCGGGCGATCACAGGTTTCCCGATAAACCCGGATACAGAGATCACTTCGCTTTTCCGTTCAACCGGAAGTAAGTTGGATGTGATCTCCCTGCCAAATACCGTGTAGATAATGTCCTTCAGATTATGATTGCCCGAAGTGTGCAGCTTATTCTGGTTGTTCTGGATAAAGCGGATGGATATCTCCGGGTGGGAAAGGGCGATCTTCTCCACCAAGTCCGCCACATGGGCGCCCTCCGTCATTGGGGTTTTCAAAAACTTCCTGCGCACCGGGGTATTGTAAAAAAGGTTCCGCGCAATGAACGTGGTCCCCTCCGGAGCGCCGATCTCCTCTAAACTCTTTTCTTCCCCGCCTTCAATCTGATAGCGTGATCCGGTCAGGCTGTCGCTGGTCTTGGTAATGACCTCCACCTGCGCCACAGCCGCGATACTGGAAAGCGCCTCGCCGCGGAACCCCAGGGAAGATACGGTAAATAAATCCTCCACGCTCTGGATCTTGCTGGTGGAATGGCGCAGAAAAGCCAGGGGGATATCTGCTTTCGGAATCCCGCAGCCATTGTCCGTCACCCGGATAAAGGAAATACCGCCCTCCCGGATCTCCACCGTAACAGCGGTGGCCCTGGCGTCGATGGCATTCTCCAAAAGCTCCTTCACCACGGACGCCGGGCGCTCGATGACTTCTCCGGCTGCTATTTTATTGATCGTATTTTGGTCCAGCACATGGATATTGGGCATAGTTTATATCTCCTTTGCATATGCACATTACACTGCTGCCTGCTGTCTGAAATGTGGGGCTTACACTTCTCCGCCCCAGCGGTTCTTAAGCTTCGTCTGCATGCGGTACAGGATATTCAAGGCGTCGATGGGCGTCATATTGCCCAGCTCCAGGCCTTTCAGCTCTTCTATGATGTCATCCTCCCGGACCGTATCAAACAGGGTGAGCTGGCTTAGCTCCACCTCGTCCGGCTTCGGTACCGGCTTGTGGCTGACGGCAGTTGCATTTCCTTCCGCGATCTCCCGGGTGCGGGTCGTCAGATCTGTGTCGATCAGCTCTTCCACCAGCTCTTTTGCCCGGTTAATGACCGTATCCGGCACGCCCGCCAGCTTCGCAACCTGGATGCCATAGCTCTTGTCTGCCCCGCCCTTTATGATCTTGCGCAGGAACACGATATCGTCCCCCTGCTCCTTCACCGCGATGCAGTAGTTGTTGACGCCGCTCATGATCCCTTCTAACTCGGTCAGCTCATGATAATGGGTGGCAAAGAGCGTCTTGGCTCCCAAAAGCTTCGTGTTGCTGATATGCTCCACCACGGCCCAGGCGATGCTCAAGCCGTCAAAGGTGCTGGTCCCGCGCCCGATCTCATCCAGGATCAGGAGACTGTTGCGGGTGGCATTTCTCAGGATATTGGCGACCTCCGTCATCTCTACCATGAAGGTGCTCTGTCCGCTGGCTAAGTCGTCTGACGCTCCCACACGGGTGAATATCCGGTCGCAGATCCCAATATTTGCCTGGTCCGCAGGCACAAAGCTGCCGATCTGCGCCATCAGAACGATCAACGCAGTCTGGCGCATGTAGGTGGATTTCCCCGCCATGTTTGGACCGGTGATGATGGAGATCCGGTTCTTCCCGTTATCCAGGTAGGTGTCATTGGCCACAAACAAGTCATCCCGCATCATTTTTTCCACCACCGGATGACGGCCGCCCTTCACCTGGATCGTGCCTTTTTCGTTGATGGACGGTTTTACATAGTTATTCCTGGTGGCTACCGTAGACAGAGAAACATAGACATCCACCGTTGCAATGGCCCGGGCTGTCTGCTGGATGCGGACCACCTCCGCTGCTATGGCGTCACGGACCTGGCAGAACAGTTCGTATTCTAAGGAGAACAGCTTGTCCTCCGCTCCCAGGATCACATCCTCCAGGTTCTTAAGCTCGTCCGTGGTATACCGCTCCGCGTTGGTCAGGGTCTGTTTGCGGATAAAGTAATCGGGAACCATGTCCTTAAAGGAATTGGTCACCTCGAAATAGTATCCGAACACCTTGTTGAACTTTACTTTCAGGTTCTTGATGCCGGTCTTGTCCCGCTCCCTCGCCTCTAACTCCGCCAGCCAGGTCTTCCCCTCCGTCTTTGCGTGGCGCAGACGGTCTGCTTCCTCGTGAAAACCGTCCTTTATGATGCCGCCCTCCCGCACAACGATGGGCGGCTCCTCCACGATAGCGCTCCGGATCAGGCTCTCCAAATCCTCCAGCGGGTCCAACGCTTCCTCCAGGCTGCGCAGGTTGGGGCTTGTAAATTCTTTGAGCAGTGTCTTGATGTGGGGGACCATGGCAATGGAATTGCAGAATGCCAGCAGATCCCGCGGGTTGGCGGACTTATAGCTGATCCGCCCGATCAGACGCTCCAGGTCATAGACGGGATTTAGATACTCTCCCAGTTCTTCCCGGCTTATGTAGTTTAGGTTCAGCTCCTCAATGGCAGTCTGGCGCTTCAGGATCTCTTCCCGGTCAATGAGAGGCTGCTCGATCCAGGTGCGCAGAAGCCTTGCGCCCATGGCCGTCCGGGTCTTGTCAAGCACCCAGAGAAGGCTTCCCCGTTTCTGTTTTTCCCGCATGGTCTCAAGAAGCTCTAAGTTCCTTCTGGTGGACGCGTCTAATACCATGTAATTGCCGGTGGAATAAGGCACAATGGTGGTCAGATGGTCCAGGGTGTTTTTCTGGGTCTCGTAGAGGTACTGGAGCACGGCCCCAGCCGCGATCACGCCGCAGTCATAGTCCGCCAGCCCCAGCCCTTCCAGGCTTCCCACCTTGAAGTGCTCCCTCAGCACCTTCCTGCAGCTCTCATCCTGGAAATAATGGGAATCCACCGTGGAGCATGCAAAATGATACCGGTCCTTTAAATCCTCCAGGCTGATGCCCGACATGGAAAAGGCATCATTATAGATGATCTCCGCGGGGGAATATTTATTGATCTCATCATACAGGGAACGCTCGGAGGACACCTCCGTCACAAGGAAATCCCCGGTGGTGATATCCGCTACCGACACGCCCATCCGGTCGCCCAGATAGACGATCCCCATCAGGTAGTTGTTCCTGGTCTCGTCAAGGGCCTGGGCACTGGTGATGGTACCCGGCGTGACCACCCGGATCACCTCCCGTTTCACCAGTCCCTTGGCCTGCTTCGGGTCCTCCATCTGCTCTGCGATGGCTACCTTATAGCCCTTCTGCACCAGCCTGCTTAAATATGCATCCACAGCATGATAAGGAACGCCACACATGGGTGCGCGTTCCTCCAGCCCGCATTCCTTTCCTGTCAGGGTGATCTCCAGCTCCCGCGATGCGGTCAGCGCATCGTCGAAGAACATTTCGTAAAAGTCGCCCAGGCGGTAGAACAGGATACAGTCGTGATATTGTTTTTTGGTCTCCATATATTGGACCATCATTGGTGATAATCCAGCCACAGTTTACTCCTTATCTTAAGTCAGTTCTATTTGTCTTTGTTGTTGGCAGCCACAAAGGATGGGCTTCGGTGGGGGCGGGCGGCATCTTCTTGTATGGCCGCTGGCCATACAAGAAGCATCGGAGATTCCTCCGATGGAACTTGCGGAATAAAAATACGCTTACAAGCAAGCTTGACGCGGATTTTTATTTCGCAAGTTCCGCCGCCCTGAATTGTTGCCCCATGTAGTAAAACCCTTTTGACTCTTCCAGGTATACGTCCACGATCTTTCCTATGAGGCTTTCGTCTCCAGGGAAATGGACTACGGTATTGTTGGTCAGCCGTCCTGTCACATAGCCTTCCTTGTGGTCGTCCAGGCACTCTACCAGGATCTTCTGGACCGTGCCTGCATCTTTTCCGCAGACCTCCGCGGAAATATGCTGGACTTCGCGCAGAAGCCGGTCAAACCGGGCTTTTACCACATCCTCCGGCACCTGGTCCTCCATGGCGGCGGCAGGGGTCCCGGTACGCTTGGAATAGATGAAGGTGAACGCGCTGTCATAGCGCACCTTCTGCACCACATCCATGGTCTCCGCAAAATCTTCATCCGTCTCACCCGGGAATCCCACAATGATATCCGTGGTCAGGGAAATATCCGGCACTGCCGCGCGGATCTTATCCACCAGTCTTAAGTAGTCTTCCTTCGTGTAGCGCCGGTTCATCACCTCAAGCACCCGGCTGCTCCCTGACTGGAGCGGAAGATGCAGGTGATTGCACACCTTTTTGCAGTCCCGCATGGCCGCGATCAGGTCGTCCGACAGATCCTTCGGATGGGACGTCATAAAACGGATCCGCTCCAGTCCCGGTATCTTGTCCACTTCACGGAGAAGCTCTGCAAAGGTCATGGGAGTCTCTAAATTCTTTCCATAGGAATTCACATTTTGTCCCAGGAGCATCACCTCCACAACGCCGTCCGCCACCAGCTTTTTGATCTCTGAAAGGATATCCTCCGGCCGGCGGCTGCGCTCTCTGCCCCGCACATAGGGAACGATACAGTAGCTGCAGAAATTGTTGCAGCCAAACATGATGTTGACGCCGGACTTGAACGGGAACTTCCGCTCTACCGGCAGATCCTCCACGATCTCCTTTGCGCTGTCCCAGATGTCGATCACCATCCGCTGCCCTGTCATCCGGTTGTAGATCAGCTCCGCCAGCTTAAAAATATTGTGTGTGCCGAAAATGATATCTACAAAAGAATAGCTCTTCTTGAGTTTTTCAATCACCGACGGCTCCTGCATCATACAGCCGCAGAGGGCGATCATCATATCCGGGTTCTTTTTCTTTAAGGTATTGAGATATCCCAGTCTGCCGTAAACCCGCTGATTGGCGTTGTCACGGACCGTGCAGGTATTGTAAAGGACAAAATCAGCCTCCTCGCTGTCCGTTTCCTGAAAGCCAATGCGCTCTAAAATGCCCAGAAGCTTCTCGGAATCCCGGGCGTTCATCTGACAGCCAAAGGTGTTGATCATACAGGTCAGCGGACGGCCTTTTTCCTCCGCCCTCTGCTGCACAAGCTGTTTCATCTGTTCCATAAAATACATCTGCCGCTCCGGTTCTGCTTCAGGGATCCGGATATCCAGGCAGTTATCTGTCGTTTGATCCATATTTGTTTTCTCCAAATTTTCTAAATAAGCGTCAAAAAGCCAACTTATACATTATAAACAGAAAGATTTGAAAAATCAACAAAAGTTTAACGCACCTGACCGTTTCCGTATATGATGTATTTGGTCGTGGTAAGCGCCTCCAGCCCCATAGGCCCTCTCGCATGGAGCTTCTGGGTGCTGATCCCGATCTCCGCGCCAAATCCAAATTCATTTCCGTCTGTAAAGCGGGTGGACGCATTGACATAGACCGCAGCGGCATCCACTTCATTTAAAAATCTCTGGGCATTCTCGTAGTCCTGTGTGA
Organism: Clostridium sp. AN503; assembly: GCF_040719375.1. Lineage (NCBI taxonomy): Bacteria > Bacillati > Bacillota > Clostridia > Eubacteriales > Clostridiaceae > Clostridium > Clostridium sp. AN503. Next base: position 1,597,468 of record NZ_JBFDTP010000002.1, on the reverse strand, counting down.
TGATCGCCTCCGAATGCCCGGTATTGTACCGGTTGATGTGGCGCACAGCCTCATCCAGACTATCCACCAGCTTTAACGAGAGTATGTAATCCAGATATTCCGTTCCCCAGTCCTCTTCCACTGCGGGGGTAAATCCCGGAACGATCCCGCACGCTTCCTCATCGGCGCGGACCTCCACCTGTTTTTCAGACAGCCGCTCCCAGAGTAAGGGCAGGAACGATTCTGCCAGCGAGCGGTGAACCACCAGGGATTCACATGCATTGCAGACGCCGATCCGCTGTGTCTTGGCATTGACAATGATGTCAAGCGCCATGTCAGGGTCTGCCGACTGGTCCACATAGATATGGCAATTGCCGGTCCCGGTCTCGATCACCGGGACCGTGCTGTTTTCCACCACGGTCCGGATCAGTCCTGCGCCGCCGCGGGGGATCAAGACATCCACATACTGGTTCATCCGCATAAACTGTCTCGTGATCTCCCGGTCTGTGTCGGCGATCAGCTGCACAGCATCTTCCAAAAGCCCCGCCCGGGCAAGCCCTGTCCGGATCCAGCGCACGATCTCCTTGTTGGACTCAATGGCATCGCTGCCGCCTTTTAGGATAACCGCATTGCCGGTCTTAAAGCAGAGCCCGAAGGCGTCCGCAGTCACATTGGGACGCGCCTCATAGATGATGCCGACTACCCCCAGCGGGACCCGTTTTTTTCCAATCAGAAGGCCGTTTGGCCTTGGTTTCATGGACAGCACCTCGCCCACCGGATCATCCAGGGCCGCCACCTCCAAAAGCCCGTCGGACATGGCCTGGATCCGGGCCGGCGTAAGCTCCAGCCGGTCGATCAGGGCGGGGCTCATGCCATTTTTCGTGGCGCGGATCACATCATCCTGATTGGCTGTCAGAATATCCACCTCTCCATCCAAAAGAGCCTGGGCCACCTGTCTGAGCCCCTCGTTCTTCTCTGAAACCCCAAGGTTGTTAAGCGCTGCCGCCGCCTGTTTTGCACGTCTGCCGATCTCCATCAGTTCCATACTCCGTCCTCCTGTTTTCTGTATCCATCCGCCTCTGTTACAAATTGCAATACTATCTGCAATGATAAATCCGTTCACTTGTTACGATCATGTCCACCTGCCTGTCAAAGCCCTCTGCCGGAAGCTTGGGCAGGATCTGAAACGGGTATGCCAGCGCAATCCTCTTATGCTCCGGCTCTGTCTCGAAAAAGCGGTCGTAAAATCCTCCTCCATATCCGAGCCGCGCGCCCTCCGGCGTAAATGCCAGACCGGGAGTAAGTACAACGGAAGCCCTGGTGTCCGCCAGTGGACATCCTGACACCGGTTCCGGAATCCTCATACATCCCGGCTCCAAATCCTCCATTCCACGGATCCGGTAGAAGCGGATCACATCCCCTTCTACCCGTGGGACAGCCACCGGGATATTCCTTTGCCACAGCCGTTCCATCAAAGCACGGGTATCTGCCTCTTTGCCGATGGAGACATAGCAGTAGACGGGAAGCTTCGTCCCTTCCCTCAGTTCCGGAAGACTTAAAAGATTTTCAAGGACTGCCTGATCCAGGTCCCTTTTCTGCGTTTCATCCAGTTCTTTCCGCAAGCATTTTATCTGCGTCCGGATGGCTGTTTTCTCGGTCAATGAGTGACTCCTCCATGCTTCTTGCCAAGATCGGTAATGGTGCCGTCCTCCTCTTTTATGGAGATATTGTTCAGATTGGCCCGCATATTGGTGCGGATCGCTTCGATATATTCTTTCCTGAGGGCTGCCTGCTCTTCCTTTTCTTCCTCTGTAAGCCCGGTCGCCTGGGATTTGTGATATAAGGTGTTGATTCTGTCTATCTTGCTCTGGTCCATTTTATTGCTCCTCCTAATATTTGTAATTGATATAATCCATCAGGTCAAAATCCAGATTGGCATGGGCCAGGAACAAAGTACCCTTCTCCCTGCCTCCCATGATCTCATGGATGACCTCCACATCCTCACCGTTAGCGATCACCATATCGGAACCGCTGTCCGTGGCGATCCTGGCAGCCGCCAGCTTCGCCGACATGCCCCCGGTGCCAACGTCGCTGCCGGAGGTATCCTTGCCCATATGAAGCAGTTCCGGCGTGATCTCCTGGACCATGCTTATAAACCTTGCATCCGGGTTCTGGTGCGGGTCATCGGAGTACAGCCCGTCAATATCGGACAGCAGGATCAAAAGATCCGCTCCGATCAGAGCAGCCACGATCGCGGACAGCCTGTCATTATCCCCAAACTGGATCTCGTGGGTGGAGACCGTATCATTTTCGTTGACAACCGGCACGGCTCCCAGGTTCAAAAGCTCGTCAAAGGTATTCTGGGCGTTGTAGCGGGACACCTCGTTGACCATGGTATCCTTGGTGAGCAGCACCTGCGCCGCCACACAGTTGTACTCTGCAAAAATCTTCTGGTAGACCATCATGAGCCTGGCCTGGCCTACCGCCGCGAACGCCTGCTTCTCCGAGATCGTCTCCGGACGCTTCTGTCCGCCCAGGGCCTGCCTTCCCGCCGCAATGGCGCCGGAGGAGACTAACACCACGTCCCGGCCTTCCCCCTTTAGATCGCAGATGATGCGGATCAGCCGTTCTACTTTCAAAAGGTTCAGCGCTCCCGTGCCCGGATGGGTCAGGGAAGACGAGCCGATCTTGATCACGATCCGTTTTTTATCCTTCAGTTTTAATCTGTCTTCTGTTAACATAATTCCTCCCGCAATGGTCCCTCCCGATTATTCCGGCCGGCCAAAGGCCTCCGCCACCGCCTCCGCCACCTTGATCCCGTCCATGGCGGCTGACGTGATGCCCCCAGCATATCCGGCTCCCTCCCCACAGGGATAGAGGCCGCCTGTACTGCTCTCAAAATGCTCATCCCGCCAGATCCGCACCGGAGACGAAGTGCGGCTCTCAATGCCCGCCAGCACCGCGTCATGGCAGCCAAAGCCTCGGATGATGCCGCCAAAGCCCTCTATAGCCTCTATAAGCGGCTGATTGAGGTTCTCCGGCATAATTCCCCTCACATCTGCAAAAGCCCACTGGCCGCGCATCTGAGGCTCTATATCGCCAGGCTGCACAGAAAGACGGTCCGCCTTGAAATCCCCGTAAAGCTGGACTGGGATCTTCCCGCCCGCCGCCTTGTACGCCTGCTCCTCCAGCCTGCGCTGGAACATCACGCCTCCAAGCGGCGTCTGATCCGGGAAATCCTCCGGCGTGACCGTGACGATCAGGGCGCTGTTGGCATTTGCCCCCGCCCGGGCGTGGTAGCTCATGCCGTTGACTGCCAGCCTGCCAGGTTCCGAGGAGGCATCCACCACATAACCGCCCGGACACATGCAGAAGGAATAAACGCCCCTGCCGCTCTTTGTCTGTCTGGTAAGCTTGTAGCTTGCCGCCCCAAGCTCCCCCGCATCCTCTGTCCCGTACTGGGACCGGTTGATCACCGCCTGGGGATGCTGGATACGCAGCCCTACGGCAAACGCCTTACAGTCCATGGGCACGCCCCGTTTATAAAGCATCTCAAAGGTATCCCTGGCGCTGTGCCCAATGGCGAGGACCACCGCCTCTGCGGGGATGCAGGTCCCATCCTCCGTGACAACTCCCGAGACCTTCCCATGTTCCATACAGATATCCGTCACCTGACAGTCAAACCGGACTTCGCCGCCCAGTCTCACAATCTCCTGCCTCATGGACTTTACAACATCCGCGAGTACATCCGTGCCGATATGGGGCTTATTCTGGTACAGAATGGCAGGATCAGCTCCAAACTCGCAGAAGGTCTCCAGTACAAGCTGATTGCGCTTTTGCGGGTCTTTTACCAGTGTATTGAGCTTTCCGTCCGAAAATGTCCCGGCTCCGCCTTCCCCGAACTGGACGTTGGAACGTCCATCCAGGATACCGGCCTCCCAGAACCGGTCCACCTTCTTCCTTCTTGTATCCACATCCCCGCCCCGTTCCAGGAGTAAAGGGCGGTATCCATTCCGGGCCAGCATCAAACCGCAGAAAAGTCCTGCCGGGCCGGTTCCGATGATCACCGGCGGATGGGTAAGCTTTTTCCCTCCCGGAGCCGGGAACTGGTATCCTTCTTCGCGGCAGAGCACGGCCTGGGGATTCTTCGCCTTATGTACCACTTTATCTTCCGCTGCCGTCTTAACGTCTACTGTATAAGTATAAAACAGATCTGGTTTCTTTCTCGCATCCAGCGACTGCTTCCGGATCTTCAGTTCTAAAACTGCCTCCGGGGTTATCTTTAAGGCTTTCGCCGCTTTTTTCACAAGCGCTTCCGGGGTGTGTCCCACCGGCAGCTTTAATTGTGTTATCCGTATCATCTCTACTCTCTCCCTGCACATCTTCCTGCGATCGCTCCCGTGGACCACGCCCACTGCAGGTTATAACCGCCGCAGATGCCGTCCACATCTAAAAGCTCGCCCACCAGATAGAGTCCCGGCACCAGCCTGGACTCCAGCGTCTCCGGACGGACCTCGTGGGTATCCACACCTCCGCAGCAGACCTGCGCCTGCTCAAAGGAATTGGTGGCTGTGACCTGGGCCTCAAACTGCTTGATCTGGTTCACCAGCCGTTCCATGGAAGCGGGGGTGATCTCACTCACCGGCTCCTCCGCACGGATGCCGGAAAGCTTTAAAAGCACCAGCGCCAGTTTTTTGTTCAGCACGCCGGTGAGAAAATCCCCGCTGCTCCGGTAGGCCATATGCTCTGCCCGCTGCTTTAAAAACTGGCGGGTCTCATTCATGCTTTTCGTGGGGAAGAAATCGATCACAGCCGATACCTTCCTGCCGCTGCTTAAGGCCACAGAAGCAAAACGGCTGACCTGAAATGTGGGGATGCCGGAAATACCGTAATCCGTAAGCTGCAGCTCCCCCTCATTGGCGGCAATAATCTTCCCGTCTGATTTTAATTTGACCACCGCCTCGCAGCGGATGCCGGAAAGCTGCTTGAAAAATTTCCCTTCGCAGCGGAGCTGGACCAGGGCCGGCAGCGGACGGATGATGTGATGCCCAAACTCTCTTGCGTAGTCATAGCCGCTGCCGTCCGATCCGGTCACCGGCGCCGCCTTGGAGCCTGTGGCAAGGATCAGGCGGTTTCCCCGGTAGGTCCCTCCCTCCGTCTCCACTGTGAACTTCCGCAGCCCATCTTTTTTGATGCGCTTGATCCGGCAGTCCACCACGGTGCGCACCCCCGCGTGCTCCGCTTCCAGCCGCAGTGTATCCAGCACCGAGGATGCCTGCTCGGAATTGGGATAAATATAACCGTTCCGGTTCTTCGTCACAATCCCGATCTCATCAAAAAAGGTCAGCGTATCCCACACAGAAAACCGATCCAGCACCTTCATGGGAAACTGCTTCTGGCTGCACCGGTAATACTCGGCACGGAGAGACAGGTTTGTCATATTGCATCGCCCATTGCCGGTGGAGAGAATCTTTTTGCCTACCCGGTCCATATGCTCTAATATGGTCACCTCTGCGCCTTCCCGCGCCGCGGCGATGGATGCCATCAGACCGGAAGCGCCGCCTCCGATGATCAAAATCTGGTTTTTCACACTTTATCCTCCGTATCCGTACTCATTTCTGTTCGTGCTTTCTATTGTATCCAGTTTACCGGTTCTTTTCAAGCGATTTTTACAGTTGCCGCCCCTGTCGGGAAATTTCTTTCCATAATTTTAACCGGGGCTATCAGCTGGTGTAGGATTCCAGGTAATTAAACACCTCCATCATGGACGGGAACCAGATGCCTTCCCGCAGCCTGTCCCTCTCTTTGGCAGGGAAATCCATAAGCGGCACATGGGTGTAGAGGGAAATGGTCTTCTTGTCCTTTAAAAACACCAGCAGGACGCCGTCCTCCGCCACCAGATAGTATTCCTCCGCCACGGTCTCGTGGATGACCTCCCGCTGGTTTACGACCATCTGGTCTTCCGTGGCCGTCTCCGTCTCCAGTGACGTTTCCGTTGCAGATTCGGACTGGGCCTTCTGGTACTGCTGCCTTGCAAAAAATCCCACAGATACACAAACTGCGCTGATGCCCAAAAATAAAAATAAACAGATCATATACTTTTTCATAGTAAAACCTCCGTAAGTATAGTATCTGCTTATTTTTACTGTTTTATCCAGCTCAGTTCTTTCCTTCTATTTTCGCCATGCCCATATCATTGGTCGTGGCAATGCAGATCCAGGTTTTTCCCGGATTCAGCACGATCTCCTCGCCCGTGGCGTCATAGTAATGGGTCACGCCAAACTCCCCGTCCTTTTTCCAGGTAATATCCTCCGCTTTGCCCCCGGTGATGAAATACCCCCAGGAATCCTCATGGACGTTGATGTTGCGGTAGTCCGTGGTCGCATAGTATCCTGCGGAGCAGTACTGGATGATGATATTCTTCACCGCAATGGGACCTTCGTCCCCTTTATGCACATCCCCATACTGGTACCGGTAATAGAGGCCGTCGTCCTCATGGTACTCAAACCAGGGATCATTGTACTTATACCCCGGCCTCACCTTCCATGCCTCCCGCGCATCCGCGCCCTTTAGCTCAGCTTCTTTGCCGGTCCTGGCAAAAAGGAAATGCCCCTCATACTCCGGATCATATTCCTGAGAATAGTGAAGCTGGCCGATGGCCTTCTGGATCCCGGCAAAGCTTGCGTAGGCATTGTGCGGGGAGCGCTTATCCTTCGCCCGGTAGTAAGCGGTGCTTCCGGTGCCCTCGATCCCGTTTATGTTGTCTACATTCTTCAGGTAAGGCTTTGCAAAGGTACTCTGCCCGAAATGGGCGTATATAGCGTCAAACTCCCTGGCAAAGTATGTATAGTAGGTCCGGCAGCTCCGCACAGACCCGATCCGGTCCAGATCATCGTAGTTCTCCATGATCGCCATGTACCGGTTCATGGTGGCCTCCACCGGCGCCTCGTAGACCACTCCGGCCCGGTTGATCCCGTACTGGGGAAGCGCCTGCTTGTCATTGCTCATCATGATCGCAAGGGGACGGCGGTTGCCCTGTGACACGGGAACCATCTCGCCCGTCAAGTAGCTGCGGATCATGCCGTCAACCTCCACCCGCTCCTCCGGATATTCTTCTGACTCCTCCACGGTCTCCGTCTCCGGCGGTTCGGTGGGAAGCACAAGCGGTTCTGTCTCGGTCTCCTCTGTCGGGACTGTTGTTTCAATCCGCTCCAAAGGGGCAGACACGGGCCTGCTGCAGCCAGGACATATCCATACCGCTGCACACACCCCTCCTGCCAGAATCCACCTTGCCAGAACCTTGGTTTTTTTCATCGGCTGTATCCTTTCGACTCTAAGATCTCTCTCTGCTTCTGTTCCATGAGCTCCCGCTCTTCCTCGTCCATATGGTCGTAACCGCATAAGTGCAGCATACTGTGGGCGAGAAGAAAGGCCAGCTCCCGCTCCTTAGAATGTCCGTACTTTTCCGCCTGTTCGATGACTTTCTCCACGGAGATGATAATATCCCCCAGGATCAGCTCTCCAGTCTCCGGATTAAAGAAATCCTCAACCGCGTCCTCCACATGGCTAAAGTCTGATTCCGTTTCGAATTCGACCATCGGAAAGGATAAAACATCCGTAGGCGCATCGATCTGACGGTAATCCCGGTTGATCTCCCGGATCGCCTCGTTGTCCGTCAGGATCACATTGACCTCCGCCTCGTAGGGGCATTCTTCATAGTCCAGAGCTGCCGGGATGATATCGTGGATGATCTTCTCGTGGTCGACCGGAAGCGGCAGTTCTGTCTCATATTCAATATTAATCGTCATGATCGGTTCCTCTGTTCCTTAAATCTTCTCGGATGGTCCTTCTGTGCGTTTTTCGCATCCTTCTTCTCATAGTCGTCATAAGCCTGTACGATCTTCTGCACCAATGGATGACGGACCACGTCGCTGCTTGTTAAGTTGCAGAAACCAATGTCATCGATCCGGTGCAGCACCTTCATCGCCATATCAAGCCCTGATACGGCTCCACTCGGAAGGTCCTTCTGGGTCTTATCGCCGGTGACGATGACCTTGGAACCAAAACCGATACGGGTTAAAAACATCTTCATCTGGGCGGGCGTGGTATTCTGCGCTTCATCCAGGATAATATAGGCATTGTCCAGGGTACGGCCGCGCATGTAAGCCAGCGGCGCAACCTCAATCAACCCCTTCTCCGAGTTGTGCAGAAAGCTCTCCGCACCCATGATCTGGTACAGGGCGTCATAGAGCGGGCGCAGGTACGGGTCGATCTTGCTCTGCAGATCCCCCGGCAGGAAACCCAACTTCTCCCCCGCCTCGATCGCAGGGCGGGTCAGGATGATCCGGTTCACTTCTCCGTTTTTGAAAGCGGAGATAGCCATCGCCATGGCAAGATAAGTCTTTCCGGTACCGGCAGGACCGACTCCGAAGACGATCATCTTCTTGCGTATGGTGTCCACATACTGCTTCTGGCCTACGGTCTTGGGCTTCACCGGCTTGCCTGTCACGGTGCGGCAGATGATATCCTTATCGATCTCCAGGATCTCATGATCTGACTCCGTGAAGGACAGAGAGAGGGCGTAATCCACATTCTGTTCCGTGATGGCGTTGCCTCTTTTAGACAGCTCCACCAGGTTGTTGAACACGCTCCTGGCGCGTTTTATCATGGCCTCCGGGCCGATCAGCTTGATCGCTCCGTCCCGGGCCACGATGGTCACATGAAGCGTCCGCTCAATCTTTTTTAGGTAACTGTCAAACTGGCCGCATACATTCTTCTCATGCTCTGCGGGTATATCGATAATCGTTTCTATTACACTCATTGATCTGTTGTCTGCTCCTCTTCCTCGTTCATATTCTGTGGTATGTCCTGTCCGGTCCCGACCTTCTCCTCCAGGATGAAACTGCCCTGGATCTCCCAGCCGGAACTCTTATCTAATATTTTAACATCATTTTCAATTATTTGTACCCCTTTTTCCAATAAATTTTGAATTTTACTGTCATTTATTTGATTTTTTATGGTTTCCAGTTCCGACTGGGTCCGGGTCCGCTCATAATTCTCATACTGGCGCGCCGTGATCTGATCGATCCATATGGGCAGATAAAAATCACCGCACACCGTCACCTGTTCATACCGACCGGTCATCTCCCAGAGAGTCTCCTTCCCGGACGGCAGCATCCAGAGAAAGGAGAGGCCGGGAAAACGCAGCCGCAGGCCATGACGGACCTTGCCGTTATAAGAGCGTTCCGTCACAAAATGGGACAGCTTTTCTGTATATCCTGCCTCGGTCTGCGCATAAATATCCGCATCTGCATGCACATACTGGCAGTTGACCAGTTCTTCCGCATCATTGTAGATCGGGATGGTCCCGCTGACCAAAACCTGTCCCGCCTCCACCGCATCCCCGACGGCAACCTGTGCTTTTCCTCTGCGGACAACCATTCTTGTGATGACGCCGGATTTGTCAGCCACCAGGTCCTGCGGCGTGTCCTCCCTGACAGGAATCGTCCCCATCACCTCATTTTCCTTGACCTTGATCATCAGGCGGGTTCCTGAGATCCGTGCGGATACCCATATGATCTCAGGGTACTGGCTGCGGATTGATTCCTCCAGCGCGTCGCAGTCGATCCCGGATTTCACCGTGCCGTACCGGATATCCAGCGAATCCAGATAGTGCAGCAGGGTGTCATCCGTAAAATGGTAATTCCCGTCCAACGTGATATTCCATATGAACCTTGACATGATAAAAAGTATGAGGAAGAATGCTGCAACCCCTGCGGCATACAGCTTCCTCCTTCGATTCTGGTGTAAAAAAAAAGGAAGTCCGTACCTTCCCATAATCCTCAAATGGACCTGTGCCTTCTTCACCAGCGGACGCACACGGCGGTAATCCTTCACCGTGACCAGAAACTGGTAACCATTGTCCTGATAACGAAGATCCCAGATCACGATCTGGTTTGCCATGCACAGGTTCAAAAAACGCTCCGGCGAAAATCCAACCAGACGGATCCGGAGATATCCGCCTGTATAACGCATAACAGCCTGTTTCACCCCACTCACTCCCGTCCTCAATCTTCAAAACACATCGACTGTATCTGTCCGCTTATCTTCATCTCGTCATGGTTATAATAATCGATATGAAGCCGTTTCCCGTGAATCTGCAGCTTGCAGTGCTTCGCCTGGAGCTTAACGGTCTTGTCATCATATATCAGGATTCCCCGGTAATTTTCAATGGTCACGCTGTAACGTCCTACAAAGGAGACCAGCACCTCTCCCAGGACCACATCCTTCGGCAGCTTCAGACTGTCCGCCGCCGTTATTTTAATCTGATCAAACAATCGTCTCTACCCATATACCGGTAATTACTATCATTCTACGAAAAAATCCCCAGCCTTATGACTGGGGATTTCGGAACATTTAGTTAAATTTACGTTTTCTTGCAGCTTCAGACTTTTTCTTGCGTCTTACGCTTGGTTTTTCGTAATGCTCTCTCTTACGAATCTCCTGCTGAATACCCGCCTTAGCGCAGTTTCTTTTGAATCTGCGTAATGCGCTGTCCAGAGTCTCGTTTTCTTTAACGATAACGTTTGACATAGCTCACACCTAACCTCCCTCCAGTTGTGTACTTGTGCATAATACAACTGTTTGGGTATTTTATAGCACTGAAATGATTATAGCATAAAATCTGCATTCGTCAACTATTTTTTGCAAAAGAAGGGGATTTATTTCATAAAATTTCCAAAATCCTGCAATCTTCTGCCCGGAGCGTCATGATTTCGCCCATATTACCGGAGTCTGACCGGGGCCTTTATATCAGTACTCCACTTTGTCACCGCATCGTGGAACCGGACCGTCACGCTTTCCTCGCCTTCCTCATAACCGATCGCAAACCCCTGTATCTTTCCATCATACCAGGATGCTGATTCACTTTGATCGATATCCGGATAATAGTTACCTGTGTAAAAATGACTGCCGCTGCCATCTGTCTCGCTCTTAGCATCCGTCGCCTGAATCAAATTCACATGCCGATCGCTTCTCTTGTCTTCGACACGACCAGTCAGATAGATCTGCGGTTTTAACAGATCCTTCCCGTCCTCATCCGTTCCCCATTTCATTTTTTCTTCCATACGGCTTACCTTTGTCAGATACAGGATTCCGTCAGGAAATTCTGCGCTGATTTCAAGCTCCTCCTCATCCTGGGGAATTTTGAATGTGTAGGTTCCGATCTCCGAGGGATCCGTCACGGCAAACTGCTCATAGTTCACGGTCAATCCCTCTATATCCTGTCCGTCCGGTATGATAAATGCACTTTTTATGAGCTTTCCGTTTGCATTGCCAACAAACAGATCCTTATCAGTGACACTGCTTTGCAGAAGATCAGGGCCTGGCTTAAGCTGCTCCGTCTGCTGATCTGAACAGTCCGCCGACACACTGAACTTCTGCGGCACAATGGAACAACCAACATCGGAGTACGTATAAAAAGATACTACGAAAGCCTTATCCTCCCGTTCCGCTTCCGCATAGAGGCTTGCACCTTCCTTCATCACCACTCCCGGCAGTTCCTGCAAAGAGTCCAGCTCTATGGATTTACCAAATTCAAACGTAAATGGGTCTTCAAAAGCATCCAGCTGCAATTCGTGGACGCCATCCGGACCATCCGTCTCCGGATATTTTCCATCCTTTATGAAACGAACTAATATCGGGATATATCCGATATCTGAATATTTATCATAAGAGTATCTGGTATAAGATGCACGATTAAATATGTATCCAGGCTTCTTACTTCCCTGGATAAACATCTTTCCTTCATAAAATGGGCTCGTATCATCGGGATTCTGTTCTTGCCAGTTTTCCAAAAATGCGCTTCTCATGTAAATCTGCTTTTCTTCATCCATACAGAAATAGCTGTCGTCCGACGCTATCGCTTCTCCGCGCTCCTGTTTTTCCCTGTTTTCTTTCTCTTTCTGCCGGATTTCCCGGACTTCCTCATCGGATAGCTGATAAACCGAATAATCTTTATAAAGCACAGTCAGCATCACGTTTCCATCCTGATAGAAAGCATTTAAAAGCCGTGCCGTCCCGTACTCGTTTTTCACCTCCGGAGTATTTAAGTTCTCCATCTGATAGATGACCGGACTGCCGGGAGCGAAGATTCCGAGATCTCGCACAAACTGGTAGCCTTCTGCAAGCGAGACCTCCTCTGTCTGCTGCCCAGACTCTGATTCTATCTCCTGTTTCATAGTTTGTCCTGCTGTACCAGAGGTCTCTCCCTCTTGGTGCTCCTCATTGTAGGTGGATGTAGTGCAGGCGGCAAGCCAACACATAACAGCACATAAAATCAGCAGGTACCGAAATCTGCTTTTTATCATAAACGCCCTCTTTTCTCAAAACACAAGGTCTATTGTGCATATATGTTTTTCCCCCAATAATATCCTCCTAAAAGATTCTTTTGTTTAAACATTTTTGTACCTTCTACCCTTAAAATATCATACCCGCCTTTCTCTAAAACTGAGACAGCAGCCATTTCTTCATGCGCCTGCCCGGCAATATAGTAAAAGACAGCATCTCCTTTTTCTACATACTCCACCTGCGGCGAAACTTTTTTATGAAAATACTTCAACAGAGCATTTTTTCCTTTACCTTCATCAACAAGATAATAGTCATACGCTTTTATATTATGCGCATCTCTGCTATTAGAAATAAAAGCGATATCTTTATCAAATATTTCGACCAGAACATAACCAATACCACCGCTGACCGGTTCAGCGCTTTCGAAGTACTTTGGCGCATAGACAACCGTAAAGATTGCACACATCACCCACACAAAAGCACATCCCTTTGAAATCCGATTATAGAGAGGATCTTGTTCCTGCTTATATTTCAATCCCGTCCAAAGACACACAACAAACACCATAGCCAAAAACAAGGTCGTATGCAGTATTTTATCAAGAATGCAAAAATACAATTCTTTTCCCACAATAGCAACAGTAAAAATTGCTAATAATTTTTTAATCACAGCATTCTCTCCCACTTTTTTTAATCTTACCATAGAACACTGACAAATACTATAAATATTGTATAATGTCCTATTCTTTGTTTTTCAATGATATCTGTCAATATTTGCAAAAGAGCACAAAAACAGGCACCACTCAATCATACGATCTCTATGATTGAATGATGCCCGCCCTAACTATCCTGTATAAAGCTTAGTGGATCTGCTCCGCAGCCACCTCATAAGCTTTTAAAAGCGCCGCGTCCACGCCTGCCGGATTCTTGCCTCCAGCCTGCGCCATGTTCGGACGTCCGCCGCCACCGCCGCCTACAAGGGAAGCGATCGCCTTGATCAGATTGCCTGCGTGAGCGCCCTTTGCCTGTGCGGCATCGGTAGCTGTTGCCATCAGGTTCACTTTATCCCCCTGTACGGATGCCAGCACGATCACGCCGTCGCCCAGCTTCTCCTTGAGCTGGTCGCCTAAACCGCGCAGCCCGTTCATATCCACGTCGGCTACCTTCGTGGCAAGGACCTTGACGCCGTTTATATCTTTCACCTGGCTCATAACGTCGCCTAAGGAATCCTTGGCAAGTTTACTCTTTAACTTTTCATTCTCGGCATGGAGGCTCTTCAGCTCCTCCATCATGGATTCGATCCTGCTCTTTAACTCAGAAGGGCTTGTCTTGGCAGTCCTGGCTGCCTCATGCAGTTCCTCTTCCACCTTCTGATAATGGGCCATCAGACCGTCTCCGGTCAGCGCCTCGATCCTGCGGACCCCGGCTGCGATACCTGCCTCTGAAATGATCTTGAATGCGTGGATCGCACCAGTATTGCCAACGTGAGTACCGCCGCAAAGCTCTGTAGAGAAGTCGCCCATTTTAACCACACGAACCTTCTCGCCGTATTTTTCGCCAAACAGCGCCATAGCGCCCGTTTTCTTCGCTTCATCCAGACTCATCTCCTGTGTTACAACATCCAGGCCTTCCTGAATCTCTTGATTGACCAGCTCCTCAACCTTCTTAATCTCTTCTGCTGTCATGGCAGAGAAATGAGTAAAGTCGAAGCGCAGCCTGTCCGGAGTGACCAGAGAACCGGCCTGCTCAACGTGTTCGCCCAGCACGGTGCGAAGCGCCTTCTGCAGCAGATGCGTCGCGCTGTGGTTCTTCTCTGTGGAACGGCGGCTCTCCGCATCTACGCTCAAGGTCACGTTCTCTCCTGTGGTCAGCATGCCGGAAACCATCTTCCCTACATGGCCGATCTTGCCGCCCTGCAAATGAATAGTATCCTCCACCCGGAAGGTGCCGTCCGCACCCACGATCATACCGTGGTCGCCGCTCTGTCCTCCCATAGTACCATAAAACGGAGTCTCACAGGTGATCACAGTGCCTGCCTGTCCATCCGTCAGAGCTTCCACGATCTCTGTATCCGTGGTCAGTACCGTGATCCTGGAATCATGTGCCAGGCGGTCATATCCCACAAATGTGGACGTGATCTCAGCCGGGATAGACTGGTAGACCGTCACATCGGCCCCCATGTAGTTGGTGGTCTTGCGGGCTGCACGTGCTTTTTCACGCTGCTCCTTCATGGCAGCCTGGAATCCGGCCTCGTCCACCGTCATGTTCTTCTCCTCCAGGATCTCGATGGTCAGATCCAGCGGGAACCCATAGGTATCATAGAGCTTAAATGCATTTTCTCCGGAAAGTACGGTCTCCCCTTTGGCAGCCATATCCGCTTCCATATCCGTAAGGATTGCAAGACCCTGATCGATGGTTTTGTTAAACTTCTCCTCCTCCTGGGCAAGGACCTTGAGGATCATCGCTTTCTTCTCTTCCAGCTCCGGATAACCGTCCTTGGAAAGAGCAATCACCGTTTTAGACAATTCCGGCATGAATCCGCCTTCAATGCCAAGCAGTCTCCCGTGTCTCGCCGCACGGCGCAGAAGACGGCGCAGCACGTATCCGCGTCCTTCGTTGGACGGCATAATGCCGTCGGATATCATAAAGGTGCAGGACTTCACATGGTCTGCAATAATACGAAGGGAGATATCTGTCCTGGCATCAGCAAGGTACTCCGTGTGGGCCAGGGCGCACACCTCATCCAGAAGCGCCTTGTTGGTATCCACCGTAAACAGGGAATCCACGTCCTGAACAACAACTGCCAGACGCTCCAGCCCCATACCGGTATCAATATTCTTATGGGCAAGCTCGGTATAATTCCCCTTGCCGTCACTCTCAAACTGGGTGAATACGTTGTTCCACACCTCAATGTAGCGGTCGCACTCGCAGCCTACAGTACAATCCGGCTTGCCGCAGCCGTACTTTTCACCGCGGTCATAATAGATCTCGGAACAGGGTCCGCAGGGACCTGCTCCATGCTCCCAGAAGTTGTCTTCCTTGCCAAAGCGGAAGATCCGTTCCGCCGGAATGCCGATCTCCTTGTTCCAGATATCAAAAGCCTCATCGTCATCCAGATAAACAGACGGATAGAGACGATCCGGATCCAGCCCCACCACCTCGGTCAAAAACTCCCAGGACCAATGGATGGCATCCGTCTTAAAATAATCTCCGAATGAGAAGTTGCCCAGCATTTCAAAAAAGGTGCCGTGACGGGCAGTCTTTCCGATATTCTCAATATCTCCGGTACGGATACATTTCTGGCATGTGGTCACGCGGTTGCGCGGCGGGATCTCCTGCCCAGTAAAATAGGGCTTTAAGGGCGCCATGCCGGAATTGATCAGCAACAGACTGTTGTCATTATGCGGTACCAGGGAAAAACTTTTCATCGCCAGATGACCCTTGCTCTCAAAGAACTCCAGGAACATCTTTCTCAATTCGTTTACACCATACTTGTTCACTTTACTGCTTCCTCCGTATTATCTGCCTTCCTGGCTGCCTGCAGCCTTTTCGGCATCTTTTTTATCTCTGAACTTCTTGCCGCAGATAATCCCGGCGTAGGCAATCGCCGCGAAAATCACTGCTTTCACGCCAAACTGCAAAAAACTTCCTGCGATAGCTGACATCATCATTCCTCCTTGTGTTCAGATACATTCTTTCATCATTGTATCTTATCATAGGAACCTGCAATTATCAAGCCGGAAACAAAAAAGAGACGGAATTTTCTTCCGCCTCCCATTCTTTCATCCATTGATCCGCGATTCCTCTGTTTTGATCTCCCAGTGGATCAGGAAGGTCAAAGCGCCTCTCAGAACGATCACCGCCCCCAATATGGCAAGTTCACTCCATTCACGCACAATGACTGTACGGAGCACCTCGCCGCCAAGCTTAAATTCCAGGGAAAGGGCGATCCCCTGCGCCAGCATCAACCTGACTCCGGGATCTTTTTTGATACATCCTATCACACTTTTTGCAGCTGTCAGCAGCAGAACTGCCACTCCTGCGCATTCCAGGAACAGGATTCCGTACTGCACAATAATCTGAAAAACATCTTCAATGTAGTTTAGAAGAAGCATCTGCTCTATCCTTCCGTCAGTTCTTTTTCGTAGCGGTTAGCCAGCTCGTAGACCCGTTCTCTCGTGATCTTCTTCATGAAAAGATTGTACTCAAGCTCTACTAAAGCACTGCTGTTCTGCTTTTTGGAGGCGGACGCGGCGGCAGTTTCCCGGTCCTTGATCCATTCCTTCTGCTCAAGGAACAATGCTTCCCGGTCTTCGTCAGAAAGCTTCTTCTCAAGAATATCCAGATAACGTTCCATCCTGTCCTCCCACAGCTTCCACTCGCTTTCTGCGGATGCCTTCAGGGAGTTGGCTGTGGTATCTACCGTTTTCGAATGGCTTCTCTCTATCTGTTCGTCGAGATCAAACAGCTCCTGCATAACTGGCGATATCTCCACAGCTTCTGCCTGGGCAATCTCTGCCAACGCACTGTCATCTGCCGCCTCATCTGCTGCCACCTGTCCACGGACAGCCGCTGTGCGGGACGCTGCAGATGCCAGACCCAAATCGCCGCTGCCAGCCGCTGCCGTCTCCGGGATGCCGGCAGCTTCCTCCAACGATCTCATAGTCACAGATTCGGAGGTATACTGCTTTGTATAACTGGTAGCACAGACACCTGCTACCACGATCAAACATATGGTGATCCATATCCCTTTTAATTTCATATATTATCCTGCCCCGTTTTGTATGGTATCTCTCTCACATCACTACCATAGCATAAACTTCCAGGAATGAAAATATGAAAACCAAAGAAGTAAACAATCGTAAGATTTACTTAATTTTCCACCCCTTCATCCACCAGCAGATCCTGTCCGTCTGCGGCGGTGGTGGCAAGCATATCACACCTCTCGTTCTGGGGATGTCCCGCATGGCCCTTCACCCAGATAAAGGATACCCGGTGCGGGGCTTTGGCGGCAAGGAGCCGTTCCCACAGATCGATATTTTTTACCGGACCGCTTTTTCCGCGTTTCCAGTTGTTTGCAACCCAGTTGTCGATCCATTTCTGATTAAAAGCATCCGTCAGATACTTGGAGTCGGAATAAAGCTCGACTTCACAGGGACGGTTCAGCGCCTCTAAAGCCACGATCGCCGCCATAAGCTCCATGCGGTTGTTGGTTGTCTTCTGATATCCGGCCGACAGGACCCTCTCATGCAGTTGACCCTTGCTGTCCATAAACTGGAGCACCGCCCCATATCCTCCCGGTCCGTCAGGATTCCCCCTGGCTGAACCATCCGTGTAAATCTGTACCTTTGACATGAATCTGACTCTCCTTATCTATCCCATTTATCGCATAATGCATTGATCTGATCGGCGAATTTCGCCAGGTCTTTGTTGGCGCCGCCCTCATTCCGGCTGATGACCGCCATAAGACGTTCCCCTGCTGCAAGGAGACGGGCAAATACGCCGTTTGCCTTGCGTGTGGCCTCGGATTTAGAGGCGATCGGGATTCCTTCTGTTTCTTTCACCCATACGCCTGCAGCCAGGTCGAATTCAGAGCCGCTAAACGGTGCCTTCGCCGGAACTCCTGTTAAGCTGGTGACGGCTTCTGCGAACCGGTCGCATACGCTGTCGCTGCCGTGGACAATAAAAAACTGCGACGGCTTTTTCTCAAATGCCGATGCCCATTCCAACAGGCCATCCCGGTCTGCATGTCCGCTGATATCGTGGAGCGTTTCGATGTGTGCTTCTACATCGATCGCCTCACCGAAGAGTTTGACCGTCTTATTCCCGTCGGTCAGGCTGCGGCCAATGGTGCCTTCTGCCTGGTAACCGGCAAAGATCACGGTACATTCCGGGCGCCACAGGTTATGCTTTAAATGGTGGCGGATCCGGCCTGCATCGCACATTCCGGATGCGGAGATGATGACCTTGGGGCGGGTGTCGAAGTTGATGTTCTTGGACTCGTCACTGGTCACGGAGAGCTTCAGTCCCGGAAATGAGATCGGGTTGATGCCCTGTATTACCAGTTCTTTTGTCTCATCGTCGTAGCAGTCCAGCTGGTTCTGCTTGAATACATGGGTCGCCTCCACCGCAAGGGGGCTGTCCACATAGACTTCAAAGCTGTCGTGGTTCTTGATCAGGTGCTGGGCTTTGATCTGGCGGAAGTAAAATAACAGTTCCTGGGTCCGTCCTACTGCAAAGGCAGGGATCACCACATTGCCGCCGCGGTCCAGCGTTTCCTGGACAATGCGGACCAGCTCGGTGATGTGGTCTACACGCTTTTCGTGCAGACGGTCTCCGTAGGTAGACTCCATTACGGCGTAGTCTGCTTCTTTGGTGTAAGCGGGGTCTTTGATCAGGGGTTTGTTTTTGTTTCCGATGTCCCCGGAAAAGACGATCTTTTTTTCGATGTCGTCTTCTTTCAGCCAGATCTCGATGGATGCGGAGCCGAGAAGATGTCCGATATCGGTGAAACGGATGGTGACCGATTCGTTTAGGGTTACCATTTCTCCGTATTCGTAAGGTTCGAAGTGCTCGAGGACGCCTAAGGCGTCATTCATCTCGTAGAGCGGAGGGACTTCTGCGCGGCCTGCACGGCGCGCTTTGCGGTTCTTCCACTCAGCCTCCATCTCCTGGATGTGGGCTGAGTCTTTTAGCATGATCGTGCACAGGTCGCAGGTGGCGGCTGTGGCGATCACGCGGCCGCGGAAACCGCGGGCGTAGATATAGGGCAGCATTCCTACATGGTCGATGTGGGAATGGGTCAGGAGGACAAACTGGATGTCGGTCCAGGGGGCCGGCGGGTCGATGTTCTCGTACAGGTTCTGGCCCTGCTCCATGCCGCAGTCGACGAGGAGTTTTGTGGTTCCAAGTTCAATGTAATGGCAGCTGCCCGTGACTTCGTGGGCGGCGCCGCTGAATACTAGTCGCATATATTGATGCCTCCTTGGGGTGGGGATTCGAAATGGAGGGGAGGATGCCTGGACGGGCCGGCATTGCGCTGCGCTCCATGCGGCGAAGAAGTTTGTGGGGGTGTACTGGCGGGGTACGCAGTGCACCTCCATTCCGCTTCGCTCCATGTCGGTGATAGGGCTCTCGCCCTATCAAATAAGCCATATAAAGGTCTGCTTATGTGCAAGCACAACGCATACCTTTATACGTCTTATTTGGCACTGCTAGATGATGATGCATATGAGCCCCCCATTGCTGTCATTGATGATCTTCTGTAATGCATCCTGCAGTTTCATCTGGCAGTCTTCGGTCATTTGGCTCACTTTTGCCTGAATCCCGTCTTCTACTATCTGTTCTATGGATTTTCCAAATATATTTGTCTCCCAGATCCCGTTTTCTTCTTTTTTTGCGTTTTCTTTCATGTAGGCGATCAGGTCTTCTGCCTGTTGTTCGCTTCCGACGATGGGGGCGATCTCGGTTTGGATGTGGGCTTTGATCAGGTTGATGGACGGGGCCTCTGCACGCATTTTTACGCCGTATTTATTGCCGTGCTTGATCACGACCGGCTCATCTAAGACGATCTCGGAACGATCCGGGGTTACGACGCCGTAGCCTTTCATCCTTACCTGGTTCATGGCATTTAATACCTTGTCATATTCGCCCTGCATGGATGCCAAATCTTTCAGCTTCTGCATCAGCTGGTATTCGTCTTCTATGGGTATTCCAGCAAAGTCGCTTAAGGTCTGGTAATAATAACCGTCCTCCAGAGCCACCTGCACGGAGACACTTCCATCGGACAGATCCATCTGATCTACCTTCATGGACCGGATCACCTGGTCCGTGCCGTCGTTTAGGTCGGAGGGTACATCTTTCATATGGCGCACCCGGGTCATTAAGTCTCTGGCAGTTTTGATGACCTGTTCCTTCAACCAGTGGGTGGAAGGAAGGATCTCCAGCCATTTGGGGATGAAGAAATCCACCTCTGTGACCGGAAATTCCTTCAGCACCTTTTCCAGTATCCGGTATATGTCCTCCGGCTTCAGCTGCTCACAGTTGACCGGCATCACAGTCACGCCATACTGCTCCTGCATCTGACGAGCCAAAACACCGGTTTCCTCGGAGAAGGGCCTGTCGGAATTCAACAGCACGATGAACGGCTTTCCAATGGCCTTTAACTCATTGATCGCGGTCTCCTCCGCGTGTATGTATGCATCCCGCTTCAGATCCCCGAACGATCCGTCCGTGGTCACTACGATGCCAATGGTGGAGTGATCCTTGATCACCTTGCGGGTGCCGATCTCTGCCGCTCTGGTGAATGGGATCTCCTCCTCAAACCAGGGGGTCTTTACCAGGCGTTCCTTGTCATTTTCCTCATGGCCGCTGGCCCCTTCCACCATAAACCCTACACAGTCGATCAGACGTACCTTCGCCTGAGTCCCGTCCGCAAGCTGGATCAGTGCGGCTTCCTTGGGAATGAACTTCGGTTCCGTCGTCATGATGGTCTTTCCTGCGGCGCTCTGCGGCAATTCATCCCGCGTCCGGTTCTTCCGGTGCTCGTCATCCATCTCCGGCAGCACAAGCTGCTCCATGAACCGTTTGATAAATGTGGACTTCCCGGTTCTCACCGGTCCCACCACGCCCAGATAGATCTCGCCTCCGGTCCTTGCTTTGATATCCTTGTATACATTATAATTATCCATGAAGATACCCCCTTGCTATACTGTTACAGTATATGCCAAGGGGAGACGAATTATTTATAATCATTGCCGGTATCTTCATTCTTAAGGATTGCAAGCGCCTTTTTTGCCCGCAGCTGCGGGGTGTAGGTCTGGAACGACATCTTCCTGACCCGGGGCATATCCAGATTGTCTTCGATCTCCGCGATCTTGACTTTGGATGCAAGTTCGCTGCAGCGGATATCATCAATGTAATCAAAATATGTCATATCATTGCGTTTCGTCAGGATGCCCACAGCCTCCACCACCTGGCGGGAAAATCCCATGGCCTGCAGCTCGTGGAGAGAAACCTCCGATTCCTCTACCACATCATGGAGCACCGCTACGATCTTTTCTTCTTCCGTATCCATCTTATCCATCACGCGCAGGGCGTGGTCGACGTACGGGTGTCCGTTGTCATCCTTCTTGCCGGAGAATGCTTCTTTTGCAACATCAATCGCTCTTGACAGCATATTGATCACTCCTCCCTTATTTTTTTGAGGACATGTATAAGTGACGCGGGATTCCGTCTACCATGACAGACGGGGAATCCCCCTGGATCAGCGGCCTTACATAATCGATGAATTCCTCTGTCACATAAGTCCCATCTTTTGTGATCCAGTCCCTCGGGACCAGCTTCTCACCGTTGGCGATCTTATGTACATCGTAAATCCCGGTAGCGCACTGATACGGATCATCGGATACACGGTCGATCACTACCATCTTGCCGGAATCCCCTTCGTCCGCCGCCTTGACCGCTGCGCCGCCCACCATAAACGCCTCATTCACATCCACACGGGAAGCGAGATGCGCCGCACTCCGCTGAAGGGTCGAAAACTCTACCGCACGGGCCTTGCATCCAACCTGCTGATTGACCACATTAGCAAGATAATTGGCTGTTCCGGTGAGCTGCCTGTGACCAAACGCATCCACGTAATCCACTCCTGCTCCCAGCTCGCTGACGTACTTCCCTTCCTTGGTACGGATACCCTCTGAAACAGCAACCACGACCACGTCTTTCTTTTCTAAAAGCTTCTTCACCCGGCTGATGAATTTGTCGATATCGAAATCCAGCTCAGGCAGGAAGATCATATCCGGACCATCACAGTCCTCACCTTTCGAGAGCGCAGACGCACCGGTCAGCCAGCCTGCATTCCGTCCCATGATCTCAATGATGGTGACCAGCTTTTTCTTGTAGGAAAAGCCCAGGCCGTCCCGGATCACCTCTTTGGTGGAAGTGGCGATATATTTGGCAGCGCTGCCATATCCCGGCGTATGGTCTGTGAGAGCCAGGTCGTTGTCAATGGTCTTCGGCACACCGACGAACTTCTGGTTCTGTCCCGTCAGGATCGCGTAATCCGACAGCTTCTTAATGGTATCCATAGAGTCATTCCCGCCAATATAGATAAAACATTCGATGTTTAACTTCTCCAGGATCTGGAAGATCTTTTTGTAGATCTCCTGGTTTTCATGGATATCCGGGAGCTTGTAGCGGCAGGTGCCAAGAAATGCCGAGGGAGTACGCTTTAAAATCTCTACGTCCAGATCACTCCTAATATGCTTAGACAGATCCACATACTGCTCGTCTAACAGCCCCTGAATCCCAAAAAGCATGCCATAAACTTTTTTCGCCCCGCGGTCCATTGCTGTGCGGTACACACCTGCAAGACTGGAATTGATTACTGCCGTGGGGCCCCCTGACTGACCGACAATTACATTACCCTTCATGTTGTAAACCTCCTTGTGATTATTATTCGTACTGTGGCAATGGTATTTGCCTATGCAAACAGTTTACCACAAAAAAAAGGAAAAAGTCTAGGACTTTTCCCTCTAATTTGAATAATTTTCTGACATTTTTTGACTATTCACTCAAATATGCTTTCTTCACCGAGTCATCGTTCATCAATTTATCCGCATCACCGCTGAGCACGATGGAGCCGGTCTCAAGAACATAAGCCCTGTCCGCAATGGAGAGCGCCTTCTTGGCGTTCTGCTCCACTAACAGGACGGTAACTCCATCGTCATTGATCTTCTGGATGATATCGAATATCTCATTTACATAGATCGGGGACAAGCCCATGGAAGGCTCATCTAAAACGATCAGTTTGGGATGAGACATCAGCGCGCGCCCCATGGCAAGCATCTGCTGCTCGCCGCCGGACAGGGTCCCTGCCAGCTGGTTCTTTCGCTCCTCCAGACGCGGGAAACGGCTGTAAACCATCTTAAGCGTCTCCTCGATCTCCTCTTTATCGCTCCTGGTATAGGCTCCCAGCTTCAGATTCTGGAGCACGGTCAGCTGTGCGAACACCCGGCGGCCCTCCGGCACATGGGCGATGCCCATGGAGACCAGCTTGTGCCCCGGAGTCTTCGTGATATCACTGCCCTCATAAAAGATCCTGCCTGCTTTCGACGGGATCAGACCGGTGATCGTCTGGAGCGTCGTGGTCTTTCCCGCGCCGTTTGCCCCGATCAGGGCAATGATCTCCCCCTGGTTTACTAGAAAAGAGATTCCCTTGATGGCCTGGATGACACCGTAGTATACTTCCAGATCCTTTACTTCCAGTATTGCCATAGTCCTCTCCTCCTACTCTCCAAGATAAGCCGTGATAACACGCTTATCATTCAGTACCTCTGACGTCTCGCCCTGAACCAGCACCTGTCCGAAATTCAGCACCGTCAGCTCCTCACAGATGCCGGAAACCAGCTTCATGTCATGCTCGATCAGCAGAATGGTCATATCGAAATTGTCACGGACAAACCGGATGGTATCCATCAGCTCCGCCGTCTCGTTGGGGTTCATGCCCGCCGCCGGCTCGTCTAAAAGAAGCAGCTTCGGCTCCGTAGCCAGCGCCCTGGCGATCTCCAGCTTCCGCTGCTTGCCGTACGGCAGGTTGGATGCCTTGTAGTCCGCTTCGCCGTCTAAGTCAAACACCTTTAGTAGCTCCATGGCGCGCTCATTCATCGCCTTTTCCGTCCGGTAATATTTGGGCAGACGGAGGATGCCTTCGATCGTGGAATACTTGTAATGGCTGTGCAGTCCGGACTTGACATTGTCCAGTACACTCAAATCCTTAAACAGACGGATATTCTGGAAGGTCCTCGCGATCCCCGCCTGGTTGATGTCGATGGTCCTTTTGCCGGTGATATTCCTGCCGTCCAGCAGGATGCTTCCTGTATCCGGCTTATACACACCTGTAAGCAGGTTAAACACAGTGGTCTTGCCTGCCCCGTTCGGTCCGATGAGACCATAAAGCTGTCCCTTCTCGATGGTGATGCTGAAATCATCCACTGCTTTTAAGCCACCAAAGGAAATACCGATATTTTTCACTTCCAGCATTGCCATATCACGCAGCCTCCTTCGCAGCAGTCTTTTTATTCTTCCGAAGCTTCTCCATCAGGACGGAACGCAGCTCGATCGCCTTGGGGCTGGAGTTGAAGATCATCATCACGATCAGCACAACGGCATAGATCAGCATGCGGTAATTGTTCAGGCCCCTCAGCATCTCAGGCAGCATGGTCAGCACGACGGCAGCGATGATAGATCCGCGGATGTTGCCCAGTCCGCCCAGGACCACGAATACAAGGATCATGATCGACATATTATAGCCAAAGCTCTTGGGCGTCGCCGCCAGGCTGGATATATTGTGAGCATACAAAACACCTGCAACCCCTGCCAGCGCTGCGGAGATGGCAAACGCCATCAGCTTGTATTTGGTAATATTGATCCCGATAGACTCTGCCGCGATCCGGTTGTCACGGATGGACATGATGGCGCGTCCGGTGCGGGAGTTGATCAGGTTCAGCACAATAAACAGCGTGATCAGCACCAGGATGATGCCGATGGTGAAGGTAGCCGCCTTGGGAGTACCGGTGATCCCCTGGGCCCCCTTTATGATGACAACCCCGGTCTCATCCATGCCAAGGGACATGGTGTCCTTGATGGAAAAATGGAAACCACTCCCATCCTTGCCGATATACATGACGTTGATCAGGTTTTTAATGATCTCGCCAAAAGCCAGGGTAACGATCGCCAGGTAGTCTCCCTTTAAACGAAGGACCGGGATTCCGATCAGGATGCCAAACAGTCCCGCCACCAGCGCGCCGATCAGGAGCGCCAGGAAAAAACGGATACCGACACTCGGGATCGCACTCTCCATACTTTTGGTAAAGAATGCGCCGGCAAATGCGCCTACGCACATAAAACCCGCATGACCAAGGCTTAACTCACCCAGGATGCCTACGGTTAAGTTTAAGGACACTGCCAGTATCACATAGATACACAGCGGAACTAGAAGCCCCTTCATAAGACTCGACATATTCCCGGTGGCAGAAAGAATCTGCATCAGGATCCAGCAGCCGATCACAAGCGCGTATGTAATACTGTTCTGAACCAGTATCTTATTCTTCTTCATCACGCACACCTACACTTTCTCAGTAATCTTTTTGCCCAGAATACCGGTCGGACGCACTAAAAGCACGATGATCAGCACTGAGAATACGATCGCATCCGAAAGCTGGGAGGATATGTATGCCTTGGAAAGATTCTCGATCACTCCCAGCAGCACTCCACCGATCAGAGCACCCGGTATGGAGCCAATACCGCCGAATACTGCCGCCACAAATGCCTTGATACCCGGCATGGAACCGGTATAAGGAGTCAGGGAGGGATAGGTGGAGCAGAGCAGCGCGCCAGCAATCGCCGCCAGCGCTGAACCGATGGCAAAGGTTATGGCAATGGTCCTGTTCACATCGATCCCCATCAGGGTCGCCGCGCCGGTATCCTCGGAAACTGCCAGCATGGCCTGACCGATCTTCGTCTTATTGATGAACAGAGTAAGTCCCACCATAATCACAATACAGGTCACGATCGTAACCATGGTAACGCCGGAGATCGTCAGCTCCCCTCCAGCCAGCTTAAGTCCCGGTACATCCACGATGGACGTGAACTGGCGCGCATTGGAACCGAAGATCAGAAGCGCGATGTTCTGAAGCAGATAGCTGACACCGATGGCCGTGATCAGCACTGCCAGGGAGGACGCCCCCCTGAGCGGCTTGTACGCCACACGCTCAATGGTCACCCCAAGAACCGTGCAGACCGCTACCGCCACTAAAACACCCAATATGGGCGGCAGGCTTAAAGTGCTCACGATGGTGAATATCGCAAACCCTCCCACCATGATAATATCTCCGTGGGCGAAATTCAGCATTCTCGCGATACCATAAACCATGGTATATCCAAGCGCTATGATCGCATAGATGCTGCCCAGGCTGATTCCGTTGATCAAATAAGACAGAAAGCTCATGTACCCTACACCTCTTTACATTTTTCTATTGGAAAATGAAACATTAAGTCGAATTATATCATAGGGAGAATCGAAGTTCAAGTACCGGAATGCAAATGAGGGCCGTCTTCCGGACGACCCTCATTTGGATCTCTATAACAGTTTACTGCATCTCGTAAACGCCATTTACAATCTTGGCAGCCTTCGGAGCTTTGTTCGGCTCACCTGCTGCATTCCAGGTCATATCTGCGCCGGTCAGGCCGTCGATGGAGATCTCGGTCATAGCGGTCTTCATCGCGTCGCACATAGCGCCCACTTCCATATCTGCAGTGATCCCGGCTTTCTCAGCTGCCGCCTTGATCGCATAGACCGCATCATAAGAATCTGCTGCAAACTGGTTCGGCTCAATGCCAAACTCAGCCATGTAAGCTTCCGTAAATGCCTTGCTGCCTTCCTCTGTGGAAGAGAACGGTGTCAGGAGCATCAGGCCCTCTGCAAGAGAAGCATCAAAATTCTCTACAGTCAGGATTCCGTCCATACCGTCACAGCCAAAGAAGATCGGAGCAAATTCCTTATCAGAAGCCTGCTTTAAGATAACAGAAGCCTCCTGATAGTAGATCGGCAGGAACACAAGCTCTGCGCCTGCATCTTTTGCCTTGTCCAGCTGTACGGAGAAATCGGTGTTGGTGTCAGCGGTAAATGCTTCATCAGACACCACTTCGATGCCCTGGTTTGCGGACTCTTTTACAAACGCCTCACGGATACCGGAGGAATACTCGCTGGAGCTGTCGTAGATAATAGCAGCCTTCGTCGCAAGCTTGTTCTCACCGATGTACTTTGCAGAAGCAGTACCCTGGTCCGGGTCAGCGAAGCAGACACGGAATACATTGTCATTGGCTACGCACTCTACAGCAGAGCCGGACGGGGTGATCTGGAACAGGTTATCGTTGGCACTCTCTGCCGCAACGGAAATACATGCACCGGAGGTGGTAGCGCCTACCAGCATCTGCATGCCCCAGTCTTTTAAGTTATTATATGCATTGATGACTTTCTCCGGATCAGCTTCATCATCCTCAGCCTTGGTCTCAACTGTCATACCATTGATGCCGCCTGCCGCATTGATCTCCTTTGCAGCCAGCGCCGCGCCGTTCTGTACTGCTACGCCATATGCTGCGTTCGCCCCGGTAAGCGGGCCGGTAACGCCGATCTTTAAGGTGCCGCCCTCTGCATTCCCTGCTGCCGCATCATCTCCTGCTGCTGCAGTGGTCTCCGCGCTGCCGCCTGCCGCAGTGGTCTCCGGCGCTTTCGTCGCATCTGCAGAACCGCCGCCGCATGCCGTCAGGGATGCAGCCATAACTACTGCTAAACCTAAGCTTACAACTTTCTTCATAATAAATCCTCCTCTTTTTTACAAACAGGCTTCCCGGATCAAATTCCGGAAAGCCCCGCCTTTAAAGCTTAACTTATTATAGTTGCATAAAAATGCATTGTCAAGTGCTTTTTCACGCTAAACTGTCAAATTACCAAAGTATTCCAGCCTATCTGCCGTCCCATAGAAGAGAAACGCTCTCCATGGTCTTGTCACGCAGCATCAGATCATTCACCGCGTCACGGGCAGACTTTCCTTCAAACAGCACCTGGTTGACTTCACTCACGATCGGCATGGGAACCTCGTACTTCTGAGCAAGCTTCAATCCCGCCTTCGCAGAATAGACGCCCTCCACCACCATCTGCACTTCATCCATAGCCGCCTGCATGGTGTAGCCTTTTCCGATCAGGATTCCGGCCCGGCGGTTCCTGCTGTGCATGCTGGCACAGGTAACGATCAGGTCCCCAATGCCGGACAGGCCGCAGAACGTCTCAAAGCTTCCGCCCATCTTGATGCCCAGACGTGCAATCTCATAGATACCACGGGTGATCAGGGCCGCCTTGGTATTGTCCCCGTAGCCCAGTCCGTCGGCGATACCGGCCGCCAGCGCCACTACGTTCTTTAACGCCCCGCCCAGCTCAATGCCTAAAATATCAGGGCTTGTATAGACGCGGAACACAGGGCTCATGAACAGGCTCTGGATATACTCTGCGGTCTTCTGGTCCTTCGCTCCCACCACACAGGTGGTCGGCAGCCCGCGGCTGACCTCCTCCGCATGGCTGGGGCCGGAAAGCACAGCCACATTGGCAAGAGGAAGCTCCTCGCTCAGGATATCAGAAAGCGTCATAAGCGTGGATTCCTCAATTCCCTTTGCCACGTTGACCACGATCTGCCCTGCTCTGCAAAAGGAACTCATCTTCACTGCCGTCTCCCGCACGTAGATGGACGGAACCGCTGTCACCAGCAGATCCTTGTCCGACATGGCGGTTTTTAAATCTGAGGTAAAGCCTGTCTCATCTGCCAGTGTAAGCTCCGGCAGGGTCTTTAGCTGTCTGGTGGTCTTTAAGGACTCTGTCTCCCGTTCAAACGCCGACCATACCGTAACCTGGTGCCCGTTATTATGTAGCAGCGCTGACAGCGCGATCCCCCAGCTTCCAGAACCGATGATACCGATATTTGCCATATCCGTCACTCCTTCTTCTTCGCTCCAAGCTTATTCTCCGTACCGCTCATAAGCCGTTTGATGTTGGCGTGGTGACGCCAGATCCCCATGCCTCCGATCAGCGCCGCCACAATATAAAATTCCGTCAAATGCTGCGTCCCGATGCCGTAATCCCCTCTGTGCCCCCAGAAAACCATGCCCAGGATGAATAAGATCATCACAAAAATGGAACCAAGGGAAACATATCTGGTCACTGCAACTGTCGTCACAAACACCACCAGGCAGATCAGGGTCAGACGCCAGTCTAAGGATACCAAAAGTCCCGCAGATGCCGCGATCCCCTTTCCGCCTTTAAAGCCCATAAAAAAGGGATAGTTGTGTCCAAGGATCACGCCAAAGCCGGTATACAGAAGATATACGTAGAGCATCTCCGGCTGGCTGCGGAATAAAAGCCTGGTCAGCAGGCAGGCAAGGATCATCTTGCCTGCGTCGCCGATGAACACGATCAGACCGGCCTTCTTTCCCATGACCCTCAGCACATTGGTGCTGCCGGAATTGCCGCTGCCGTAGTTTCGGATATCCATATGCTGGGATTTACTGTATAAATATCCGGTCTGGAACAGGCCGAACACATATCCCATGACAAGACAGAAAAGACGCGCCATTATTCCTCCTTCCCAGAACGCTCACGGACGATGAACTTCAGAGCAGTTCCTTTGAATCCGAACGAATCCCGAATCCGGTTCTCCAAATACCGGACATATGAGAAATGCATCAGTTCCTTGTCATTGACAAAGATCACAAAGGTCGGCGGCTTCACCGCAACCTGGGTCATATAGTAGAGCTTCAGCCTCTTGCCCTTGTCGGTGGGAGGCTGCTGCAGCGCCACGGCCTCCGTCATGATCTCGTTGAGCACCCCGGTGGCAACGCGCAGGGTTTGGTTCTCCCTCACCATGTCGATCATCTCGAACAGCTTGTTCATCCTCTGTCCGGTCACCGCCGAGATAAAGATCATCTCCGCATACTGCATAAAGGACAGGGTATCCTGGATCTTCTTTGTATACTCATAGATGGTCTTGTCATTCTTCTCAATGGCATCCCATTTGTTCACTGCCACGATAATGCCCTTGCCTCGGTCATGTGCAATGCCTGCGATCTTGGCATCCTGCTCCGTGACGCCCTCCTGTGCATCGATCACCAGGATCACCACGTCGGCACGCTCCACGGCAGAAACCGTGCGGATAATGCTGTACCGCTCCAAATCCTCCTTGATCTTGCTCTTGCGGCGAAGGCCCGCCGTATCGATGAACACATATTCCGTGCCGTTATAGACAACCTCCGTGTCGACTGCATCTCTTGTGGTCCCCGCAATATCCGAAACGATCACGCGGTTTTCGCCGATCAGCTTGTTGATGATGGAGGACTTGCCCACGTTGGGCTTGCCCACGATAGCGACGCGCGGGCGGTCATCCTCCGCCTCCTCCATCTGGTCCGCAGCAAAATGCTTCGTCACCTCATCCAGCAGATCACCGATCCCCAGACGGGAAGCCGCCGACACCGGGATCGGCTCTCCAATGCCCAGATTATAAAACTCATAAACATCGTTGCCGAACTTCTGGATACTGTCCACCTTGTTGACAGCCAGGACCACAGGCTTGCCGGACTTTCTCAGCATATCCGCCACCTTGGAATCAGAATCCACCAGCCCCTGGCGCACATCCACAATAAAGATGATCACATGCGCCGTATCAATAGCGATCTGCGCCTGTTCCCGCATCTGGGACAGTATGATATCCTTGCTGTCCGGCTCGATACCGCCGGTATCGATCAGGGTAAAATTCATATTCAGCCAGGTACAGTCCGCATAGATCCTGTCCCTGGTCACTCCGGGCGTATCCTTTACGATAGAAATAGTCTCCCCCGCCAGTACATTAAACAGGGTGGACTTTCCCACGTTGGGACGCCCAACAATCGCTACGATCGGTTTGCTCATATTATATCTCCTTTAATTCGTATCCTTCATATACGATATCTTCTTCTGTATCCCTGCGCAGGACGGCATTTACCAGATCCTGCCCGCTTGATTTTACAATATTCACCGGGACTTGTAAAGCTTTTTGCACTTCATCCCTGGTCACATCGTCCAAAAAGACCTCCTCGCCGCTGCGGAACATGCAGACGGGGAGCAAAAGCCGTTCCCCCAGCTCTCTCCCGGAAAGCTGCCTGATGATGTCCTGTCCTGTGATCAGTCCTGCCACTGTGATCATCTCTCCGAAAAAGTCGTTGCGGATCGCGTACAGATGAATCTTCTTCTGCGGACAGCGGGCCGTGATCTTCTCCAGCTGCTGCTTCAAATACGGATAAGCCAGTTCCCCCGTTGCAAGAGAAAGCTCCTCCGGTTCCATATCCCACGCCTTTTCCTGCTCCTGGGAAAGCACTTCAAGCGCCTCCGTCACCTCCGTATCCAGAAGCCTCAGCATCCCCACCCCGTTCTCAAGCTGGGGATACCCGTCGTACCGCTCCTCCTCCGGAAGCTCTCTTCCCGCCAGGATATAGAACTCATCGCTGGCATGGATGAAGTGGGTCCCATGCTCCGCAAATATCTTCTTCTGCCAGCCCTCGATGATCTCCAGAGCCGCGGCAGCGTCCTCCCGGCCAAACGGCTCTAAGGGATACAGCCCGTCGCGGAATTTGGAAAGTCCCACCGGCACTACAGATACGCTCTGCATATAAGGGAGATATTTCGTTAAGTCCCCGATCGTCCGGTCAAGCTCCGCTCCGTCATTGACCCCTTTGCAGAGAACGATCTGTCCGTTCATGGGGATCTCCGCCTCATAGAGGGTGTCGATCTTCTCCAGAGACTTTCCCGCAAACCGGTTATGCAGCATCTCGCACCGGAGCTCCGGGTTGGTGGTGTGCACCGAGATATTGATCGGCGCCAGCTTGAATTCAATGATGCGCCGGATATCATGATCCTTCATATTGGTAAGGGTGATATAGTTGCCCTGTAAAAAGGAAAGCCGGGAGTCGTCATCCTTAAAATACAGGGTATCCCGCATTCCCGGCGGCATCTGGTCGATAAAACAGAAAATGCACTTGTTGCTGCAGGATTTGTAATCGCTCATAAGCCCATTTTCAAAGGTCAGGCCCAGATCCTCATAATCATTCTCGATCTCCAGCTCCCACAGTTCCCCGTCTGCTTTTTCCACCAGCATGACCATGCTCTCGCTGTCTACATAGTACTCATAATCAAATATATCTTCCACTTCGTTGCCGTTGATCGTTAAAAGCCTGTCCCCCGGCTCCAGCTCCAGCTCCTCTGCAATAGAACCTGGATCAACGGCTTTGATGGCATGTCCTTTATTCTTCTTCATAGATTTTTCCTCTCGTATACTTCTCTTTATCATATCAATATTCCCGTTCTTTGTAAAGGAATCCACTTTTGTTTTTTTTTACAAAATATGACACTGCCTATTGACTGACCACTTTGCACAATGGTATAAATGAAAGTGGGTTTTACTGATTTTTAATGATTTCACAATTGAAGGAGTTTTCTGACATGGCAAACAATTATGTGTTTAATGATGTACTACCGGTTGCACCCTTAAAGATCGCTGCATTGGAAAGCTGCAGGGATCTGGCGCAGAAGGTCAACGACCACATTGTGGAGTTCCGTAAAAACGATACGGAGGAGTTGATCCGCCGCCAGAAGGATCTCAACTACCGCGGCTATGATGTGGATTCCTACCTGTTAAAGTGTACTTGCCCCCGCTTTGGAACCGGTGAGGCAAAGGGTATCATCAAAGAATCCGTCCGCGGCGCAGACCTTTTTGCCATGGTGGATGTTACCAACTACAGCATTCCCTATACGGTCTGCGGATATACGAACCACATGTCCCCGGACGACCATTTCCAGGATTTAAAACGCATCATCGGCGCTTCCATCGCTACCGCCCACCGGGTGAATGTGATCATGCCATTCTTATACGAAAGCCGCCAGCACAAACGCACCAAGCGGGAATCCCTCGACTGTGCCATGGCCTTGGAAGAGCTGGTCTCCATGGGCGTTTCCAATATTATCACCTTTGACGCCCACGACCCGCGGGTACAGAATGCGATCCCATTGAACGGC
The DNA here is from genome assembly GCF_040719375.1 of Clostridium sp. AN503. Classification (NCBI taxonomy): domain Bacteria; kingdom Bacillati; phylum Bacillota; class Clostridia; order Eubacteriales; family Clostridiaceae; genus Clostridium; species Clostridium sp. AN503. Next base: position 1,564,494 of record NZ_JBFDTP010000002.1, on the reverse strand, counting down.
TTTGACAGCTTTATGCCGACTTATCAGTTTGTAAAAACACTGTTCCGCCATGACAGAAACTTAAAGATAGACAAGGACCACTTGATGATCATCAGCCCGGATGAGGGCGCCATGAACCGCGCCGTATACTTAGCGAACAACTTAGGCGTCGACATGGGCATGTTCTACAAACGCCGCGACTATTCCAGAGTCGTGGACGGCCGCAACCCGATCGTGGCCCACGAGTTCCTCGGTTCCTCCGTGGAAGGCAAGACCGTGCTGATCATCGACGACATGATCTCCTCCGGCGAGAGTATGTTAGACACCGCCCGCGAGTTAAAAGAACGGAAAGCGAAAAAAGTCATCATCTGCTGTACCTTCGGCCTGTTTACCAGCGGCCTTGACAAGTTCGATGACTTCTACCAGAAAGGCTATATCGACAGCGTGATCACCACCAACTTAAACTACCGCCCCCAGGCCCTGTTTGAGCGCGAGTGGTATCTGGAAGCAGATATGAGCAAATACTTAGCCGCCATCATCAATTCCTTTAACCACGACGTATCCATCGGGGCAGCCCTGTCCCCGACTGCAAAGATCCAGAAGCTGGTGAAACGGTATCAGGCGGATGGGTATGACTATTTTCAGACGATCGTATAAATAAAAGGTGGGCTATCGGCGGTTAGCTGATAGCCCATTTTTTGCACTTTTGTAATTTTTAACACCGACCTCCGCCGGCATATTTACCGGGGCAAATATCCAACACAACCCGCATAGGGCCTGCCATGGCATCCTCATGCTGACATAGCCATTTCTCGCCATGAAGACCCTCAACCGTATTACCGTCCTTGATAATATCGCCCTCACTATAGAGATATGCCGCCAGATTATGTAAAAAAGTTACAACTTCATTTGGCTCTATTCCCTTGCAATGACACTGTAGATCAGGCAGTCCAAGCGTTGTCAGTCCCAGCGTGTCAAACAGCATCTCATCACTATTAGCAATATTAAAAAAACGTACATGGAGTCCGCCATCCAGAAAGTGCAATGTAGGATCAGACCACCCCGGCGTCAAAAATACTTCACGCGGTACAAGGCGCTGGCTGTGCGGCCAATAAAGCGCAATGCAGTCTGGGAAAAGTTTTAATAATATATCTGCATAATCTGCCATAATGCCACACCGCTCTTTGACAGGAAGCATAGCTGCCAACATATTACTTGCCATAACAGAATATCTGCAGCGGTCAGCAAATTTACGGCGGTCATCTCCACAGTCCCAAAACTGCGCAACGATATTCTCATTCCATAAACCCCGGTCAAACTCATCAGCACCATATAGTATCAGTTCTGTAGGCGCCCATTTGTCATCTTTTTTATAGTAAGCCATATGATCCCACAACACTACGGTCAGCAGTTCTGAAGGACGTAAGGGCATCTGGGATGACGCCGCAAGCGGTTCGACTTTTCCAAATTCAGCTGACAATGCCTTGAGAAATGTCTCCAGTGAAGGCATGGCAGGTGGTTGCTCAAACAAAGGAACAATATAATACAATGAATTCCACTTGTTAACAAACATATCACTTCTTGTTTCTTCCATATCTCACACCTCGTTTATACAAAATAAAAAGCTTAATCCCAATATTTGAAATCATATCCATCTTCGGGTTCTCCGATTTCATATTCTAAAGCCACTGATAATTTCTCTTTCAATTTTAAATTTATGTCGTGTTTTATTTTTATCACCTCCTCAAATCCGGAGTTGGCGAGCTATTCTGTCCATTCATCGCCTTCGCTTCTGCAAATGAAGTCATAGTGCATACTCTCAAAATGGTCATGCGGATAGACCTCATCTTCCTGAGTTAAAATCAGTCCATTGCAATCCATCATTTCATCTATATAAGCAAGAGTATCGTGAATACCGCCTATTCTTGCCCTTTGAACCATTTTCGCCAACACTTCTTTTTGTTCCGGTGTCAATACAACAAGAAGTTGATTAATTGCTTTATTATCATCGAGATGCACTTAAAATCTACCCAACAAATTGGAAGGTTAGTCCCACCAACAATAATAAGCAGAATAGCTGCTGTTAAAAAGATTTACAACTGGAAATAAATTGCCGTTATCATCAACAACAAAATCTTGTAATAAATCGGTTTCTTCTCCAATATCACTTGGAAAAATATCTTTCGGCTCATTAAAAATTCGTCTTATCTCAAGAAGTGGCAATGTGCTAAAAATAATCAAGGTATCAGCATAAATAAACTCATCGCTATTATCCTTGTCAAGTCCGTAGACTTGCACAAAAATTTTTGCGGTTTCATCTGCGTTTAACAAGTTTTCGATTAAGGTAATATACTCTAGTTTCCCGTCAAGGCTTTCACAGGAGAAATCTGTGAATTTATCTGTTGGGTCTAAGTAATCTTTATAAGAAAACATGTAGTTACGTTCATAGTTTTTGTTAGCCTTATCAGATTTTAGCAAGGCTAAAATCGTTTCTTTTTGCTTTTGAAGCATATTGTATTCCCCCTTACAAATTGGAAATTGTAAGTGTCTCTGAAATCAATAGAGTGTATAAATTACTCGTAATACGTTCCCACAAGAAAGTCATTCACAACACGTTCAATCGATTTTTGAAGTAATTCTTCCAAAAGTTGGTGAGCGTTATCCTTATCTGCGAACTGGGCAGTTTTACATTGACAGGGACGATTTGCCCAAGCCCTGCCAAACTGTAAAGATGAAGTTACCTTTGTCAAGGTTTTTGCACGATGGATAATCGCATTATATTTAATATAACTAAGCGTTTTTGAAAGCTGTACATATTCATTCCAATTTACTATCTGCGTTATAATTTCCAAACGAGGGAGCAACCGGGAAAATTCCTGCTCTACTTGTGTTTTATATTCGCCTGCTTCATCTATTAAAAACACAGCTATTTTATCAAAGCGCACACCTTGTTGCGGGTCATATAATGGACACGCAAATTTTGACATAATAGATGAGAAACGCTTCATATCCGCTTGTTCCATCGAATAGCAGTCAAAGCGAACTGTTTGCGGAGTTGTTGAAATTTGAAACGATCCCGATCCGTTTTTCTCATAATTGTATGGGTCAAGTGAATTCCACTCTTGAAAAGTTGTTGATATTTCTTTTAAAATGTCCTCTATCGGTAGGACTTCTAAACCCTCGACTTCTTCATTATCGCAACAGGCATTTTGATACACAATCGCATTGTCCAAGTATATATCTTTTTTATATTTCCAAAAATTTAGGTCAACACTCATTTTCGTTTCACCCTCCATTCTCCTTCAAATTCCGATTTGTTTAACTCTCTGATAAAAGGGAGTTGTTCACTCTCCTTCTGGCTGTTGTCAGTAGTGAACCTTTAAAATGGCCGTATTCCTTTTGCCAAACTGAATTGTATGATTTCACCCGCCGCAGTTTCCTTATATGCCCTTTCCTCATGCATATAATCGACAATATCTTTTGACAAGACGAAACATCGTATCATAAGCTTCGTCCTGAATCGCCTTGCTTTCATATCTGGATATGGTTGCTTCTCCCCATCCAAGCAGTTTCGCCCAATCCACCTGGGATAAACCGTAGTTTTCCCGGATTGAGACTATCTCATCAGAAGACAACAGACCTTTCTTCACACGATATGCATTTCGAGCATTGAGCAGATTCTTATTCGTCATCGATCCGGATTCAAACTCAGCTTCGTCTTCATCCGCATTGGCACAAAAATAAAATTTCTCTTCATAAGCCACTTCTTCGCCTTTTACGGTCATTGTCGTATCACGTTTTCTTTCTTCTACTTCGTGTATTTTGTCACAAAGCGGACAGTTCATATGAATCTTTCTAATTAAAGTGCTGGCCTCCATCTATCTTCCCTCCTGGTTAACTATGCATATGGTGTGGAAAACTTTTCATCCTCACCCTTTTTCTTTTTCCTTATCAAGGTGATATCTGCATCTATATCAAAACCCCAACCAACCACGGCGCTAATCGACTCAATGGTTACATCTGGATTGGATAGAGATACTTTATATTGATGTAATAACTTCCAAAAAGAGGAAAGGAGATTTTCATTTCATTTTCTGCTAATTTCTATAACATAGAAATATATCCTTATTCTTTATTGTAGTAGACAACTTCCAAGTGAACAAAATCGCTGCGCGATGGACAACTAAGGCTGTGGCGCAGCGATTTTGTTCACTGGGAAGTTGTAGACTGCACCCTAATCGTCTATGCTTTCTTCGGACAAGGATTCAATAAAGTTCCGAAAACTCTCTGCAATACAACGGAAGCATCTATCCTCCAATTCTCCCAAATCCATATACACAATATAGACTCCTCCTTTCTCCAAATTGACACAAATCGGATTAGCTCCATAGTCATTAGCAAATGGAAAATAAGAGGTCATCAATGGGGATTTTTCTTTGAACAATAAATATTTTTCCTCCGCTGTTCCTATGGGAATGTCACAATAACGATGTTTTAACGGAAGAAAAACTTGAATCTCTATTTCAATATCTTCCTCTTCAAAATGGAAAAACGGCTTTGTAGGTATTCCACCATTATAGGACAGGTAGTGTTCTACAAAATCCTCTGGAAATGCAAATCCCAGATTTGTTTCGATTTCCGCTATATCTTCTCTTGTAAGTGCTTTACTCATTTTTTCAAACATATACAACTCCTCCGCAAAATCTAAGTTAATAGAACCGAAAATATGAGCCTATTAATCTACTCGACTTCAGAGACGCAAATATCTAGCTTTATTTTATAATTATTTCCATCTTTGCTACGGAAAATTAATTTATTTATTCCTTTAGGCAATTTCATTTCTATGTTGAAATCATCTTCCCATTCATAACCACCTAATGCAAAAGCTTTTTCATCACATTTCATAACTTCAAAGCTTTTTCCACCCTCGGTATTATAAACCAATTCAAATCCATTGAAAAATACATTTTTATCATGCTCTGCATTAGAAACACTTGCTTTAACTGAGACATTTATCTTAGTGTCCTCACTAATTTCTGTGTCTAGTACAACACAATCATTGTCACTATCTGTATATGTAGCCGTAATTTCTTGCAATATCTTAGATTGAGTTTCTAAATTCAAATCTGTGTCAGTCGGTTCATTATCTTTTAATTCCTCCTCCTTTTTGTTTTCTATACCGATATATTCAACTTTCTCTATATTTTCAATAGTTATGTTAAAATTAAAGCTGACATTACTCCCTCGAAACTCTAAACGTCCGTCTCCACTTTCCACTTGAAATTTTGCATCAATCTTTGCATTTTTATCTTTAGAGGAAGTAATTATACTTTCACCGTTTTCCCCTACATATACTATATCTATATTTCCAGATATTTTTTCAACTCTCCTTTAAGGCTAATCTCTGTATTTTCGGATGATGTAATATGTAAAAAAGAAAGCGTATCGGTCACATATGCTTTTCCAGATAGTGAGTAGTCATCTGTGCCGCCGGTAGCTGTCAAATTACTATAATATCCCCCATTTCTGGAATATTTATCACAACCAGTCATTAATAATATTAGCCCGATACAACACATGATAATACATCTTTTTTTCTTTTTCTCAAACATAGCAATTTTCCCCTTCAAATTTCCATTTTACCATTAATCCGCAGTGCAATTTCATTGAACCTAGCACCGTGGTTCTTTTTACCATTATACTCTATCCCAAAACCCAAGTCCACTGCATTGCATATAAATCCGGAACTCCCGCCCTTTCCATAAACATTGAAAGGGCTTTCTTTACATAGCTTAACACACTTGATTTTATCCACTTCATTCCGTATACTGATTACAATATAGATGACATCCATTCGATTTACTGCCAGGCAGAGTACAACAACTCTCAAAGATTCTAAAAGTCATGCAAAGACCGCAACCAAAATCAAGCGTCTTCTCTCTGGTTTCTATATAATAGATCCAGGGTGAGCGAAACGGGATAAAACGAGGTGAACGAAACATGTACGAATGGCACAAACAGATCCAGACCATCGTAGACGAGATTGACAGATGCATAAAAGACCACAACGATGAAGCACTGACACTGGGCTTTCTATCAAACAAACTGGGATATTCCGAATATTACACAACCAGGAAGTTCAAAGAGATCTCCGGCATATCCTTCCGTGACTACCTGCGGAACCGAAGACTGGCCTTTGCCTTAAAAGAGGTCCGCGACAGTCAAAGAAGCCTTTTAGACATCGCTTTAGATCACGGTTTTTCCTCACACGAGGCATTCACCAGAGCATTCAGAGGACTCTACGGGATCACGCCGGGCGAATACCGCAAAAATCCCCGGCCTGTCATACTCCGCACCAAAATAAACCCGTTCGACCGCTACTTTTTAGGACTAGGAGAGATCGGCATGATCAAATCAACAGAAGGCATCAACATTTATTTCATAACCATACCCGCCCACAAATTCCTGCACGTCAAAAACCGTGAAAGCAACGGATACTGGGATTTCTGGCAAAAGCAGAATCTCATTCCGGGACAGGACTACGAGACGATCTGCGGCCTGTTAGACAGCATCAAAGGCAAATTAGACGACGATGGAGGCAGCGAACCCAACTGCGGCAGCGGCCAGATCATGGCATACCTAAACGACCCCGAAGGCCGTCTCTGCGCCTGGGGCTATCCCCGCACCGAATGCTGGGGCGTCCGACTCCCCTCCCACTACAACGGCGAGATCCCCCCACAAATGCAGCTCATCGACATCCCCGAAGCCGACTACATCGTCTTCGAGCACGGCCCCTTCGACTACGACCAGGAAAACCGCAGCGTAGAAGAAAAGATCGAGCAGGCAATGTCAACCTTCGACTACACCTCCACCAACTACACCCTCGACACCACAACCCCCGACCGAATCATGTACTTCTACTACAACCCAACCCAATATTTCAAATACATCCGCCCCGTCGTAAAACGCTAAAATCAAACTTTGCTTTTGCTTTTCCGCTTTTCTCCCCAGCGGCAGCCAAGACGTAGTCCGGGAATGGCGGCAGGGAGTGGCGGGAACGAGTCCGGGGGCCTCTTGCGGAAGCCTGGAAGGACTTAGCTTCCGGCGGGGTCAAAACCGGGGACGCAGTCTGACGCACAACGTCAGGCTGCGAGGGGATCGGAGAAGCGAACTCATCAAGAGTTCGGTTCGACTATCCCCGGCGCCCCGGTTTTGGCCCTGCCGGAAGGTTAGTCCTTCCCGCCGACGACAAACAGCCCCCGGACCGTTCCCGCCACTCCCTGCCTCCATTCCCGGACGGCCCCCTTGCCTCCGCACTTTTACCGCAAAACAAAAAACGCCGCCAGATTCCCCCTCTCCTTCCCCATGGTCCTATGTGAAAACAGTCTCTCAGGATTGCAATGGGTACAGATATCCGTCGTATGGATATTCTCTTTCTTCACGCCGGCTTCCTCAAAAACAATCTGGTTCGCTCTCCACAGATCCAGCTGATACTTCCCATTTTCCTTCCGGTAAAACAGCTCCTCGTGATAACGCTCATCAAATTCCTTTGCAAATTCCTCCGTCACTTCGCCGCCCACCTCAAAACAGTCCTGGCAGATGCTTGGGCCAATACAGGCGGTCACATCCTCCGGTCTGGTGCCAAATGCCTGGCTCATGGCGTCTAAGGTTACGCGGCCCATGCGGTTTACCGTCCCTCTCCAACCGGAGTGAGACAGGCCGATGGCCCGGTGCACCGGGTCCAGCAGATACAGCGGCACGCAGTCTGCATAAAAGGTCACAAGGGTAATGCCGGGGACATCCGTGATCAAACCGTCCACGTCCCGGTAATCCCGCTCCCTCACCACGCCCTTTCCTGCATCCTCTTCTGTCACTCTGCGGATATTGGTGGTATGGGTCTGCCAGGAAAGCGCCATACGCTCTTTTTCCACGCCCAGAACCTCTGCCATCCTCTGGTAATTCTCCAACACATGGGCAGGATCATCCCCTGTGGTAAAAGCAAAATTCATGGTAGAGAATTTACCTTCGCTGACGCCGCCGATCCGGGTAGAAAAACTGTGATCGACCATCCCAGTCTCCTCCAGCGCCGGAAACGTCAGATAGCAGACACCATTCTTCTCATTTACCCGGATCTCCTGTCCGTCAGTTTTTCTTGACCAGTCTGTCATATGCTGCCTCCAAATCATATTCACTCAATTTCACTCAAATGCATTTTTGATCCAGCGGATCTCACTGCCCAAAATGCTGATAACGTCAAACCGGCATGGAGTGTCTTCTCCATACCGGTGGCTGTAAAGATAATACTGTGCAGTCCTGCGGATGTGCCGCTGTTTGTAATAATCAACCGCCTCCGCCGGATCACCTTTGACCGCATTCTTCCGGTATTTCACTTCCACAAATACCAGATATCTGCCGTCTCTGGCGATTAAATCGATCTCGCCCTCACGACTGTGGAAATTCTGTTCCAGGATCGTCAGACCCTGATTTTTTAAATATAAAGCAGCCTCCTGCTCATACCGGCTGCCTGTCTCTCGCTTGTTTTTGTGCGGCCGCTCTTCCTGAAGATTCTGCCGCTCTCGCAGCGGCTCTCCGCCGTTTTCACAATTTTGATATTCCAGTCCCATATACACCGCCCTATGGCCATTCTGGCTGTATGCCGTGCCATCACACAAAATTCTTGATAAAGCTCCGGCGATGGATCGGACACGGGCCAAATTCTTTGATTGCCGCTATATGCGCTGCCGTGCCATAACCCTTGTGCTTTGCAAAACCGTATTCCGGAAACAGTGCATCACACTCCATCATCATATGGTCCCTGGTCACCTTCGCCATGATACTGGCTGCCGCAATGGAAACGCTCTTGGCATCGCCCTTTACGATCGGCACCTGGTTTATAGAGACGCCGGGAATCGTCACCGCATCATTGAGCAGAAGATCTGGCGTCACGGAAAGCCCAGCTATGGCTCTGCGCATCGCCTCATAGGTCGCCTGAAGGATATTGATCTCATCGATCACATCCGGTCCGACGATACCCACGCTCCATGCAACGGCCTTCTCCTGGATCTCCACGAACAGCTCCTCACGGCGTTTTTCCGACAGCTTTTTTGAATCGTTTAAAAAAAGGATCTCACAGTCTGCCGGCAGGATCACAGCGCCCGCCGCCACAGGTCCCGCAAGCGGTCCCCTTCCCGCCTCGTCGATACCACAGATGGCATGGCAGGCGGCATAGGTGTATTCATATTCTTTCATCTGCTCCAGGCGCTGCCGCTCCGCAAGCATTTTTTCTTCACTTATCTTCCGCATCCCCGTATCTTCCTCCCGTCAGGCCTCGTCTGCCTTAGCTTCTGTCTTCTGCACCGGAGGAAATTCCAGGGTGATCCTCCCCAGCTTGCCGCTCCGGAAATCATCGATCACTATCGCAGCAGCCTTGCCGAGATCCGGCTCTCCGCCCTTCATCAGGCATCCCCTCACCTTGGCAATATGGGAGAGCATTCCGGCTGCATCTGCTTCAGCTGCGCGATCGGCTGAATACCGTTCCGCCAATACCCCCGGATAATGTTTCAGAAGGAATTTTAAAAGCTCCGTGGCAAGCTCGTCCCGGTTTAAGATCTCGTCATTGATGGAACCGATGAAAGCCAGCAAGATACCGACCCTCTGATCCTCGAATTTGGGCCACAGGATTCCCGGCGTATCCAGAAGCTCCAGCGTCTTGTTGAGCCGGATCCACTGGTTGCCCTTGGTCACGCCCGGTTTGTTGCCAGTCTTGGCGCAGGCTTTTCCGGCAAAAGAATTGATGAACGTGGATTTGCCCACATTGGGAATCCCCACCACCATGGCCCGGACCGGACGGTTTAAGATTCCCCGCCTTCTGTCCCGCTCGATTTTTTCTTTGCAGGCCTCCTGGACCACGCTGTTGATCTGCTTTAGGCCCGCGCCGCTCCTGGAATTGACCTTTACCACGTAAAAACCTTTTTCCTTGAACCATGCAGTCCATGCCTCGTTATATTTCTCACTGGCAAGATCTGACTTGTTTAAAAGGATCAGCCGCGCCTTGCCCTTTCCAAGCTCATCAATGTCCGGATTCCGGCTGGCCAGCGGCACGCGCGCATCCACCAGTTCAATGATCAGATCGATCAGCTTGATATCTTCCTTCATGGCACGTTTGGCTTTCGTCATATGTCCCGGATACCATTGTATATTCAAAAAAAGTCCTCCTAACTCTATCTGGACCGGATCAGGCCAAAATCGATCAACGGAGAGATCCGAAGCCATACCTTACCCAGTATCTGTTCCTCTTTTACATTTCCCACATTTGCAAAACGGCTGTCCTCACTGCTGTCACGGTTATCCCCCAGGAGGAAATACTCTTTTTCTCCCAGCTCTACAGGATTCTCCGCAAGGCCGGCCAGGGCCACCGTTTCCAAGTCTTTATCCTCAAGCTCAAGCAGTTCTCCGTTTAAGTAGAGCCGGCTGTCCTTGATCTGGACCACATCCCCGGGCACTCCGATGACCCGCTTGACATTGGTCTTTTTGTCCTCCCGCTCAAATACCACCACATCCATCCGGTCCGGTTTCCCGAACTCGTAGACCAGGCGGTTCATTAAGACCACATCCCCGGAATCAATAAGCGGCTGCATGGACTGTCCGTTCATGGTGACCTGCGTGCCGAAAAAGGTCAGGCAGAACCATGCAAAAGCCAGCGCTACTACAACATCCACAACCCATCCGGATATGCGCCGGATCAGGTTCGGTTCTTCATTCTGATAAAATTCCAAAAGTCCCACCCCATCCTTTTTAGATAAAAACTAAGGGACAATTTTCATTGTCCCCTGGTCTACGCAAATTATTTTACTAATTCTTTTACCTTGGCAGCCTTACCAACGCGGTCTCTCAAGTAGTTCAGTTTCGCACGTCTTACTTTACCTCTTCTGACAACTTCGATGTTGTCAACGAACGGGGAATGTACTGGCCAGGTCTTCTCTACGCCGATACCGTTGGAGTTCTTACGTACGGTGAAGGTCTCTCTTGCGCCGCCGTTCTGTCTCTTGATCACGGTTCCTTCAAATACCTGGATTCTCTCGCGGTTACCCTCTTTGATCTTGTTGTAGACCTTAACGGTATCGCCAACGTGGAATTCCGGTACGGAAGCCTTTAACTGAGCTGCTTCGATGTTCTTAATAATTTCGTTCATTTGTGTGAACCTCCTTCATATGTTTGATGTTCTATAATGCTTTCAAGGCAACAGAGGACCATCTCTTTTTCTAGTCACAACGGATAAATTCTACCATACTGATCTGCAAAATGCAAGCGGAATTTCTTATTTTTACCTATTTTTCACCTTCGACCGTTCCTCGTATAATGCTCGCATCTCTGCCAAATTCCCTTTACATAGCTTTAACAGCTCCCTGCTGTAGCCCCTTATGATTCCGGGGTAATACCTGCAAAGCCGCCAGATCCCATTTTCCGCCGCATCATCAAGATATCGTCCGGACCAGATCGGGCTCATTCCAACCTCACAGATATATTTTTCTCCGGACATCGTATACATGTAAATAGAATAAAAACGAAAAACCGGCATAAAAATATCGATTTTCTTATAGATCCAAAGGACGCTGGAAGACGGGAGCGCATGAACGCCTTGTCCATTTGTAAAAACCGTCATCTCAGGAAATGGGAAAAATCCGGATTTCCAATATTCTTCTGACGCATTCCGAAACTGGTCGAGGAATCCCTGCCGCTGCTGTACATCTAACGCTTCATATAATTTCCAGATGGACTCCCGCCCTTTCTTCCTTCTGGAATGTTCCATCAGAAAAATCAATGCAACCAGAAAACAGCAGAATGCCCCTATGCCCACTTTGATTTCCCATGATTCTGTAAAGACGAGAGCCACAATCAAGAGAAACGCCATCAATCCTAAAAGGCCATAGTAAAACTTCATGCTTTTAAATGCAAGTTTTTTTAGATATCCTTCAAACTCTTTTTCCATCTCTCATCCCCTCATTCTTCTGACGTTTCTTCTGGTCCCCGCTTCAGTTCCTCCAAAAACGCCGCTTCCTTCTTCGAAAGATTGGCTCCCTCCAACAGATCCGGCCTCCGCTCCAAGGTCCGCTTGATGGACTGTCTTCGCCGCCACTCCTCAATATTCTTGTGGTGTCCGGACAACAAAACCTCCGGTACCTGCATTCCCTCATAGACCTCCGGTCTGGTGTACTGAGGATATTCCAGCAGATTGTCATGGAAGGACTCGATCTCCGCAGACACATCATTGTTCAAAACCCCCGGCACCAGGCGGGAGATGCAGTCGATCATCACCATGGCCGGAAGCTCGCCTCCCGTCAGCACATAATCGCCGATAGACAGATAATCCGTCGCGATCAACTCTAACGCGCGCTCGTCGATCCCTTCATAATGTCCGCAGAGGAATACCAGATCTTCCTCTTTCGCCAGCTCCTCGGCGATCTTCTGGTTGAATACCCTTCCCTGAGGCGTCATATAGAGCACTCTTGGCCGCTTACCAAGCCTCTCACAGAGCGCCTCGTAGGCATCGCACACCGGAGCCGCCTGCATCACCATGCCTGCGCCGCCGCCATAAGGAGCGTCATCTACGTGACCGTGCTTCTCCTTTGTGTAATCCCGGATATTGACCGCCTCAATGGACAGCAGACCCTTATCCACAGCCCTCCCGATAATGCTGGTATTGAGACCGTCAAGCACCATATCCGGGAATAAGGTCAAAATATGATAATTCATCCCTGCTCCTCCTGACAATGTCGTTTGTCTGCTTTCGTTTCCCAGGCTTTGCTGTTACAGATCTAAAAGCCCGTCCATAATGTGTACAATGATCTCCTGCGCCTCCAAGTCCACCTTCAGGATACACTGTTTGATCGCCGGGAACAGGTACTCTTTCCCGTCCTTCCCATCGATCACATATACATCGTTGGCCCCGGTCTGGAGCACGTCCTTCAGGACACCGAACTCCTCCCCCTCGTCGGTCACGACCCTAAGGCCGATCAGATCCACGATAAAATTCTCATCCGGTCCCAGCTTCACGGCCTGGTCGCGTAAGATCAGCAGGTCCTTTCCCCTGTATTTTTCCACTTCATTTATATCGTTAAACTCCTTGAACTTCAGGATAGCCATGTTCTTGAAAAACTTAACGCCCTCAATGTTCAGCGTCATCTGCTCATGTCCGGTGTCCAGGATGACTGTTTTCAGTTTTTTAAAACGGTTTAAATCGTCTGTGGTGGGAAATACCTTGACCTCCCCCCTCACGCCGTGCGTGGAGGAGATCACCCCTACCCGCAATGTGTTTTCCATATCTTTTACCTCATCTATTTATTAACAGGAACAATGCAACATTTCCATGATACTCGTAACAAAAAAGACTGCCGCCGGAACTCATATTCCTGCGACAGCCCATCGTGGCTATTGAATATCAACAACAACCTTTTTCTCTTCTTTGGAAGCAGCCGCCTTGACTACAGAACGGATCGCTTTCGCAATGCGTCCCTGCTTGCCAATCACCTTGCCCATATCGGACGGTGCGACCTTCAGCTCAACGAAAGTTTCGCCATCCTTTTCTGTCTCGGTGACAACCACTTCATCGGGATTGTCAACTAATGCTCTCGCGATTACCTCAACTAATTCTTTCATAGCCATCACCTCTCACATTACTGGATGCCAGCGGTCTTCAAAAGCTTCGCTACGCGATCAGTTGGCTGAGCACCGGTTGCTAACCACTTCTTTGTTGCTTCCTCATCGAACTTGATGCCGCTCGGCTCCAGGTTCGGATCGTAAGTACCAACTTCCTCGATGAATCTGCCGTCTCTCGGGGAGCGGGAATCTGCAACTACGATTCTATAGAAAGGTTTTTTCTTAGCACCCATTCTTTTTAATCTCATCTTTACTGCCATGTCAATTTCACCTCCTTAACGTATACTGTAATTTTCAGGAAACGCTGTCCGCAGCTGCTGCATCCATGCGCTTCTCAAATTTATGAACAAATACAGAAATCTGTATTGTTACCAAAGATCAGAACGGCATCTTCATCTTGCCGAACATTCCGCCCAGGCCGCCGCGGCCTTTTTTGCCGCCCATCATACCCGGAAGCTGTTTCATCATCTTCTTCATCTGGTCAAACTGTTTGACGATGCGGTTGACCTCACTGATCTCCACACCGGCTCCCTTTGCGATCCGCTGTTTCCTGGAAGGATTTATGAGGCCGGGATTGGCCCGCTCCTCTTTTGTCATGGAAAGGATGATCGCCTCCACCCGGTCCATGGACTTTTCATCCACCTCCGGAATGCCGCCCTTCATCTGGGCCATGCCCGGCATCATGCTCATGATGCTGTTCATACCGCCCATCTTCTTGATCTGGCGCATCTGGTCCAGGAAATCGTTGTAGTCAAACTCTGCCTTGCGCAGCTTCTGGCTCATCTCCCTGGCCTTTTCCTCGTCCATCTCCATCTCGGCCTTCTCGATCAGGGTCAGGATATCACCCATGCCCAGGATCCTGGAGGCCATACGGTCCGGGTAAAACTGCTCAAGATCCGAGAGCTTCTCGCCCATACCAATATATAAAATCGGTTTTCCGGTCACTGCGCGGATGGAAAGCGCTGCGCCGCCCCGGGTGTCGCCGTCAAGCTTTGTGAGGATGACACCGTCGATACCGACTTTCTCCTGGAAATTCGATGCTACGTTGACTGCGTCCTGACCGGTCATGGCGTCCACCACCAGGATCGTCTGGTCCACATGGACAGCTCCCTTGATGTTGACTAACTCCTCCATCATGGTCTCATCCACATGGAGACGTCCCGCTGTATCCAGGATCACTACATTGTAGCCGTTCTTTGCCGCATGTTCCATGGCGGCCTTTGCTATATTGACCGGATTCTGGTTCTCTCCCATGGAGAATACCGGAACCCCCTGTTTGTCTCCGTTGATCTGCAACTGCTGGATCGCCGCCGGACGGTAAACGTCACAGGCAACCAGCACTGGTTTTCTGCCTTTCGCCTTCAGCTTGCCTGCGATCTTGGCCGTGGTGGTCGTCTTACCCGCGCCCTGGAGACCTGCCATCATGATGACGGTGATCTCATTGCCCGGCTTTAAGGCGATCTCCGTGGTATCGGAACCCATCAAACGGATCAGTTCCTCATGCACGATCTTGATGACCATCTGTCCAGGCTGCAGGGAACCAAGCACTTCCTCCCCTACGGCGCGCTCCTGAACGGAGCTTATGAACTGCTTTACCACCTTGAAGCTGACGTCCGCCTCTAACAGCGCCATCTTAACTTCCTTAAGCGCCGCCTTCACATCCGCCTCGCTTAAACGTCCCTTGCCGCGCAGGCTTTTAAATACATTCTGTAATTTATCAGATAAGCTCTCAAAAGCCATAGTCATCCTCCTGCCCGGTAGTTATTCCAATTCCATGATGTCACCGGAAATCTTCTCAATCTGACGTATCAGTTCCTCGTCTTTCGTCTCCCCAAACCGTTTGGTCAGCTTCTGTATCTCTTCAACCATGGCACGGGTCTGCTGGAACTTGCTGACCAAATGCAGCTTTTCCTCGTATCCGCCCAGAATCTTATCACACCGCTTGATCAAATCATGCACGCCCTGGCGGCTGATCCCCTGCTCCTCGGCAATCTCCCCGAGGGACATGTCATTGAACACCACATCTTCATAGATCGTCCTCTGATGTTCCGTCAGCAGTTCTCCGTAAAAATCATATAAAAGACTCTGTTTTACAATGCTTTCCATAACATCACCCTGGCTATCATACCGGAAAACGAAGAAGGTGTCAAGTGTTTTTTCTTGACACCCTGAAATTTTATTTTTTTAGTCTGTAATCTCACTGATTTTTAAAGATTTTCCAGGTATCCGCCTGTTTCAGTGCATGAACAATTTTAAGATATGCGGCATATTTCTGTTCATAGATCTGCCTGTATTCCAGCCTTGGCATAACTCGGTTTGTAATCTGTACTGTCCGCCTGACAGCATCACTATAATCTTTATAGATGCCCGCTGCTATACCTGCTGCAATTGCAGCCCCCTGCGCTCCTAACTCTTTATCCGAAATGGTTTCCACTGGTATCTGAAACGCATCTGCAAAAATCTGCACCCAAACGCTGGAATTGGCAGCCCCTCCAGCCAGACGAAGAGAGCAGGGCGTTTCATGATTTAAAAGTAACTTCTTTACATGAGTCATATGAGAAAAGACAATCCCTTCGTACACTGCCCGCAGCATATGCTTTTTAGTATGATAAGCGGTCAATCCTATAAAAGTCCCCTTTGCCAACGGGTCCTCGTTGGAACCATTTAAAAATGGCAGAAAAATCAAGCTGCTGTCCTCAGGGGCAATTGAGTCCACCCACTCATTTGTAAGCGCATAGACAGAATCCCCCTGCTCCTCTGCTTCCTTTTTTTCATACCCCATAAGATTATGAATGAACCATTCCATATTACCAGCAGAAGTAGGGCTGCTTTCTTCTATGAGAAAGTATCCTGGTATACAAAACATGGAATTTAAGGCTACTGAACCATCTATAATCGGCTTTTTCGAGATAAATTCATTTATGCTCCAGGTTCCAGCAATCATACATATATGATTTTCGTTCACAAGACCTGACGCAATGCCGCAGGCATCTACATCAAACATGCCTGCTGCCACAGGAATTCCCTCTGGCAAAAGAGTTTCTTTACTGGCTTTTTTTGTCACATGACCACAAATATCTGAAGAATGGCGCAGTGGAGGAAGTTTTTTATAGGCTTCTTCAATTCCAAGCATCTCTAAAATCTCTCTGTCATAGGAACCTGTACTGAGGTTTACTAGATTTGAACCGGAAAAATCTGTATACTCTCCAAAAGCCTCATCTGTAAGCTTGTACCGGATATAATCTTTTACAGAAAAAATATAACGGGTTTTCTCAAGCACTTCTGGTTTGTGATCCTTAAGCCATGCAAGGAGCGCTACGGGCTGCATCACCAGAATCTCCTGACAGGTTTTTGGATATATCTTTTGGTTCGTGCCATCCGCGTACCATTTGTCAATATATTCCCAGGCTCTGCTATCTGTAGACAAAATTCCATTATAAACTGGACGTCCATCCTTTCCGGTCAGGTAGAGACCTTTGCCATGACCAGAAAAAGAAACGCCTGCAATATTCTTCGGATCAATTCCACTTTGTTGAATTGCTTCCCGCACAGCCTTGACGTTAACCTGCCACAGTTGCTCCATATCACGTTCCATATAGCCTGGCTTAGGGGTTATCATTATTGTACCTGCACTGGCAACCGAAACCTGATTTCCATCCTCATCGAAAACCGCTGCTTTTGAAAACGTTCCACCATTATCGATTCCAACCAAATATCTCATTCAGGTCCCCTCTCTATCTCCACTTTTCCGCCATCGCCTGTGGATCAGGGCCTACCCGAAGATCCCGGTTTAAGCTGTCAATAATCCGCATATCCTCTTCTTCAAGTTCAAAATCAAAAACCTGCAGATTTTGCTCAATTCGTTCTTTATGTACCGATTTCGGAATCACAACTACCTGACGCTGAATGTCCCATCGAATAACGATCTGAGCTGGGGATTTTTCATACTTTCCTGCCAATCCAAGAATGGTTTCATCCTCAAGAAGATTTCCGCCTGTACCACCCAGAGGACTCCAAACCTCACAAACTATGCCCCTGTTTTGACAGTAGTCCAGCAGCTCCTTCTGAACCAGATAGGGATGACTCTCAATCTGATTGATCATAGGCTGAATTCGGGCTGATCTGTAAAGTTCCTCTAAATGCGAGATATTAAAATTACTGACACCAATAACTTTGATTCTGCCTTCATCGTAAAGCTTTTCAAGTTCTTCCCACGCCTCCTTAAAGCCATCTACTGGCCAGTGGAGCAGATACGAATCCAGGTAATCCGTTCCCAGGCGTTCAAGACTCTCTGAAAAAGCCTCCCTGGTCCGGCGAGCTTTGATATCCGCATTCCATACCTTGGAACAGAGAAAAATATCTTTTCTGGGAACACCGCTTCGCCTAATTCCTTCACCTACACTTTCCTCATTATGGTAGATCATAGCAGTGTCAATACTCCGATACCCCGCTTCTATAGCCCATCTCACCGCATTAACCGTTTCTTCCCCGCCGGAACTTTTAAACACCCCCAGTCCGATCACCGGAATTTTCAGACCATTACTGATTGTTATGGCACCATTTACATCTATTTTATTTTCCATATGCTGTACTCCCTTTCTTTTTTTGAACATTCTCCTGAATTTACCAACAATATTTTCTGTAACAATCAGTAATCCCGAGGTGCACTCGTACCTCTGCTGAAATACTTCTGAAGAATGTATTCACTGTCACCATCGTAAAAAATATCCCCCTGCTCCTTTACCCATTTATGTAGCTTTGCATCCAGTTCTTTTACAAGAGACAAGTGCTTTTCAGAAAAGATCAGATTTTTTGTTTCATAAGGATCCAGAACCAAATCATACAGCTCATTTAAATCCTCCTTGTTTACCGTGTATTTATAACGCCCGGTCACCATAGACTTAGCCACATTTCTATGGAGATGGCCGTAAGTCTCACTGACAAAGAAGTCTCTTTTTTCATGAAAACCACTCTTTTCCAACTTCAGCAGATCAATACCGTCAGGACTATAATCAAAGGACAAACCAGCTGCTGCCAGCAGGGTGACCGGCACATCCATGTTGCTCACCAGAGCATCTGTCACCTGCCCCGGTTTTATGACCCCCGAATAACACATAGCCATAGGAATCCGCATAACCTCTTCCACCATATAGCTTGCTTTGTCAAATTTGCCTCCCTGACAGGCAATAGCATCCCCATGATCTGCCGTCCAGATAATCAGAGTATTCTCATCAAGTCCCAGTTCTTTCAGTTTCTTAAGTACCAGTCCCACTGCATCATCGATCATCGTAGAATGAGCATAACACCGAGACAGAAGCAATTGCCAGTCCTTCCATGGAATGGGATTCGGATAAATCAGGTTCTGATCTGCATCGGCGATCCCCAGATTATGCTCTTTACGATAACAGCATGGTTTATCCAGTTGAGGAGAATCAAAAGTAGGATACATGGGAATATCCTCAGGTGGATACATGTCTGCATATTCCCGGGTGACAAAATAAGGATCATGTGGTCCCCAAAAATCCAGTCGCAGAGAAAAGGGAGCGTCCGAATCAGATTTTTTAATCTCTTCCAGTTTTGCACACACCATATCCGCCAGAAAAAATGCCTCATGCGTCTCCTTTGGCGTTAACAGGATCCCCGACGCCTGCTCATTCGACCACTCTTTATCCTGTATGTAGTCCTTCCCTGGTATCAGGTCCAGTCTCCATGGATCCATTGTACACTCGATCCGGATCCTGGGTTCCGGTAATTGCTTTTCATTCAGATAAGCTTTATACTCCGGTGTAAGATATGGGTTTCCATAAGAAGGATAACAATATCCCTCACATCCATGATCATGAGCTGTCCCCATACCTGCATGCCACTTTCCATAGTAATAATTCCGATACCCGTTGTCGCTCAAAATCTGCAGATAAGTCCGATCCGAGAAAGGAACATTCACATCGTTTAAAACTTCCCCATGATGATGAGAGTAAAGTCCGGTCAAAACCGTTCTGCGTGTGGGTCCACACAGAGGATTTGCCGAATACGCCTGTGTAAATTCTACGCCTCCGCATGCAAATTCCTCATAGTTTTTTCGTATAATCCTGGGTCCAAAATCCCAGCCATGTCTATAAAATATCTGGTGATCCACCATAATATATAAAAGATTCGGTTTTTTCATAGTCTCTCCTTTTTCCTTACCACCATTTAATCTGCGATGTAATGTAATTACGCAGTCTGACAAATTCTGGATCATTTACATTTCTCGGATGCGGCAGATCGATGGACACATCTTCCTTGACCCTGGCCGGTTTATTGGTAAGGATCAATACCCGTTCAGCCAGATATACAGCTTCCTCAATGTTATGAGTGATAAAAACCACAGTCTTTTTATACTCTTTCCAGATACGGATCACCTCATCTTCCAGATAAAAGCGAGTCTTCACATCCATCTGTCCATAAGGCTCATCCATCAGCAGCAGATCCGGATTCATAGCAAAGGCTCTTCCAATAACAATCTTTTGTTCTGTGCTGGTTGACAGTTCTCCCGGAAACGATTTCCTATACTTTTCCAATCCCATCAGTTCTATAATGTGATCTGTCTGCTCCTTGATATAAGCTTCATTTTTGTTTTTTGCCCGCAGACCATAGGCAATATTTTTCTCTACCGTAAGCCAGGGAAAAGCTGATGGTTCCTGGAATATGAAAGAGAGATTGTGCTTCTGGGGACTGGCTTTTTCCCCATCAATAAGCACCACACCTGAAGTAGGTTCCAGAAGGCTGGAAAGCATGTTTAAAAATGTGGTCTTTCCGCATCCCGTTGGTCCCACCACACACACAAACTCTCCATCATATATATGAAAATTGCAATTTTCAATAACCTTTAAGTCCCCAAAACTCTTACAGAGATTTTCTACCTTTACTTTTATATTTCTTTCCATAACGCGCTCCCTTATTTAATCACCAGATCCATATGCTCATTGATCTCACTTCGTACCCGCAGGAATTCCACATCCGTATAGTTGCGCGGCCTGGGCAGATTACTCAAGTCATAGATATGCCGAACGGACATCGGCCCACCTGTAAATAATACAATCCGGTCTCCAAGGTAAACAGCTTCTTCAATATTATTCGTGACAAAAACAACTGTCTTTCTATTCTTATTCCAGATTTTTAAGATTTCATCCTGCATGGAATAACGGGTCTGGGCATCGAGTTTTCCAAATGGCTCATCCATCAGCAGAATATCACAATCACTGGCGTACGCCCGGGCAATTCCCACACGCTGTTTCATACCACCTGAAAGCTGATTGGGATAATATGTTTCAAATCCCTTCAGTCCCACCAGATCAATAAATTCCTGAGCATGCGCATATCGTTGTTTCCGGGATACACCCCGGAATTTTTCAGGCATAGCCACATTATCCCTCACAGTTAGCCAGGGCATGACACCCAATTCCTGAAAAACCATGCCAAGCTCCGGGTTAATGCCCCTGGAAAGCTTCCCATTGACATATACTTCTCCTGAAGTGGCATCCATTAGCCCCGCTATAATATTCAGCAGCACGGACTTTCCACATTCTCCCGGACCAAGCAGGACCAAAAATTCATTTTCTCTGACCTCCAGACTTACATCCTCAATGGCTACCTGAAAGGAATCCCCATTTAGAAACAGCTTGGATATTTCTTTTATTTCTACTTTATTTCTGCTTTCCATGGACACAGCTTCCTTTCTGCAAAAGTCAACAATGTGGATAAAAGGGCTCCAACAATACCGATGATTAGCATTGCGAAGATTACCAGAGCCAGATCCGCCACATTAGAACCGCGGATAATCATAAAACCAAGCCCACTGGTTGCAGAAATCATCTCTGCAGCCAGAACAACAATCCATCCTGTTCCCATGGCCGTCTTGATTCCGGCCATGATAGCGCTCAGGGCCGATGGCATAACGATGGCCTGTACAACCTGGAATTCGGATGCGCCAAATACCCGGGCCACATCAACATTCAACTGGGGAATCATACTAACTCCTGTGTAAGTATTTACAAGTACCGGCATCAGAGTACCCAGATAGATCAAGGCAAATTTGGAACCCTCGCCGATTCCAAACCACAACGTCATCAGTGGAATCCAGGCTAATGCCGGTATTGGTCGGATCAGATCAAAAATTGGTTTTAGCAGCGCATTGGCCGTCTTATTCCAGCCAATCAGAAGTCCCATGGGGATTCCTGTAAAACAGGCAAACACCAGACCGATCAGCACTCGTTTCATACTGGCCCAGATATGCCCCCACAAAGAAATATGATTAATGGGTTTCTCAAACAATCTCAGAGCTCGTTCATAAACCTCTCCTGGTGAGGGAATGATATGCTCCTCTCCCGCTGAAACCATCATCCATAGCCCGATAAAGAGCAGTACAGAAATAATGGGGAGAATATTTAAAAGCAACTGTCTTCCTGTAATTGGTTCTCTTTTTTTCATTTACCGCTCATCCTCCATTTCAGTACATACCCCTCCAATACCTCCAGGGTTGCTGTCAGCGCCAGTCCAAGAAGACCGATGACCAGCATACCTGCAATGATTATATCAATGCGCCCGTAACTCCTTCCCATGAAAATCATATAACCAAGGCCACTATTGGAAGCCAGCATCTCCGCAGCGACCAGGGTGCCCCATCCATTCCCCAGTGCAATGACCATCCCTGCAAAGGTCAGTGGCATCGCCGAAGGAATCCCTACTGTCCGAAAGATTCGCCAGTCAGAATAGCCACAGGTCCTGGCAAAGTTGATATAGACCTGATTGGTCTCCCGAATGCCGGTATAGGAATTGATCACGATAGGAACAAAAGTGGTGAAAAATATAATAAAGGACTTTGCTACTGTTCCAATACCCAAGATCACTATTACAATGGGAATCCAGGCAATAGGCGGCAAAGGACGAATAATCTCAAATATAGGCCGGACAAATCTGTCCAGAGGTCTGTACCACCCCATAAGCAAACCTAACGGCAATCCTACCACCAGCGCCAGACCAAAACCAATCATAGCCAGTTTAAAACTGCTCCAGATATTTTGGAGCAGCGTATTTCCATCCGGCCTGGTATCTCCGATCTTTGTAAAAATTGCTTGGACCACCTTTATGGGAGAAACCAGTGCATTCTCCCCCACGATATGAAAGACGCACACAGATTGCCAAATAAGCAGAAATACAACTATACTTAACATTCCTAAAAACAGAACCCTGCGTTTTTCCTTTTTCTTTTCCCTGCGCAACCGTTCCACTACCACATCTATTTTCGTTTTATCTGTCATACTCTATTTTCCTCTCTAATACAGGAACCAAGGATACAATAAATGCCGGCTTTGTCAGGAGTTTTTCCGGACCTGATAAAACCGGCATATTACGGTCATCTGTCTATAGCTGTCACTTCAGCTTCTCCATAAACGATGCATTGTAATTCTCGTCAAGCATCAGGGCATCTGCATCCTCCTGGGTATAATTACCCATTTCCACATATACATCCATGCAACGGGCCAATGCCTGTTGAAGCACGCTGTCTTCGCTGTCTTCAGCCGGAGCAAAGTATGTGAGCTGCTCCTCTACTCCTGGAATTCCAACAATCTGGGCTTTCACAAATTTCAGAGCATTTGCTTCATCTGTAGCTACACCATTTTCTTCACAGAACTCCACAAATTTTCCAGCCGCTTCCTCCGGATTATCTTTAATCCACTGCACTCCCTTCATATAGGCCCGAACCCACTTTTCCGCGGTCTCAGGTCTCTCTGCGATCATCTTATCACTTGCAACAATAACTGAAGGCATGTAAATATTCTGGCTTGTTCCAGTAGTCACCGGAACCCAGCCTTCTTCTTCCGCATTAAAATAAAATGAAGAGTTCGCCTGAACCAGATCTCCACTTCCTGCCTGGAACGCTGTAAATGCCGGAGAAGAATCCATATTGGTTCTCACCACATCATCGGGTACCAACCCCAACTGTGTCAACGTGGAAGTGAGCATGATATCTGTGATAGTGCCCTGCGTATAAAGTATCTCCAGATCTTTCCACTCTTCTGCAGTTCCATAACAGCCTGTTTCGTCGTGATAACCTGCTTTAGCAATATCGCTATCCTCTCTAGCCCAAAGCCCCATCACAGTTCCATCATCAATCGTGACACCGATAACCTGCAGGGAACTTTTGGCTACCCCCAGCACAATTCCTCCAAAGCCTGTAGTTCCAATATCCCAAGCTCCCGCTTCATAGGCCTCCATCTGAGGCGGAGCTCCAATGTAAACCAAAGTTTCCACATCCAGTCCTTCCTCCTCATAATAGCCCATTTCTTCAGCAATATAAGCCGGAAGGCCGTGTCCCGAAGGATGTATGCTGACAGTGACTTTCTCCAGCTCCGCCTCCGTCTTTCCATCTGCCTTTCCTGTTCCTGCCGCTTCTTTGTTTCCCGAGCATCCTGTCAATACCCCCATCGCCAGTATACTGGCCAAACCCAATGCAACCACCTTTTTTGCTCTTCTCATTTCCTTCTCCTTCCCGTAGTTAATAAATGAAGCGTTTCATTTTTGTATATATTTTTTTGGCTTAAAAAAAGCCAAAAAATATAATCATTTTATACTTTTAAACGGTCATTGCTTTCCCTGACCACCTATGAAAGCCACCGTCTCTCCTTCTATCACCTCACCTTTTATAAAAATTTTCCGATTAAGTTTTTTCTCATCCTCTCCTTTGTCCCGTGCTTCTCGTATCTGCAGATATAACTCTGTGGCCGCTTCAATCGCCTTATCAAATTTTCGATCAAATGTAGAAATACGTTTGGGTGTAATCCGCTTGGAATAAAAGGCACCAAATCCCATAATCGACACATCCTCAGGGACTCGTACACCATGTTTCATACAGGCATTGTAAAACCCTACTGCAAAACTGTCGTCTCTGGGGAATACAAGTCTGGGTAATTCTCCTCTCTGTATCAGACCCTCAGCTGCATCATAACCGACCGATACATCATCATTCTGAGTGGAATACTCCAGCAACTGAAACTTCATGCCTTTTTTCCTGCACCATTCCTCAACACCATTCCTCCTGCTTCGGTTTGGAGATAGCATGGTCTCTTCAGCAATATCCAGGTATGTAATACTCCGATGTCCCCGATCATATACAAAATCAACCATACATTTTGCTGCATAGTAATTATCTACCCCTACATAAGGAAGATCACATCCGTCCAAGTATCTTGCCAGAAAAATAATTGGTGTTTTTTCCGTTTTGGCCAAATTCCGGAAATATTCTTCATTAGCCAGTGATTCAAAAAAAATAAACAGTCCATCAACTTTACTGCTGAGCATAGACTCGCAGTTACGTCTCTCTCTCTCGCTGTTATTACGAGATGTAGCTGCAATGATCCTGCAATTGTTTTTCTCTGCAAAAGTCTCCATCGGCATCATGAACTTTGTCTCTGCCACATTCTCAATATTACTGACAATGAGACCAATGAGATTCGTTCGGGATGAAGCCAGACTACGAGCCTGGTAATCCACTCTGTACCCCAGTTCCTTCATAGCCTTAAGCACTTTTTCTCTGTTCTCCTGTTTTACATTACTCTTTCCCTGAATCACATTAGAAACCGTCCCCAGGGAAAGCCCTGTCATATTGACCAAATCTTTATAGGAAGCCATATTTAATATCATTCACCTCTTCATATGAAGCGTTTCATTTGTATATTTTTAATCTAACATATTGCACAATATATGTCAATGTATTTTTAATTTTTAGTGGTTTTATACAATGCAAAATCATTGCACGCCTATCTTCGGGCAGATATCCTTAAGGCAGCACTTATCACAAAACGGCTTCGTCCTGGCTGTACATACGTCCCGCCCATGGTACACCAGGCGATGGCAGAAATCACTACCCTCCTCCGGCGGAACCAGCTTCCACAAGGCCATCTCCACCTTTTTCGGCTCCTTTATGCCGTCCACCAGGCCCATCCGGTTCACCAGCCGGATACAGTGGGTGTCCGTGACAATGGCCGGCTTGCCAAACACATCGCCCATGATCAGATTGGCACTCTTTCGCCCAACCCCCGGCAGAGAAAGAAGCGCATCAAAATCATCCGGCACCTTTCCGTCAAACTTATCCCGCAGAAGCTTCATACAGGCGCTGATATCCCGCGCCTTGCTGTGACCCAAGCCACAGGGCTTCACAATGGCTTCGATATCCTCCACGGAAGCCTCTGCCAGCGCTTCCACATCCGGGAACTTCGCGTACAGGTCCTGTACCACCACGTTCACCCGAGCGTCGGTGCACTGGGCCGCCAGCCGCACGCTGACCAGTAGCTTCCATGCCTCCTCATAGTCCAGTGTGCATCCCGCGTCAGGGTATTCTTTTTTTAACCGCTCTATGATCTCCAGCGTCAATTTCTCTTTTGTCATGATCCATTCCTCCAGTCAATCCAGTTTCTGTTTCCATTCTAACATCTGTATGATCTTGAAGCAACTTATAAATCCGGGATGCTGATCTTTATTTTCACTGTTCTGCATGGCGCTTTGGCTATCTTTTTTAAAGGGTTCATGGTAGAATGAGCATAGTAAATGTCAGCAGTTTGCAATTATCAAGGCTGTACTGCGGACCGATGGGAAATCAGAAGTTAGAGAGGATAAAGTGAATTGTAAGCGATCATACTGTTTTTGAATATCATCAAGACGGAAGTATTCTATATGCAGATTATTCTGGTGGTGATGTCATAAAAGGACATCTTATTGGAACCGTTTCTGATGATAATTCATTAGATTTTCTTTATCATCACTTAAATAACAAAAATCAACTTAGGACTGGAAAATGCCATAGCATACCCATTGTTTTAGAAAATGGGAAATTAGAACTCCATGAAACATGGCAATGGTTAAATGGAGATAATTCAAAAGGTTCTTCGATACTTAAAGAAAAATAAGCTTATTCAGCTTCCAGTTTTAAAAGAAGTTGACGGAGGCGTGTAATACGGGCTGATACCGGTATTATATGGTTTTGCTTCGGCAGCCATGGATTTCAGAACTGCCAAATAGGGATTAATTGTAGGCGTCTAATGTAAAAGAGGAACAGCGAATCCACAGATCCCCCTGCTCCCCTTCCGTGACTGATTTTATCGTTATCCGCCAACCGTCCGGCTCATTCGTCCGGATACACGCATTTCAAACTAATAATGCAAAACCGTCCCAACCAGCCTCTCCCGCTTTTTGTCAAACACGATCACATTCCCATATCCCATACATCCGTCCGCCTCCTCCAAATCTGTCGGTGAATTCACTTCCTGGTGGCAGATGATCACAACGTATTCATGATCATCCACCTGGATGTTTACGGCTTCCGCCATGGAATCCGGGTAAGTAATGCCCTTAAGAGCCGAGGACACTGGTATTTTTTTGACGCGGCATTCCGGCAGATGGCCTTTTCTGCCTCCCTGGATCACGGTCATCAATGAGGTGAAACCGCTGCTTTCGCACCCGACCCGGATGCGCTGTCGCATTTCACTGCGATTGTAATGTCGGGATATCCTGCTCTGATCCATATGCACCTCAATTCCCGACGTCATAAAGAAAAACCTCGCCTGCGCTCTTTTCCCGGTAAAGTCTGCCATCCGCACGGCACGTCCCTCACGGCTCTCCCCGTCTGGTACTTTCTCCTCCAGAAATACCGTCCCCCGTTCGCTGAAATTCCAGTACTGTTCATAGGAGTGCGCATCCCCGGTATGCATTTCATCCATGATGATATAGATATCCGGTTTGATGTGGATGATCTTTCTGTTTGCAAAAACGCCCCGCTCCATATCCAGATAGCCCAGATGTCCGCCCTGTAAAAACTCATACCGGTCCGTGAACTTATACTGGCCTTTTACAGGCTGAGACAGCTTGGAGCACTCCCAGGAATCTTTATTTACCGTGAAAAACTTTCCGTCCACCGTGACCGTATTGTGGGCAGGCGGGTCTTTAAAATCAAATCGCCCCTCTCCCACCACGTAGGTACAGCGGCCAGCATCCGTCAGCACATCCTCCCCGCAGATCACCAGATCCACGTGGAGCTTGTCGGAATGCCCGTGCCCCGCGCCCATGGTCCCACAATGGAAATGTAACAGGTTCGAGTCCTCAGCCCAGCTCTCCCGCAGATAGTAGTTGCCGCTGTCCGACAATGCCATGGAGAGAAAGTCCGGCTCCTGGATCTCCATTTTTTCATAAACTACTGCGCTCTCAATTCCCAGATCCCACACACTCTCATAATCCAGCCGTTCATAACCGCCGTATTTCAGGATCGGATCTTTGAACAGATATGCCGCCACACTGATATAATCGCGGATATCCATATCATCGCTGTCTCCCATCAAAAACTGGTGGTGATCCGGTTTTTTCCAGGCCAGGTC
Organism: Clostridium sp. AN503; assembly: GCF_040719375.1. Taxonomy (NCBI): domain Bacteria; kingdom Bacillati; phylum Bacillota; class Clostridia; order Eubacteriales; family Clostridiaceae; genus Clostridium; species Clostridium sp. AN503. The sequence continues at coordinate 1,536,454 of NZ_JBFDTP010000002.1, read as the reverse complement.
TGCATACGCCATCTTGTGGACTGCTGCCAGGATCGTATCCGGAACAGCGATCTCATTGCGGGAAGCCAGAATCAGCACATCCTCATAGCAGTGAAGGACCTCGTTGTGATACATGGGCGACTGCTCCCACTGTACACCGTCCCCCAGAATCTGCATCCTGGCTTCCGCCTCCAAATGCTCCAGAGCGATCCGGGTATACCGCTCCCGTTTCTCCTCCTCCGGCATGGCGATCCCGATCTCAAACAGGCCGTGATTCTCCAGCACGCCCCAGTTGCTCATATAGCGGTAAGGGGAGTGCATCTGGATAATAAACTCGGCGTGCTCCACCAGACACTGCCAGAACGCATCCACCGTCGCGTCATCCAGACTGGGACTGTCTTTAAAATACCGGATGGCTTTCACCCAGAATTCTCCCCGGATGCCTGCTTCCAGGATCCGCCATGTGGTCTTTTCCGTCTCCGGCGTCCGCTTCTCGTTTTTCAGCCAGCTCTTTAAAAGGCGGATAAAATGCCTGGCATACTTCTCATCCCCGGTCAGCCAGTAAGCCTGCCCCAGACAGATAAAAAAACGGTGCCGGTTAAACTGAAAGGTGAATTCCGGGTCGTTTCCCGGCACATATCCCCAGTCCACCTCTCCCTCCGGATCAAACACCACCGGTTCCCAGGTCCGTTCCAGGTCATGCTCCAGATCGAATAAAAAATAATTCCTGCACACTTCGTCCGCTACCCGGATGATATGAGCGCAGTCCTCAGGCCAGTACTCACGGCAATACGCCGCCACTGCCGCCGGATCGTCAAAAAAGAAATACTCGTTGCCACGGGCAAAAAACTCCTGTTTTGTCATCATACTATATTCTCTGCCTTTCCTGTGCTGCCATTTCAGTTCGCCGTTCGCGCTGCATTCTGTTACCAGTATACGTTCCAGTCTTTATGAAGCCTCGTCAGCGCTTCCATATAAAAATAATCTCCCCAGATATTACACTCATCCACCCCATAATGGTTGCAGGTATTATAGGGCGAATGATTGGAATAGGTGCTGTGCAGGACCTGGCCGTTGGAGATGGACGGGTCCTTCACCGCATAGTTGTCCGCCAGGGCCTTTACAAGCTTTCTGGCGATCCCGGTATAGTACGCAGCTTCCGTTTCTTCCAGGTACTTTGCCATTTCCAGCAGTCCGCAGGCAGCGATGGAGGCGGAGGAGGAATCTCTCGGCTGGTCATCCCCGTCCCCAAACTCCAGATCCCAGAACGGCACCAGATCCTCCGGCAGATGGCGCAGGAAATATTCCGTCACGCCTTTAAAAAGCGGAATGTAGGATTCCCGTTCCGTATAACGATAGCCCACCGCGGTCCCATAAATGCCCCACGCCTGTCCTCTGGCCCAGGCGGAACCGTCCCGGTATCCCTGGCAGGTTGCCCCATGGTCCGGCGCTCCGGTCTCCCGGTTGAAGAAAAAGGTGTGCCAGGTGGAAAAGTCGGGACGGATGACATTGGCAAGGGCCGTATGAATGTGTTTTTCTGCTACTTTTTTAAACCGATCCTCTCCCGTCTCCTCCGTAGCCCAGTAAAGCAGCGGAAGGTTCAAAAGGCAGTCGATGATCAGCCGGTAATTGTCCGGCGCATCTAAAGACCCCCATGCCTGTAAAAATTCTCCTTTTTCGTGGAAGCGGCCAAGCAGCTCCGCCGCCGCTTTTAAGGCTGCCTCCCGCCCCACCTGGCTGCCCGTCAGTTTGTATCCGGCAACGCAGGACGGAGAATACAGAAAGCCCAGATCATGGGTTTCCACATCCAGTTTATGATCGATCCGGTGCAGGAAGCTCTCCATCTGGATCTCCCCGGCCTTTTTAAGGCTCTCCTCCCCTGTGTGCTCGTAGGCCAGCCAGATCTCCCCGGTCCAGAAGCCGGGCGTCCAGTCCACATTGTCCGTCGGCTCATAGAAGCCCTGTTCGCTGTAGGCCTTTTGAAACTTATGGGTGAACCGGGGCAGATTCCGGATCACCTGGGCGGAGGCCATATCCAGTGCCTCTAAAACCTCCTCTACCGTGATCTCCGGCTTTTGTTCCAAGCTTTCCAGTGCAATCCAACTCATATTACTACCTGTCCTTTCGTCAATTTTGTGCAATGGAGCATGTGTCAGCCGCCATTACCCTTTGACCCCTGAAGCCGCCACACCCTCTACAAAATATTTCTGCAGGGACAAGAACACGAACAGTACCGGGATCAGGCTCAGCACGGAAGCCGCCATGATCAGCCCATACTCGGAACCGAACTGGCTTATGAACATGCGCAGTCCCAGCTGAAGCGTCTTTTTCGACTCTGTTGTAAGGTAAATGAGCGGCCCTAAAAAGTCATTCCACGTGTTTACAAACGTAAAGATCGTCAGGGTGGACAGCGCCGGTTTTGACAACGGGAGCATGATACGGTACCAGATCTGGTACTCGGTCATGCCGTCGATCCGGGCGGCCTCGCACAATTCTGTGGGAATCCCCTCGTAAAACTGCTTCATCATAAACACGCCAAAGGCTGAAAATGCCTGAAGGCAGATGATCGCCAGATGGGTATCCGCCAGTCCAAAGGAACGCATCATGATGAACTGCGGAACCATGTAAACCTGCCACGGCACGGCAATGGTAGCTATGTATGCCAGGAACAGGGGATTTTTCCCCTTGAAGTCCAGCTTGGCAAAGGCATATGCCGCAAAGCTGCTGGTGAGAAGCTGAAGAAAGGTCACGATCAGAGTCAGCTTCGTAGTGTTCAGCACGAATTTCGACAGCGGGATCTTGTGCCAGATATCAATATAGTTCTGCCACCGGGGATTTTCCGGGATCCACTGGATCGGGAAAATAAATACGTCCTTATCCAGCTTAAAGGAAGCCGACAGCATCCATACAAACGGTACCAGCATCAGCGCAGCAAGCGCCAGCAGGACCACATAGAGGATGACCCGGAATGTCTTTGTTTTTGTATTTTTTATCTTCATCTCGGTTCCTCCCTAATTTGCATATTTCTTTTCCCCACGGAACTGGACCAGGGTGATGGCCAGAACAATGAGGAACAATACCATGGCTACCGCACTTGCATAGCCCAAGTTCCAGTTGCGGAATGCTTCTTCATAAATATGGTACACCAACACCATGGAGGATTCGTTCAGGACCCCGGTGCCGCCGCCGGCCAGCATATACACAATGTCGTATACCTTAAAACAGTTGATGGTCAGGATGATGGTGACAAAGAAGGTTGTGGGCTGAAGCTGGGGCCAGGTGATATAGCGGAACCGCTGCCACGCGTTGGCGCCGTCCAGGCTGCCCGCCTCATAGAGTTCTCCATTGATGCCCTGAAGACCTGCTAAGTAGATCACCATATAATATCCCATATTCTTCCACACAGAGAACAGCACTACGGTAAACATGACCCAGTCCTTGTCCGCAGACCATTTGGGAAGGCTCTTGGCCGCCACGCCCAGATTGTAGAGGATCATGTTCACCGGGCCGCTCTTGGCCGGGGAGAACAGCATGTTCCAGACCGCCGCAACGGCTACCAGGGAAGCCACATAGGGGAAAAAGCTGACGGTACGGAAGAAATTGCGTCCTTTGATCTTCTGGTTTAAGAGAACCGCCAGCCCCAGGGCTGCCGCCAGCGTAAAGGGCACGGTAGCGATACAGTAGACGATGGTGTTGACCAGGGCGGCGGTGAACCGCTTATTGCCGATCATCTGGGCGAAGTTGGCAAGCCCTGCAAACTGCATGGGGTTATTGCCGTCCCATTTTAAAAACGCCAGGATAAATGCAAAGATCACAGGCCCCAGGGTAAAGACGGCAAAACCCAGGAAGTTCGGCGCAATAAAGGTGTAAGCCACCATATCCCGCTTCGCCTGACGGCTGAAACGCTCTCCTGTCTTGGCCTGTCGGATCTTATCCCGCGTCTTGTCGATCTTTACGCCCAGTTTTAATTTTTTCTTCGGATCCGTCTCGGCGTCCGCAGCCTGTTTGAGCCGCTCCAGCTCCGGCTCCAGCACCGCGAGCCTGCGCTTTATTTCCGCCGGGTCCACGTTCTTATTCTTTCCCATAATACCTGCCTTTCTTTAAATGAGGCAGACGAGTTTGTTTCGTCTGCCCCAGTTTGATGCCATGTCTTATGATGATTTTCTTAGTATTTCTGTTTACTGCCCAAGGATCGCAGTTACTTTCTCGTTCATGTCCGCGATGCCCTCGTCAATGGTCATATTGCCGGTCATGATATTATCGTGCGCCTCGTTTAAAACGGTCTCAATCTCAGAGCTCTTTTCATTTACCGGCATCTCCAGATACAGATTGGCAGTCTGCAGCGCCTCTTTGCTGCCTTCGTCAGCCGGATACCCGTCGATGGAGGAGATCATCTCTGCAATGTCGTCGGTCATCAGAGCCGGGATCGTCCCGGTGGAAGCCAGGACGTCAGCGCCCTCCTCGCCGCACACGAACTTCACGAATTTCCACGCTGCATCTTTGTTGGACGTGGTAGTCGGGATTCCCAGGGATGTGATGGTTGCCAGTGTAGAACCAGGCTCAACGCCGTCAGCATGCGGGTATTTTACCATGCCCCAGTTTGCACAATCTGTATATTCACCGGTCTTTATCTTCTCGATCAGGGTTGCGATGAACCAGCTTCCCATATTCATCATGGCTACGTTGCCCTGGGAGAATGCACCGGAATAATGCAGGTTGGAGGTCTTAAGTGTTGCATAATCCTGACAGACGCCGTCCTCCTGCTCTGCGAGCACCATCTCGTAGTAAGGCTTTAAGAAATCATAGGTTCCGTCTACAATGCTGTTCTTCCCGTCCAGGATACCGAACAGCTGTACCGCGCTTCTCCACACATGATAATGAGCGCCGTATACTTCCTGTCCCGGTACGTCCACAGTCAGCTTCCTTGCCAGCTCATCGTACTGCTCAAAGGTCATATCATTGGTGGGATATGCAACCCCTGCCGCGTCAAACAAATCCTTATTGTAATACATTACCCAGAAATCACTCCGAAATGGCAGCTCGTAGAGCTTTCCATCCACGGTGATCTGATCAGTCAGCCCCTTAAATGCAGCCAGGTCCACGCCGTCCTTTGCAATATAATCATCCAGCGGCTCCAGCACCCCTTTGTTCACCAGGGTGGTATAGCCGGGCACATCCTTGATGGCTACCACATCAAAATTGGAGCCGGAACCGGTCAGCTGCGTCGCCAGAACGGTCTGGTAGTCTGAGCTTCCCAGGTCTACCATCTCGATCTTGATATCCGGGTTGGCCTCCTCAAACGCATCGATCAGCGGCTGGTAATAAACCGTCAAGTCTTTGTCCCACATGGCCCAGCGCAGGACGGTCTGTCCGTCTGCGGCAGGGGCAGCAGTATCTGCCGCCGCTGTAGTTGCAGCATCCGCAGTTTTTGTATCACCTGCCGGCGCCGCCGTAGTATCAGTTGAGGCACTGCCTCCGCCGCAGGCCACAAGACTTCCTGACATAGCGGCAACCAGCGCAAGGCTTACCAAACGTTTCTTCATCATAACTTCTTCCTCCTAATCTTCAACGCGTTTGTGCAACACGTTTGTTATGTCTTTATTATAGAGGACTGCCCCTCCCTGTTGAATGGAATTTTCACTAAAAAAGATTCATTATTTCCGTTCGTTCCACTCCATTATAACGAAAACCTTAAAAAAGATATACTTTTTTATTAGATACAGTAAATTTTTCCGATTGTATTCATTTGACAAAAATATCCGGCAATACTATGATAATTATGACGACGAAAGGGGGTTTTCCCTATGTTTAAGAATCTGTTTCCCAAAAGCATCCGGCTTAAGATCATGACCATCACAGCCGCCGTCACCCTGGCGATCACCGCGATCACGGTCATGGTCTGTTACAAAACATTCCAGTCCTTTTTAAGGAAAGCGGAGATCCAATCCGCGGAGTTCAACCTCCAGGTTGTCTCCAACAATGTATCTGCCGATATGGAAAATATCTTGAGTTTTAACCAGTGGTGCGGCTCCAATACAAGCATCAGCCATTTCCTGGAATCCTTCAAAGATGTGAACAGGATGCCCTCCATTTCCTCCAAAGACTATGCACTGCGCGCAGTGGCCCTGAATACTTATGAAAGGCTGAAAGAGGAATATTACAACACCCACTCCGCAGATTATATGGCCCGTGTGATCGTATCACCGGCAAACCACCGCAACTATCTGCAGATCACGGACACCTATGCATCCAGCTCCTCCACCGTAACGGATATGCTGTATGAGCAGGACTTCTTTCACGAGCTCCTCTCCGCCCCCGGCTATGTGTGGGACGGGCTGAAGCCTGACCCGCTCCTCATCTCGGACGAGCCGCTGTTTCTGCCCATTGTCCGGCCCATCTACAGCCAGTACAACACCGACATGATCGGCTGGACCTACATAACCGTCTCCGACCGGCTCATCGCCGATTACTTAAAGGCTTTTCCTCTGGAAGAAGATTCTTCCCTCTTTATTACCATAGGAAGCCATACCTATCAGTACTTAAACGGTGAGTTCACAGAATCCGGCAACGGCCTTTCCAAGGTTTCCCTGCTGGAAGGACAGACCTTCAACGAGCAAACGTCGGCTTATACAGTCCGATTCCCTGACGGCTCTCTGCGTACCGCCGTCACCTGCCCTTTGGGCAGCCTGGGCTGGACCATCACCCATGTGCTTTCAGAAAACACCTACACAGCCCAGCGTCAGGTCTACACGTTCATCATCGCAGGAATCGTTTTCTTTATCGGCCTGACCGGTATGCTGCTCTATCTTCTGCTGAACCGGATGATAGGCGGACCCGTCCAGAAGCTGCAGGGGAAGATCCAGGAGATCTCCCAGGGGGATTTTAGAAATGACCCTTCCATCGAGTGGCCGGATGAGTTTGGCAACATCGGCCGTGGGATCAACCGGATGGCGGAAAACGTCGTTTCCCTGATGGATAAAAAGGTGGAGGATGAAAAACAGAAAAAGGACTTAGAGTACCAGATCCTGCAAAGTCAGATCAATCCGCACTTTCTCTACAATACCTTAAATTCCATCAAGTGGATGGCGACGATCCAGGGCGCTTCCGGGATCGTGGAGATGACCACCGCCCTTGCCCGCCTGATGAAGAACGTGGCGAAAGGAACAGCAGCCCGGATCCCATTGCGGGAAGAATTGGACCTGGTGAAGGATTATTTTCTGATCCAGCAGTACCGGTACGGCGGCAGCATCACCATTGAATACCAGATTGAGGATGAGAAGCTGTTAGACTGCCTGATCCACCGCTTCACCCTTCAGCCCATTGTGGAAAATGCCCTGTTCCACGGGATTGAGCCAAAGGGCTGTGCCGGCAGGGTCGTGATCCGTGCCGAGGAACAGATCTCTTCGGACGGAAGCCGGCAGCTGTACATCACCGTCACTGACAACGGCATCGGCATGAGTCATGAGACCATCGAAAAAGTCCTTCGGAATGACACCGCATCCTCTGCCGACTTTTTCCGGCAGATCGGCATCAGCAATGTAAACCGGCGGATCCAATATGATTATGGGGAGAGCTACGGCATTACCATAGAAAGCGTACCCGGTTCCTACACAACCATGAAAATAACACTGCCCTACCGGACAGTGAGGGGAGAAGAAAATGATGAAACTATTGATCGTAGACGATGAACCACTAGTGCAGATCGGCATCAAATCCATGCTGAACTGGCCTGATCTTGGGATTGAGGTCTGCGGCACTGCCATGAACGGAGAACAGGCCCTTAAGATGATCCGGGAATATGCCCCGGAGCTTGTGATCACGGATATTAAAATGCCCATCATGAACGGCCTGGAGCTTGCCAAAACCTGTCGGGAGGAATTTGGACCGATCCCGCTGTTTCTTGTACTGACCAGCTATGAGGAATTCCAGCTGGTACGGGAGGCCCTCTCCTATCAGGTGGTGGACTATCTGATCAAGCTGGAGTTAGACGCCGCTTCTTTGGAGGCCTCTGTCCATCGCGCCCTGGAACGGCTGGCCCAGTTAAAAGCCAGCGAAGCTTATCGCCGCGAAGAAGGGCGTCCGCTTTTACAGAGCTATCACGACAAATTCTTTATGCGTCTTCTGCACAATTTATTTGACAGCCGGGAACAGTTCCAGATCCAGGTCCGGGATCTGAAGCTGGATTTTTCGGACCGCTGCTATCTGGCTTCCCATGGGGAGATCCACAGCAATATGCCGGGGGATATGGATTCCGCCAAGCAAGCGAACCTTTATTCCAGCAGCCTGCAGATGATACAGGAGATCCTGGGCAAGCACGTGCCCTGTTATGTGATCTCGCTGGACCGGATCCATTTCGCAGTCATCTATCATTTCCGCACTATGGAGGAAGCAGATCTGGCTGCGGTGCGGGAGGCGCTCCTTAATGCCTGCTCCATGGTACATAACTATTTCAATGTATGGCTCTCCATCGGCACCGGCAGCGCGGTGGACGACCCGTTAAAGATCAGCGCATCCTATCAGGAGGCCCGTCAGGCCTTCAACCTTGCAGATGTCGAAAACCCCGTAATCCCATTCTCACGGATCACGGAGGATTCCTACCGGAATGCGTTTAATATCTCCCTGTTCAAGGGTTCTCTGACAAAGGCCTTTGAGGAGTTCGATACGGATGTGCTCTACAGCACTCTGACAGAGATCACGGAGCTGTTTAACGCCAATCCGCAGCGTATCCTTCAGGCTGTGGATGCGGCTTGCAATATTTTATATCTGGCTCTGTCCCTGCTTCCCGACGGCGAGGATACGGTGAAAGAAATATTCGTCGCCTACCCGGACAACTACCGCTCCATCTACAAGATGAAGAATATCCTGGAGGTCATCAAATGGCTGAACACCCTGCGGGACGGCCTGTGCGATACGCTGAAAAACAAGCGCCGGACCTACAAGGACCATGTGATCTCCAATGTACAGAAATACATTTCCAACCATGTAGAAGAACGCCTTTCTTTAAATGACGTGGCGGCGGTCTTCGGCTTAAGCCCCAACTATTTAAGCGCCCTGTTTAAAAAAACCTGCAACATCGGATTTACAGAATACATCACCCAGAAAAAAGTTGCCCGCGCCAGGACGCTTCTTTTGGAGCAGGATCTCAAGATCTATGAGGTTGCCGATCAGCTCGGTTTTGAGAGCGCATTCTATTTCAGCAAAGTATTTAAGAAGGTGGAGGGGATTTCCCCGCGTGAATATATCCAGTCCCACATGGAGCTCCCGGACCTTCCTGATGATCATTCATAATAAAGGAGACAGACTATGTTTACCGAACTTGCCAAACAATACGACCAACCGTTCCTGCCCTTCCTTCCCGCCGCGCCCATTGATGACAGAGCTGCATGGGGGAATCTGGATGCAGAGCTTAAATCCCGGCTGGTAGAGCATGCACAGGCCTGCTGCCCGGCAGTCTGGCCAGTCATGCTCGCCACCGACTATCTGGACTTCTCCCGTACCGGCAACCGAACCCGATATGAGGACAAGCAGTTTGAACGGCGGACACGTTTGAATACTCTGGTACTTGGGGAATGTGTGCAGAACGGCGGAAATTTCCTGGATGACATCCTCAATGGAATCTTCCTTATCTGTGAGGAATCCGCCTGGCAGCTGCCTGCCCACAATTCCTACATCCGCGACACGCCCCAGCTTCTGCTTCCGGATGTGACCCGTCCGGTCATTGACCTGTTTGCGGCGGAAACCGGCGCAGTACTGGCGATGTCCTGTTTTCTTTTAGGACCGGCCCTGGATGCATTCAGCCCTGCGGTAAAAACCATGGTAAACGACACTCTCTCCCGCCGGATCTTCACTCCCTATCTCACAGAACATTTCTGGTGGATGGGTGACGGAAAAAGCCACATGAACAACTGGACTGCCTGGTGCACTCAGAATGTGCTTCTGGCTGCCGCTCTCTCAGACCTGAAGCAAGAACAGAAAAAAGCAATTTTTTTAAAAGCCTGTCAGAGCATAGACTACTTTCTCGCCGAATACGGAGACGACGGATGCTGTGACGAAGGCGCCCAGTATTACCGCCATGCCGGATTGTGCCTGTTCGGATGCATGGAGATCCTAAACGGGATGACAGAGGGACATTTTTTTAAGCTGTATCAGGAACCTAAAATACGCAACATTGCCGCCTACATCCAGAACGTGCATGTGTCCGGCCCCTATTACATCAACTTTGCCGACTGCTCCCCCGTCGCCGGGCGCTGCAACGCGCGGGAGTTCTTGTTCGGTAAACGGACCGGTAATCCACAGCTGATGAAACTGGCTGCTGACGACTACTGTGAGGACGATGATCCGCTCCTGGCCGGTGAACACAATCTTTACTACCGCCTTCTGGCAGTGTTCTGCCATGATGAGATCCTGTCTTACCGCCACAGGATGACCTCAGCTGAGGATCTTCCCACAAACAAAGATGATTCCACGTCAGAAGGCCATCCAACCACCGATGCGGCGGCGATGTCCGGACTTTATTATCCCAGCGTCGGCCTGTTTTTAGCTCGTGATGATCACTTCTGCCTGGCAGTCAAAGCCGGAGACAATGACGACAGCCACAACCACAATGATACGGGAAGCTTCACCCTGTATCAGGACGGGAAACCTCTTTTCATCGATATCGGTGTGGAGACCTATCAGAAAAAAACATTCTCCCCGCAGCGCTATGAGATCTGGACCATGCAGTCCCAGTACCACAACCTTCCCACCTTTACCGGATGCGGGATGGAGGAAGCAAAAGCCCTGCCCTATGGATATGTAACAGATTTTGCAGGGACCGGCTCTATAGGCGCCATGGAGCACCATGGTCCCCTATATGCCGCCAGAGATGTAGAATACCATTTTGATTCGGATACCGCCTGGATCAAAATGGAGCTTGCAGACGCCTATCCTGACAGGCGCGTACATTCCTACAAAAGGCAGGTACAAATAGAGCATGGACAAGGAATCACCATAACAGACCGGGCAGTCTGCGGTCCCTTAACCCCGGTCCTCTCCCTGATCACATACGAAGAACCGGTATGGGATCCTGATACGAAGCGCCTTATTATCGGGCAATTGGGTCGTGTCTGCGTTAAGGGTGCAGCGGAAGTATCCTTAGAGCGCCTCCCCATCACGGATCAGCGTCTCCAGACAGCCTGGAAGCATGATCTCTGGAGAATACTGATCTCATTTCAGGATCAGCTCCAGCTTCATATCCTTCCATAAAAACAAGGCAGCCGGCAGGTGAATCTTTCGGTAATGCTTTCACCTTCCAGCTGCCCTTACTATTCTATTTATAATTAAAATCCGGTATCCCGCCCCAACGTTTTCGGAAATAGTGAGCGGCCATCTTGGGCCTCCGATCTCTGGTGAACAGTCCCTTCTTATTGCCATCAGCCCGCATACATCCCTGAACGGTAGCAAAATCCGCAAAATTCCAAACATGCTCCCCGATAAAGAAAGAACGCTTGTCAAATTCCGCGTTCTGCCGCGCATAATATTCCATCTGGAACTCCTCGCTGAACATTTCCGGGACAGTCTGATGGAACCCTGCAATGGCGTCAGCGCCGTACTCGGTGATCATCACAGGCTTTCCCTGCTGCTGCCAGAAATCCAGCTCCTGATTCAGCCCATAGCACGCCGCTTCCAGATCTCCGGACAGATTGTACCACCCATAATACCGGTTGATGCACACCACATCCATGGTCCGCGTCACAATGTCCTTCTCATAATTGTTCTGACAGCAGACAAAGGTGACAGGCCGGTCCGCCGGATCCAGACTGTGAGTCAGCTCATACAGGGAATGCCAGTAATCATAGGCCGACTGGGGGAAATGTTCGGTATCCGGCTCATTGCCCATGGACCACATGACCACGCAGGGATGGTTCTTGTCACGGGCGATCATGTCGCGGATGACCTGCTCATGATGTCCACGGATCGAAAATGTCTCATATGGGTTCTGGTTCTCCCCGGCTCCGATTCCCACAGCCGGAGTCTCATCGATCACCACGATCCCCTCCCGGTCGCACAGGGCATAAAGCTCCTCCGCGTAAGGATAATGGCTGGTCCGGAAGGAATTGGCATGGAGCCAGTGGATCAGATTCACATCCTTCACATCCAGGCACAGATCCAGTCCCCTCCCGTGGAACGCTGAATCTTCATGCTTCCCAAAGCCTTTGAAGTAGAACGGCTCGCCGTTGATCAGGAACCGGGTTCCCTCCACCTTTACCGTGCGTATGCCGAACTGCTCCTCATAGCAGTCCTCCCCATAGCGGACCCTCGCCGTATAGAGATAAGGGGTGCCCGGATAGGGATACCAAAACTCGGCATCATGGATCTTTACCGTCCCGCTGCTTCCCACAGCCGTTTTCACGATCCGTCCCGCTGCGTCAAGGATCTCAACCGTCACCACAGGAGATACCCCCTTCACTCTGGACGCAATTGCTCCGGTCTGCACCTCATAATGTACAATCCCGTCTGCCCCATCGATATCCGGCACGATCGTAATATCTTTTATATACTCTGCCGGGGTGGTGTACACCCGCACCGGGCGATTGATGCCAGCATAGTTAAAGAAATCGAAATTCGGCATATTCTGAGGCGCCCTCCAGCGCTTTGCCGCCTCCACACCAGGCACCCCGGGATTATCTGATCCAAAAAATGCCGTGCTTCCCTCATTGCCCACCGGCAAAGTGCTGTGGTTTACCCGATTATCCACAGCAATCAGAAGTTCTGCGCTTCCTTTCCTGGAGACATACTCTGTAATCTCTATCTCAAAGGGAAGAAAACCGCCTTTGTGCTCTGTCAGGAAGGTCCCGTTTAAATATACCCTGGCATGATGGGTTACTGCATCGAAGCGAAGCACCAGCCTTTGACCACGGAAACAGGCAGGAATTGTAAGCGTTCTTGCATAGTAGGCCCAGCCGTAATGATTCCGGTATCCGGGATCGTCCTTCTGGTCATTGTAGGATGCCGGGACTGCGATTGGCTCCATATGCTCCGGTTTTTCACAGATGGTACCCGGGTCACTGCTGTCCCCCAGCTTAAAATCCCAGATACCGGATAAGTCAAGTACCGCCCGGACTTCATTTGATTTCGGATATAACATGGCAAGCTCTCCTTATTTCGTATTCAGGTTTATTATACTGCGGCCGCCATGTCCGGAACATGGAATTTCTCACTTAGAATCTGTAAAATGTATCGTTTTCCCCAATCCGGAGATTTTACATAATCCTACAAAAATTTTACATGGCAAAGAAATCAGTTCTTGTGCTATGATACATACAGGCAGAGGACAACAGGACGTCACATCAGGGCATCTGCCATATCCCCCTATTATTTTATATTTGAAAGAAAGGAATGTCCTGCTATGATCCATATGAAATTGAAATTCCGTGAAACACAACAGATTCTGAATTTTGTAAACCTGATAAAAGACTGCGCATTCGATGCCGATATCCGCTACGGGCATATCGTGGTGGATGCAAAATCCCTGATGGGCGTTATGGCAGTAGCTTCCAACAAAGAAGTGGAACTGATCCTCCATGCCTCAGAAGAAAACAGTCAGACTATCACCAGCCGCCTGACCGCCTTTGCTGCCTGATACTGCTGAAATACAGACACTGTTAAACATAAAAATGCTCCCTGACGGCAGGGTTATCACCTTATAACCCTCACTGCAAGGAGCATAATTCATTCTCATATCATCCAACCAGACTCTGGAGCTTTACACTGTGGTCTGCGACCACCTTCTTCACAAGCTCCAGATCCATCCTCATTGTCTCCAGCTTTTCCACTTCCGTCTCATACCTTTTCGCTGCCGGCACGTAGTTCTCTGCCAGAAGGCGTATGTTAGGTTCTACCTCGTTCTCCAGTTTCAGCTTGATATGACGGATGTCTGCCTTGATCGGGGAAAGCTTCTCGTCAAACTTGCGGTCCAGTTTTTCGTCAAACTTCTTATCAAATTTTTCATCCAGCTTCTTGTCCAGCTTTTCCTCCAGCTTTACCTCCAGCTTTGCTTCTAATTTCTCTTCCAGTTTCTTATCCAGCTTTTCTTCCAATTTTTTCTCTAATTTTACCTCTAATTTCTCTTCCAGTTTTTCTTCCAACTTCTCATCCAGCATTACGGATATCTTTTCCAACAATTCTTCATTACTCATAATATCCCCCTCACTTTCCATTCAGGTATCTTCTAGTATAATTCATCTGTTTTACTGTTTGCAAGATTAATTTTTGCATTTTCACTATTTCACATTCAACAGGCAGCTCCCCCTTCCCATCTGTACGAAATAACAGGTAAACTGCAGACGATACGCTGCATGAGACGCCCAATCTGGCATCACGGAACGGACCTGGAGTCCGCTTTGAACAATTGCACGGATTGAAATTCCGCGAAAAGTAAGATAAATATACCACAATGCATGGTAAAGCACAACTATTATTTTTAAACTACCTTTAAAACCTCCAGCGTCCAGCCTCAAATCCACTGTACAGAATCAAACGAAAACAGCCTGTGGAAAAGGGATGCCGCTGCATACCGGCATCCCTCATCTTTTATTTCATCAGATCATACACGATCGCCGAGAAGGTTTCAATCCCATCTACCAGCACCTTTTCATCAAAATCAAACGCCGTCGTATGCTGTGCGGACGCCATATCCGTCATGGACCGCATATAGGTCGCCTTCCCTCCATGAGCCTGCACCCGGTTCATCATCAGGGAGATGTCCTCGCTGCCCCAGTTCTGTGCATTCTCACAGCTGCTGACAGACAGATGCGGCAGATGCTCCCGGACCACATCGGCGATATGGGCAAGGAAATCCTCATCACTGTGCTGGGATTCCGAAGACCCTTCCGGTACCATCTCCAAACGGCAGCCCACCATATCTGCGGCCGCATGGCAGATCCGTTTTGCCTGCTCATCCATATAGCTGTTGATCTCCGTGGTCTCCCCGCGCACCTCGATCTGCATCATGCACTGGTCCGGGATCACGTTCCGCCCGGTGCCGCCGCGGATCACACCCACATTCACCCGGGAGATCCCACCGCTGTGGCGCGGGATCGCAGTTAAGTTCACCACCGCGTTGGCAGCCGCTACGATGGCGCTGCGTCCATTCTCCGGGAACCCGCCCGCATGAGCCGACTGTCCGTAAAAATACACATCATATTTGCTGGTTGCTAAAGATCCCCAGGTCCCGGGGGTCACATCCCCGTCGTCAGGCCCTTTGGTGGGGGCAATATGGGTTCCAACAAAGTAGTCCACATCATCCAGATGCCCATGGGCCACGATCGGTCTGGCGCCCTTGGCGCCCTCCTCGCCCGGCTGGAAGATCAGCTTCACAGTCCCGTGCAGGCTGTCTTTTATCTTCATCAGCACTTCTGCCACACCCAGCCCGATGACGGCGTGGGCGTCATGCCCGCAGGCATGCATCATTCCGGGATTCCGGGATGAGAATCCCTCTACAAAAGGCCGGTGTTCGGGCGTCTCCTCCTCAATAAGCCCCAATGCATCAATATCGAATCTCAGCGCAACCACCGGGCCATCCCCGCACCGTAGGATACCAATCGCACCAGTAAAACCCTGGCGCAATTCCTCCGTCATATATTCCTCCGGTGCCCCCTGGGAGAGGGCAAGCTGCGCATGGGCCGCAAGCGCCTCTTCAGACGGCACCCCAAAACGCTCCGTTTCCAGGCAGACCTCTCTGCCCATCAAAACCTCATATCCCAACTCCGTCAGGATCTTCGCGATGATCGCTGTAGTCCGCATCTCATACCAGGCAGTTTCCGGGTACTTATGGAAATCCCGTCTTCTGCTCCTGCTCTTCTCGTCCAGTTCCCGCGCATATTCCATTATCTTCTGATACATGACCTCTCCTTTTTATACGTTAATCCAGTTCTGATTTAAATTTTGTCCAAAGCTCCTCGTGAAGCGCCGCTGCCTCCGGCCCAACATCCTGGATAAACTCGCCATTCGGAATATCCTCCGCGCTGATGATCAGGCTCTGTTTGAATTCTTCCGGCAAAAACTCATAGGAAGCCTTGTTGGGGCACAGATAGTAGGTCTGCTGGGAGATCTTCGCCCCCACCTCTCCGTCCAGGATATAGTTTAAGAAAGCATGGGCATTGTCACTGTTGGGAGCCTGGGACGGGATAAATACCGCGTCCACACCGAACCCCAAACCTTCCTCCGGATATACCACCTTTAAATCCGGATTCTGAGAAAGAGCTAAAACCACCTGGGACGTAAAGAGATACGCTGCGCTCACCTCACCGCTCAGCAGGAAATCCTGCGTCTGGTTTTGACTCATAACCCGCACATTGGGCGCCAACTCCATCAGCTTGTCCCCGGCTTTTTTAAGCGTCTCCGGATCCTCCGTGTTGAAGGACTCACCCATGATTTTAAGCGCCATACCGGTCACGACGCGCTCACTGTCCATCAGGGCCACGCTGTCTGCAAGAGACGGGTCCCACAAGGATGCATATCCGCTGATTTGTGCTGTAACCATGTCAGGATTATAGACGATCAGCGGGATCCCCGGCCCATAGGGCACTGTCAGCTTATTGTCCGGGTCGTAGAAAAAGTTCTGGAAAACCGGATCAATATTCTGGAAATTGGGGACCTTTGCCTTGTCAATCTCCTTCACCAGCCCTTCATCCGCTGCCAGCTTGATGATATAGTCGGAAGCGATAATGATATCATAGTCGCCGCCTTTACTGGTCTCCAGCTTAGCCAGCATCTCCTCATTAGCCTCAAAATTGGTATAATTAACCTTGATCCCGGTCTCCTGCTCAAACCCGTCTATCACGTCTTGGGGAACGTATTCCGCCCAGGTATATATATTCAGTTCACCGGCATCCTTCTTTGCATCAGAAGTGCTCCCCGCACTGCCGCAGCCAGACAAACTTCCGGCACACAGTAACGCCGCCATAAAAACAGCCAGCTGTCTTTTATTTTTTTTCATAATTTTCCTCTCTTTCTTCCCTCTTTAAAAGGCTTTTCTTCTGTTTCCAATGACTCTGGAAAGCAAAACGATCACAAACGTCACCACCAGCATAATGGTACAGAGTGCATTGATCTCCGGAGTGACACCGGATTTCAACTGGGTATAAATCCGGATCGGCAGCGTATTGGTCCTGGCGCCCGTCACAAAGATACTGATGACCACATCATCCAGAGACATGGCAAAAGCCAGCAGCATACCAGATACCAGAGCCGGAGCCACAAGCGGCAGGGTGATATCCCAGAAAGCCCGGCGCTCGGAAGCGCCAAGATCCTTCGCCGCCTCCCCCAGTGATTTGTCGATGCCGACCAGACTGGACTTCACCATCATGAACACATAAGGAACGCAGAAGGTAGTGTGTCCCAGTACCAGCGTCAGCATCCCGAAAGGCAGGCTCAGCATGGCAAAAAACGCCATAAACACCATACCCAGAATGATCTCCGGGATCATGATCGGCAGTGTGGATATGTACTCCACAGCCCCCTTGCTCTTAAAGCTTACCCGTGCCATACCCACAGCCCCCAGCGTGCCGATGACACCGGCCAGCAGGCTGCTTAAGGTTGCCAGCACCAGACTGTTTCTGAGCGCTTCCAAAAGGCCGCGGTTATTCATCATCTTCCCATACCAGTCCAGGGTGACTCCGCCCCAGACCGTCGTATTTTTTGAAACATTAAAGGAGTACACTACCACCACAACGATCGGAAGATACATAAGCACCAGCAGCGCCGCCTGGTAAATGGAGGAGAGACGAAGCTTCTTTTTTCTCATAGCAGTCCCTCCAGTTCCTTTACTCTGGTCACCTTCCGGTACAGCCAGATCATAACCGAGGTAAAGATCATAAGGATGACCGAAAGCGCCGCCGCAAAGGGCCAGTCCCGGCCGCTCTGCAGCTGGTTCTGGATCAAGTTGCCCACCAGCATCACCTTGCCGCCGCCCAGGATATCAGCGATAAAAAACAGCCCCATGGACGGTATGAACACCAGAACCACGCCCGACATGATACCGGGCAGGGTCATCTTCACGGTAACCGTCAGAAATGCCTGGAGCCGGGTAGCTCCCAGATCCCTTGAAGCCTCCACCAAAGACCAGTCCATCTTGTCCGTGCTGGAATAGACGGAAAGGATCATAAATGGCAGCAGGGAATAGATCATCCCCACCAGCACAGCCGGATAGGAATACAAAAGCTTCAGCGGGGAAGCTGTGAGGTTCAGCCTCATCAGCAGCTTATCCAGAATCCCATTGCTGCGGAAAATGATGATCCAGCCATACATCCGCATCAGGGCGCTGGTCCAGAACGGGATCACCACCAGGAGCATCATCAGGCTGCGGGCCTTTTTCTCAAGCCTCGCCATGAAATATCCGAAGGGATATCCGATCACCAGTGTAAACAGGGTGGTCAGCACCGCCAGGATGAACGACTCCTTAAACGTATTCAGATAGACCGGGTTTAAGATCTTCCTGTAATTATCAAACGTAAACTCATTTACAACTCCCCACGTCTGCGCCCGTGTCATAAAGCTGAGCACGATCAGATAGACAATGGGCAGCGCCACGAAAACTATGGTAAACAGATACAGCGGAGCCACTGTGACCCACCAGCAGTCCTTCTTTTTCTTTGTTGTATTATCTGACATCCTGTTCCTCCAGATCCACCAAAACCGCATGCTCTGCATCCCAGACTGCTGACACCTTATCTCCCGGGTGCACCGAGCTGTTGATCCCCTGGCGGCTGGATATCAGCTCTCCCAGCGAGCCTCCGTCCAGGCTGATCCGCAGCATACCGCCCGCAAAGCTTTTTTCTGTCACGGTGAGCCTCAGCCCGCAAAAGCTTCCCTCCCCGGCAGCAGGTTCCTTCAAAATAATATTCTCACCCCTGACGGCAACGGTGACCGGCTGTCCCGGCTTTAAGAACGTGGTCTGTCCCTCCGTCACAGCTGCACAGGCCGCGCCTGCCTCCGTGGAGATCCTGGCAATCCCGCCCTCCAGGCCAAGGAGCGTGCCTTTTATAATATTGGCGGCGCCCACAAAACTGGCCACATAGCTGGTCCTGGGATGGTCGTACACTTCTCCCGGCGTACCGATCTGCTCAAACTGTCCGTCCCGCATGACTACGATCCGGTCCGACATGTTGAGCGCCTCCTCCTGGTCATGGGTAATGTAGATAAAGGTGATCCCCAGACGTTTCTGAAGCCGCTTCAGCTCTACCTGCATCTGGCGGCGGAGCTGAAGGTCCAGCGCCCCCAGCGGCTCGTCCAGCAAAAGTACCTCCGGGTTATTGATCACTGCCCTGGCAATCGCCACCCGCTGTTTCTGGCCTCCGGAAAGCTCTGACGGCATCCGTTTTTCATAGCCGGACAGCTGTACCAGCTCCAAAACCTGGCCTACCCGTTCCGCAATCTCCTTCTTCGGGACCTTTCTAAGCTTTAAGCCATAACCCACGTTGGCAGCCACGTTCATATGAGGGAACAGGGCATAATTCTGGAATACGGTATTGACGTTCCGTTTATCCGGCTCTGTCCCGGTCACATCCCTGCCGCCCAGTCGCACCTGGCCTCCGTCCGGGCTTTCCAGACCCGCTATGATCCTTAATGTGGTTGTCTTCCCACAACCGGACGGTCCCAAAAATGTGATAAACTCACCTTTCTCAATGGAAAGGCTGATGCCCCGCAGCACCTCCGTCTCTCCAAAGCTCTTTTTTATCTGATTCAATTCCAATATAATATCAGCCACATCCAGCCTCCTTTTTTCCTCCCAATTGTACCACAAAATTTACCAACTGTAAAATATGGAAACGAAAACCCGATCCTGTAAGATTCTAATTGAAGATTTCTCCGCAGCATCGTATAATAGGTCTGTACAAGTAAACGAAAGCGGAGGAATTTATGAAACAGGCACTTATCATTGGCTCCACCTGTGTGGATGTCATTATCAATATCGACCACCTTCCAGTGACAGAGGAGAATATCCGCCCCACTTCCCAGTCCATGGCCCTGGGCGGCTGCGCCTACAACGTAGCTTATATTATGAGGCTTTTAGGAGCCAGCCACACTTTTATCAGCCCGGTGGGCGGCGGCACTTACGGGGACTATGTGGCAAAGCAGTTAAAACAGCTGGGTGTTCCGGTGGCTGTCCGGGTCCCGGAAAAAGAGAACGGCTGCTGCTACTGTCTGGTGGAAGCGGGCGGAGAACGCACCTTTATGTCCTATCATGGAGTGGAGTACACCTTCCAAAAGTCCTGGATGGAGCCTTATAATGCCGACAACTACGGGCTCACCTATATCTGCGGCCTGGAGATCGAAGAACCCACCGGCATCAATCTGATCGAATACTTAGAAGCGCATCCCCAGTTGGAGGTCTGCTATGCCCCCGGCCCCAGAGGCGTCCTGATCGAAAAAAGCAAAACCCGCCGCATGATGGCGTTGAAACCCATTCTCCATATCAATGAGCAGGAGGCCCTGGACTTAAGCGGATGTGCCAGCTATCAGGAAGCGGCGGACTGCCTGCACTCCGTCACCGGCAACACCGTGATCATCACCCTGGGAGGCCAGGGTACCTACTGTCTGGAAAAGACCGGAGACAGCTATCTGGTCCCCTCATCTCCCGCAGAGCATGTAGTGGATACCATCGGCGCAGGAGACTCCCATATCGGGACCATTATCGCCTGTCTGACAAAGGACATGCCCTTAAAAGATTCCATCGCCTATGCCAACCGGGTTGCGGCGGCTGTAGTTGGCGTTAAGGGATCTTCCCTTCCGCCGGAGCTGCTTCCCCCACTGTAAACACTGTAAACCACAACAAATGCCGGGCCTTTCCTTCCACAGCATCTCGGAAGGAAGCCCGGCATCTTACATGCCATGATCTCAGTTATATCCCGCAATTCTTCAATATCTTAAACAGCTGCTGATGCGCGCTTGAGAGGACCATGTCCTCCCTCCAGATCGCCCCGATATCCCACCGGAAACCGGATTTCCCTATGCTGTAGACCCGGGGGATACGGATCGGATTCATCATCCGCACAGTCGCCTCCGGCAC
The DNA here is from genome assembly GCF_040719375.1 of Clostridium sp. AN503. Lineage (NCBI taxonomy): Bacteria > Bacillati > Bacillota > Clostridia > Eubacteriales > Clostridiaceae > Clostridium > Clostridium sp. AN503. The sequence continues at coordinate 1,515,426 of NZ_JBFDTP010000002.1, read as the reverse complement.
AACCGTCAATGCCATACCCGTCGTCGCCACAAGATAAGTCGTCATATTATTGGAAGAATCCAGGATACTGCGCGGCTTGACGCCATGCTCCAGGAAAACCGTCTCCACCGCCTTTCGGATCCGGCTCTTCTCCCCCATCAAAATAAAATCCTTCCCGTCCAGAACTTCCGGATCCACCCAGGGGCGGCTCACGCCCCGGCTGCACGGCAGCTCATCTGAAGAAACCAGTAAGAGTTCTTCCTGATAAAGCACCCGCACGGAAAATTCCGGGCTGGCCTGAAACAGCGGTATGATCCCGATGTCCGCCGCACCGCTGCGCACATTGTCCTCCACACTCCGGCTGCTGGATTCCACGGTTTGGATCTTGATGTTGGGATATAGACGCTTGAATTCCGGCAGTACAAAAGGCAGCAGTGAAGTTGCCCGCATATCAGACAGCCCGATCCGGATCACACCCTCTCTGCAGTGGTTTAAATCATCAATCTCCTGTTTCAGCTTCCCCTGAAGGGCCAGAATCATCCTGGCAGTCTTTATGTACTGCTCTCCCGCCTGGGTAAGGGTAAGCGGCGTTGTGGTCCGGTTAAAGATCTTCGCCCCCAGCTCCTCCTCCGTCTTGGATATAAAACTGCTCAGGGACGGCTGCGACACATAGAGCTGCTCCGCTGCCCTGGTAATATTCTGGCAGTCCGCCACTTTTATCATATACTGTAATTGTTTGAAATCCAAAACAGCCACCTCCAACATCGTCCTTCCTGTGGTCACAGTATAACAGATTTCGAAAATGGCTGTCAACGGCATCCTTTCTTATCCGCAGATCATCCGGTAAACTCCCAGCCATGCCAGCATAACACTGATGAACATACATAGGAATGCCACCACAAAAAGTTCCATGAACATTTTATTCTGCGGATACTGATCCTCCATACCGGAAAACTGGGAAACGCCTGCCAGGATCAGAGCACCGGCTGTGGAGATTGGAGTAAAACCGGTTACAGTCCCGCCGATCACCACCGCTGACATCAGCTCCGCCGGGTTCACTCCATTTAAGCCTGAGGCAATCTGCCCCACGGTAGGGATCATGGTCGGGAACACAACGCCCAACCCCGAGGCAAAGAAAGACATGGCCCCGGCTGCCGCACACATAAGGGGAGAAGCAGTCCGTTCACTGCAGAACGCCGCAATGGAACCGGCGAGCAGATCCACACCGCCTGCAAGCTTCACGATATTCATCAGGACACCTACGCCAAGCACCAGCAGGATCGTGTTCCATGGCACGGACTTGACAGCCTGACGGTCGTCACCACATTTCAAGATGACAAGGATTGTGCCGATCACAAAACTGATCAGGCCTACATTGCAGTCAAATACCACCACACCCAGGATCATTGCCGCAAGCCCCAGAAGGGACAGGATCTGCTTTCCGGTAAATTTCTGCTTTTCCTCCGTGGAAATTTCAACAAGAGGTGTACGGAACCTCCATCCCTTCAAGAAGATGAAGGATGCCGCTATCATTACAAGCTCCGTCACCAGCAGGCACCACATGGCTGGGACCGTGCTCCCCTCCAGGCCCTGCTCCGTCATCAGTCCGGAGACAACGATCGCTTCCGGCGTGATCGGGCTCATGCGGAAGCTCTGTGCACCCATCTGTCCGATGAGCGAAAGAAGGATCGGGTTGATCCCCGCCTTTAAGGCCACAGGGATCGCCAATACCGGAACGATTGCAAGCGTAGGGATCGCGCCAGGACCGACTCCCGATAATATGGCTCCGATGATAAACATGGCGATATACAAAAGCCCCCTCCGGTTTCCGGCCAGACCGGTAATCTTCTTTGCCAGCACCTCCAGTGTCCCGTTATTGTTCACAATTGCAAACAGGTATAAAACGCCGATCATGGTCAGCGCCATGGATGCGCTAAATCCCCCCATGATCTTGCTGGCCGGTACCCCGTAAGCCAGTCCGATCACATATGCAAACCCAATTGAGATGATCCCTACATTTACTTTCATGAGAAACCCGATGATGATCGCCCCAGCCAGTGCGATCAGTGAAATCACTGCCATATTCATATTCCTTCTCCTTTACCGTTTCTTTCACAGACATGTCTTTCATGGCTTAATCCTATCAGAAAAAAACTATCCGGTAAAATATGTATTTCCATATGGCGTGATAGCCTCAAAATGCCTGCGCGCCCTCTCGCTATAGTGATTTTTTACAATTATATTCTGCCGCAGTTATGCACACTGTCCAAATATAGCCGGAGCTTACCAGTTCTACGCTTCCTGACAGCCTATTGCGTCATACAAAAAAACAAATTTTACTTCCTGATACAATCTGTTTATAATACAGACAGAACCGGCCGGACGAACCGGGACGGCCATGCAAGGAGGATGAAAACATGAAATATGCTTATGTGGGATGTCGGACAACCAAAGCCCGCAATGCGCGGGGACGGGGCCTGATGGTATATGAGATCCTGCCTGACGGACGCTGGAAGGAAAAACAGTGCCTTTTTACAGAGGAAAACCCCAGCTACCAGTGTTTCGACCGGGAACATCGGTACTTATACAGCGTACACGGGGATCTGACCCTGGTATCCAGCTATGAGCGTCTTGAAGACGGTACGCTGAAGCATTTAAATACCATTGATATCGGCGGTAAAAATCCAGTGGATATCACAGTATCAAAGGATAACCGCCATGTCATTGTCGCGACCCTTCAGGGAGGTACTCTGTATACGATCCGCCGCAGAGAGGACGGGAGCCTGGGAGAGATCATTTCCTCCTTCACATTTGAAGGCAAAGAGGAAGGGAGCGTCTCCACAGTCCACCAGTGCCTGTGGGACCAGAGCGGTTCCTATCTGTTTGCCTGCGCACAGGGGCGCATCCATGGCTACGGGCAGCTGCGAGCGCTGAAGTTTGATGAAAACTCCGGAGTTTTCACCGAGACAGACCGGTTCCTTGCGCGGACCTGGGACGAACCCCGCCATGCCGCCATTCATCCAAACAACCGCTGGCTGTATATGTGTGAGGAAAAGGGCAACAAAGTGCTCTATTTTCGTTTTGACAATGCCGACGGAGCCTTATGCCCTATGCAGGAGCTTACCACCGTACCAGAAACCATCACCAGCTATTCCGACGCCAGCGAAGTCATGGTAGACCCGTCCGGGCAGTACGTGCTGGTCTCAAACCGTTACACGGATCTGATGGCGGTATATCGGATCGATCCACTGACCGGCTATCTGAAAAATACAGGATTTTTTCCCTGCCTTGGCAAAACTCCGCGGTTCTTCTGTTTTGCACCAAATGGAAACTGCTATGTTGCAAACGAGGACAGCGATACCATCGTGGAATTCCGGTTTGACCCAGTTACGGGAAGCCTGGTTCCTACACTGAACATCATCGGGACAGGAAGTCCTGTATGTATTAGCTTTTTATAAGATCAGTTGTCCATAAAATCTCTTGCCGCAATTCCGGCTGCTACAAAACAGAACTGCAAAAATAAAGGTCAGCGGATGCATTCCCAATGAATCCATCTACTGACCTTTTGCATTTTATATCTAAAGTATTAAACCACGCTCTTAAGCCCCAATGTCTTCTCGATCACCAGCATCACTCCCAGGGTGATCACCATCAGGAGCGTCGCCAGAGCCGCGATCGTCGGATCAAAGTGGTATTCCACATAAGCCATCATCTCGATCGGCAGCACCGTCACCCCCGCACTGGTTAAAAACGCAGACAGGGATACGTTATTGAAGGAGTTGATGATCGCCATGATACACGCCGATACGATACCGGACTTGATGTTCGGCAGCAGGATATGGAAAAATGTATATCCATTGCCTGCCCCCAATATCCGGGCCGCTTCCTCCATGGAGAAATCAAAGTTCGCCAGGCTGGAGGTCACCACCCGCATCACATACGGGATCGACAGGATCGTATGGCCGATCAGCAGGCTGGGCAGTGCCGGAAGCTTAAACCGGTTCACCACATAACGGAGCATCACGAAGCCGAGCACAATCACCGGGATCAGCACCGGGGACAGGAAAAGTCCCTTGATGAACTCCTTTCCCTTGAACCGGTAGCGGTTTAAGGCATAGGCCGCCGGGAGGCCCAAAAGCAGGGCCACAAAGGTTGCGGCAAATGCGATGATGATACTGTATTTTGCTGCGCTTCCAAAGGTCTTCACCTTCAGGATCTGCTCATACCACTTGAACGTAAATCCCTCTCCCGGGAACTTTAAGTAGGTGGTATCGCTGAAGGAGGCCGCCATGATGACAAGCAGCGGACCGATCAGGAAGATATATACCAGCAATGTGACAAGAAACAGCGATTTACTCTTTTTCATGAATAACTCCTTTTTAGCGACAGTTTCTATCTGGCAGATTACTGCACGGAGAATAACTCATTCCACTGGGTGGTCCAGCCAGCCTTATTGGCATTGATCACAGACCAGTCCGGAAGCAGCAGGTTGTCGATCATCTCTTTCCCGTAGGTAAAGTTCGCTGCCTGCTCTGCGGTCAGCTCAACGTCTGTGCGTACCGGAGAATCTACGCCGTCCACTGCTTCTGCAAGCTGGACTTCCTTGGAAAGATAGAAATCAATGAATGCCATAGCCAGTTCTTTGTTCTCACAGCCCTTGATAATGTTCAGCGTATTGTAACCGCTGTAATTGCCCTCGCTCGGGTCAACCCATACATAATCCTCAGAAGCAGACTTTGCTGCGGTATAGGAGAAGTCAAGCAGGACGGCAACGGAGATCTCACCCTGGTTTAACATGGTGATCGTATCGTTGGCGCTGGTATAGGTCTTCATCACATTTGGCTTTAACTCTGCCATCTTTGCGAAGATCGCGTCGTCATCCTGTCCAGGAGTCAGACCTGCCATCTTTGCAGTCGCATAATAGAACAGCGGACCGGAGGTCGTTGTGATATCCGGGATCGCAATGGAACCTTCCAGCTCCGGATTCCATAAGTCAGCCCAGGAAGTGATCTCGATCGGGCAGGTGGACTTGTCATAAACAATGCCCAGGCGGTTAAAGGTATAGGCCGGGCCGTACTCTGCGCCGAACGGAGCCTTTGCGTTGTCATACAGGGCATCCATGTTTCCAAGGGTGCTGTAATCCATCTTCTCTAACAGGTCCGCATCGATCAAGTCCGCAACGAATGCGTCGCCGATGATGACTACGTCATAGTTGGCCGGGGTCTCTTTGATCTTGGTCACGCGCTCTGCGTTCTTGCCGCCCTCCACGATCAGCTTGCAGCCGGTCGCTTCCATAAACGGATCATATACGTTCTTCTGAAGCAGCTCTGCGTTGAAGGAGAATGTGGATACCTTTAACTCCTGTCCCTCAAAATTCCCCAGATCTGCGCCAGCCGCTGCACTTTCACCTTCTCCTGCCGCTGCTGCCTGAGTCTCTGACTCAGCCTTCGCCGTGGTCTCCTCTTTGGACGACCCGCCGCATGCGGTCAGGGAAGCAGCCATAGCTGCAACCAGCATTACGCTCATCAATTTCTTTTTCATAATCTTTTCTCCTTATCCTTAAAGCAAAATGATTTTATTGGGAGTCAGAGACAGGGTAACCCGGTCTCCGATCCTGTAAACACTCTCCTGGTCTGTGCTGACCTCGAACTCACCAATGGCGGTGCGTACGTTATACTGGTTGCGCTTGCCAAGGAATGTACTTACCACAACTTCACCGGACAGCGGATTGACCGCCTCCGTTCCAGCCGGTACGACCTGGATATCCTCCGGGCGGATACACGCCTTAAACGCATCCCCGTCCTTTCCATCCGTCACATGGATCCGGCTTCCATCCTGAGCCAAAAACTCTCCTGCGCCCTCTGCTCTCTTTAAATCCAGGAAATTCTCAAAGCCCACAAAATGAGCAATAAACTCGGTCTTTGGATGATTGTAGATCACAGACGGGCTGTCCATCTGCTCGATCACCCCATGGTTCATGATCGCGACCTTGTCGGAGATCGCGAAGCACTCCTCCTGGTCGTGGGTCACATATATGGCTGTAAATCCGAACTTCTGCTGCAGGCGGCGGATCTCCACGCGCATCTTGACGCGCAGCTTCGCATCCAGATTGCTGAGAGGCTCATCCAAAAGCAGCAGATCCGGTTTGATCACGAGCGCCCTGGCAAGTGCCACTCGCTGGCGCTGTCCGCCGGACATTTCCTTCGGGAACCTGTTTTCAAAACCTAAAAGATCCACGGTCTCAAGCATCTCCATGACTTCTTTTTTCATCTGCTCCGGCGCCGTCTTCCGCATCTTTAAGCCAAACGCCACGTTGTCATATACAGTCATGTGAGGAAACAGCGCGTAGCTCTGGAATACAAATCCGAAATTCCGCTTATTGAGCGGCACCTGGGTGTAGTCCTTGCCGTCAAAGATGAATTTGCCGTCCATCGGGGTGGAAAAACCGGCAATCAGCCTCAGAGTCGTGGTCTTACCGCATCCACTGGAGCCTAACAGAGAAACCAGCTCTCCCTTCTCCACCTGGAAGTTCAAATCCTTTAAGATAACATTCTTGTCATATCCTGCTGTGATGTTCTGCAATTCCAACAGTGCCATATCGTTCTCCTTTATCTCACCTATCGTTGATTATCGTCCTGTGCCAGACTGTTTTAAATCGTTGGGTTCAGCTTCCGGCTGACTGCATTGATGCCGCTGGATACCAGTATGGTCACCACGATCATCACCACCGCCACCACAGATGCCTGGGTCCAGTCACCGAGGGACATGGCCTGCTGATAGATCATGGTTGCCAGCACACGGGTGTCCGTGCCGCCTAAAAGCTGAGGCGTCGTATATGCCGTCAAACATCCGGTGAATACCAGCACGCTCCCCGTCACCAATCCGGGAATGCTAAGGGGCAGGATCACATGCCGGAATACACTGGCCCGGGACGCACCCAGGCTGCCGGCGGCCAGGTTCAAATCTTCCGAAATATTGTCCATGACTCCGATCAGGGACAGGATCATGAGCGGCAGGAAAAGCTGGATAAAGCCCACCACCATGGAAAATTCATTATAAAGCAGGCTGATGGGCTTCGCCACCAGTCCAAGCTGTACCAGAGCGTTGTTGACAAATCCCTTTTTGCCGAGAATGACCATCCAGCTGAAGGACCGGATCACCGGGCTGGTGAACATGGGGAAGACGGCAAGGGCCATCAGTACCCCTTTATTCCTGGCATATTTTGAAATATAGTACGCCGTAGGGAAACCCAGCATAGCGCACACAACTGTGCTGATCAGGCTTAAACGGATGCTGCGCCAGAACACCTGCTTGAAATAAACGCTCTCCAGTAAAGAAAAATAATTAGCCAGGGAAAAACTGCCGCCCTCATCAAAAAAAGTCTTAAATATAAGGGAGAATAAGGGGATCAGCATAAAAACCGCCAGAAACAGGCATCCGGGCAGAATAAACAGCCAGTAAATCTTTGTTTTCTTTTCAAGCAATGGTCCTACCAACCTTTCTTACATAGTCGAAAAAATGTGCGGGATACAGAGAAAAGCCGTAAAAAAGGGCCGTTTATTTATAAGCTCATCCAGCCTTCATTAAACAGTCCCTCTTATATATCCTGCAATTCTTATCATTTTTTCTAATAGAATTACCATACCATTGATGCGGTAAATTGTCAACCGCGTTTTTACAGAAAACGACAGGAAAAGAGTTACAGCCCGGCGCAAAATCCACGTTTGGACAGCCGGACTGTAATCGCAAAAAACATCAGATCATATCGGCATAATTCTCTGCGTGGCGCCGGAATCCGCCCATGACCCGCTCCAGTTTTTCACGTTCCTCCTGAAGATCTACGCAGGTCAGCCTGTGACCCTCTACCAGCCTTTTACCGTCCACCCAGACACTGTCCACATTGGAAGCATTGGCGGAATAAACAATAGCGGAATAGGGATTGTAAACAGGGAACATATTGACCGAACTGGTCTCTAAAAGCACCAGATCCGCCTTTTTCCCCGGCTCGATGGAGCCGATCTCATGCTCTGCTCCCAGCGCCCTCGCGCCGCCCACAGTCCCCATCTCCACAATATCTACAGCCGGGAATACGCCCCTGTCATGATATCTGGTCTTCTGGAACGAGGCGATCAGCTTGAACTGGGTAAACAGATCCAGCGTGTTGCCGGAGGACGGACCGTCAGTCCCCACGCCCACATCCACACCTGCCCGCCGCATATCAAGTACCGGGCAGATCCCCTTTCCACCCTTGGTATTTGCGCCGATACAGTGAGCCACCTTTGTGCCAGTCTCTGCAAACAGTGCGATATCCTCATCTGTGGCATGGATACAGTGGGCTGCGATCGTGTTCTCACCCAGCACGCCGAGATCGTACAGGAATGCGATCGGCGTCTTCTTATAGTTTTCCCTAAACAGCTCCATTTCATAATCCATTTCGCTGACATGGAGCGAATATTTTGCATGATATCGGGCCGCAAGGTCATATGCCGCCTTCAGCATCTCCGGGGAGTTGGTATTGGTGGCATGGGGAGCCACCATAGGATGGATCCGGTCGTGTCCGCCCCACTTTTTCAACAGCTCCTCACACAGAGAAAGACCGCCGTAAGGCTCTTTGCTGTCACAGGTCTCCATATTGATGACGGTCTCCCCCACCCAGGCCCGGATTCCCATCTCCTCGCAGGCGCGGGCCACCATATCCTCAAAATAATACATGTCGAGAACCGTGGTCACCCCTGCCAAAAGCAGTTCGCAGACCGCATACCGGGCGCTCCGGTATATCAGCTCCGGATTCATGGCTGCAAGCTCCAGTGGGAACAAAAAACGCCTCAGCCTGTCACGGCAGTCGTCTCCCATAGAGCGGAACGGGATCATGGAAATATGGCTGTGGACGTTTACCATCCCCGGCATCAGGATCCCGCCCGCACCGTCCACCCTCTCATCCACAGGTGCGGGACTGCCCTCATTTTCCGTCCGATCATCCGGGTCAGCCAGGTAACGGCCGTTTCCCACCGCTGCAATGAGGCCGTCCTCGATCAGCACATAGCCATCCTGATGCACGGTCTTTTCTGCATCCATCGTGAGCACCGTCACGTGTTCTATCAATGTTCTCATTCTCTAAACCTCCGGTTATTTCTGCTTTTAGCAATACTGGCTTCGGGCGGCCTCTATCCGCTAATTGGACTTGCGGTTGATGAACTCCGCCTTGATCTTGGAGTAGACAAATTTCTGGCTGCTGTACAGGCCATAGTACCCCGACAGAGTAAAGCAGACCGCCACCGCGATGGAGTAATAAGGCATCGCCTCAAAGCCAAACAGCTCAAAGGCCATGAACACAGTGGATACAGGGCAGTTGGTCACGCTGACAAACAGGCAGGTCATACCGATCGCCGTGCACAGCCCAACAGGAAGCCCCAGCACAGAGGCAACCATATAGCCAAAGGTGGCTCCCACACACAACGTCGGGACGATCTCACCGCCTTTAAACCCTGCTCCCAGCGCCACCGCCGTGAACAGCATCTTCATCAGGAACGCATAGTACGGGATCGGCTCTCCCTCAAAACACCGCTCGATCAGGTGCATACCGCCGCCGTTATAGTAGCGGCTTTTGAAGATCAGGGTAAGTACGATAAAAACAGCGCTGCCCGCCAGGACTCGAAAATAGGGATTGGGCAGATACCTCCGGTATACCGCGCTGCTCTCGTGCAGTACAATGCAGAATAACACGCCCACTGCCGCGCACAAAGCTCCGATGAGCACCGCGATCCCCGCGCCCTGAAGCCCAAATTCCGGCACGATCCCAATATCAAACCAGTCCGGCATCACGCCGAAGCTTCTGGAGATCCCGGCGCCGATAAAGGAGGCAAACAGGCACGGGACCAGGGCTGCATAATACATGACGCCAATGCTGACTACCTCCATGGAGAACACGCCTGCTGCCAGCGGAGTACCAAAAAGCGCTGCAAAACAGGCGCTCATGCCGCACATAACCGCAATCTTTTTATCCTTTTCATCCAGATGGATCACCTTTCCTACCAGGTTCCCAAGGCTTCCGCCCAACTGCAGGGCGGCTCCCTCCCGGCCCACCGAGGCGCTGACGCAATGGCTTATGACCGTAGAGACAAAGATTAGCGGCGCAGTGGCGACTGTGATCTCCTGATTTGAGGAAATAGACTCCAGTACCATATCCGTTCCCCGGTTGGTCTCTTCATGGCTGGCCCGGTAGATCCAGATGATAAAAATACCCGCAAGCGGCATCAGAAACAGGGTCCAGTGATGCTGGTTCCACACAGCCGTCGACATAGTCACCCCTTTGCTGAATACCATGCCGATCAATCCGACCACAACGCCGATAAAGACTGATATCACAGTCCATTTCATAAAGTAGTGGATATTTTCCCCCAAAGGCGACTTGCTTTCGTAGATTTTCATACTCGTCCTGCCTCCGGTCAGTCGCTGTAGGTGCCTTTGGATTTCACCAGCTTCGGACGGTAACCGGCATCATTGAGAGCCTGGACGATCCTGTTTTTGTGCTCAGTCCCTTCCGCTTCCAGGGTGATCCGCAGCTCCACCGCCGCATTCCGGTTGATACTGATGAACTGGTTGTGCTCCAGCTTGATCACATTGCCCCGCTCATCTGCCAGAAGCGCGGATATCTTGGCAAGCTCACCCGGCTTGTCAGGCAGCAGAACCGACACCGTGAAGATACGGTCCCTCTGGATCAGGCCATGCTGTACTACGGAGGACATGGTGATCACATCCATATTGCCGCCGCTCAAGATAGAAACAATCTTTTTCTTCTGGACATTTAAATGTTTTAAAGCAGCCACAGTCAAAAGACCGGAATTTTCCACGATCATCTTGTGGTTCTCCACCATATCGAGGAATGCCACGATCAGCTCCGTATCCTCCACAGTGATCACATCATCCACGTTCTGCTGGATATATGGAAACAGCTTTTCACCGGGACGTTTTACCGCAGTACCATCTGCAATGGTATTGACGGCCGGCAGGGTCAGCACATGCCCGGCCTTTAAGGATTCCTGCATACAGTTGGCTCCCGCAGGCTCCACGCCGATCACTTTGATCTTCGGATTCAGAAGCTTGGCAAGAGTGGAAACACCGGTGCATAAACCGCCGCCGCCTACCGGTACCAGAATATAATCCACCGTCGGAAGCTCCTTGATGATCTCCATGGCGATGGTCCCCTGCCCTGTCGCCACATCCAGATCATCAAACGGATGGACGAAGGTATAGCCGTGTTCATCCGCCAGCTTGTAGGCATAGTCGCAGGCCTCGTCAAACACATCCCCGTAAAGGACCACATCCGCGCCGTAGCTTCTGGTGCGGTTCACCTTCATGAGCGGAGTCGTGGTAGGCATAACGATCGTCGCCTTGATCCCCGCCAGCTTCGCCGCATAAGCCACGCCCTGGGCATGGTTTCCCGCAGACGCCGTGATCAGGCCGCGCTCCCGCTCCTCCGGGCTCAGTGTGCTGATCTTGTAATATGCGCCGCGCACCTTGTAGGCTCCGGTATACTGCATGTTCTCAGGCTTGAAATACACCCGGTTGCCCGTCATGGCAGAAAAATACTCACTGTAGACCAGCTTGGTCTCCTGGGTGACCTTCTGCACCTCTTCCGATGCGATCTCAAACTTTTCTAATGATAACTCCTGTAATTCCTGTTCTTCCATAGTCCTTATCCTCTTTCCCTGTTTATGCTTTCCGCCTGATGTTTAACACTCTGCTGCCTGCATCAGCCCCACGTTTTCCGGATGTTTACTCGCCTGATGTCTTAAAAAGCGCGTTCACAAAGTCATCCGAATTGAACTTCTGCAAATCGTCGATCTTCTCCCCGACTCCCACATATTTGACCGGAATACCAAGCTCCGACTGGATTGCCACTGCGATTCCGCCCTTTGCTGTCCCATCCAGCTTTGTCAGGATGATGCCGGTAATATCAGCCACCTCCATAAACTGCTTCGCCTGGGCCAGGGCATTCTGTCCCGTGGTCCCGTCCAGCACTACAAGAGTCTCCCGGTAAGCATCCGGGTACTCCTTATCGATGATCCGGTTGATCTTCTTAAGCTCCTCCATCAGGTTTTTCTTGTTGTGGAGCCGGCCTGCGGTATCACAGATCAGAACGTCCGCACTGCGGGACTTGGCAGCCGCAACCGCATCATAGATGACAGCTGCCGGGTCGGAACCCTCCTGCTGGGCGATGATCTCCACGCCCGCCCGGTTGGCCCACTCTGTGAGCTGCTCAATGGCTGCCGCACGGAAGGTATCGGCTGCCGCCAGGACTACCTTTTTGCCGTCGTCCTTGAGCTGCCCCGCCAGTTTTCCCACCGAGGTCGTTTTGCCCACGCCATTGACGCCGATGACCAGGACTACGGAACGGCGGTTTTCAAACTCGTATGCGTTGTCTCCCAGGTTCATCTGGTCCTTGATGGAATCGATCAAAAGCTGTTTGCACTCGGACGGCTCCTTGATATGCTGCTCCTTCACCCGTTTCCTCAAGTCCTCGATAATGGACATGGTGGTCTGGATTCCCAGATCGCCCATGATCAGGGTCTCCTCCAGTTCCTCATAAAAGTCCTCGTCGATGGCTGAAAAGCCACTGAAAATGGAATCCATGCCGGATACGATATTTTCCCTCGTCTTGTTAAGGCCTTCCACCAGACGGCTGAAAAAACCTTTTTTCTTTTCTTTCTCTTCCATACACATTCCTCCTCTTCATGAATATTTCAATCTACTCGTCAAGCTGGTCTTCGATCAGGTTCACGGACACCAGCGTGGAAACACCCTTCTCCTGCATGGTGATACCGTAGAGCCGGTCTGCCGCCAGCATCGTGCCTCTTCTGTGTGTGATCACAATAAACTGGGTATTCTTTGTCAGTTTATGTAAATATCCCGCAAAGCGGTCTACATTGGAATCGTCAAGGGCCGCCTCGATCTCGTCAAGCAGGCAAAACGGCGACGGTTTTAGGTTCTGTATCGCAAACAGTAAAGAAATGGCTGTCAACGCCTTTTCACCACCCGAAAGCTGCATCATGTTCTGCAGCTTCTTACCCGGCGGCTGGGCGATGATCTGGATGCCCGCCTCCAGGATATCCTCATCCTCCTGAAGATTCAGGGTACCGTGCCCGCCTCCGAACAGTTCCTTAAACACCCGGTCAAATTCCCGGCGGATCTCCCTAAACTTCTCCTCAAACTGCCTGCGCATCCCGCTGTCCAGCTCCTCAATGATCTGCATCAGAGCCGCCTCCGCCTGCACCAGGTCGTCGTGCTGGGTCTTCATAAACTCATAACGTCCGGAGATCTCCTTGTAATCCTCGATGGCGTTGACGTTGACATTACCCAGGGACCGGATGCCGTTCTTCAGCTCATCGATCCTTTTTTTGATATCAGAAGACGAAGTGAGAAGCGGATCCCGCAGGGGCTGGGCCGTGGTAAAGGTAAGCTCGTACTCGTTCCACATATAATTGATATGGCTCTCCTGCTTTTCCTCCAGCTTTTCCTTCTGGCTCTGGAGCCGGAACAGTTCCTTGTCCAGACGCGTGATGCGCTGGGAAAGCTCCTCCCGCTTTCCGAAAAACTCCTTCTGTTCCTTCGTTTTTGAATCCTTTTTCGCGGACTGCTCCTCCACCTGGGCCGCCAGGATATCCCTCTGCTCCATGGCGTTTGTGATCAGCTCCTGAAGATGCGCGATCTCCTGGCGCTTCGCCTCCACGATCTCCCCGGAATCTGTATTCCCGGCTGTGAGGCCGGACAGCTCCTCTGAAAGCTTCGCGATCTCGTCCTCTACACGGCGGATGTTTTCCATCACGAAATCCACTTTCTGCTTTAGGCCTGCTGCCTCTAAACGGATCGCTTCCAGCTCGTGGGCTGACTCCTCACGCAGCTTTCTGTCACGCTCCATCTGGGCTGTCAGATCTTCCACCTGGCTTCCAGCCTGTTCGTTGAGCTGTACCAGGGCTTCCGTATCCCTGGAAAGATTCCTCCGGTTTTCTTCAATCTCCCTGATCTGCGCCTCAAGCTGGCTGTTCTCCAGGACCAGGTCCTGGGAGGATTCCCGGATATCATCCCGTTTGTCTTCCAGCTGGGAGACATTCATCTGCTGGGTGTTCTGCTCTAAGGACGCCTCATGGCTCTCCTTCTTAATCTGCTCCAGTTCTTCTTTCTTATCCTGGTAAATCCCCTCGTCCATGTTGAGCTCGTCCTGGATCTTCTCAGAAGAATCCAGCGCCTTTTTGCATGCAGCTTCCAGCTCCTCGATCTCCCTCTTTCTTCCCAGGAGATTGCTGGAATTCTTGAAGGCGCCGCCTGTCATGGAGCCCCCCGCGCTCAGAAGCTCACCCTCCAGGGTCACAATGCGCAGGGAGTATTTGAATTTCCTGGCAAGCGCGATCGCGTGGTCAATGGTATCCGCCACCACCACCCGGCCCAGCAGGTATTTCGCCAGGACCTGATATTCGGGAGCCACATGGACCAGATCACTGGCAAGGCCGATCACGCCCGGCTCTTTTAAGGCTTCCGGCTTTGAGAATCCGCCGCCCTGGCCGATACTGGTCAGTGGTAAAAAAGTAACTCTGCCGTATTTATTCTTTTTCAGGAATTCGATCAGCTGCTTGGCGGTCTGCTCCGAATCCGTCACCACATTCTGGATGCTTCCCCCGAGAGCCGTCTCTACAGCTGTCTCATATTTTTTGTCCGTGGTAACCAGATCCGCCACCACGCCGTGGATCCCGTGGACCCGGTCCCGGACCTCCATCACACGCCGGATGCTGTTCCCATAACCCTCATAGCGCTCTGCCAGGTTGCGCAGGGATTCCAGCCTGGTATATGCCGTATGGTATTCCTGCTGCTTTTCATTTAAATTGCGGGTGAGACGCCGCACTTCCTGCTCGTAGTGCTGCATCTGGGCTTCACATTCCGTCTGGGACGCCGCCAGGTCCGCAAGACGTCCCTCCATAGCCTTCAGCTTCGCGCGCTCTGCCTCTAACTGCTCTTCCTGTACAGACTCGTCGCTCTTAAACTTTAAAAGCTTCTGACACACCTCAGAACGACGGACCTGCACCTGCTCCAGCATGGCCTCATAACGCTGCTCCCTGGCTGAGAGAGACGCTTTTTCATTGAGTCCGGCTATAATACTGTTCTTGGCCTCCTCGATCCGCTGGTCCAAAAGCATCAGGCTCTCATCCTGACGGACCAGACGTTCCTCCGCCTCTTCCTGCCGTCTCCGGCTCTCCAAAGCTGCCTCGGTGATCCCGGCATTATCTGTCTGATAGGCTTCTATCTGCTGCCGTTTTTCCCTGATATCCTGCTCAATGGACTGAATGCGGGAATTGATGTGCTCCGCATTCATCTTCTCCGTATTGATCTGCTCGTTTAGGACATTGATCTGGCCTTCTAAATTGCCCTTCAGCATCTCCGCCTGGGTAAGACTGCCCCGCTTTTCGGTGATCTCGCTGTCCAGGCTGCCGATCTCCTGCTCCAGACGCTCATATTCGCCCTTAAGCTGCTCTGACTGGACGGTGGCGTCCTCTAAATCACCGGAGACGATCGCCTCCTTTGACTCCACATCCTTCAGCTGGGCGCGCACGCCCTCCGTCTCCATCAAAAACAGGTTCACATCGTAGGTTTTCAGCTCTTCCTTCAGCCCCAGGTATTTCTTCGCCGCCTCAGACTGACGCGCAAGCGGCCCGACCTGCTTTTCCAGCTCCGACAGGATGTCGCTGACGCGGACCAGGTTCTGCTTCTCGTCCTCCAGCTTCTTCTGGGCGATATTCTTCCGGCGCTTGAACTTGACAATACCTGCCGCCTCGTCGAACAGCTCCCTGCGCTCCTCCGGCTTACCGCTCAAGATCTTGTCGATCTGGCCCTGGCCGATGATGGAATAGCCTTCCTTGCCGATACCGGTATCATAAAACAGCTCATTGATGTCCTTCAGCCTGCACGAGCTGCCGTTGATCATGTACTCGCTCTCGCCGGAACGGTAAAGCCGGCGGGTGACCGTCACCTGATCATAATCGATGGCGAGCTGATGGTCCGAGTTGTCCAGGGTGATCGCCACGCTGGCAAACCCCTGGGGCTTTCTCATCTCGGTCCCCGCAAAGATGACGTCCTGCATGCTGCCGCCCCGAAGCTGCTTGACGCGCTGTTCCCCCAGCACCCAGCGGACCGCATCCGCAACATTGCTCTTGCCGCTGCCGTTAGGTCCCACGATGCCGGTGATCCCATTATGAAACTCAAACAGGATCTTGTTTGCAAATGATTTGAAGCCCTGGATCTCAATACTTTTTAAATACATACACTTTCCCTCAGTTTCAGTATTCCCCGGTAAGCGGCAACTGCCTCCGCCGCCTTCTTGGTTCTCCCACTTCCTCTGCCGATTTCCTGATCCCCCAGCATCGCCCGGACCTCAAAGGTCTTATTGTGGTCCGGCCCCACTTCCCTAAGCACCTCGTACTCCAAATGCTCCTGGGAGGACGCCTGCACCATCTCCTGCAGGATAGTCTTGCTATCATAAAAGAGCTGTTTATGCTCAATATCATTCAGGATAAAGCGGTGAATGAACTCTTTTGCATTAGCAAAACCACCATCCAGATAGATTGCCCCAATGAGGGCCTCCATCGCATCCGATACCACAGAATTGCGTCCGCGTCCTCCGGTAGCCTCCTCGCCCTTCCCAAGCAGCAGGTATTCCCCAAGGCTTAATTCCGATGCACAATAAGCCAGGGTGGGTTCACAGACAATACTGGCGCGTATCTTGGTCAATTCCCCTTCCGGTTTCTCCGGATACTTGTGGAACAGGTAATCACTGGACACCACTTCCAGTACCGCATCCCCCAAAAATTCCAGCCTCTCGTTACAGCCAGACTTGTCCAGCCGGTGCTCATTGGCAAAGGAGCTGTGGGTCATCGCCTGTTTTAACAGCTTTACGTTCTGAAACTGATACCCTGTCTTTTCTTCCAGTTCTTTTAAATCCCGATTCATAATCTCTCCTTATCCGATCCTGATGATATAATGAAGGGAAAGGGGCGCGCAGCTTGTGCGACAGCCCCTTCCCTTCTTTAATCACGCTATTAATTCAGTGCGCTCTTGATCTGCTCCACTGCATCTCCTACCGTTACGATCTTCTCCGCTTCCTCGGTAGGGATCTCAATGTCAAACTCCTCCTCGATTCCCATAACGATCTGGAAAATATCCAGGGAATCGGCGCCTAAGTCCTCCACGAAGGTAGTCTCCATGGTGATGTCCCCAGTCTCCACATTCAGTACTTCCGCAATGATACTCTGTAACTTTTCAAATTCCATAGTTCCCTCTCCTAACTTTCATTTTCTCTGGCCTGTTCTTCGGCATCCAGGCTTTCCTTAATCTTCTCATTAATCTTCTGCTCCTTGAAGGTAACGCACTGGATGATCGAGTTGCTTACCTCCACGGCTTTGGCACTTCCGTGGGTTTTCACCACCAGTCCTTTAAGTCCCAGGAGCGGCGCGCCGCCATACTGCGTAGCATCAAAAGCCTTCAGCGTCTCCTTCAGTGCCGGTTTTACAAGCAGTGCTCCGATCTTGCTGCGCAGGGTACCCATCATACCCTTCTTCACCATGCCGATCAGCACAGATCCGGTTCCCTCGTACAGCTTCAAAATTACATTGCCTGTAAATGCCTCACATACGATCACATCCGCTCCGCCATGGGGGATCTCCCTCGCCTCGATGCTGCCGGTAAAATTCATATCGCTGCAGGCTTTTAAGAGCGGGAATGTCTCTTTTACAAGCGCATTGCCCTTCTCCTCCTCCGCACCAATATTTACGATCCCGACCCTGGGTCTGGTAATACCTATTACATGCTCCATGTAAATAGAACCCATGCGTGCAAACTGTACCAGGTGAGACGGTCTTGCATCCACATTGGCTCCGCTGTCCAGCAGAAGGGAAACTCCCTTCTCCGTAGGGATCAGCGCTCCAAAGGGAGGACGCTCTACGCCTTTGATCCTGCCGACAATAACCTGCCCGCCAACCAGTATCGCACCGGAGCTTCCTGCAGAAACAAATGCATCGGCCTCGCCGCTCTTAATTAAGTTCATGCCCACCACGATCGAAGAATCCTTCTTCTTGCGGATGGCATTGACCGGCGGCTCGTCCGTCTCGATAACCTCAGAAGCTGGAACCACTTTGATCTGGTTTTCCGGAAAACTGTACTTCCCCAGCTCTTTCACCACAACATCATCCCGGCCAACCAGAAGCACCTGTATATCACTTCTGCGGGATACGGCGTCCACCGCGCCTTTTATGATCTCTCCAGGTGCATTGTCGCCGCCCATTGCGTCTACTGCTATCTTAATCATACTGTTTCTCCTTCCCGGTGTCTACCGGCATATCCATTCCTTAACTAATATACTAAATAATGTTTTATAAATCAATATTTAATTCCTGCTTTATGAAAATTCTTTGGAAGACATCTGAACTACTCATAACTCTGAAAGGCGATCCAGTCCAGGCTTTCAAGGCTATTGATCAGATGTTGCTGGACTGCCTGATAACTGCACTCCGGATACAGATGTCTCCCAACATCCCAGGTGGAACCAAAAACAATATGGCTGACCCAATAATCGGAACCGGCAGAATCCGCATCGGAAGAGGTGGCCGCCGTATCCGGCTGGAAATCCAGTTTATTATTTTGTGTATCCAAATATGCTTTGTAAGTGCGATGGGCTGCCGGAAGGTCAGGCTGATAGGTCCCCCGCATCAACGCCGCAATAACCGGATCATTTTCCGGGCCACTGATCATCATATCACTGAATGACGGTCCATACAGGATCGTTAAATCCATGGGAGGCAGTGGCTTACGGAGACGGTTAAACTTGTGATATGCGACAAAATCCTTGCAGGTAAGCATCAGGCCTGCCGCCAGTTCCGGTATCCGTTCCACAGAATCACAGGTGAGTATAAGGTGCTGTTCATAGTCTTCATCGATCCAGAAGGCTCCGGGAATCCCATGTGTTTGCGCGATCTTTAAAAATGACTCCGGCAGATAGCTGTCCGTAAGAATCTTAAAGCCGCCGGGACGACGCAGATCTCTTTCCACGTAAAATCTGCTGATGATAACCGTATCCGGAAAGGTCTGTTTGTAAAATGTAGACGTTATATCCTGATTCTTTGCATCCCTCCTGGCTATGACCTCATAAACACCAGGCTCTCTTCCGGAAATTGTCTGAATGCATGAAATCGAATCCGGCATACTGTCGTCCAGCCTCTGTTGGATGCGGCATACTCCCGGCAAAGACTGCGGCATATCATTTTCCCAGGAAAGCTCGGTTTTGCTTTTTGGATATCCATACGGAAACACCCTGGTAAACGCATACTCTTCCACATAACTGTCCCCATGAGGCTCAACGAGATCATGGTTAAATACTTTGGTCACTTCTATATCCTTCGTTCTGTTATCCTCGCCGGTCGCCAGACCAGTCGTTCCCACGCTGGCAATAAGCAAAATGACCAGGCATATGATAAGCAGACCAAATACTGCCCGTTCTTTCGCTTCTTTTTTCTTTGCTTCCACATAAACAGGTCCATAATTCCTCATATACAGCGACATTCCTGCATAACGAATCATGTCCTTTTCATACTTATGCGCCGCAGTCATGATCTGAACATAAACTTCCCACAGATAAGTATCTTTATCCGGAACAGTCCAAAACTCATAAAAACGGTAAAAGCAGACAGCTTCCGCCCGATTCAACCGTCCCCTGTTTTCTCTGAGCCAATCCGAAAGCTCTTTAAGAAAATCTGCATCCCGGCACCCATCCGCAAACAGAGCTGAGGAAAACAACTCATCCCACCGATCCATGGCTTCTGCAAACACCTGCTGATCGGAGTTAACCGTATCTGGAGTTTGGAAGTGAATGGCCAGGATCTTTTCCATCAAACGGTCTGTACGTGTGGCCAGATTCCGTTCCAGGCCTTTGCGTATCAACTGCTCCAGTTCTGTGGCAGGATCATCCTGCACCGCCGTAATCCCGGACGTCTTATCTTCCTCTTGTGACAGATACACATCCTTCAAGGAAATGAATTCAGCCATGTTCATAGCATGCTCATAAGCTTCATGGATCTGTCTGAATTCTTCCGGATTGTCTTCCGGATGGCAGTTCCGGCTTAAACGTGCATAGGCGCGCTTTATATTCTGTTTATCCCGGGTGGGTTCTATTCCCAGTATTTCCCAACATGACTTTTGCAGCATACCCATGCAGCCCCCTGACTGCAGCCCCTGCGGACTTTGTAAATCTTGGTCTTATGCTCTCTCTTATTATCATACCTTGGTTTCTCTGTGCTGTAAAGTCATGATTTATACAGGAAAAGGCCATAGAAAAACCGCCGGAAAATCACCGACGGTCCATTCATCAATCGTAAACCCGACTTTTACAATAATATAGCCCTTGAGAAAATCTCAAAGGCTATATATCTACTGTCATTTTAACATTTCCTGATTGTCTGAAAAATTAGTCCTCAACGCTTACGATCTCTTTTTTGTTATAAGATCCGCAGGCCTTGCAGACTCTGTGAGGCATCATCAGGGCGCCGCACTTGCTGCATTTTACTAAGTTCGCAGCGCTCATTTTCCAGTTAGCTCTACGTTTGTCACGTCTCGCTTTGGAAGATTTATTCTTTGGGCAGATAGACATGGTTTACACCTCCTTAAACTTTTGAAATAAATCCTGGATTACTGACATTCTTGGGTCAGGCGAGCTTGTATCACAGGAACACTTCGTGTGATTCAAATTCGCACCACATCTATTGCACATACCTTTACAGTCTTCCCTGCACAGCACTTTCATGGGCAGGTTCAGCAATAGTTCGTTACTGAGCAACCGGTCTACATCCAGATTATAGCCGCTTACATAGGGCTGTTCTTCGAGCTCCCCTGCACGTTCTTCCTCGGTCTTGCTTAGATCCAGCTCGTCCTCCAAGTCCAGCTCAAAGGGCCAGTCCACAGGATCAAGGCATCTGTCACAGGGAATCTGCAAAGTAAGCTTTGCCTTCCCCTGCAGCAGGCTTTCGCTCACCCAAATTGCGGATGCGAAGCTCCACCGGTTCTCTCGACACGATATCAAAGCTGGCCTCTGTTGTATGAAGCTGCTCCATATCGATATCACACGTGTAAGTCTTCTCTTTTCCATCTCTGGAAAACAGCTCTGTTAAGTTAATAAGCATATTAATCTCCTAATACGCACCTATGATATTATACATAGGGGGTTTTATTTTGTCAACAACTATTTTCAAAATCCTGCCAGGTTGTCAGACTGTTTTCATCAGATCAATGCTTTTGTCTCTCTCGCGATGGCAAGCTCCTCGTTGGTCGGGATCAGCATCACCTTCACCTTGGAATCCGGTGCGGAAATGACGGTCTCCTTGCCTCTCACATCGTTGGCCTCATCATCAATCTTGACGCCCAGGTAGCCCAGGTACTCACAGATGGCTTTTCTGCCAACCTTATCATTCTCACCTACGCCTGCGGTAAATGCGATCGCATCCACGCCGTTCATGGCTGCTGTGTATGCGCCGATGTACTTGGCAACACGGTAGATGAAGGCATCCAGAGCAACCTCCGCCAGATGATTGCCATCCTTCTTCGCATTCTCAACATCGCGGAAATCGCTGGAAACGCCGCCGCTCATGCCCAGGACACCGGATTTCTTGTTGAGGATATCCAGAACCTCGTTGACGGTCTTTCCCTCCTTGTTGCAGATAAACTGCACTACGGTCGGGTCGATATCGCCGCTTCTGGTTCCCATGATCAGGCCCTCAAGCGGAGTTAAGCCCATGCTGGTGTCCACGCACTTGCCGCCGATGGATGCGGATACGCTGGCGCCGTTGCCCAGGTGGCAGACGATAACCTTTGCGTTCTCCGGGTCCAGCCCGCCGAACTTGATGGCCTCTTTGGAAACAAACATATGGCTGGTTCCGTGGAAGCCGTATCTGCGGATGCTGTACTTTTCATAGTACTCGTGAGGAATCGCATACAGATAAGCCTTCTCCGGCATAGCCATACCGAATGCGGTGTCAAATACAGCAACATTCTTCTTGCCCGGCATTGCAGCCTCGCACGCCTCGATCCCCATTAAGTTTGCCGGGTTGTGCAGCGGTCCCAGGTCAAAGCAGTCGCGGATGACTTTCTTCACATCCTCGTTCACAACGATGGAATCGCTGTAGATGGTGCCTGCGTGCAGTACGCGGTGTCCCACAGCGGTGATCTCATCGGTGCTTGTGATCACGCCATGGTCCGGATCCTGAAGCGCATCCATAACCATCTCGATGGCAGTTTTGTGGGTCGGCATCGCGCGCTCGATCACAACCTTGTCCTTGCCCTCCGGCTGATGGGTCAGCTTGGAGCCTTCAATCCCGATCCTCTCACATAAACCTTTTGCGATAACATTCTCATTGTCCATATCGATCAACTGATATTTCAGGGATGAGCTTCCGCAGTTAATAACTAAAATCTTCATAATGGTTTCGTCTCCTGTTCTGTTTCTATCATCTGCACTCAGGCAGTAATCAATTCATCTGTGCCTGTACGGCTGTGATGGCAACAACACCTACAATGTCTTCTGCATAGCATCCTCTGGATAAGTCGTTGACCGGTTTTGCGATACCCTGGCACATGGGGCCGTATGCCTCTGCCTTTGCCAGTCTCTGTACCAGCTTGTAGCCGATATTTCCTGCATCCAGGTCCGGGAATACCAGTACGTTGGCATGTCCTGCAACCTTGCTGTCCGGTGCCTTGGATGCGCCGATCTCAGGAACGATCGCTGCGTCAAGCTGCAGCTCGCCGTCCAAAGCCAGCTCCGGAGCCATCTCTTTTGCGATCCTGGTTGCCTCAACTACCTTTGTCACATCGTCATGCTTTGCACTGCCCATGGAAGAATGGGACAGCATCGCTACCTTCGGCTCCTTGCCTACCAGCATGCGGAAGCTCTCTGCGGAGCTGACTGCGATGGCTGCAAGCTCTTCTGGACTCGGGTTCTGGTTCAGGCCGCAGTCTGCGAATACAAAAGTACCGTTCTCGCCGAACTCACAGTCCGGGACTTCCATCAGGAAGAAGGCGGAAACCAGCTTGGTGCCCGGCTTGGTCTTGATGATCTGCAGGCACGGTCTCAAGGTGTTGGCGGTGGAGTGGCATGCGCCGGATACCATACCGTCAGCGTCGCCGTTCTTGATCATCAGGCAGCCATAGTACGCATAATCCTTTAACATGGTCTCTCTTGCTTCCTCAGGCGTAAGGCCTTTGGACTTCCTCAGCTCTACAAACAGATCCACATACTCCTGGGTCTTTTCATAGGTAAACGGGTTGATGATCGTGGCTCCGGAAATATCCAGCCCCTCGCTGTTAGCGGCAACTTCCTCCGGTGTACCGATGATGATCAAGTTCGCCAGCCCTTCCTTTAAAATCTCAGCAGCAGCTACAAAAGTCCTTCTGTCCATAGACTCCGGCAGAATGATCGTCTTCTTGTCTGCTTTTGCCTTTGCTTTAATTACGTCAATAAATCCCATTGCGCATGTACCCCTTTCATTTTTGCATTTGACTTTATTATATAACATCTGAATTTTGTATACAAGCCATATTTTTGGAAAAACGTGTATTTTTTAAGGCACATCTTCCCATGATTTTCTTATAGTTAAAATCCGGGCAAAGCCCTGCTGTCCGATCCCCTGCCCACAGTTGCCGCAAAACAGGAAAACGCAGACAGGGAATGCTTTACGCGCTCCCCATTTGCTGGTATACTGAAATCATTTCAGACTGGAGGTCAATTTTATGAAGGTTGCCGGGATCATTGCAGAATACAATCCGTTCCACAGCGGGCATCTCTATCAGATGCAGCAGGTGCGCGCGCAGACAGGGGCAGACTATATTGTGGTCGCAATGAGCGGGGATTTCGTTCAGCGCGGGGAGCCTGCGGTCTACGACAAGTATACCCGCACAGCCATGGCTTTAAACTGCGGTGCGGATCTGGTGCTGGAACTGCCCGTGCGCTTCGCAACCGGCAGCGCTGAGGATTTTGCAGCCTGCGGCGTGAAGCTGTTGGACAGCCTTGGCGTGACAGATGTGCTGTGTTTTGGAAGTGAGCTGGGAGAGCTTTCCCCGTTGAAGGCTGCTGCCGAGGTGCTCTGTCTGGAGCCAGAGGCCTACCGGTCCGTCCTAAAGGAGCAGTTAAAACAGGGATATTCCTACCCGGCAGCACGCAGCGCCGCGTTGTGCCGGTTCTTGGAGAACAGTGACTACCAGTCCATTCTCTCCGCTTCCAACAATATCCTCGCCATTGAATACTTAAAGGCCCTGATACAGCAGAAAAGCCGCATAGAACCTTTCACGATCCGCAGGTCCGGGAAGGGCTACAACGATGCAGGCCTCCCGGCAGGCTCCGGGGAATTCGCTTCTGCCACGGCGCTGAGGCGCATCATAAGGGAAGCGGCAGGAAGAGATATCCTGGGTCCGTCCCTCCCCGATATCTTCCACGGACAGATCCCTGCGGCTGCACTCCAGGCTCTGGATGCGGAGCAGGCTCATACTGCCCCCATCTTCCCGGATGACCTATCCATGCTCTTACAGTACCGCCTGTTGGAGTTGATACGCCAGAATGCAGATCTGAGCAGCTATGCGGACATGTCCCCGGAGCTGGCCGCCCGTCTGGTTCGGATGGCACTGGATTTTGACACGTTTTCCGGTCGGATCGAGCAGCTGAAGACACGGCAGTATACCTACACCCGCATCAGCCGCGCGCTCCTGCATCTGGTCCTTGGGATCACTGCAGAACCGGTCAGGGCTCCCCATGCCCCTTATGCCCGTATCCTCGGATTCAGAAAAAGCTCCTCCATGCTTCTTTCCGCTGTCAAAAAATCGGCAACCATACCGATCATCACAAAAACTGCCGATGCCGCCGGATTTTTAAGCCCCTCAGCCTGCGGCATGCTTAAGGAGGATATGTTTGCCTCCCATTTATATCAATCCATGGTCTTCCAAAAGGGCCGCCAAATGAAAAATGAATACACAAAATCCGTCGTGATCCTTCCCTGATGGGGTCACGACGGATTTGATATTTATACTGTCTTTTGTTCCTCCTGCGATCCCCATAGCAGCTCTGCTAACGTGGGTTTCACAGACAAAAAGTCCAGAAGCGCTTTTATCTCCGCTTCGTTTTTCTTCCTCTTCCCATCCCGCACGGCGCGGATCAGGATGTTCTTCGGCGTGTGCTCCATGTCGATGAACTCCAGGATCTGGGTCCGGTATCCCTGATTCTCCAAAAGCTCCGCACGGACCGCATCGGTATACAGGGCCGCCATCCGCTCCTTGATCAGGCCATACTGGAACACCGGCTTCATCAGGTCATTTCCCATCTGGCGGTTCAGTTCATGCTGACAGCAGGGAACCGACAGGATGACTTTTGCATTCCACCGTACCGCCTTTGCCAGCGCGTAATCCGTAGCTGTATCACAGGCATGCAGGGTCACTACCATATCCACCTGGTCCACACCTTCATAGGTGGCGATATCTCCGTGATAGAATCTCAGCCTGTCATAGCCGTACTGCACCGCCAGCCGGTTGCACCGGTTGATCACATCCTGCTTTAGGTCCAGTCCGATGATCCGGATCGGGTAACCCTTCAGTTCATGCAGATAATAGTACATGGCGAAAGTCAGATAGGACTTTCCGCAGCCAAAATCAATGATCGTATTCTCACGCCCCTTATCCAGGTTCGGCAGGATATCTTCAATGAATTCCAGGAAACGGTTGATCTGCCTGAATTTGTCATAGCGGGTCCGGACGACCGCGCCCTCCGCCGTCATAACGCCCAGATCCACAAGAAACGGCACCGGGATTCCTTCCGGCAGTACATACTGTTTTTTCCGGTTATGCATGAGCGCGCCGCTCAGGGAAGCCGTTATCCTTGTGCCTTCAGAGGGATCTCGTCCCTCCTGCGGCAGCTTCCGTTTCGCCTTAACCGTCATGGTACCCTTTTTCCCAACCAGCACCGTGGCATTGCCCAGAGAAGACAAAAGCTCAGCCTGCTTAAAATCCCGGGCAAGCCGCTCCGATATATAGGCTTTTGTTTCGTCCTCCATGAGATTTTTGTGGAAGGCCTGGGCCCCCACAAACTCCTCCGCCTGATACACCAGCGTCTCCTTCAGCATGACCGGACGGAGCTTCACCTTCAGGATACGCTCCTTATCCGTTGGATTGCTTAAGATCAGCTGGACCAAGGATTGATTTATAAAATAATCCAGCATGGATTCCAATGTTTCTTTTGCCATATCGCCTCACCTGCGGTCAGTTCTTAAAGCTGTGGATCGGAGCCGGGATCCGTCCGCCGCGTGTCACAAACTTCTCACAGGAATACTTGTTCACAGGCATCACAGGGGCATACCCTAAAAGGCCGCCGAATTCCACCGTATCGCCCACGGTCTTTCCGATCACCGGAATCAGACGGACCGCTGTTGTCTTCTGGTTGATCATGCCGATCGCCGCCTCATCTGCGATGATCCCGGCAATGGTAGTAGCCGGCGTGTCTCCCGGAATCGCGATCATATCAAGGCCCACAGAGCAGACGCAGGTCATAGCCTCCAGCTTTTCAAGGGTCAAAGCTCCCAGGGATACCGCGTCGATCATCCCCTGGTCCTCGCTGACCGGAATGAACGCGCCGCTTAAGCCGCCCACATAGGAGGAAGCCATAACGCCGCCCTTCTTCACCTGGTCGTTCAGCATCGCAAGGGCTGCAGTGGTTCCCGGCGCGCCCACGCGCTCCAGTCCGATCTCTTCCAGGATCTCGGCCACGCTGTCTCCGATCGCCGGAGTCGGCGCTAGGGACAGGTCAATAATGCCAAACGGCACGCCAAGACGTCTGGACGCCTCCTGCGCCACAAGCTGCCCTACACGGGTGATCTTGAACGCCGTACGTTTGATCGTCTCACATAGAACCTCAAAATTCTGCCCTCTCGCTTTTTCAAGGGCAACCTTCACCACGCCGGGGCCGCTGACGCCCACATTGATGATGGCGTCAGCCTCGGTCACGCCGTGGAAAGCTCCCGCCATGAATGGATTGTCATCTGGAGCGTTGCAGAACACCACCAGCTTTGCACAGCCCAGCGAATCGTTCTCCTTCGTCGCCTCAGCCGTCTCAAGGACGATCTCCCC
This sequence comes from Clostridium sp. AN503, assembly GCF_040719375.1. Classification (NCBI taxonomy): domain Bacteria; kingdom Bacillati; phylum Bacillota; class Clostridia; order Eubacteriales; family Clostridiaceae; genus Clostridium; species Clostridium sp. AN503. Next base: position 1,488,261 of record NZ_JBFDTP010000002.1, on the reverse strand, counting down.
CATCAGACGGACCGCATCCATATTGAGTCCGGTCTTGGTGGAACCGACGTTGATGGAGCTGCACACCCGCTCCGTACAGGCAAGAGCCTGTGGGATGGAACGGATCAAGTTCTCCTCTGCCGGAGTCATGCCCTTGGACACCAGCGCAGAATACCCGCCGATAAAGTTCACGCCCACCTGCTTTGCCGCCTCATCCAGAGTCTTTGCGACCGTCACAAAATCCTCCGGGCTTTTACAGGCGCAGCCACCCACCAAAGCGATCGGGGTCACGGAGATTCTCTTGTTTACGATCGGCACACCGAAATCCTTTGCGATCGCTTCTCCGGTGGATACCAGATCCTTTGCATAGGTGGTGATCTTGTTGTATATCTTTTCATTCAGAGTCTTCAGATCATTATCGCAGCAGTCCAACAAGCTGATCCCCATGGTGATGGTGCGCACGTCCAGCTTCTCATGCTCGATCATATTGTTGGTCTCAATCACTTCAAACATATTTAACATAACTGTCTTCCGCCTTTTCCCGTTGTATTTTAAATCCGGTGCATCCTGGTAAAGATCTCTTCACGCTGGCATTTGATGCTCACGCCGATCTCCTCGCCGGCTTTGTCAAGCTCATCTGCGATCTCGTCAAAGCTGCCGGTCGCATGCTCCATATCCGCGATCATCATCATGTTGAAATACCCCTGAACGATGGTCTGGGAAATATCCAGAATATTCACATGCTTCTCTGCCAGATATGTACACACCTTTGCAATGATGCCTACTGTGTCTTTTCCTACTACGGTAATGATAATTTTGCTCATGGTTGAATCCGCCTTTCTTTCGTCTCGTTTTAGAGGTTGATAATCTGTGACATCTCGTCCCGCTTCGCCACTTCTATGGGGAAATCCCCGGACCGGTACGGGCAGTCGCCCTGGTCGATCTCCAGCTTTACGGTCTCATAGGCAAGGGCCTCGTAATTGTTCTCCTTGCTGAGATGCCCCAGCAGGATATGCTTTAGCTTGTCATGGAGGATGTAGCTCAACAGCCTCCCGGCATTCTCGTTGGACAGATGCCCATGGTCTCCCAGTATCCTGCGTTTCAAGTAGTAGGGATAGGGGCCCGTCTGCAGCATATTCACATCATGGTTGGATTCTAAAAGAAGCGCATCCAGACCCTGCAGATGGTCGATCACATACTGGTCGAAATGTCCCATGTCCGTAGCCACCGCAACGGACCTTTTCTCATGCTTCACCCGGTAAGCCACCGGATTTGCTGCATCATGGTCGATGGAAAAAGGCTGCAGTTCTAAATCTCCCACATGAAAGGACACGTCCGGGCATATGGGCTTTAACAGCTCCCCTGGATATTCTCCCAGGGACTTCATGCCCGCCACCTCCTCCAGGGTCTCCCTGGTCCCATAGATCGGCACGTGGTGCTTCCGAGCCAGCACCCCCAGCCCTTTTACATGATCCGAATGCTCATGGGTCACCACCACGGCATTCAAGTCGCTTCCCTTCAGACCGATCTCGTTCAGCCCCTGCTCGATCCGCTTGTTGCTGATGCCCGCGTCCACCAGGATATGGGTATTGCCCGAACCAATGTAGATGCAGTTTCCGCTGCTCCCGCTGGCTATACTAACTAATCTCATCTGTAATCTCCTCAAGCATTTCTCTGATCTGTCGGCGCACATCCTCCAGGCTGCCGTTATTGTCAATGACATAATCCGCCAGCTTAAGAAAGGCTTCTCTGTCCGGCTGGTTCCTCATGATGTCCAGACATTTCTCCCTGGAATACCCACGGTTCTCCATCAGCCTTTTGATACGGTTTTCCCTGTTTGTATCCACAAACACCAGGTACCGGCAGATATCACGGCTGCGCTCGTCAAACAGGGCTGCCTCCACAGCCACCAACCCGGTGTCTGCTTCGGCAACCCGCTCCTTTATGACATTCCATACCAGCGGATGGATGATCCCATTCACTGTTAAAAGCGCCTCCTGATCCCGAAAGATCATCCCCGCAAACTGATTCCTGTCCAGCCTGCCCTCCTCATCGAGGATACCCTGGCCGAACCGCTCCACCAGCGCTGCAAGTCCGGGCTGCCCCGGCTCCTCCAGTTCCTTCGCCACCTGGTCGGCCTGGATGATCTGTGCGTGATGATCCTCCTTTAACAGCTCCAGGACGCGGCTTTTGCCTGCTCCCACACCGCCTGTGATTCCCAGTACCGTCATCTTAGTTGCCCCGGTTTGCGTTCTGCTTTGCCTCTCTCTGTTTCAGCAGGGACAAAAGAAGATCCTTGGTGATGCTGACATTCTCCCCATATGGATTGATCACAAAGCCTCTCAGATCATTGATATGGCGGATCAAAATATTGCCGAAATCCTCCATGGTCATGATCAGCGCCTGATTGTGCTTTCCGTCTTCATTCCACTTGGCATACTCATCCATATCCGTGAACGCAAGATAAAACTTCTCCCCTTCCGTATTCTGGATGTCTTCAAACTTGATCCTTGCGGACGGTCCTTCCTTCTCGGTCAGGACAGTCTGCCTCTGGATCGGCGACAGCAGCCTTGCATCCATCAGCGCAGCTGCCAGGACACCGCGGGTATATGGGTTATCATGCTTTTTCAAATCCAGCATTGCCTGTACCAGTTTCGGGTTTTTTACTTCTTCAGATGATTGATTATTCATATTCTATAAAACCTCTCTTTGTATTCTTTTACTTTTGCTCTAGGACATACTATAACATATCCGGTAAATTCGGGAAAGACCTCATTTATAAAATCTTTTATTTTTCTGGATTGGTCTGGTTTTCCATTCTGTCCGCTTCTCCCTTTATAATCTCCAGAAAAGTCCTGCATTCCGAAGTCCTGCTCTCCCCAAAGACTCTTATACCTTCCGCCTTAAGAACCTCCGCAGTCACTCCGTCCCCTTCCGTCAGGCCCCCCGTATGCGTCCCATCATAGACCACGCCGCAGCCGCAGGAGGGACTTCTCTCCTTAAGGACCGCGCACGGGCAGTCATAAAGCCTTGCCAGATGCAGCGTCTCTTCTGCCCCCCTTTGGTACTGAGCCGTCACATCGACGCCATCTACAGTAACAACCCGGTCTTCCACCCGTTCCGCGGGCTGACGCGGTGTCGCCAGCCCGCCAAGCACCTCCGGGCAGACCGGAACCAGCTCTGCATCCTGCATAAGTCCCAGCACACCGTCGTCCAGCACACCCTTTCCATTGTACCTGCAATGTACCCCCAACAGGCACGCACTCACCAGGACATGAACCTTCCCCTCGCTACCCGCGTCCCCAGGTACCCCTGCGCTCACGCCTTCTCTATATTCCCTGCTCATAATGTCCATCCTCACCTTCCTCCGCGGCCTTAACCGAAACCACTTGCAGATCAGCCAGTTCCCGCCCGTAACAACCGCCTCCCTGCACTGACCTGCAACATTTCTCCTACTATAGCACATTTCCCTTGACAAACACAATGAAAACTGGCAAGATTTCCAGGAGACAGCATTTAAGAACAAGAACGGAGATTTTTTCTCATGAAATACGACCATATGATGCCCGCCGTTTTTTTAGAACGCCCCAACCGCTTTATCGCCTATTGCGATCTGAACGGAACCCGTGTAAAATGCCATGTAAAAAACACAGGCCGCTGCCGGGAGCTGCTGATCCCGGGCGCGCCCGTCATCCTTAAGTACCATCCGGACGCCGCTGCCGCCGGGAGAAAGACGGAATACTCCCTCATCAGCGTCTATAAGGCCATGCCCCACGGCCTGGAGCTGGTCAACATGGATTCTCAGGCCCCCAATCAGGCTGCCTGGGAATGGCTCACTCAAGGTGGGCTCTCTGGCGCTACAGTCACAAAGATCCGCAGGGAAGTCCGGTTTGGAGACTCCCGCATCGATCTGGCATTCGAGGAGGATGGAATCCCGGCATTCATGGAGGTAAAGGGCGTCACGCTGGAACAGGACGGCGTCGCCCGCTTTCCCGACGCCCCCACAGAACGCGGCATCAAGCATTTAAAAGAGCTGGAGCACGCCGTATCCGAAGGCTTCCACGCCTACGCCATGTTTGTCATCGCCATGAAAGGCGTGCACGCCTTCGAGCCAAACCGCGCCACCCATCCGGAATTTGCCGAAGCATTAGTCCATGCCGCTTCCCACGGAGTAACGATCCTCGCCTGCGACTGCCTGGTCACACAGGATTCCCTGGCTCTGGACCAGCTCATCCCGGTGTTCCCATGCGGACAAACGGAAACAGACAACGAAAAGGCCGTTTTAAACGGTGTCAGCCGCTCAGACTGACGCCGCTTAAAGCCGGCCTTTTTTATCACTTCGTCTCGTCTATGTATTTATCCATATAAGCTTCCTGGATCAGCTTTACAAGCTCCGGAGCCTTTCCGCCCACCGGTACGCCGTCTACGCTGCCTGCGCTCCGGCAAAGCTGGGTGGAACTGGTGACCAGCACCTCATCCGCATCCATCAGCTGGGCCATGGTAAAGGGAGTCTCATCCACCGGGATATTGTGATCCTTACAGATCTGGATGATATGCTTCCTGGTAATCCCCGGCAGGATATAGTGGTCTGTCGGATGGGTATACAGAACGCCGTCCTTTAAAATACTCACATTGCTGTGGGCGCACTCCGTAACGATGTCCCCTCTGTGGAAGATGCTCTCATCGCACCCCAGCTCCTCCGCCCGGTTTGCCGCCATGCAGTTGAGCATCAGGTTCAGGGTCTTGATGTTACAGCAGAGGAAACGGGTATCCTCCGCCGTAGTCAGTTTCAGCTTCTTCCCCTGATCCTTCACCTTCATGGGCTTGATCGTTACCCAAAGATTCGCTTTCACATCCTTTGGAAAAATATGGTTTCTGGGCGCCGTTCCGCGGGTCACCTGCCAGTAGAGCATCTGATCCGGGGAATCCACCTTCTGCACCAGGTCATTTAAAATATCTGCCAGCTCCTGTTTCGTATAGGGGACCTCAATCTGTACCAGACCCGCGCTGTTATAAAAACGCTCGATATGGTCCGCCAGCGCAAAGATCTTATGGTTGCTCACCATGGTCGCCTCGTATACCCCGTCGCCAAAATAACTGGCGCGGTCATTCATGGGAACCATCATCTCTTCGATCGGTGCGATCCTGCCATTGTAGTATCCTAAATTTTCCATAATATCCTTATCCTCCTGTTTTTTATTTTGCATCCATCCAGTTGTCTCCGGTATGGGCCTCCACCTCCAGAGATACCTTCAGGGCCGCCGCGTGTTTCATCTTATCCACAAGGATCCCGGTAACCTCCTCAACTTCGCTTTCGTGAGTCTCCACCAGAAGCTCATCATGTACCTGGAGCACGATCCGTGACTTCAGGTGACGGTCCCTCAGCTCCCGGTCCACAGCGATCATCGCAATCTTCATGATATCGGCCGCAGTTCCCTGGATCGGAGAATTCATCGCAACCCTTTCCCCAAAGGAACGCTGCATAAAGTTTGCCGATTTCAGCTCCGGGATCGGCCGCCTCCGTCCAAACATGGTGGTCACATAGCCCTGTTCCTTCCCCTGGGCCACCAGGCCATCCAGGAACACCTTAACCCCGGGATACGTGTCAAAATATTTGTTGATATACTCCACCGCCTCTTTCCGGCTGATGCTCAAGTCCTCGCTCAGCCCAAAGGCGCTGATCCCATAAACAATCCCAAAGTTGACCGCCTTGGCATTGCGCCGCTGCAGGGAAGTCACTTCGTCAAGGGGCGTGTGGAACACTTCGGAGGCTGTGATCGCATGGATATCCTGGGCGTCCCGGTATGCACTGATCAGCCGCTCGTCTCCCGACATGTGGGCCAGGATACGCAGCTCAATCTGTGAATAGTCGGCATCCACGAAGATATAACCTTCCTCCGGCACAAACACCTTGCGGATCGCCCTTCCAAGCTCCATGCGCACCGGTATATTCTGAAGGTTCGGCTCTGTGCTGCTGATGCGTCCCGTGGCTGTGATCGTCTGGTTGAATCTGCCATGGATCCTGCCGTCATCCTGGATATAGACGGCAAGTCCTTCCGCATAGGTGGAATTCAGCTTGGTGAGCTGACGATAATCCAGGATCATCCGGACCACAGGATAATCGGGCGCCAGCTTTTCCAGCACATCCGCTGCCGTGGAGTATCCAGTCTTGGTCTTCTTGCCATGGGGAAGCTGCATCCGCTCAAAAAGGATCTCTCCCAGCTGCTTCGGGGAATTGATGTTGAACTGCTCCCCGGCCAGCTCGTAGATCTCCTGCTCCAGCTTCACGATCCGCACCTTCAAGTGGTCGCCGTATTCCTTAAGCTGCTCTTTATCCACGCGGACTCCTGCCGCCTCCATATGGTACAGGCTGTAGATCAGAGGCATCTCCATCTCCAAAAACAGGGAAAGCATCCCCTGTTCCTTTAATTTTTCTTCCAGCACAGGCATGGCCTTCCATGCAATATACCCCATATAACAGACGCAGTTGACGGCGCTCTGGTCCCCCTGGGACAGCGCTTCATTGATGGAAGCTTTTCCAAGGAGATCGGCTCTGGACGGTACGGTCATCCCCAGATAGTCCCGCGCCAGATCGTCATAATCATAGGTATCCTTTAACGGATTCAAGAGGTACCCAGCCACACCGGCATCCAGTACCGGGCTTTCATAGTCCAGGTTCAGATGCGGAAGCTGCGGCTTTAAGCTCAAAACAGCCACAGAGGCTTCCCTGGCTCCCACCAGCGCTTTCAGCTTGTCACACAGATACGGTCCCGTGATAAACATCCCGTCCACCGGGATGGCATAGATATCCGTCTCCCCGAAACAGAGCGCCAGGCCGCCGATCCTGTCCTGTTCCAGCACCAGCTGGAAGCCGACCCGCTCCGCCGCCTTCGCCTTCTCAAACACCTGCTCCACACCAGACAGATCCGCAACCGTCCAGAAATTCTCCTCCAGAGAGGTGCCGCCCACGTCCTGCACGTCAAATCTGGCCAGGATGGATTTAAACTCCAGACGCTTCATATACTGATAGGCTTCCGGTGTATAAAGGTTGCCGATCTCAGCATCCTCATAGGAAAAATCAATGGGGCAGTCCAGGCAGATCGTCGCCAGCTCCTTGCTCATCACCGCCATGTCATAGTGCTCTGAAAGCGCCTTCTGCGCCCGCGGAGGCTTGATCTCATCCAAATGCGCGTGTGCATTTTCAATGCTGCCGTAATTGACGATCAGGCTGGTCGCCGTCTTCTCTCCGATAGAGGGAACTCCGGGAATGTTGTCGGAGGCGTCCCCCATCAGAGCTTTCACATCGATAAACTCCGTCGGCGTCACCTGGTACTCCCGCTTTACGTCCTCCGGATAATAGTCCTTCACCTCTGTCCCTCCACGGGAAGTCTTGGGTATGCGGATCTTAATATGGGTGTCTGCAAGCTGCAGCAGATCCCGGTCACCGGAGACCACGGAAACCTCCACGCCTGCCGCCTGGTTTCTCTTCGCCAGGGTCCCGAGGATATCATCCGCCTCATATCCCGCCATGGTCATGATCGGGATTCCCATGGCCGCCAGCACTTCCTTCATGAGCGGCACCTGCTCCCTCAGCTCCTCCGGCATGGGTTTTCTGGTGCCCTTGTAATCCGCAAACATCTTATGCCGGAAGGTCGGCTCCTTTAGGTCAAAGGCTACCGCCAGATGGTCCGCCTTCTCCTCCTCCAGGATCTTAAACATAATATTGAGGAACCCATACACCGCGTTCGTGTGGAGTCCCTCAGAATTGGTCAGTTCCGGAACGCCGTAAAACGCCCGGTTTAAAATGCTGTGTCCGTCTATCAATACAAGTTTTCCCATATCAGGTCTTCCTCTCTGTCTCTCTGTCTCTTACAATCTGCCGCTCTGTGCCCACATGCGCAGCTGCATCACCAGCACGGTCAGCACGCCTGTCACACACAGGGTATTCACCGCATAGCAGACCACCTTGCGCAGCCGGACGGCCCGCACCTTGATCCATGCGGTATCCAGGCTCTCCTCCAGCGCCCCGGTGATATCATAAACACCGGTCCCGGAATCCAGCTGCCTCAGTCCCAGCGAGACGGTATAATATATCTCCAGCTCCTCTTTGCAGGCCGGACAGCCGTGGATATGGTTCAAGAACGCTTCCAGTTCCTGCTCATCCAGTTGTCCGTCAATAAATGGCATTACCATCTTCTCCGCTTCCCTGCAGCTCAACATACTGTCACCCCGTCTCTCCTTCTCTATCCTGCCCGATTATCTTTATTTTTGTTCATTCACTCTTAATCATACAATAATCCTGGATGATTTTCAATTTAATCAGGATTTTTTTTCATTTTGTTGACTTGATTTTTATTCTCTGCTAGAATCGTCCATTATAAATAACGCGGCGCTGTCCCCAACCAGTCCGCAATAACAACAGAAAGGAAATCCTCATGCCAAAATTAAATGAAAACTACCAGAACTTAAAGGAAAGCTATCTGTTTGTCGAGATTGCACACCGCGTTGCCGCCTACACCGCGGCCCATCCGGACAAGAAGATCATCCGCCTCGGCATCGGCGACGTGACCCTCCCGCTGGCTCCGCTGGCCTTAAAGGGACTTCACGAGGGCGTGGACGCCATGGCCTCATCCGAAACCTTCAAAGGGTATGGACCGGAACAGGGCTATCCGTTCCTCCAGGACGCCATCGCATCCTATTATGCCCGCAGCGGCGTAAAGGTAGAGCCTTCCAGCATCTTTATCTCGGACGGGGCTAAAAGCGACACCGGCAATATCTCCGAGCTGTTCGACGTGGATAATGTGATCCTGATCCCCGACCCGGTTTACCCGGTCTACGTAGACGCCAATGTGATGAGCGGCAAAAAGATCACCTACATGTCCGGGAATGCAGAAAACAGCTTTCTGCCCATGCCGGATAAAAACCTGCACGCCGATATCATTTACCTGTGCTCCCCCAACAATCCCACGGGCGCTGTCTACAACAAGGACCAGCTGAAAGAGTGGGTGGATTATGCCCTGGCAAACCAGGCGGTCATCCTGTTTGATTCTGCCTACGAAGCCTTCATCACCGACCCGGAACTGCCCCGGAGCATTTATGCCATCGAGGGGGCAAAGCGCTGCGCGATCGAATTTGGCTCCCTGTCAAAAACAGCAGGCTTTACCGGCACCCGCTGCGGCTACACGGTTGTGCCGGAGGAACTTGTTTTTACCGCCTCGAACGGCGAAGAAATGTCTCTTCATGCCATGTGGAACCGCAGACAGTCCACCAAGTTCAACGGCACCTCCTACATTGTCCAGAACGGCGCCGCTGCGGTATTTACAGAGGAAGGCATGGCACAGTGCCGGGAAAACATCCGGTATTATCAGGAAAATGCCCGCATCATCGCAAACGCCCTGGAACGAAAAAATATCCGTTTCTTTGGCGGCGTCCATTCCCCGTATATCTGGTTTGAATGCCCGGACAGCATGGATTCCTGGGAATTCTTTGACCGGATGCTGCATGAGATCCAGGTGGTCGGCACACCAGGCGCAGGCTTTGGCGAAAACGGGAAATACTACTTCCGCCTGACCGCGTTCGGCAGCCGTGAGAACACCCTTGAAGCCATGGAGCGTTTTGAGGCGCTGTTTTAAATTGTTCTAATTGGATAAATTGTATATACGAAAAAATCACTTGCCAAATTCCGGTACTTATGCTACAATACGTTTGTTGCGTAAGTAAGCCGGCGTGGCGGAATGGCAGACGCATCAGACTCAAAATCTGACGGGGGCAACCTCGTGCCGGTTCAAGTCCGGCCGCCGGCATCCTTGGCAGGGGCAAAAAGTCCTGGAAACCTTGTAATTACATGGTTTCCGGGACTTTTCCATTTCATAAAGGATCATAACAAAAAGAGCAGGTATCCACACTCATACCCTGCTCTTATTTCTTACGGTTTACATACTTTACATGCCGAATATCCCTTTGATATCAGACTGCTCCTGCTTTCCGATGAGTCTTTACGGTTCGCCGTCGGCAAAGAACCGCAGGATGGCCTGTGGAACTTTTTGGTCTTTGTATTCAGTACATAAGTTAATTCCTTTTTTACGCTCTGCGCAGCGGAGGAACCGGACGGCTCGCCGGGTCTCCACGATTCTGACGGAGGCACATCAAATGTGATCCTGGTCCCGTCTGAAACCGCTATGATCGTCCCCTCTTCATCGGTCCTGTACACCTTCACGCCGTTCATACGGAATGTATTCAGAGTCTGCGCACTGGGATGCCCGTAAGAATTCCCTTCTGCACAGCTGATCACTGCACAGGCCGGGCTTACCGCCTCAAAGAACGCTTCACTGGTAGACGTTTTGCTTCCGTGATGTCCAACCTGGTAAACATCTGCTTTTATATCCTCGTTGTTCATAAGGATATCCTGTTCCGCAGCTTCCTCTGCATCCCCGGTAAACAAAAATCTGTTGCTGCCGTTCTGTACAATAAGAGCCACAGAGGAATCATTGGGATTCTGATAGCTTTTCCCCGGACCAAGAATCCTTATGGAGGCAGTCCCCAGAGCATACGCTGCCCCAACCTCCGGGGTGATGTACTTCAGTCCTTTATAATCGAGCGCCTGGATCAATTTCTCATAGGTCCTGTTGTCCTTTTCAAAGTTTGACACAAAGACTTTATCAATATCAAACTTGGTTATGATCACTGGAGCGCCGCCGATATGGTCGCTATCCGGATGAGTCAAAACCAGATAATCCAATTTCTTAACGCCCTGCTTTTGAAGATAATTTTGAATTGCAGTTCCTTTTGAATCATCTCCGGCATCAATGAGCATTGCCCTGCCGCCGCATTTGATCAGGGTTGCGTCGCCCTGTCCCACATCAATAAAGTGCACCTCCATCTTGTCAGGCGGCGAAGCCATCAGTTCAGAAGGCGCAGCTGTCACCGTGACCAGCGCGGCCAGCAGCAGGCTGCATAGGGATCTCCTGATCTTTTTCATCCCGAGACCCTTGCCGTTATGATATGCCAAGTGCATCTTTTACCTGTTTCCCAATGATCCCGTCGATGACCAGTCCATTATCCTTCTGAAACTGCTCCACTGCACTTTTCGTTTTCTGGCCCATAACCCCATCCGCTTCTCCAGCGTCATATCCCAGATCGTTAAGCGCCTGCTGCACCTGCTTTATCGTTTCAGAGGTGCTGGTATCTGATGACGTTTGGGACGCGGACGATGTGGTGTTGCTGGAAGCGGATGAATAAGGGCACACGCCATCCGTATGAAGGTGTGCCGGATGACCGCCGCAATGGTAGTGATAAGAACCCAGGCCGCTTTTATTCTTGTTGTCCTTGTGTCCACCACGTGAATCCGTGCGCCCGCCGTGTGCCTCTGCAACAATCGTATCTGTCGGGATCGGATTGATCTGCGGAACGGCGGTACAGATCAGGGCTGATGCCAGCAGAACAGCCAGTTTGTTTTTTCTCATAGTTCCCTCCATGTCATGCTATTTTGTAATCATTATAGCATGAGTTTGAAGGGAAGTATAGAAGTCGTTACATGTTTTACGCGTTTTATGTCGTTTTCTACGCATTTTTAATCATTCGTGCCAATTGAGAAGCATCCAGCAAATTCACAGTCTGAAATTTCCCTTTGTAAAAAACTGCAAAGTTATTAAAAACACAGGGAAGCGCTTTGGCTTTTTGCAGGGTATCCACCTGGATCAGTGATACAGGTATGCCATTCTCCCCGCAGAACTTTTTTACCGCGTCAAGATTCTGACTAATATAAGGACACTGAAAGTCATAATAAATAGTCAGCTCCCCATCCTCTATCATCTGTTTTTTGGCATTAGGCGCGAACTGAGGCACGGTACCGTCGAAGGAAAGTGCAAGCAGTTCATATCCGTTATCTGTGGTATCTACAGTCTCAAAGCCATACTTCTTCGCGAATGACTGGTCGGAAAGCCATGCCTTCTGTTTCTTCGCCCCAAGCATACAGATGCCGGATCTTCCCTTTGCCCTGGCATCCTCCAGGCAGTACTCCATCAGCGCTTTCCCATATCCTTTCCCCTTGTGGCTGCCATTAACCCATAAACAGTACAGGTAAATATAATGATCACCGTTTATGGGCACCCAGGCTGTCTCAAGCGGGGCGTACTCCATAAAAACAACTGCTTTTTCATTCAGCTTTCGGAAGACGTGCCCTTCCCGCAGCCGGTCCGCAAGCCATTTTCTTTTAGCCTCGACGCCGGGATGAGGCTTTTTGCTGCGGATAATGCAGCATAAATGCTCATCGGCAAGGTTGTCTTCCGTCAGGTTTATAAAATCCATATTCATTCCATCACCATCTATCAGTCCAAATAATATTTGATATCGTCTGAAAGTCCAAAACTTATGTCAAAGTCATATACGGCCGAAGCGCCTGAAAAGTAGATATTCCCGGTTCCTGCCTTTACGCTCAGCACTGCTCTCCTTCTGTACAGAAGAACCGGTGAATATCAAGCCAAGTATCAAAGCTGCTGCAACTTTTAACATATGCATCCCTGCCTTTCTATGATTTCTCTCACAATATCCTGGATCTGTTTTTCAGACGTATCTATTTTCCTGGTTTTCAACTGCTGATAACAGGCAATCCGCTTCACGCTCCTGTCAAGGACCTCTCGATCCCTGAGACCGTCACCTATGTCTTTTTCCAGCCTTTTTATCAGAGTTTGCACATCACAGATCAGAGAGATTGGCTCTACCCGGCAGCATTCCGTATCGATTTGCTGCACAATATCATCTATGATCGCCTGCTCATGCATGACCCAGCAGAAAATGATATTTTCATATGCCGGACAATGAATAAAATTATTCAGAAGATAACGGATATTATCCAATACCATTGCTTTCGTATCCTCGGTAACCTGAAACGGATCGGAATCCCAGCACCAGTCGCCATCCAGGAAAACGCTGTTATGTAATTCTTTATTTAATTGCCGGCATACCGTGGTTTTTCCTATCCCCATGGTACCGCCAATCAGATATAATGTCTTCATTGTCCTCCTCCATGACCGAACTGCACGGACCTCTAAGAGTATTGTAGCATGTCCACCAGCTCCTGTCATCTCAAAAGCTTAAAACTACCGTAAGACTTTCCCTCTGTTCATCCGCTTCTTTTTAAGCTATAATAAATCCAGTTATTTATTTCACACGTACTTACAAAGGAGGACTCTCTATGATAAAATACAGCCCCAGCCGGAGCCATGCCCGCAAAAAAGCCGTTTACCTCTGCCTGATCACCTTCAGCGCCGCCTGCCTGATCACGGGATGCAAAAAGAACAAGCATGAAAAGATCGATTTATCAAGCACCCACACCACCGCAGCCGAGACCATGGCTCCCGAAACTTCTAAGGCGGAGACAACCGCGGCTGAGACGACTGCTGCCATCACCTTAGATGCTGCCGTTGAGAATGCAGCCAACGCAAACAGCGGTAAGACTTCCGGATCCGGCTCAGGCGCCGCCTCGCTGGTGACCAGCTTAAAAACCACCATAAATACCTACGCTTCCGGCAAAGTGTCCATCCAGTACCCGTCTGTGACCATGGATGACAGTGAAAAAGCCGTCAGGATCAACGAGCTTCTGAAAAAAAATGCGCTCTCCTCTATACAGGCAAGCGGTATTGACGAAGCAACCGATTCCCTTCAGATCACATGCAAAGTGCTTGCTGCGGACCGGAGCCGGATAACCGTCACCTACACCGGCACCCTTGCGCCGGAGGGAGCGGCCTTCCCCACCAACCTGTTCTACAGCAATACGATCGATGTGGCAAAAGTATCCAATCTCGGACTGGAGGATTTTGCAGACCCATACACCTTGGCTGGCTATGTGCTGTCCGGCGACTGTGTGTTCCCGGAGTCCAGTGAAGCCTTAAAGTCAGATTTGATGAGGGCAAAGAACGAACAGACATTGGAATACTATACGGGCCTTTTTAAAAACGCGGACTTCCCGTTTGACGGCTATCTCCCGTCCTGCTTCAGCTATGAACATGAGGGTGACATCTATTTCTCCATCCCGGTCGCTCATGCATTAGGAGATTACGCTATCATCGCGTATACGCCGGATACTAAATAGGACTCTTGCTATTTGCTGTCATATCTGGTAAAATCGGAAAGGGTTATGATATTATCAACTTAGGAGAAAGGATACTTAGACTTATGGAAAACGTAACAATTTTTAACCATCCGCTGATACAGCACAAAATATCCATCCTGCGTGACAAACGTACCGGGACCAACGAGTTCCGCGCTCTTGTAGAGGAGATTGCCATGCTGATGGGATATGAGGCCCTGCGCGATCTTCCCCTGGAGGATGTAGAAATCGAAACACCGATCGAGACCTGTATGACTCCCATGATCGCCGGCAAAAAACTGGCTGTCGTCCCGATCCTCCGTGCTGGACTGGGAATGGTCAATGGTATCCTGGCTCTTGTACCGAGCGCAAAGGTCGGTCATATTGGCCTGTACCGCGACGAAGTGACCCATGAGCCTCATGAGTACTACTGCAAGCTGCCTACCCCGATCGAGCAGAGAACCATCGTGGTGACCGACCCGATGCTGGCAACCGGCGGTTCCGGCGTTTCTGCTGTTGACTTCATCAAGGAGCACGGCGGAAAGAACATCAAATTCATGGCGATCATTGCCGCACCGGAAGGCCTGGAGCGTCTGCACAAAGCCCATCCGGATATCCAGATCTATGTGGGGCATTTGGACCGCTGCCTCAATGAAAACGCCTATATCTGTCCGGGTCTCGGAGACGCGGGAGACCGGATCTTCGGAACGAAATAATAATAAAAATAATAATATAGCAAGATGCCCGTCTGAAGCATTTCCCCTCAGACGGGCATCTTTCACGTTAAACTAAGCTGTTAATCTAAAACACAGCCGTCCTTTCTTAAAACATCCTGCAAAGCCTTCACATTCACTGCCTTAAACGGAGCTTCCGACCGTATCGCTAAATCCGCCGCAGTACCCGCCGCCTGTCCCAATCCCATCAGCAGGGCCTGGCCTCTTGAGCTGGTCAGCGCCATATAATGGCAGGAGAAGGTTCTCCCCGCTACCACCACGTTGTCCAAATCCTTCGGAACAATACAGCCATAAGGAATATCGTACCACTGCTCCATATCAATATCGTTGAGCACATATTCCCGCTCCATCCCCCTGGTGGTGTTGTCAAACGGGCCTGTACACCTGAGTACAACGCTGTCCGGCCTTTTTCTCAAGCTGAGGCAGTCTTCCATACTCAGATAATCCTCTCCCACGATCCTCCTCGTGTCACGGATCCCCACCTGCGCGCCGGAGTTCATAATATAGCAGTCTGCACATCCCGGAACATATTCCCTGAAAAATCCAACCTGCTCCATCATGCGCACGCGGCCTTCCAACTCGGCACGCGTCAGGTCCTCTGCGCTGGTCCCGTCAATATTCCGGATACGGACAGAGTTCATGAACAGGGAATTGGGCCTCATACCCAGGTGGATGCTGGTATACTTGTCATCCTTATTGACCGGATATCCGTTCTCCTCCGCTTTTTGCAGCGCTTTCTTAAGCCCCGGATCTGTTTTTAAGTATTCAGAATAAGCATCCGTATCCACGCCTCCCATGTTGAACACAATCGTAACGCCCATCATGGCGCCATTCTCATCGCCCTTCTCAAAGGCAGCGCCTGCCCATGCACAGATATCTGCATCTCCGGTGGCATCGATGATCGTTTTTGCCAGATACGCCTGTCTGCCTGATTTGGAATCCGCGATGATCCCCGCAACCCTCCGGTCCCCGTCCATGATCACCCCGCCGGCAAAGGTGTGAAGGCGTACCTCCAGCTTTTCATCCAGAACCATCTTAGAGATCATGGATTTAAAATATTCGGAATCATGGAAGTACCAGTCTCCAAACAGAGGCATATGCCTGACGTCAGCCGCATCCTTTCCTGCATTCCTCACCATAGTCAGGATCTCTTCCGCAATCCCTCCAATGGTCCTCAGACCCGGATACGCCCCGCCTAAGGGCATTCCCGCCCCATAGGAGCACATACCGCCCAAAAATCCATGCTGTTCGAGCAAAAGTGTCCGGTTCCCCTTGCGGTGCGCCGCGATGGCAGCGCCCAGCCCGGCAGGTCCTCCTCCTGCCACCAGGACATCCCCCCGCCATACTACCGGGATCTCCTCCCGATCGATCTTAACCATGTCGCCTTCTATTTTCATCGTCCCCATAACCTTCTCCTCCTATCTCATATGTTTGTGGAATACCTGATACCAGTTTTCTTTTCTCACACAGTTTTCCAGGGAAAACGAGCTTATCATTTCTTCCAGCTCCTCCATGGACCGCTCCGCAAACAGCTGTGCGTAATCCTCCACCAGGATCTCGCTGACTGCATTGGCCGCATTGTTCCAGAGCCGGTGCTTTAGATTGTCCAGACGGTTCCCGTCAACACTGAAATCACTGACCTGCCGGTATTCTGCAAAATCCTGGTCAAACGCTGCAAAAAACGCCTCCGTGCACTCCCACGGTTCTACATTGCTGGCGTCAAGCCTGTATTTTGCTTTCAGCCGGATAAACCGGTCCGTCTGCCTGCGCCACGGAGAATCCTTGGCAGTACTGTACAGTCCCATCCGGTACAAATCCTTCCATGTCCACAGGTTCCACGAATAACCCCTCTGATTCAAAAGCTCCAGCGTTATATCCATACAACGCAGACGTACCTCATCATAGATCCCCAGCGATATTCCCATTTCACCAAACCAGCAGGGAATATCCAGCTTCTCGCACATCCTGCTCCTTGTATCAATATCCTGTTCTATGGCATCCCGCCACTGACGGTCATCCTTCATTGCCGCAAACTTCGGCCCGGAGTGATAGTAATGAGGCGAATATCCCATATTGTCGTCAAACACCTCGTCCATGACGTCAAACCGGTTTGACAGGGCCGGTCCCTCCAGAAACAGGATATGATCCTTATCGATGGCTCTTACAGCCCGGATGATCTTACGGTACAGCGCCTTTAACTGCTCCACCTCGTCATCCTTCGGCCCCGGTTCGTTGATCAGGTCATATCCGATCACATTGGGATTGTCCTTAAAATGATCTGCCACATATTCCCACAGCTTCACGCACCGGTTCTGGCACTCCGCATTATGGTACAGCTCCATGACCCCTGTTATGTTGTCACAGCAGTGAAATGCATTCTCATACCCCTGAACGGCATGGTAATCAATAACAGAGTAGATCCCATATCTGGCACAGACCTCCACCACGTGGTCCATATAGGTAAACGGCGAGGAATCATATACGTAAGGGTATAGATCATGCTCAAATACCCTGTAATTAAACGGGATCCGGATCGTATTGCATCCCATCGCTTTCATGGCGGCGGCGTCCTGTTCCTGAAAATAGGTCGTATAGTAGCAGTCAAAAAAACGGTCGTATTTTTCTTCTCCGGCATAATGCCTGAAGTATCTGCGGAACAGCTGGTCGACGCCTGGAAACCCGAACATAAACCGTTCCAGCATCATCCAGTTTCCCAGATTAAACCCCTTCATCACAAAGGGCTCCCCGTCCTTCATGATCGACATCCCTTTAGTAGAAAACATCATATTCTTATCCTTTCAAGCCTGTGGCTGTAACACTCTGTGTAAAATATTTCTGGCAGGTAAAGTACACGATCAGCAGCGGCAGAAGTCCCATCACCGTGCCCGCCAGGATCAGGTTGTACTCCACTCCGTTTGTGGTCTGGAACACGCGCAGCCCGATCTGGATCGTCCTGATGGAATCCTTGTGCAGGTAGATCATAGGTCCCAGATAATCGTTCCAGACAAATGTAAACGTGAAGGTGATCAGGGTCGCCAACGCACCTTTTGCCAGCGGAATGATGATCCGGAACAGAATGCCAAGCTCCGAACACCCGTCAATCCTCGCCGACTCAGACAGCTCCGTGGGAATGCTGATAAAAAACTGCCTCAGCAAAAACACCCCGAATGGTGAAAATGCCTGGATCAGGATCAAAGCCATGTGAGTATTGGTAAGCTTTAAATGGTTCATGATAATATACTGTGGTATCATTGTTACCTGAAACGGTACCATCATGGTCCCCAGATACACCAAAAACAGCTTATCCCTGCCTGGATAGGTGATCTTGGAAAATGAATAGGCCGCCAGGGAACAGGTGATCACCTGAAGGCTGGTATTGATCACGGACAACTTCAGTGTATTGAAAAAATATGTAAAAAACGGGATCTGCGTGATCACCTTCGTGAAATTATCCCAGTGCAGCGTTTCAGGTATCCATACGATCGGCCATGCAAACAGCTCATTATTCGTCTTCAGCGAGCCGGACAGCATCCAGATAAACGGCAGCAGTGAAGTCACCATACCGAGGATCAGCACAAAGTACAGCAATGTGTTCCACAGGGTTTTCTTCAATTTTCTCTGATTTTTATGTTCCATAATCCGCTCCTGTTCTTTAATATTCCACCCACTTCTTCTGTCCTCTCCACTGGATCAGTGTCACGATCAGTATGATCAAAAACAGCACCAGGGCAACCGACGATGCATAACCGAATTTATAATTCTGAAACGCCTCCGTGTAAATCGTGTATACCAGCACGTAAGTGGAACGTCCGGGACCACCTTCCGTCATGATATTGATCGCGTCAAACACCTTGAACGAACTGATGATGCAGGTGATCAGCGCAAAAAACATCGTAGGGCTCAGCATGGGCCATGTGATATACCGAAACTTCTGAAACCTGTTCGCTCCATCCAGCTCTGCCGCCTCGTACAGCTGATACGGGATTCCTGCAAGCCCGGCTAACAGGATCACGATATAATAGCCGTAATTTTTCCAGATACTCATGACTGTGATCGATATCAGCGCCCATTTTGAGTTGCTGAGCCATCCTGGAGGATCGATTCCCACCGTTCTTAGAAAATTGGACAGGGGGCCATAGGTATCATTAAAGATCATCCTCCATACCATGGCCGCCGCCACCATGGAGGTAATGTGGGGCAGAAAGTAGATCACCCTAAAGCCTTCCTTGAATCTGATCTTCTGGTTTAAGCCCAGTGCAAACAGTAGCGCCAGCATCAGCGTTCCCGGCACAAAAATCAATGTGTAGGTAAAGTTGTTTACCAGCGACTGCTTGAAGTTTGCATCCGTAAACAGAGTCAGAAAGTTATTGAGTCCCACAAAATTAGGAGCTTTAAACGCATTCCAGTCGGTAAAGGACAACACAAACACGGCTACTACAGGAATCGCGGTGAAAAATGCAAATCCCAGGAAGTTCGGCAGTAAAAACAGATATCCTTTTATTGTATTGCGTAAAACCACCTTGTTTTTTCTATTCATAGGGATTCTCCATGTTATTTATACTTTTTCTGCTCTTCATACAGCTTCTGTATCGCTTCTTCCGGGGTCTCCTCACCGTTAAACACCAGGTCAGCTTCTGCTTTTAAGAAGGTATCCAGCTCAGAAATACCGGAGCGGACGGGCGTGCCCTGTACTGTGGCTGTATCAAAAAATGTGCCGATGCTTGCCGGCATCTGTGTGCCATCGCCGCAGAACGCTGTTTTTGCCGCCTCGGTACGGATGGCAGGAAGGGTCCCCATCTCCGCAAAGATCATTCCTCCAGGCTCCCCGCATAAGAATTCCAGGAAATCATAGGCCGCAGCTTTATTCTCGGAATAGGAACACACCGAAGCATATACATACTGGCCCATGGATGTGTTTTTCGCGTAGCCTTCACCCAAAGTAGGCATAGGCGCGATATCCCACGTATCTGTAAAGGTGCCGGATTCATAATCGCCCCTCAGCTGGCCGATGGTCCAGTCACCGCCCACATACATGGCGCTCTTCCTTGCAGTAAACATATTCCTTACTCCGATCCCCGTTGCCGTATAAGCGGAGTTTGACAGCATGACGCCCTTTTCGCAGGCATCCAGTTTCAGCTCCATCGCCTTCTGGATCAGGGACAGATCGTCAGACAGATAAGTTATCCCATTCGTCGTGGCCGGCCCCATCCAGTCACTGTTCCTCGACGCATTGTAAAAGCCGTAGACCTTGTCGGCGCCCTCTCCCCAGGTAACCTTCTGTGCGATCCCAGTCAGTTCCTCCCAGGTGGTATCTGCCGTTGGGTATTCCACTCCGCGCTCATCAAAAATATCTTTATTGTAGACCAAAAGTGATACGGAGTTCCGGTAAGGCAGGCCGTAAGCGCTTCCATCGTCGTACAGTGTGCTCTCGTAATCGCTCCCATAGATTGATACATCCAATCCGGATGCTTCAATATAGGAATCCAGATTTTCCGCCATCCCGGTACCGACCTTCGCCGCAAGATACTGCCCGCCATTGGTGACGAACAGATCGATGTCATCTCTCCCTGCCAGGGCAGTGGTCAGCGCCTTGTCAATCTCCGGTGACGAGTACAGTACCAGCTCCACGCTGACATTGGGATGATCCTTCTGATACGCCTCGATCACAGCGTTGTAGCATTTCTCATCATCGCTCATAGCCCACATGGTCAGTGTGACCGGCTCTGCGGCCTGCTCTGCTCCGCCGCCATTCCCTCCGTCCACAGCCGTGCTGCCTGCTGCCTTCGTATCCTGAGCCGCGCCCCCGCCGCACCCAGTCAGTAACAATGCCGCTGCCATACCCATTGCTGCCATAGCCGTCCATCTTTTCTGATTCGCTCTCTTCATTTTTTTCACCTCGTATGGAATACTTCTCCTCTTTGCTGCACTTCCTGTTACACGATCTTGTTGATCTGCTCTCCCCTGAGCCACGCATTCAGGCTGTCAAATACGATTTTCGCCCTCTTTTCCATAGATTCCGCACTCAGATACGCAATATGCGGAGTCAGGATCGTGTTGGGCGCCGACAGGATCGGATGGTCCTGCGGAAGTGGCGGCTCGATCTCATATACATCCACGCCGGCCCCTGACAGCTTTCCTGCCTTTAAAGCTGCGGACAGCGCCGCCAGATCGACCACCGGCCCTCTGGAGGCATTGAGCAGGACCGCTCCCTCCTTCATCATGGAGATGGTGGTTTCATTGATCAGTCCCCTTGTGGATTCGATCATCGGACAATGCAGCGTCACAATATCAGACTGGTTCAACAGCTCCTCCAACTCCACGTTTTCAACCCCCGGGAGCTCTTTCGGATATACGTCATACCCAAGCACCCTGCACCCAAAGCACAAGAACAGTTCTGCCACCCTGCTGCCGATGGCTCCGGTCCCGATGATGCCGACCGTCTTACCCTTCAGCTCATGCCCGATATCCGTACCGATGGTTTTCCCGTTTCGCGTGCTGGCATCGACTGTGGGGACCTTTCTCAGCAGGGAGATGGCCATCCCCAGTATCAACTCCGCAACAGAATCATTGGAATAACCGGAGGCATTGCTCACGGCAATGTGATGTTCCTTTGCGTAGGCTACCGGTATATGGTCCACACCCGTGAATGCAACATCGATGAACCGCAGCTGCTCACAGGCTTCAAGCACCTCCTGTTTCAGCGGCATGTTGGCGATCATCAGGACATCCGCATCTTTCAGACGCTCTTTCTGCTTCTCCGGGTCCATGTCCCGCTGGTACTGCTCGAATATATGGCCTTTCTCTGTTAAAGGTTTCACATATTCCGCCATGAGCTCATCGCGAACCCCCAGTGATTCCAGCAATACAATCTTCATGTTCCTCTCTCCCTTCTTACTATTTTATTTATTGAAATAGCATTTTTATTTATGAAATAATAGTACCATATTTGGAAGCATTTTACAAGATATATTTTTGATTCTTGCAATACTTTTTCTATTATGATAATATAGTTTTAATTATTAAAAGATTGGAGATTGTTTATGAAATCAAATGAACCAACTTCCAGCAATCAATCCTCAGAAAAGCTCTTAAATCTGCTGGAATTTTTATCGTTGCAGGATGAACCGCTGCGTCTGATCGATATTTCCCAGGCTCTGGGCATGAACAACAGCACCGCATCCCGTTTTCTTGCCACACTGGTCAATATGAACTACGTTGCCCAGGAGCCGGTATCTTCAAAGTACTACCTCACTTACAAGCTCTGCGCCCTTGGGCAGCAGGTGAAGAACCACCAGCAGCTTCCCAAGACGGCGCGTCCCTTTTTGCGCGAGCTTGCCCAGACTGTTGGAGAGACCACCTGCCTTGGGATCAATCACAATCACCAGGTGGTCTATATCGATGTCATAGAGGCGCCGGGACAGATCGTCAAAGCTATGCAGCGGATCGGCAACATTGCACCGCTCCACTGCACCGGCATCGGGAAACTGCTTTTGACCAAATATTCTGATTCCCAGCTGGATGAGATGATCCAGAAGATGGGGCTTGCACGTTTTACTGACAAGACGCTGACCACAAAGGAAGCTTTGGCTGCCCAGCTTCAGACCGTTCGGGAAAACGGTTATGCATTTGACGATGAGGAGTGTGAGATCGGGACCCGCTGCATTGCGTTTCCCATCTATGATTATACCGGAAAGATCCAGGCGGGCTTCAGCGTCACCGGACCTTCGCTCCGCCTGACCAATGAATTCTTTGAGCAGCAGATCCCTTACATGAGGGAAATTTCTGAAAAGCTGTCGAATTTGCTGGGATACCAGTCGCTGAAAAATACGTTTTAGATCTAGAAAAAAGAAACGGTATACCACATCCTGGTAAATTGGATATGGTATGCCGTTTCTTTTTCTATACTGCTACTGCTGCTTCTTGGCCACCTCGCCCTGATTCTTATAGATCGAACCCGCATCCACACAGGTGCGCACGCTGGAGAGCGGGTAGATATTGGTATTTTTACCGATCACCGTTCCAGGATTCAGCACAGAACCACAGCCCACCTCCACGTTGTCGCCGACCATGGCGCCGAACTTCTTAAGACCGGTCTCGATATCGCCGTCCTCCGCATGGACCTTCACAAGCGTCTTGTCAGACTTCACATTGGAGGTGATGGAACCGGCCCCCATATGGGCCTTGTAGCCCAGGATAGAATCGCCCACGTAGTTGTAGTGAGGTACCTGCACATTGTCAAACAGGATCGTGTTCTTAAGCTCGGAGGAATTGCCGACCACGGCCTCAGCGCCGACGATCACCTTACCGCGGATATAAGCGCAGTGGCGGATCTCCGCCTTCGGTCCGATGACGACCGGTCCGATGATCCCTGCCGTCGGCGCGATCTTGGCGCTTCTGTGAACCCAGATGCCCTTTGCCGGATTCATGTACTCATCTTCAGGCAGGGACGCTCCCAGCTTCATCACAAACTCCTCGATATGCGCAAGCGCCTCCCACGGGTACTCGTACTTCTCTAACAGTGATTTCGCCATGGTATGCTCCAGGCTGAACAGATCTGTGGTCTTCATGCTTTCTTTCTTCATTTCGTTGTCTCCTCTATTTTTTATAATTTTTCCCTGCCGCTTCAAAAAATCCCCTGAGCTGATACTGATTGTTCAGCTTCAGCACACCGTAGGTCCTTCCCGCGACAAAGTGTTCCAGCTTTTCCATATATTCGTCCGGGGTGATCGTCCCCTCCGCCACGTAGGTCAGCCCTTTCTCCCAGCTGGCTGTAAGCTCCGGGTTCAGAAGCTGCCGGATCGACGAATTCACTACGTCAAAGATCAGTTCTCCCAGAAGGGTTGGGGTGATGATCTGGGTCTTGCCGTTTAAGGCCAGGTACTTGATATTCACCAGCTTTTTTAAGATCTCCGCGCGGGTCGCACTGGTGCCGATGCCGCTGCCCTTGATCTGCGCACGCAGCTCCTCGTCCTCTATGAGCTGGCCCGCATTCTCCATGGCCAGGATCATGGACCCGGAAGAATACCGTTTTGGCGGGGATGTCTCCCCCTCCTTGATGGTCAGGCTGTTGACAGGCAGCTCCATTCCCTTTTTTAAGGTGCCCAGCATTGCCACAAACTCCGGATTGTCCAGATCCTTCTGATTCACCTCAGATTCGTCCTTTTCATCCTGCCCGCCCGGCTCCTTATCCGGTCCGCCCTGCTCAGCAGAAGCATCCTTTGCGGCGCTGTCACCAGTCTTTTTGCGGAACTGGGACACATCCGCCACCTTCAAATACCCCTTCTCAGCCAGCACCCGGAAGCTTGTAAAGAAATGCTCCTGTCCTATCGAAAGTTCCAGCGCATACTTCTGGTAAATAGCTGGCGGGTAGAAAATACTCAAAAATCTTCTCGCGATCACCTCAAAAACCTTCATGGCCAGAGGCCCAAGGCTTCTCATGGCTCCAAAGCCCTGTCCTGTGGGCACGATCGCGTAGTGATCGGTTATCTGCTTATCATTGACATAACGGGTCTTTGCTATCCCTTTGTAGGAACCAAGCTCCATCACCTCCGCCGCAAACTCCCGCACCGGCTCTAAATTTTTCAGGCCGCTTATATTTTTCTGGATCTCTTTCGCCACCGCGGTGGACAGCACGCGGGCATCTGTTCTCGGATAGGTGACCAGCTTTTTCTCATACAGCTCCTGCACGACCCGGAGGGTCTCATCCGGGCTGATCTTGAACATCCTGGAGCAGTCGTTCTGCAGCTCAGCCAGGTTATACAAAAGAGGCGGGTTCTTGGTCTCCTTCTTCTTCTCCACCTTCACAAGCACCGCCGTCACCGGCTGGCGTTCTTCCAGGAGCCGGATCAGTTCCTCCGCGTATTTGCGCTCCTTAAAACCATTTTCCTTGTACAGATAAGGGGACTGATAGTAACGGGAGCCTTCTACGCTCCGCCATTCCCCGTCAAAATTCATACCCTGGGAATCGAAGTTCCCGATCACGCGGTAAAACGGCGTCTTCACAAAGTCCCGGATCTCCCGTTCCCTGCGCACCACCATGCCCAGAACGCAGGTCATCACCCGGCCCACGGAGAGGACCGTCCTGTCGGTCTTCATAAAGCTGGATATGGACGGCCCGTATTTCAAGGTCAGAAGCCTGGAAAAGTTGATACCCATCAGATAATCTTCTTTGGCCCTAAGGTATGCGGAGGAAGCCAGGTTGTCGTATTCTTCCCAGTCCTTCGCCTCCCGGATTCCTCTTAAGATCTCCTCCTCCGTCTGGGAGTCGATCCAGACCCTCTTTCTTGTCTTTCCCTTCACGCCTGCCATCTGGTCCACCAGCCGGTAGATATATTCTCCTTCCCGTCCGGAGTCCGTGCAGATATAGATCGTATCAATATCCGGCCGGTTCAAAAGACCGCTCACGATCTTAAACTGCTTCGACACGCCTTCGATCACCTGATACTTAAATTCCTTCGGTAAAAACGGCAGAGTCTGTAAGCTCCACCGCTTGTATTTCGGGTCGTAGGCCTCCGGGTAACTCATGGTCACCAGATGTCCCACGCACCAGGTCACGACCGCGGTATCGGATTCAATATATCCGTCCCCGCGCCGTCCCGAGATCTTCAGCACATTGGCAAATTCCTGTGCCACGCTGGGCTTCTCGGCTATGTATAATGCTTTTCCCATGCAATCAGGATTCCTTTCCTTTTGTTTCGTCTATTATTTTTCCGTCTGGTTCTTCCGGTCCATGGCAGCCGTCTCCGCAGGCTCAGCCTGCTCCCCTGACTTTTTGACTGCTTTCCGGATCTCCTTTCGCAGAGCCTTCCACTCATCTTCATGCTCTACATAATATTTCGGACAGTTTTTCCCAATGACATCATAATGGCGGATCACATCGCGGTCCTTCAGATTCAGTTCCTGGCACAGCCAGGCCGTCAGTTTGACGAGCGATTCTTTTGTTGCCTCTGTAAACTCCCCGGTATCATCCGGATGACAGCACTCGATCGACACCGTATCGTCGTTGCGCGGATAATTGGCATATGCCACCTCATCTAGTGGGATGCACTGGATGATCTCACCGTCTATGCCGATGATATAATGGCTGCTTGCCGACACTGGCTTCTCACCAGTCTGTTCTGCCAGATTATTGAAATAATTCCGGTTCTGCACTGCGCTGGTGCCTGGATTGGCTACATAGTGGACCACAATATCATTGATCTCGCTCCGCTTGATGCCGGGCCTTGAATAGGGATTCCTCTGAAGAAAATCCTGGGTATACCAGTCCGGAGCCACCAGCTTCGACAAGTCAGGCCTGTTCTTGTCCCGGTACCAGCGCGCCGCCAGCATCCCGCCGGTAACCAGGATCGCTAAAAGCAGGACCACATCCGTGATCAGCAGGATCAGCGTCTTCTGCTGCCTGTTCAGTCTCTTTTTTCTGTTTTTCTCCGTCCGTCCACGTTTTTCTTCTGTCATGTCATCCACCCCTGCCTATAGCCTGCCGAAATAGTATACCGGCTCGTTAAAACTCGCCAAGTGTTCATAGTATATCATACTTTGCGTCTGAAAAGAAGGAAAAAACCAAAAAAGCTGATATCATCCGGATCGGATATACCAGCTCTTCTTTTATTTTCTGGGATGGGCGCCTGCATACGCCTTTCTTAAGGGGTCCTTCTGCATGTAACCGATGTAGACCTGCGTGGTCGCTAAGTCTGCATGTCCCAACATGGTCTGTACCGCCTGGATATCTGCGCCGCCGCTGATCAGATGTGCCGCAAATGAATGCCGGAGCGTGTGAGGTGTGATGTCTGCCTCAATCCCCGCCTTCTCACCGTAATACTTGACAATCTTCCAAAAGCCCTGCCTGGACATGGGCTTTCCATTGCAGTTTGTGAACAGCCATGGGGAATCACAGCCTTTTAAGAGACTGCCTCTGGCCTGTTCCAGATAGGTCCGCAGGGAATGGTTGGCCGTCTTTCCAAAGGGGATCATACGCTCCTTCTGCCCATCATGGCAGGTGATAAAGCCCACTGAAAGATTCACGTCCTGCACCTGCAGGCCGATCAGCTCCGACACCCGGATCCCGGTTGCATACAGAAGCTCCAGCATGGCCTTGTCCCGGACTTCCTTGGCGGATTCCCCTCCTGGCTGCTGCAGAAAACGGTTCACCTCGTCCACAGTCAGAATGACCGGGACCTTCTTTTCGATCTTCGGGGTCTTTAAAAGCTCAGCCGGGTCCCTCCGTATCTTCCCTTCGTTCAGTTCATAGTGAAAAAAGGACTTGATGGAGGCAAGTACGCGGGATATGGTCGTGGTGGCCTTGCCCTGACGCTCCAGATACAGTATGTAGGAATTCAGGCTGGTCTTCGTCACTTTTGCGGCCTCTGTGATCCCCTGCTGCTCTAAATATTCCTGAAGCTGCATCAGGTCCCTGCGATAGGACACCACAGTGTTCTTTGAAGATTTTTTAATATTTTCAAGATACGCGATGAACGCCTCTATTTCCGTTGTCATACTACCGTCCCCAATTCCTTTGTCATTCAAAAACAGCCTAAAAATTATCGTGTGCATACCATTATATCTGTATTTTTAGATAAAATCAAACACTTATTTCCCACTTTTCTACGCATTTTTGGCTACTTAACATAAAAAGTACAACATGTTGGAAGCCGCCTTTTAAAGACTCCCAACATGTTGTAAATTCACCAAAAAAAATATTTAAATAAATCTTAAAAACAATGGGCTCAGCCATATCTCCGCACAGATTCCAAGCAGCAAAAGTGATACTACCATGCTCCAGAACTTCCCCCGGCGCACTTCATAGGACATGGCGTATTTCAGGATCAGGATCCCCCATGCGGAAAGATAAAACAAATCCTGCGGAAAACCTGTCAATATAAAACAGACGATTCCCATCACGCCACGGCACCAGGTAAACAGCACTAGGGAAACCCCGGCGGACAGCCCTGCTCCGATCAGGATCAGGATAATGCCCGGTCCCCGCATGCGGCTGCGGCACACTGCTGCGATCAGGGCAGTTTCCCCCAGACGCACCAGCAGGATCTTCAGCACACCTGCGGTCTGCCCCTGTATGGCAGCCGACCAGCCCTGCACCACATATCCGTACATCACCTGATAATTCACAAGTCCCGATGCAAACAGCCGGTTGGTCCCGACCGCCGCAAACAGCCATCCGGCCACAAGCCAGAACAGCAGATAAGATTCCCGTCTGATATGTTTCATGCCGGTCACCGCTTTTTTATTATTTTACGCGGCAACTCCATGTCTCATGTCTATCTGTTGTATTTTCTCGCGTAAGCCATGACGGCGGCTACGGTCTTGGCATCCGTCATCTTCCCGGAATAAATGAGTTCCTCCAGGTCCTTCACTTCCCACCGCTCCACATTGATCACCTCATCCTCATCCAGATGCTGCTTAGACGGGATCAGATCCCTGGCTACAAAGATATCAATGGCCTCGTCACAGAATGCGACCGTGGTATTTAAGCTCATCAAATATTCCAGATGCTCGCAGCGGTACCCGGTCTCCTCTTCCAGCTCCCGGTAAGCACATTCTATCTTCGGCTCCCCCGGCGCATCCAGTTTGCCCGCCGGGATCTCCAGCGTCTCACGGTCCAGGGCATTCCGGTACTGGCGCACCATAAGAAGCTTTCCGTCATCATCCACGGCAACCACAGCCGCAGCCCCATCATGGTGGATAAAGTCCCAATGGGCCTCATGCCCGTTGGCGATCACCGTATCCTCATAGATCTTTAAAATGGTTCCTGTGTATTTGAGTTCCCGGTCCACACGGACTACCGGCGGGATCTTATTGGTCTCATTTTCTGTATTATTTTCCTGGTTCTCCATCATGTTTCCTCTCCTTATCTTAACTTAACTGCTATTTGATCTTTGTGCACTTCTCATAGCAGGCGTCGGTCGCCTTGATGACCGCGCCCCGCAGCCCGTACTCCTCCAGCGCAGAGATCCCCGCTATGGTGGTCCCTCCAGGGGAACAGACCTGGTCTTTTAGCCGTCCCGGATGCTCTCCCGTCTCCAGCACCATCTTTGCGCTTCCAAGAACTGTCTGCGCCACCAGCTCATAGGCCGTCTGACGGGGAATCCCGTACTTGACCACGCTGTCGGCCAAAGCCTCGATGAACACATAGACGTAAGCAGGAGAGCTGCCGCTGGCACAGGCCAAAGCGTCCATCAGCTTCTCCTCCACGATCACCAGCTTTCCAAAGGACTCAAACAGGCTGCGGATGGTCTCCTGCTCTTCGTCGGAAAACTGCGCCGCATCATAGCACGCTCCAGTCATCCCTTCTCCCACCAGAGCCGGGGTATTGGGCATGGCGCGGACCACTCTGCATTTCTTTCCAAAACGCTTCTGCAGGTCCGCGGTGGTGATTCCAGGAGCGATCGATATGATGATCTGTTCCTCTGTGATCACATCCCGGATCTCCCCGATCACGGTGTCAAACTGCTGCGGTTTCACCGCCAGCACCAGATATTTGGAATTCGCCGCACACTGCACGTTATCCGCCGCCGACGCCACATCGGTCCTGGCTGTCACGTCAGCCATCTTCTCCCGGTTCCGTGCAGAGAAGACCGCCTCCTGCGGACTGTAACAGTGAAGCAGTCCTTTTAATATGGCATATCCCATATTTCCCATGCCGATAAAGCCAAACTGATATTGAAAACTCATCCTGTGCCTCCTGTGGTCTTTGTATTTTACGCTTCCATTTTCCATATGCAGACATGAAAACGGACCTGCAACTATTATAGCGCAGGTCCGTGAAAAAAACCATCTCCTATTTCGTGTTTGCCATCTCCATATGGACATTCTTGCCTTTGATCTTAACGTTCCGCATACACTCCAGCACTTCGTCTGCAATGTCGCCCGGAACCTCTACAAAGGTATACTTGTCATACATATCGATGCTGCCGACCATACGGCCGGATATGCCGGATTCACCGGCGATCGCGCCAAGGATATCTCCCGGCTTCACATTCTGGTCTTTGCCGATATTGACAAACAGCCTGGTCATATCCTGGTCTCTGTCTCTGCCGCGTGCACCGCGTCCGCCCTTGCTGTAATCCCGGCTGTCGCGGCTGTCGCGTCCACCCCTTGAATTCCGGGTATTCCTGCCGTCGCGGCCATAGGAGCCAAGGTCATCTAAGGAACGCGCCGGACGATTATCCAGTGCAATATCCTGGTTCTCGTCGCCCATACTCATGCGAAGCAGGGCAGCAGCCAGCTCCAGAGAGGTGTAATCCTCCTCCAAAAGCTTCTTCTCCACGATATGGAGCACACGGCTTAAATCGATCTCGCTTAAAACATCCTTCGCCTGGTCCAGGATCTTCTCCGCCTTGATCTCCGTAATGTCGTTCAGGGACGGGATGGCCTGAGGCAGGATCTTGGTCTTGCAGTATCTCTGGATATCACGCAGCTTGTAGACTTCCTTGCCCACAACAAAGCTGAAGGCGATCCCTTCTCTTCCCGCTCGACCGGTACGTCCGATCCGGTGTACATAATACTCATCATCCTGGGGGATGTCATAGTTAAACACCGCCTCCACGTCATCCACATCGATGCCTCTGGCCGCCACATCTGTTGCCACCAGGATCTCTGTACGGCCATTCCTGAAGCTGTTCATAACACGGTCACGCTGGATCTGCTTTAAATCCCCATGCAACCCTTCTGCAAAATATCCGCGTCCCTGAAGCTCTGTCACCAGCTCATCCACCTGACGTTTGGTATTGCAGAATGCAACCGACAGTTTCGGAGCATACATATCAAGCAGGCGGCACATAACTTCCACCTTGGTCTTCGGCTTTACTTCATAGTAATACTGGGTCACTTTCGGGACCGTCAGTTCCTTTTTCACCACCCGCACCACCTGCGGGTCCTTCTGGAAGGTCTTCGCGATCTTCTGGATCGCATCCGGCATGGTCGCAGAGAACATAATGGTCTGTCGTTCCTCAGGAAGCTGGCTTAAGATCGTCTCCATATCCTCCAGGAATCCCATGTTCAGCATCTCATCCGCCTCATCCATGATGACGGTGTGCACCTGGTCGAACTTGACCGTCTTCCGGCGCATATGATCCATGACACGTCCCGGCGTACCGATAATGATCTGAGTGCCGTCCTTCAGTCCCCGGATCTGTCTCGCAATATCCTGTCCGCCGTAGATCGGGAGGATCTTCACTCCATGCATATATTTTGCCAGGTTCCGAATCTCATCCGCCACCTGGATCGCCAGCTCCCTCGTCGGGCACAGGGCAATCGCCTGCAGCTTCTTGTTCTTCGGGTCTATCTTTTGCAGCAGCGGGATGCCGAATGCCGCAGTCTTTCCTGTTCCGGTCTGAGCCTGCCCGATAATGTCAAGCCCCTCCATCTGTACCGGAATCGCCTTTGCCTGGATCGGGGAAGCTTCCTCAAACCCCATATCCGTCACTGCTCTCATGATCCGATCATCCAACTGTAATTCTTCAAATTTCATTGTTTCCATTCTTACTCCTCATTCTTTCCCACGTCCCTCATTCCGGGGACCGCAATATGCGTCGAAATTCTGTGCTTCTTCAGGATTGTTCCTGCGCCGCAAAATATCAACAACATGCACAACGCTCGCTCAGCCTTTGCCATAAAAGCAAAGCGAGAGGTTTCAAGACAGACCTTGAATCCTCTCGTTACACACGGTATTAAATTATATCACAATATTTTATGTGTGTCAATCACAGAATCCGGCAATTCCACTTACAACAGTTCAGACAACGAGAACTGTTACTTTCACTTTCCCCGCCGCCTGGGCTGTTATCTGTTTTCTATCACGATCCTGTGCGCATAACTGTCAGATACCTGGGTTCCACATGTTTCGTCAGCCATACGCCGTTTTCCGACAGATAAAACACAGCACCGTCCCGCATCATCTGTGCCGCATCCACCTTTAAGACAACCGGCTTTCCATGACGCGTTCCTACTGCCACCGCCGTATCATAACCTTTCGATAAATGGACATAAAGTCGGTTCATGGATCTTAAGCCTTCATTTTCGATTGATTTAAGAAATCTGTCAGCTGTCCCATGATACAGCGTTACAGGTGGCTCCGCCTGCCTCAGCTCCACATCGACAGGAATACTATGTCCCTGATTGGCGCGGATCAGTGTCCTGTCTTCGTTAAAGCTGTAACGTCCTTTCTGATCCGTTCTGACGATCTCCTCCAGCATATCCATATCAATGTATCGTCCCGTGTCATTGATCCCCCGGATCAATGCATCCACATCAGCCCAACCGTGTTCATCCAGGCTTATCCCTGCCGCTCCCGGCTGATGGCGAAGAACCAGGCTGATAAAAACACTCAGTTTATCCGTCTTGCTCTTACTCAATCCTTTTCCCTCCCCTGCCTTGAACCAATACCATCTACAGTCGCTCCGTTACACAAACCATCAATCCAATCAGGCTTTTCTCGACAGCCTTTTTCAGTTTCCGCCGGGCAGCCCTCCGGTTTCCCCGCTTATACTTTCTCCATCCTTTATGATTGGCGGCCCAGCAGGCAAATTCCCTATCAAACTTATCTTCGCAGGACAACCGCTTCCAAAATCCTTTTTGCACAGGCGCCCCTCCCGCTCATTTATGGATCCGAATCCTGTCTTTCAAGATCCGCTTCCCACGATATATCCCGGCCTCAAGGCACAGCGGCACAGCCACCGCAAGGATCAGATACAAGATCCTGAGCTGCGGCAGTCCCTCCGGAATATAGGTATAGTAAAAGTCATTTTTATAGCTGACAAAACTAAAATCAGGAAACATCCCAAAATATTTCGCGAAGAACGCATACCCTGTCCGGATCACAAACAGCACCATCATATGATGCATCATGACCGCATAGGTGTTTCTTCCCACAAATGCAGCCAGCCGGCTCTCCGCAAAAGACGGCGCCAGGATCCGGCACACCCGCAGCCAGAATGCGATCCCCAGAAATCCAGTCAGATATGGCAGCACATATCCGGTAAAATCACTGCAGTCGCTGACCGCATAGACCAGCCGCCTGCCGGACAGCGCCAGGAGCAGCGCGATACTTAAGATCACAGAAAAATACCATCCGCTGCCGATCCGGTCCCTCGCCTCCAGCCTTTCCCGGTAGAGTATGCCGGCTCCATAAAACGGAAGCAGGAACGCCGCTTTTACGAAGGTCAGCCAAAATCCCGCCGTACTGACTTCCATAGCGGTATAGATACCAGCCAATCCGATCAGAAAATACAGCACTGTTCTCATGTATACCAGCCATTGCGCGGATTTTACTCCGGAAACAAAGGATCTGCCTTCCATGTCCCCATCCGCCCCAATACTTTGTCCGTTCTTCTCCGCTCGTTTTCCCACATGAAACACGCAAAGGATGCGCATCAGGCAGATATTGGCAACCTGCACCAGAAACAGGGTTGGTACAAACCACGCCGCATGATTTAAAATAAACTGATATCCATGCCGGAACGGTTCCACAAAAAGCGTCTCAAGCGTGACCGGTTCTCCAAACGAAAACCCGTACTGTCTGAAGACCTGCGCCAGGATCCCATAAAACAGATTCCAAATGAAATACGGAACCATCAGCCGCATAAACTTTTTCTTTATATATCCCGGAATATCCTGTTCGCTCCCCGACTGGTAAAAATAACCGGATATGAACACAAACAGAGGCATATGAAATGAATAATAGGGAAGCAGGCCATTCAGATCGAACAGCCCGCCGCTTAAATGCCCGTCCACAACAAACAGGATGCCCAGTAGTGACAGAAGGCAGAATTGTGTGTTATTTTTATTTTTCATCATTTTCTTATCATTCGTCAAACCGACAATCCGTCAGACCTTGAAACGATATCCCACGCCCCAGATGGTTTCAATGTACTGCGGCTTTGCCGTATTGAACTCCACCTTCTCTCGGATCTTCTTGATATGAACAGTCACCGTTGCAATATCACCGATGGACTCCATGTCCCAGATCTTGGAGAACAGCTCCTCCTTGGTGAATACGTGGTTGGGATTCTGCGCCAGGAAGGTTAAAAGATCAAACTCCTTGGTGGTGAAATTCCGCTCCTCTCCATTGACCCATACCCGCCTTGCGGTCTTGTCGATCTTTAAGCCCCGGATCTCGATCAGCTCATTCTCCGGGCTGCCGCTGCCGATCAGACGCTCATAACGCGCCAGATGCGCCTTCACCCGCGCCACCATCTCGCTTGGGCTGAACGGTTTGGTCATATAGTCGTCCGCCCCCAGGCCCAGGCCGCGGATCTTATCAATGTCGTCCTTTTTTGCAGAGATCATGATGATCGGCGTATTCTTCACTTCCCGGAAACGTTTGCAGATCTCAAACCCATCCATGCCGGGAAGCATCAGATCCAGGATCAGCAGATCAAAATCCTCTGTCAGCGCCCGCTCAAGCCCTTTGCCTCCATCTTCCTCCAGTTCCACTTCAAACCCGCTCAGCTCCAAGTAGTCCTTTTCCAACTCCGCGATGCTGACCTCGTCCTCAATGATCAATATCCTGCTCATCCTGTATTACCTCCTGATATTTTCTCAGCACAAAATGCATCTCCGTGCCGATTCCTTCTTTGCTGGTGGCCCAGATCCGCCCCCCATGGTCCTCGATGATCTTCCTCACGATAGACAGCCCGATACCGCTGCCTCCCTGGGAGGAATTGCGGGATGAATCCGTGCGGTAAAACCGGTCGAAGATATAGGGCAGGTCCTTCGCTGCGATCCCGCGCCCATTGTCCTCGATCTCAACCTGGATAAAATCCCCCACATCCTTGATGCGGATGTTGATGATCCCTCTCGGCTTATCCAGATATTTCACGGAATTGCTGACAATATTATTGATGACCCGCTTTAACTGCTCCACATCCGCAATGATCATAACATCTTCGTTGACGTAGTTAAAATACCCCAGCTCAATATTCCGGGACTCCATGTCAAGTCCCACCTCCTCCGCGCAGTCGCGGAAATAATCGTCCACATTGATCTTGGTAAACGTATAAGGGATCTTGTTGGTGTCAATCTTGGAATAAAACGTCAGCTCATCGATCAGACGGTCCATGTCATTGGCTTTATTATAGATCGTCCGGATATATTTATCCAGCTTTTCCGGGGAAGACGCCACTCCGTCGAGGATCCCCTCCACATATCCCTTGATCGCCGTGATGGGCGTCTTCAGATCGTGGGAAATATTGCTGATCAGTTCCTTGTTCTCTATATCGTACTGTACTTTTTCCGCCGCGTTCTCCTTGAGCCTGATACGCATCTCCTCAAAATCCTGGCAGAGCTCGCCGATCTCGTCATCCTCCTCCACCTCCAGGGTGAAATCCAGATTCCCATCCCGGATCTTCCGGGTGGCTTCCTGCAGCTTGCTGAGCGGCCGGAGCACCGACCGGTATACCCAGATCGTCAGGGACGCACAGATAAACACCAGCATCAGGACTCCCGATACCAGCATCTGGACTACCATCGTCCTGACCTCCGGCCCAAACTCATTGAACCGGTAGATCATAAACAGCTTTCCCATGGAAAGGATCATACCCACAAACACGATCGGCAAAATACTGAACGCCAGGAATGCAACAGCAAGACGTGTCTTTAATTTCATAAAAATGCACTCCTTTCAGGCGGTCTCCTGCATAAGGTGACAGCCTTATGTAGTAAGTATACCATAAGAAGTGCATTTCGTTTATAAAAGAATTATTAAACAATTAATTCCCACACTCAATACTGATCTCGTTAAACTTCTCCAGTATTTCCTCGATCCGGACTTTCTTTTTTTCCTCCCCAGCCTTATCAATGATCGCATCTCCCTGATGCATCATGATCAGCCGGTCCCCATACTCCACCGCATACCTCAGATTGTGAGTGACCATGATCGTGGTAAGCTTCTTTTCCTTCACCACCTTGTCAGTCAGCTCCATAATGATCTCCGCGGTCTTCGGGTCCAGCGCCGCCGTATGCTCATCCAGGATCAAAAACTCGATCGGCGTCATCGTGGACATGAGGAGCGCCATGGCCTGCCTCTGGCCTCCCGACAGCACGCCGACCTTCACATCCAGCTTATCCTCCAGCCCCAGCCCCAGCGAGCGCAGCTGATCCCTGTAGGAATCGATCCGCTGCCGGTTCGTTCCCGGTAGCAGGTTAAAGGGCTTCCCTTTATTGTCCGCAAGAGCCATATTTTCCAGGATCGTCATGCTCGGGCAGGTCCCCATGGCCGGATTCTGGTAAACGCGGCCGATCCTGCGCTGTCTCTTGTACTCGGGCATCGCAGAGATATCCTTTCCGCCGATCCGGATAGAACCGGAATCCAGCGGAATGCTCCCACAGATGATGTTCAGCATGGAGGTCTTTCCCGAGCCGTTGCTTCCCACCACAGACACAAACTGCCCATCGTCAATGGCAAGGGAAAAATCATCGAACAGGCACATTTCATTCACCGTACCTGCATTGTAGTACTTATGGATGTGGTTTAATTCAAGCATGTGCTTTCACCTTCCTCTCACTCTGATTGCTGAGCACCAGGATCACTAAGAATAATACAGCCGTGATCAGCTTTAGATCCGACGGGGCCATACCGAGGGCGATCGCAGCCGCCACGCAGGCTTTGTAAGCAAGGGAACCCAAGATCACCGCCGTAGTGGTTTTCACAAATCCAAGCCCTTTTACCAGCTTGATCCCGATGATCACGCTGGCAAGGCCGATCACAATGGTTCCCGTCCCCATACTGACCTCGAAAAAGCCTTTCTGCTGGCAGTACACGCTGCCTGCCAGAGCAGCAAATCCATTGGCGATGGCGAGACCGATGATCTTGACCGCTCCCTTATCCTTGGCAAGAGACGTCACCAGCACATCATTGTCACCCACCGCCCTCAGAAGATAGCCGGAACGGGTCTTTAAATACAGATCCAGTAAAATCTTGCACACCAGCACGATCACAAACAGGATGATCGCTACCAGATAAGGGGTCAGAGCTTCCGGCACAGCCTGCTCCAAAAAGCCATTTTCAAATATGGTCTCCTTGCTGAAGATCGGCACGTTGGCCTTCCCCGCGATCCGGAGGTTTAAAGAATACAGCGCCGTCATCACGATAATGCCGGACAACAGATCCCTCACCTTCAGCTTCACGTGGATGAAACCAGTGACACACCCCGTAGCCGCACCTGCCAGAAATGCCAGAATCAAAGTTGCCGCCGGGTGGACGCCCTTTAATATCAGCATGGCTGTAACGGCAGCCCCCATAGGGAACGTGCCGTCCACAGACAGATCCGGGAAATCCAGGATCTTATAGGTAATATATACGCCCAGAGCCATTATGGCATAGATCAGGCCTTCCTCAATAACGCCAAGTACGATTGACATGGTAATCCTCCAATTTCTTATTCTGCAACAATCTCATCAAAGAGGCCTGCGGCGCTCTCCTTTAAGGTATCCGGAATGGTCAGTCCCAGGTTCTCCGCAACCACGTTGTTTCCGTAAAATGCAGCTTCTTTGATCACTTCATAGTTCAGCTCGCTTGCTTTTTTCTCGCCCTTCAACACCTGTGCCGCCATTCTTCCGGTCTGCTCGCCAAGGCTTACATAATCAAGGCCAACCGCTGCAAGACAACCAACCTTCACCTGCTCGATCTCGCTGCCAAATACCGGAATGTTCTTCTTGTTCGCTTTATCCAGGATCACCTGCAGGGAGCTTACCACCGTGTTGTCCGTTAAGTTGTTGATGCAGTCCACCTTCTCAAGCAGGTTATCTGCTGCAAGCGGGATATCCGCGGTAGAAGAAACGCCGCTCTCCACGATCTCAAAACCATAATTCGGAGCTGCCGCCTTGTATTCCTCAATGGCGGATACGGAGTTGATCTCGCTGGTGCTGTACATAATACCGATCTTCTTCGCATCCGGCAGCATGGTGCGGATCATCTCAAGCTGTTTTTCCACCGGAAGCTTGTCGCTGGTTCCCGTGATCTCGCCGACCGGTGTGCCGTCTGCATTGGCCAGCTCAGCCAGGACCGGATCTGTCACGGCTGTAAAGACAACCGGAATGTTATCCTTTTTAGCGGCGCTGTATGCGCTCTGGGCTATGGGAGTGGCGATCGCACAGATCAGATCTGTTTTTTTCGAAAGGAAGCTGTCCATGATCTGGCTTGCGGTACCGCCGTCCGCCTGTGCGTTCTCATAATAGACCGTCAAGTTCTCTCCCTCTACGATCCCTTCATCTGCAAGTCCCTGAAGAAATCCGATCCTGCAGTTGTCCAGAGATCCATGCTCTGCAAACTGACCGATTCCGATGGTAAAATTCCCATCCACGATCTCCGCCACATCCGCTGCTGTTGTATCTGCGGCGCTGGTCTCCCCTTTGGTATCTGCCACTGTTGTTGCAGCGGTCTCTGTTTCTGTCGCAGCGGTCGCTGTCGTATCCTCCGGAGCCTTGCTGCCTCCACATCCTGCAAGTGCCAT